>JANYLQ010000053.1 GCA_025363755.1 Hyphomicrobiales bacterium | reverse complement strand
GTACACTAAGCAAGCACTTCACGAATTGGGAATTAGGCCCGATGCGATCTCCGCCAGCCAAAAACGCCAGCTTGACGAAGAAGGTTATTTCATCGTCGAGAACGCGATGTCCAAATCGGATGTGAAAAAAATATGCGATGCGTTTGAGACAACTCATGCAACCGAAGCAGGCCAAGGCGGACATGAGGTGCATGTGGAGCCGGGCGCCAGACGGTTATCAAACATTTTTAACAAGTCTGATGCCTTTGATGTGTGTCTGAACATCCCCGTGGTTTTGGCTGCAGCCCATTACATGCTTGGCGAAATCAAAGTACATGGCTCCAACCTGCGCGATCCCAACCAAGGCTATGGACAACAAGACTTGCATGTGGATGTGCCAAAGCGCTTTGTCGATGATTGGTGGGTGATGAATGCCATGTTGATGTTTGATGACATGACCCTGACAAATGGTCCAACACGTATTGTGCCGGGCTCTCATCTTTGGCCGGCTATCAATGTGCCTTACGTCAATATTGGCGACTGGGAGCCTGAGCCGTTGTCCGCCGAAGATCAAAAACGCATTCCAAAAGATTTGGCTGCGCCTTATCCCGGCGAAATCATGGTCACCGCCCCTGCGGGAGCTGCGATCATCTGCAACGCATCGATGTGGCACAGCGGCACTTTAAAAAAAGATGACGCGCATCGCCGCATGCTTCACATGACCTATACGCGCCGAGATTTACCTCAACAACTCACTCAAATCGATCACCTCACTAAAGACCTCTATGACCGGATGAGCCCTGTGCATCGCTATCTCTTGGAGATTGAACCTAATAGCGAAGGTGGCGTGCTGCGCCAGCCGAAGAAAGATCATAAGGGCTGGTGGAACTGAAGGCTCGGAGGCTGTTTCTCCTCCAAGCCTATCAACTGCCGTCTCTTTAAGCCTTGTCGCAAACAAACTGGAAAAGCAAATGGCCAAAATGATCAGGTGGGGCGTACTCGGTGGCTCATCATGGATTGCACGTGATGCAATCATGCCGGGGATCAGGAAATCGCGAAACGGCGTGTTGGAAGCTCTTGCCAGCCGCGATCCAGCGGAGATGAGGCGTCGGTTCGGCGAAGAACCCGGTGCAAGACTTATGTCCTATGATGAACTGCTTGCTGATCCAGCGATCGATGCGATATACATCCCGCTGCCAAATTCAATGCATGCCGAGTGGTCGATCAAGGCTGCCGCAGCTGGAAAACCTGTGCTGTGTGAAAAGCCGCTCGGATTGAACGCCGCTGAAACTGCTAGGATTGCTGAAAGCTTTGCGCGTGCGGGTTTGCCGTTGATGGAAAGCTTCATGTATCGCTTCCACCCACAGCATCGCCGGGTGCGCGAGATCATAGACAATGGAGCCATTGGCGATGTGCTTGAGGTGCGTGTGCATCTGTCAAACGATATGATGAGCCCGCCTGATCCCAACAACGTTCGGTTTGATCCGGCTCTGGGTGGCGGCGTGCTTCTCGACATGGGATGTTATATGGTGAGCGCATCGCGCATGATCATGCAGGCCGAACCCCTTAGCGTTCGCGGTTGGCACAAAATTGACAAACGCTTCGGAGTCGATGTCGCATGTGGCGGTATTCTTGAATTTCCGGGCGGCCGCATGGCCACAGTCAGCTGCTCTTTCGAAACCTCCGGCCTTGGGCATTATTCAGTCATTGGCCGCAAAGGTATGATCGATGTGCCGCGCGCGTTGGTGCTGGGCTTGGGTAAATTCGTCGCCGAGGCCCTGATCATCACCGTTGACAAGAACGGCAAGCGCCAAGAGGAGACCATGCCAGCCAACGACCACTATCAGCTTGTGGTCGAGGCCTTCGCCGATGCCCTGTTGAAAGGCGAACCTGTTCCGCTGTCACCGCAGGACTCGATCAATAACGCCAAAGTTCTTGATGCATTGGCAAAGTCAATGACCGAAGGTCGGGATGTCATGCTATAGCGCCGAGAGGTGATTGCGGCTGGGAAACTCACGCAAATTATCGCCTCGATGGCGGGCTGATATTCTTGCATAAGCGCAAACGAAGAAACCGAAATCCTGTGGTTTAATCGAATCTACAATCTTTTATTTGGGAACATACTCCATTGCCGGATGCCGAGCGTTGGTCATGTCTGCTCACGCCGCTTAAGCGGAAGAATTTTAAGATGCAAAAAAACATCGAAAAGGGCCAAGAACAGACATGCCCACGATGTTGTCCAGTTTGGCTACTGACATCACTCGACGAACCAGATCACATGCAATAGTCTGTTGCCATTAATCACACAGAACACGAGATTGCTTGCGAGGAGCACAAGGTATGAAATACGCAGCGCTTCCCATGGCAAAAGCGAGGGTGTCATCAGTTGCGCTGGGAACTGCAGCTTTTGGTTCCGCGCTAAACAAAGAGCTATCATTTCGGCTGCTTGATTCATATATTGCAGCTGGTGGCACTTTCATAGACACGGCCCATGTTTATGCGGATTGGCTCGGTGGCGAACGCAGCTTGAGCGAGAAGACTATTGGTGCCTGGCTTAGGGAGAGAGGCGGATCAAAGGACATTCTCGTTGCGACAAAAGGTGGCCACCCGGATATGGCAACAGCTCTGAAGCCAAGGCTGGCACATAAGGAGATCATTCAAGATATTGATGAAAGTTTAAAATTTTTGGGCCTGGAGAGGATCGATCTCTACTATCTCCACCGTGACGATCCCTCGCGTCCTGTAGGGGAAATAATGGAGACCCTGAACAGCCAGATTAAGCTTGGAAAGATTGCAGCAATAGGATGCTCAAACTGGCAGACTTCTCGAATTGCCGAAGCTCAAGATTATGCAAAATCCAACGGAATTGCGCCATTTTCCGTCAGCCAGATTTTTTGGAGCCTTGCCACAGCCAACCCCGGAGTATTCGATAGTGATCATGCCCTCATGGATGATCAAGCGCTGAAATTCTATGGTGAGAGCAATTTGCCAGTTGTTGCCTTTACATCTCAGGCGCGTGGCTTTTTCAGCAAGGCCGCAGAGGCGGGCGTTTCTGCATTGAAACCCGAACTCCGCACCGCCTTTGAAAATCCAGAAAATCTGAGCCGGCTTGAGCGCGCCCAAAAATTGGCCACACATCTTGGAGTTTCGGTTTCAGCCATTGTATTGGCTTATGTCACTTCGCAAGCCGTGACAGGCAGCGCCATCATAGGTCCTCATTCGGAAGCACAATTGAAGAGTTCGCTAGATGGATGTGATCTGACCCTGTCGCCATATCACATCCAATTTCTTTTAGGCCATACAGATCGCTGGGAAACTGGGAGTTGAGAATCACCAAATTGCTCGTTAGCCTGATGGGCAGAGGTTGCACTCTAAGTTTTGTTAAGGGTCAAACTGACAAGCGCAGCAGATCCAAACGAAAAATTGCGGCTCGTCATTCATTTTGATGCAAATCTTGGCACGAAATAGGATATTGGGGAAAACCTTGACATTTACGCCATTTGGCAGTACATATAGTGCCAATAGGCAGAAATGAGGTTTTCATGAGTATCGCCGCTGCAATCAGACCGGTTATAGACCCCGGCCCCCTTCCAGCGCCGCCAAATCTAGCGGATGCTGATACGCGTGAACGGCTCACCCCCGCCGCTGTCGATGGTGTTGTGCGCTTGGCTGAGATTTGGCGGCTCACCAGCACCGAGGTTTGCGCCCTACTGGGTGATGTCTCGGAACGAACCTGGTTTCGCATGAAAAAAGGCGAGTGGCTGGGAGTGCTGTCTCAGGACGCACTCACACGGGTCAGCGCACTCATTGGAATATTCAAGGGTCTAAAGCTGCTGTTCTCGGAGCCATTATCAGATGAATGGGTGCGACTGGCGAACAAGGGTCCACTCTACGGCGGTCAGCGGCCACTCGACACGATGATCAGGGGCGGCATTCCGAAGATGCTTGAAATCCGCCGTCATATAGATGCGCTGCGTGGTGGTTTATAAGTGCTATTTCCACCGACGAGTGAACTCGCGCAACGCGATTCTATCCGATTGATTTCGACGGGTCGTCTAAAAGAGCCAGTCCTGCTGCATCTTGCCGCCAATCACGGCGCGCTGGAGGATTTGGCGGCTCTGGAAAGTGTCACCAACGGACGACTGCAAGCCGAGGAATCAGGTCTACCCGATTTGGACTTCCGCGAACTTGTGTTTGGCCGCCCGGGCCACACCTTCATCAACGCAGCTTTTACGCATACAAGATACGGCGGCAATCGTTTCAATGACCAGGATCGTGGGGCTTGGTACTGCGCATTCGATGCAGGCACTGCAATTGCTGAAGTATCATATCACCTCACCCGTGAACTTGAATCCATCGGACGCTACGAGAATGTCACAGACTATGCCGAACTCATTGCCGATTTTTTCGGACCATTCCACGATCTCCGCAACGTTGATCGAGCAGATGAGCCGTCCCTCAATGAAAATCCCGCGATTGCCTATCCGGCGGGTCAAGCGCTCGCCCTTAACCTCCGCAAAGAGGCCGCGAGCAATGGGATTATCTACGCTTCATCGCGTCGGGCGGATGGTACTTGCCTTGTCACCTTTCAGCCGCATCTCATTCAAAACCTGCGGCAAGGCGGAATCTGGAAACTGGAATGGCAGGGTACGCCACGACCAACCGTAACGCGCCATAGCTAGTGGAGACCTGCTTCCCGTAAATTGGACCATTCAGAAATGGCTATCACTCGCCCCCAACATTTTTAGCTCCACCCAGAATATAATGAGTTGCCTGTGCTGCAGCCGATGCCGCCTGAAAAATCACCCTGTTATCGGCCTTCATCAATTGCACATATTGACCAATGTATTGAGCATGATCTTCGCGCTCTGTGGGTGTGATACCAAGCTCAACGCAAAGGAATGCTTCACCAAGGGTTGCAATGAGTTCTTCGAAGCAATAGGGGCGATCACAGAAGCGTTTGCCTTTCTCACGGTTCAATCTGTGAGGGGCTCCACTGTGATGAACAAGCTCATGACAGATCGTGGAATAGAATGCTTCCTGTCCTGTCATGGTTGCAGTTCCGACAAAGCGTGGCATTTCTGGAATTTGAATGAAGTCTTCTTCGCGTTGATAAAAGGCACGGTCACCGCCATATCTGATATCGGCACGCGTTGCTTCAATCATCTTCTCAACGTTGACAAGTCTGTCAAAGCAGCTGGGATTAACCAGCTCAACTGGTTGCTCAACTTCATAGCCTTCGACTTGTGCGGCGTTAAAACACCAAGAGGCCTTTGCAAATCCAATTTTGCGCGTGTCACTGGCTTCAGTTTCAGAAACCGATTCAGACTTGTCATTGGTGATTTCGAGTTGCTTGTAGAAAACGATTGGCGCTCCTTTTTCGCCCTTGCGCACCTTCGCTCCCACTTGTTGCCACTGCTTGAAGGTCGCCCATTGCGAAGTCGGATAGGCTTGCTCCTCAGCAATGATCGTCAACATCAACCAATTGATGCCACGATAGGTCTTGCCTGTGGTAGCGTTTTTTGGGGCTTGCCGTGACGCCATTTTTGTCCACGGTAATTCAAATTTACTTGGGCCTTTTTCAATTGCCGCCACAATGCGGTTGGTAATCTCGGTATGAATATCAAACTTGCCTTCGGTCATCTGGTTTCTCCATTGCTCTGCCGTGACCGCTGACAATGCGGATTTGAGCCTTGCACACCCAAAGGGCTGGCCTGCCAGAGGGCTTGACCCTTGTGCAAAGAGGATCAAAACCGCATAAGCGGGAAACATTCGGCAGGGCTTTGGAAAAAAACCTGTGAGGAGATTGTGATGTTCAAGCGATTTCAGATCGACAGTGGCAAAGGCATTATCTGGGCCGGACTATTGATTGCTGTCTTGACAGTGGCACGGACTTTTATGCGCTTTGACCAAGGCAAAGCCCTTGATCTCAATCTCATCATATTGTGGTTTGTGGTTGCCCTCATCGAACTTGCGAGCGTTCCGATGCTGTGGCGCTTCTGGCGCTCAAGGCGTACCCACGTGTTGGATAAACATGAGACAGTTGATTTTGCCAAAGATTGGAATCAACACAACCAGGCACCTATTGTTGAGCCTGAACCTTCTTCAACGCATCCAAAATAATGGTATTTGGGTCTGGCACATTGGCATAGCGCCAAAGGCCGGCATGGGCTTTTTGAGCATTCACTTGGGTGACCAAATAAGGCATGTGAACGGGTTCACCTTTGAGATTGAGTGATGCAAAGGCAAAGCCGGTTGTGATTAACGCTGTGCCAAGATCGATCTTGATGGTTCCATTGCCACTGCGGGGACTGGCTGAACAGACCACATAATGCATATGGGACTTCTCGACTTTTGCGACCGTCGCACAGACGGGTGAAAGGTCTTTGATCAAGGCTGCCAGTATGGTCATGCTGACCTCGCCGCAATCGCGTTTCACCTGATGTTCATTCACGATATAGGTTCCACGAAGGCAACTTTGAACGCCGTAAAGTCGGTAGGTTTCCAAGCCTTCCTGCCAGGTATCGCCTGTTAAGTAGGTTGCATTTGGAGCTATCAACTGCCACTGATTTTGTGCTGTTGAATTTGTCTGTGCAGAGGTGAAGCTTGCATTGAGGGAAAGAATTGTTCCCAAGAAGACCAAGATTTTTGTTCGTTTCATATTCGATTACGCCAAGGATAATTCATACTCACACTACACATTATATTGTTATTTCGACACTTTACGCTTTGCATCCACAAAACCTCTCTATATATTATATTAGTGATTTGTTAATTTATCAAGGATGGCTGGGGTGCATCGGAGACTCATTACATTGGGGATAATCGGCTTTGGCGCAATTCTGGCGCTCAGTCTTTTTGGCATAGAGGCCACAACAGCTGTTGCCGATGACACAAGTTTAGTCGTTGATATGAACTCGGCTGTGAGCCCTAAGTCAGACTTATACGCAAACACAACGACGATATTTATCAGTCCTGTTTCTTTCGGTGATGCTGTTCCATTCGTGTTGATCCCCGATCAAACCGTCATGAAATCCGAACCAAGCAACGAGTCCATTGTTGAAATTGTCGGAAGCTCTGATCCCATTGCGGTCTCGCTTGCAAACCAAGATGCTACATTGCTGCCCCAAAGCTTGCATATAATACCCACAAGTATTGTTGCACCTGGTGCAAGCAACATTCCTTGCGTTTCTGCCAGAATACTTTCGATCGAGGAGGCCAAAACCCTTGTTGAAAAAATAGCCACAGAAGAACATTTTGATGTGAAATTTGCCCTTGCTGTTGCTGCAACTGAGAGTCATTTCAATTCGCAAGCCGTATCGCCCAAAGGGGCTTACGGCCTGATGCAACTGATGCCAGACACGGCACAAAGACTTGGTGTTGATTTTTGTGACCCTGAGCAAAATGTTCGCGGCGGTATTAAATACCTCAAGCAATTGCGGACGCAATTTTCAAATCCGGTTTATATCTTGGCTGCCTATAATGCTGGGCCTGATGCGGTAGCCCGCAATGGCGGGGTTCCGCCCTATGCAGAGACAGTCTCTTACGTCGCCAAGGCACTCAATGCCTATTATGGCGCACCAATTCACTCAAATAACTCGGACGAGATCGTTGCTTCAGTTCAACTCCCCAAAAAGCGTCTGGCTGCTGCAACCTCAACTTCAATCGCAAGCGCACAAAATCCTGATGGCCAGATTTGGAAATCAGGTTTTGTGATTAATTATTAAAACGGGGTAGCAACGATGAGAGTAACAAATATGACAAAGAAAAATCTATTGGCTCACACGGCCTCGGCAACCGTGATGTTGGCTATCATGAGCAACACGGGCTTTGCCGCTTCAGGAGGCCAGCTTGCCCCCGTGCAATCAACGCTTGATCTTTTGGTTCAAACCTTGACTGGCCCGATCGCCACGGCCTTAGCCATCCTTGCGGTTATCGCTTGCGGCTTTGCTGCTTGGGCTGGGCGGCTCACATGGGGACTTGCGGGATCGATCATCATGGGGATCGTTCTGGTGTTTGGCAGCACACAGATTGTGGCCTTCTTTCAAGCTGCGGCGGGAAACTAGGATATGGACGAACTCGAAAGGCCAATTATAACGCCTCTGGTGCGCGCGCTGACTGTAACACCAACCCTGTTTGGTGTGCCCTATCTTTATTTCATGTTCACTGGCGTGGCGACGGCAGTCATATTTTTGGCGACAAAAAATCTGCTGTCGCTCGGTTCTATCTTTCCACTTTACGCCATTGGCCGGATCGCCGTTGCCAAAGACGCACACATATTTGAAATCCTCGCGGTCAAAACCCGCAAATGTCCCCCGCGTTCCAAGGCGCTGTGGGGCATTAAGTCATATCGGGTTTAATGATGCTCAATGCCTTGCGCGATGAACTTTCCTACGGAGCTGTCTCACGGCGTGAGCAGCCCGTGGCGTCGCATATTCCCTATGCACGGCATTTGAATGATCTGGTTGTGAAAACCAAAGAGGGACTTTACCTCACATTCCTGAAACTTGACGGCTATTCGTTTGAAACGGCCGATATGAGCGAAATCAATTCGCGGCTTCTCGCACGCAATGATCTTCTGCGCTCGCTCGGCAACTCACGCTATGCGGTCTACAATCATATTATCAGGCGTGAAGTGAAGCCTGAAATCGATTCTGACTTTGACAATGCGCTGTGTCGTGAAATTGATGCACGGTACAGCGCTTCGCTTCACAAGCGCCGCATGTTTGTGAATGACTTTTACCTGACCATTGTGAGACGCGATCTGCGCGGCAACATCGGAACCTTTGAGGCCATGTTCGGCAAGCTCATGGGCAAAAAAGACAATGCGGGTGGCTCTTATACCGAAGCCATGGCGGTAACCGAACTTCTTGATGTTACCAATGCCATCGAGGAAAATCTGGGCGCTTATGGTGCAAGGCACTTGTCGGTTGTCACACGCGAAGGTGCTTACTTTTCTGAACCTTTGGAATTTCTGGTACAAATCACCAATGGGGCCATGCCTCGGCAAATGCACTTGCCGCGTATGGCTCTATGTAATGCTTTAGCGCAAAAGCGCGTTTTTTTTGGCAAGAACGCTTTGGAAATTAGGGGGCTCGCAAAAGAAGACTCGCGCTTTGCAGCGATGATTTCGATTAAAGAATATCCTTCCGTCACTGGCCCCGGTTTTCTGGATGTGGTTTTGGCTGAACCCCATGAATTTATTTTGACCCAGAGCTTTGCCATTGTTGATAAACCCGAAACTTTGATCCAGATCGAGCGGGTACGCCGCCAAGTCGATATGTCTGATCAGGCAGGTTCGATTGTAGCAGATCAACTGGACACGGCACGAGACGAGCTCTTGGGCTCTGAGGCCATTTATGGCGAGCATCATATGTCGATCATGTGTCTTGGCGAAACCTTGGAAGAGGTGACCCGCAATGTGACGGCTGTAGGTAGCGCCTTGATGGATCGCTCGGTCATCTTCATTCGTGAAGACTTGGATTTGGAACCCGCCTTCTGGGCACAGCTTCCCGGTAATTTTGATTATGTGGCGCGTAAAGCCATGATTTCATCCAAAAACTTTGCTGGCTTTGCCAGCCTGCACAATTATCCCTCCGGCAAGCAAGATGGCAATCATTGGGGGCCTGCACTTTCTGTGTTTGAGACAACGTCGCAGACGGCTTATTTCTTCAATCTTCATGTGAGGGATTTGGGCAACGCCACAGTGGTTGGCCCGTCTGGCTCCGGAAAGACGGTGTTCTTGGCCTTTCTGGCTTCGCAGTCGCAACGCATTCAAC
>JANYLQ010000022.1 GCA_025363755.1 Hyphomicrobiales bacterium | reverse complement strand
TTATTCTTCAGGTACCGTCATTATCGTCCCTGACAAAAGAGCTTTACAACCCGAAGGCCTTCTTCACTCACGCGGCATGGCTGGATCAGGCTTGCGCCCATTGTCCAAGATTCCCCACTGCTGCCTCCCGTAGGAGTCTGGGCCGTGTCTCAGTCCCAGTGTGGCTGATCATCCTCTCAGATCAGCTAAGGATCGTAGGCTTGGTAGGCCGTTACCCCACCAACTACCTAATCCTACGCGGGCCCGTCTAAAGGCGATAAATCTTTCCTCGCAAGAGCGTATACGGTATTAGCGCAAGTTTCCCTGCGTTGTTCCGTACCTCTAGGAAGGTTCCCACGTGTTACTCACCCGTCTGCCACTGATGTATTGCTACACCCGTTCGACTTGCATGTGTTAAGCCTGCCGCCAGCGTTCGTTCTGAGCCAGGATCAAACTCTCAAGTTTGAAACAGCTCGATAATGGTAAACCATTATCATGTGATCGCAATGCGTATAAATTGACGAGAGATTATGTACACTCGGTATTACTACCAAAGCTTATTATAGCTCTCTAAATTAACGCAAACGACTATGTTTCGGTTGTTCTCGATGTTACCATCAAGAACCGCCAGGACACGCGCCGTCTACGCTTCTCTTTCTTTCTTTAACAATGTCAAACAGCGGGGAGTTTTGAGGCTCCGATAGGCGACAGACATTCCTTTTACCGATCTCCCTTTGCAGGAAGGCCGGTATTAGAAGCGCCGTTCGCTCTTGAATTTCCATGAGGCAGTGAGCGCTAACCGTGCGCCCCAGGCCCTCAGTGAGCGGTGTATAGGTCGGGTTAAGCCAAAGTGTCAAGCGTCGTGTTTGAAAAAAATCAATTATTTTATAAGTTACTGTTTTTAAAAGAATATAACCAATTTTTGAAGTTGAAAACCAACCCATTTGGCGATGACTGTCACAAAAACTTTGCAAAAATCAACTGTGCACCACTCACCTCAACTGAATTTACCCTCACAGCAAGGCGTTTGATCCTGATCAAAAACTCCGCTTTCTTGTTTTGACTCACTTTTTCCGATTTCTATGGTTAACGAACGGGAAACAAATTCATGCGAAATTGATCGACTAAGCCGATTGCCTGAGCCAACTGAAAAGGTTGACTCTGGGTATATCGGGAGGCATTGTCCGACAAAATCCGGTCTGGCCTGAATTGCGTCATATTTGTGGTGTCTCAGCTAGTCGTCATAGCGTTGTTATATGTCTGAGATAAAAACCAGGGGGTTCGTTACTGTTGCAAAGTCAGCGCAAAAGCAGACAAGTTGTTCCTCGGCATGAAACTTATGTTCCAGCGCCGATCAATTACAATGTTGCATCGTTCGATCTCGAAACCTCGTTTCTTGAAGAAGGCACCAATCAACGCTGGCTATTGACGAGTTGCATTGCAGGCATTGCAGGCACATTGATTGTGGGCGGCACAATGCTCGGGCTCTTTGGGCACAACGCAAGGCCAACGGATGCATCAGCAGCTGTTCAAACCAAAGCCGGAACTCAAGCTTCGATCAGTCCATTGGCACCCTCCATTCCAAATTCTGAGGTTTTGGCCGAGCGTGATTTGACGGGCGGGTTTGCCTATCCAAAGATTACATCAGACGAGTTGCCTTATGGCACTGATAAAACCACAGTTCTCGATGCAGAAATTCAATCTGTATCAAATGAACGCGAAAACATAACCACAATCACTAAAACACCACCACCCGAACCAGTCGACGAAACCTTCCAACTCTCCAAAGACAGTACGCTTATCGACGAGTTGTCTAATCGCGGTGTTCCAGAAGCAACCGCCCAGGCATTAGCCGCCGCAATCGATCCAGTCTACCCAACCAAGCGCATTCCACCGGGCACAAAATTTGAAGTCACCTTTGATCGCCAAATTGACTTCTATGGTCGCGAAGTAACCTTCCCGGTTGAAGTCACTTTCAAAACAGATTCGAATGAAACCGTAACCGTCGATAGCGATGAAGATGGACAATTCAACGCCCAGATTGATGGAGCACCTGCCCCAGATGCGCCCAAAGTCGCCGAGAAACCTGCAATAACGCAATTCCGCAATGTCGCTCAAATCGGCGCTGGCCTTTATTCAACGGCCAAAGACAACAAAATTCCAGATTACATCGTCAGCGAATTTACCCGCGTATTCTCCTATGACGTGGATTTTCAACGCCAAGTCAAAGCCAACGATACGTTTGAAGTATTCTATGGCAACCCGTTCACCGGAACATCAAACAAGCGCAAAGTTTTGCACTTTGCCAAACTTGTGAGTGATGGTGAAACCAGAGTCTATTATCGCTTCACTACAACCGACGGTCAAACCGCTTACTTTGACGAAAACGGCCGAAGTGCAGCGCGTTCATTGCTGAAGACGCCGGTATCTGGCGCCAGATTGACATCAGGCTTCGGGATGCGCATTCATCCCTTACTGGCTTATTCCAAAATGCATACAGGTGTTGACTTTGGTGCATCATCGGGCACCCCAATCCATGCCGCGGGCGACGGTGTCATTGCGCAGGCTGGTCGCGAAAGCGGTTATGGCAACGTGATCACCATCAAGCATAATGAAAAATACAAAACCATGTATGCCCATATGCGCAATTTCGCTGCAGGCATCCGTGCGGGCGTTCATGTGAACCAAGGCCAAGTGATCGGCTATGTCGGCACGACGGGCCGCTCAACAGGGCCGCATTTGCATTATGAAGTTCGCATCAACGATCGCCCTGTAAATCCAACCAGCATTCGAACGGCCGGCGGGAGTCAACTTGCAGGAAAAGATTTGCTGAACTTCAAGCTTAATAAACAACATATTCTGGCGATGATGCAAAATGCACCATCAGCAGCCCAAGTGGCCCAAGCTAATCAATAAACCCTAATTCGCGCTGCAATTTTTTTGTCAGATTCTGTGAGGCAAGGCGGTGGCTTTCGCGCAGATAATCTTTGAGGGCTGCATCATCCATGCTCTCTCCGCTGATATATTGAATCCACGGCATGCCGCGCGAAGCCAGATAGGGTGCTGGCCGCAAACCCTTTTGAGTTTTCAAAAGATCATAGCTGAAGCGCGAACACTTAAACGAAACTTGAAATTCATCTTCTGCGCGAGCAATCGCAAATACTTTTGTGGCCACCTTCCAAACATGCGCTTCGCCCCATTGCACGACAGTGTTGGTGTGCGGCAGTGATTTGCAAAATCTATTATATTCAGAAAGATTCATGGCTTCATAAGTTCGGCAATATGGGATTGCACAAGTGAATCCGCTTCTTTTTCCAACTCTCGAAAAACCTGAATGACCCGCAAACCAAACCCGGTCACATGCGCCCCACCCCCACCGCTACCGCCAGCCGCCGTCTCAATCACATCGCGCCCAAACATATGATTGAGCTCATCCATCAAAAGCCACGCACGACGATAGGACATATTCATTTTACGAGCAGCAGCCGAAATTGAACCCGTCTCGCCTACCAATTCAAGTAGCCGAATTTTGCCGCGACCAAGCTTAAGGTCATTGGTGAATTCGACCTTGATGGCAGCTTTGGCAATTTGAGGATCGGTCATGGCAGCACCTTATTTCATGCCGCCACAACCGCAATTGCTTTTTTCTAATGAACCGTCACAGGCCCTGCAGCCTTTGGCAAATCGCCCACGATCACATCGTTGAAGGTGAACACGCCGTCCTTGGCGCCCACTTCAACGGCATCACCATCTTTCACATGCCCGCTCAGAATTTCCTGTGCCAGCGGATCTTGAATAGACTTCTGGATGACCCGCTTCAAAGGCCTGGCCCCATATGCCGGATCATAGCCCTTGGCCCCCAACAAATCGCGGGCCGCATCGGTCAGCGTCACATCAATCTTCCGTTCACTGAGCAATTTTTTCAACCGCAGCAATTGAATATCAACAATTGATCCCATATGAGCCCGCTTCAAGCGGTGGAACAGAATGATTTCGTCCAAGCGGTTAAGAAACTCTGGCCGGAATGAAGCTTTCACAACACTCATCACCTGTTCACGCACTTCTTCCACATCCTGGTTTTCACCAAGCGCCACAAGATACTCCGAACCAAGATTCGAAGTCATGATTATCAAGGTATTTTTGAAATCCACAGTGCGCCCCTGACCATCAGTCAAACGTCCATCATCGAGAACTTGAAGCAACACATTGAACACATCAGGATGCGCCTTTTCAACTTCATCAAACAACACAACTTGATAAGGCCTGCGCCGCACAGCTTCTGTCAATGCCCCACCTTCGTCATAACCAACATAGCCCGGAGGTGCACCAATCAGCCGCGATACAGAATGCTTCTCCATATATTCCGACATATCGATGCGAACCATCGCATGCTCATCGTCAAACAGATAAGCAGCCAGCGCCTTGGTAAGCTCGGTCTTGCCCACACCCGTGGGGCCTAAGAACATGAAGGAACCAATTGGACGGTTAGGGTCTTGCAAACCCGCACGCGCGCGGCGCACAGCGGTGGCAACAGCTTCAACAGCTTCAGCTTGTCCAACAACCCGTTTGCCCAGCTCTTGTTCCATTTGCAGCAAGCGGTCTTTTTCACCTGCCAACATTTTATCAATTGGAATACCAGTCCAACGTGAAACCACTTGCGCGATGTGAGCTTCAGTCACAGCTTCTTCGAGCATCTTCGATCCGCCCTGCTCTTCCGCAGCAGCAAGCTTTTTCTCTAAACCCGGAATCGTGGCATAGGCCAACTCACCAGCTTTAGCGAAGTCGCCCTTGCGCTGAGCGAGTTCCAAATCACGCCGCGCCGTTTCCAATTCTTCTTTCACTTTGGAAGCCGAAGCAATCTTCTCTTTTTCAGCCTGCCAGTTGCGAGTCATGACGGCAGACTTCTCTTCCGTCTCGGCCAACTCTTTTTCGAGTTTGCCTAAACGATCTTTGGAAGCAGAATCAGTTTCTTTCTTCAAAGCCACGCGCTCGATTTGCAATTGCATGATGCGCCGATCAAGTTCGTCTAACTCTTCTGGCTTTGAATCAACCTGCATGCGCAGCCGCGAACCAGCCTCATCCATCAAATCGATGGCTTTATCGGGAAGGAACCGATCAGAAATATAGCGATTAGAAAGTTGTGCCGCAGCAACAATGGCAGAATCCGTGATCCGCACACCATGATGCAACTCATACTTTTCTTTAATGCCGCGCAAAATCGAAATTGTATCTTCAACCGATGGCTCATTTACAAAGATAGGCTGAAAGCGCCGTGCGAGGGCCGCATCCTTCTCGACATATTTGCGGTATTCATTGAGCGTGGTTGCACCCACACAATGCAGCTCACCACGCGCCAAAGCTGGCTTTAGCAAATTGGAAGCATCCATCGCACCATCGGCTTTTCCAGCACCCACAAGCGTGTGCATTTCGTCGATGAACAATATAATGCCACCAGCTGCAGCGGTGACTTCGGATAGAACAGCCTTCAAACGCTCTTCAAACTCACCACGAAATTTAGCGCCCGCGATCAGCGAGCCCATATCGAGGGCCAGCAGTTTCTTATCTTTCAAAGATTCCGGAACATCACCCTTAATGATCCGCAAGGCTAATCCTTCGGCAATAGCCGTCTTACCAACACCTGGTTCGCCAATCAAAACGGGATTATTTTTCGTACGCCGAGAGAGAACCTGAATGGTACGCCGAATTTCTTCATCGCGCCCGATTACGGGATCAAGTTTACCCTCACGCGCCGCTTCAGTCAGGTCACGAGCATATTTCTTAAGCGCGTCATAGCCCTGTTCAGCCGAAGCAGAATCAGCCGTGCGGCCTTTACGAATGGCGTTAATGGCTGTGTTCAAACCTTGAGCCGTAACACCCGCAGCCTTTAAGGCTTTCTGCGCTTCAGATGTCTCAACAGCCAGCGCCTGCAGTAACCGCTCAGCCGAAACATAAGAATCGCCAGCCTTTTCAGCAATCTTCTGCGCCGATTCAAAAACCCGCGCCATTTCCGGCGAGAGGTAAACCTGCCCAGCCCCGCCACCTGAAACTTTAGGCGTTTTGGCCAACACAGCCTCAACCGTCCGTAAAGCCGCCCGGGCATCACCTCCGGCAGCGTTAATCAAGCCAGCCGCCAGCCCTTCTTCATCATCAAGAAGAACCTTCAAAACATGCTCAGGTGAAAATCGTTGGTGGCCTTCGCGAAGGGCCAATGATTGCGCCGATTGAATAAACCCGCGCGAACGCTCGGTGTATTTCTCAAATTCCATAAATAACTCCCATCAGCAGTCCCGACTAAACCCCGAAAGCGAGAAGTCAGGCTCCTATACAGGACCGATGTGGGAAGACATATGTTCCAACGCAAGACGCTGGATCATAAATCATTCGGCGGAGTTTGAACTTTCGTCCACGGGGGTCATCACCACTTCTGCATCAGCCCGCGGCTTGCGCGGTGCACGGGCCTTGCGCGGTGTTGGCGCATCGACCTCAGGCGTGGACTCGGAAGCCGGAGTTTCACTCGCCACAGGCGTTGGGCGCTGCAAGAATGATGGTGCCTCCCATTGGCCAGAATGTTCGTCGTGAGCAACAACAGGGGGAGCTACAACAACTTCTGGAGTTTGCGTTGCGCCCTCTGCGGATGGGGCAAATCCGGCTGCATCTTGTGTTACGTTGCCAACATTGTCGTGGCGTTCATTGCGGTTCTGCCACCGAGGTCGATTACCATTATTGCGGTTGTTGTTGCGGTTGTTATTGTAATTATTATTACGATTATTGCGCTGTTGGCCTTCTGCCAATGGCAGACTTACATTTGGATCACCGTTGCCAGCATCAAAAGGCTCAGCACCTTCAACATGCTGTTGAGATTCAGAATTACCATTTTCAGTGCCAGAATCTTCTTCGCTGTTAATTTGCTCGCCATCTTCATCATATTCTTCTTCGCCCAGCTTACGCGGCATCACCAAAGACTGGCCGACAGGCTGGCTAGCTGCCCAAAGGCGGTAGTAATGTTCAGCGTGCTGATAATAGCTTTCAGCTGCCACACTGTCGCCAGAGCTTTGCGCGTCGCGTCCCATCTGCATATATTTTTCGGCAATAGTCTGCGTCGTGCCGCGCAGTTTTACGTCTGGCCCATTGGAATCAAACACTTTATTGTTCGGGCTGCCGCCGCCCCCGGTGTTGCGCCGATTGTTGTTATTATTGTTATTCCGATTGCGGTTGCGGTTATTATTATTTTTGTGTTGGCCGGGGCGCATAAAATTATTATTCACGTGAACGATCCATCCTCATGGAAAAGCGCTAGCACGAGAAATCTGAACTCGCACCTGATCGCCGATTTCTAAAACAAAAGCCAAAAAAGCCGTGATAGTCTAAACACCTTGGTTGAGTTTTATCCCTGCCAGCAAACGAATTTCCACTATGGAACCGTAAGTCACCACCTGCGCTATCAACGACATGTCTGATTTGAGCGAAAAGCTTCAAATCCACATTGTGCGCGATCCTTCGCAAAAGGCACCGGGAATTGCAAAATGCTTTTAGCTGAGGTTTTACCAAATACCAAAGGTTTTTTTGGACGTGGATAATTACAAATGAGTGAGCTTAAAAGCCAGGGCCCGCACATGGCCGCCGAGGTCGGATTTTTGCTCTGTCAGTTCAAATCCTTGGTTTATGAAAATTTGAGTGACATCGGCACCTTGCCCCGCCCCAATCTCCAATATGACCAAGCCCTTCGAATTCAAATATTTCGCTGAACCCGCAGCAATTGCCCGGTAAGCTTCAAGACCATCACCTCCACCATTAAGTGCCAAATGAGGGTCGAAGTTTTGGACTTCGAGAGAAAGTACGAAAATATCGCTGTGAGGGATATAAGGCGGGTTGGAAACAATCAGATCAAATTTTTCCGAAATACCGTCAAACCAGGTGCCATTATGAAAAGCCAACCGACTAGTAACACCAAGCGCAGTGCTATTGGCTTTGGCGATTTCTAATGCATCCGAGGAAAGGTCAGCCGCGATACCGGACCAGTTCGGTCGTTCAGCAAGCAATGTGATTGCGATCGCGCCACTGCCCGTTCCCAGATCAAGGATGCGCATTGGTTCTTGGCCCATCCGCTGAAGTGTTAATTCAATGATTGTTTCGGTGTCAGCGCGTGGGTCAAGCACTGCGGGCGAGACTTGGAATAATCGACCGTAAAATTCCCGCACTCCGAGAACCCGAGTGACGGGCTCATGCTGCAACCTGCGATCAATGAAACTTTTGAATCTTGAAATCTTATCCGCGGGCAAAACCATGTTGGGTTCAGCGATAACTTGTTCATGCGTTAGCGCGCTTGCCGCTTGCAAAAGTAACCTTGCATCAAGTGCAGACAACTCAATATCCGCATCCCTCAAAGCATTACGCGCCTCCTGCAGCAGAGCTGCAATAGTTTCAGCTTTCCTCATCCATCTGCGCCAGTAGATTAGCTTGATGTTCGGTGATCAAAGCGCGGATCACATCTTCAAGTGCTGGCCCTTCAACAATTTCAGGAAGCTTATAAAGCGTGAGATTGATCCGGTGATCGGTCAGGCGACCTTGCGGAAAATTATAGGTTCGAATGCGTTCAGAACGATCGCCCGATCCAACTTGGCCTTTACGCGTTGCTGAGCGCTCAGAGTCTATCCGCTCACGTTCACGCTCAAAAAGTCTGGCGCGCAAAACCTTCATAGCTTTGGCCTTATTTTTAATTTGCGATTTTTCATCTTGCTGCGAAACCACCACACCCGTTGGTAGATGGGTGATGCGAACCGCGCTATCGGTCGTGTTCACCGATTGCCCGCCGGGGCCCGATGATCTGAACACATCAATGCGCAGATCCTTATCTTCGATCTTGATATCAACTTCCTCAGCTTCAGGCAAAACCGCCACAGTTGCTGCCGAAGTGTGGATGCGCCCTTGTGTTTCTGTTGCTGGCACACGCTGCACACGGTGAACGCCGGATTCAAATTTCAAATTTGCATAGGCGCCCGCACCAAATATATTGGCGATAATTTCTTTGTATCCGCCATGTTCGCCGTCGGAAGCCGAGATGATTTCAACTTTCCAACCTTTAGATTGCGAGTAGCGCTGATACATTCGGAACAAATCGCCAGCAAAAATGGCGGCTTCATCGCCACCGGTACCGCCGCGCACTTCGAGGATGACGTTGCGTTCATCGGCCGAATCTTTTGGCAGTAACAAAATGCGCATAGCTTGTTCAAGTTGATTGATGCGCTCCTCGAGCAAAGGCTTTTCGGTTTCAGCCATCTGCGCCAGTTCCCCACCCGCATTCAGCATTTCAGCCAAACCATCACGCTCTTCATAAGCAGATTTCAAAGCCTTGGCCCCCTTGGCCGTAGGCTCAATTTCGGCATAGTCCTTTGAGAGTTTAACAAAAGCTTCGCCCGTGGCACCGCTGGATAGCGCGTGCTCGACAGAGGCGAAACGTTCGATGAGGCGGTCGAGTTTTTGAACTTGAATGGCAGACATAAAGGGGCTTCTAGCTCAGAGGCCCCTTATTCGCCAAGCAATCAAATTCAGCCCTTTTGTTTGGCCTGCAAAGCAGCAATATCCAAATTTTCGCCAACCAAAATTTTACCAGGTGCGCCAAGAGGCCCCATTTCCTTGCCATCGATCAAATAGCTGATCCGACCGCCATCACGCGACAAAGCAATAAGACCATCTTTGTTTGGAACGCGGTAAGTATCACCCGGATTGAGCATTTGCGTGATCAACACATTGCCCTTGGCATCTTCGATGCGCAGCCAGACCGACGACTTAGCCTTGAGCACAATACGAGCATCAGCATTATCTGCGCCGTAAACCCGACCACTTGTCTGAGCAGTATCAACGCTTGCAACTTGAACAGGCTTCTTCAGTTTTGCTTTGCCGTTTGGTTCAGGGATTTGCTCTTGAATAAATGCGCCCATCGCATCCGGATCTTCCGATGCTATTGGAGCTTCGCTGGTCGGGATTGGCGGAACGTCGTTTGCATTTGCAACCTGCGGCGAACCTGTAATCGGCTCTTGCGTGACGGTGACTTGGGCAGCTTCAGGCGCGGTTGAGGCTGTTGGCATTGTATCAATAGCTGGCGCTGCTGAAGTTGCTTCAGCAATTTGTTGCGTGGGTTCAGTCGGCGCAGTTGAGGGTGACATCACCCAATTGCTGGCCGAATATACCATAAACACGGCAAAGGCCGATGCAATCATACCGCCCGGACCGCCGGGGAAGTTTGAAAGCTTAATGTTGAGTGACGGAATTTTTGGCATTTTCCCAAAACGCAAAATTTTCGCACTCGAGAGAACTGGCGGATTTGCCGGATGAAAATTTTTACGAGCAACTGGCGGCGGTGGCATAAACACCGCCAGATGTTGAACCAAGGGTTCAGGGTCAAAACCCAATAATTGCGCATAAGCTGCAATCATCTCCAAGGCCTCCATACGTGGCGGCATACAAGTCAAATCACCCAACTCAATCGCTTCAAGATGATAAGGGTGAATGCCCGTTATATCGCCGGCTTCATCCAGCGATAAACCGCGCGTTTCGCGCTCACGCTGCAAAAACCAGCCTGCTTCGCCTGCTGGATCCATTTTTCCGTCTGGCTTTCTCCGCGCTGCCGAAGCAAACATTTGCGGCTCTGCGCGGGTTTGGGTGAGTTCCAGTGTTTCGGTGTCCATGGGCTTTTACTCTCTACGCAACTGTTAACACCCGCGCGCGGGTTTATGATGATGCAAGCATGAACAAAAATGGTGAACGCCTCCCTAACGAAAAATAGTTCTTGACTTGTTCTTAAATTAGGCTTATATACCTTAAATAGAATTACGGCTGTTTGACATTGTAAATATTATTTCCCCGAGGCGAATGGGACCGACGCCTCACAACAGAGGCGAACCCGCGCCCGGCTGGACGCAGCTGGGAGTTAGGTTTAAATTTGAGCTGTGGGGTGAGTTTGAGGTTTGAGTGATACAGGTGTCAGAGGCATCAAATGTCTCCTGTCCCACTCATTTGCAGACAAGAAATTTGGAACCAAGTTGGATGGCTTTTGGCCAACAGCCGAAGTAATCTAAAGACCCTGGCCTTGGCGTTCGTTCGAAGTTGTCTAGCTCGCAACACTCGAATGGATTGATTGATTCAATCGACGTCGGCTCCTAGATCGGAAACATTCCACCAGCCAAAGCCGAGAAAAACTAATACGCAGCCATGGACAATCTCGCCATGGCAGCATGACTTAAATCAACGGGCCTCTGGTAATCCCGACGCGGTTCAAAATGCATAACAAGAAAGTTAGTTGACAACTATCTATTTCGAAATCCCCTAACATCAGGCAAGTTCGTACCATAGTTTTCCATCTGCGCCTCGCCGTGTTCCAAAGATCGCGATCTTTGGGTTGATTGTCTTAGCCAAGCGAACAATATGGTCTACATCCGACCTCTCCATGACGAGGCCGAGATATAGTTCCGTTATTTCTTCGGGATGGTACTTAAGAGTGTTCCATGGTTTTTCGCCCTCTCCGAGCGGGATGGCCAAGCGGTATTCACTTTCGTACTCATATTCCAAGGTCTTGGCATATACGATCTTTTCTAACATCGCTATGCGACAGGCATTTTGATCTCCAAATAGGCTATCCACTATGAACTGAAGCGTATCGTCGTAAAGTGGCGGTCGTACATTGCGATACTTTACGGGGCGGAATAATTGAAACTTCGAGTCTTTACCCATGTTAGACTCAATCCGTAACACGATGCCTTTGTGGTTCTCGGCATAACGGGCCCACATTCTTTCCGAGTCTTTGTCGGTGGTAACGCAGAACACCCGGTAACATTGCATGAATTCATTTATTTCCGAGATAAACAGTTCGGCGATTGTGCGCATGTGGTTCACGTCAAAGATTCTCTTTGATGCCTTTTTTTCTTTGACGGATTTGACCTGAAGTGCAGCATTTTTTTTGATACGGTATATGTACTGAATGAATTCTATTTTCTGCTTAAACCGTGAATCACAAGTAGGCACATCGTTGAGATGCTGAAGTATCACATCGGTAAACCCAGTCGAAAGCCTAGCTAATGCTGCCTCAGTGTCTTCGGGAAAAATGCTTTGGATCGACATATCCTCGATGTCTTCGAAATCTGACGGCTTCGAGTGCTTGAACGTTCCATTCTCGAGCGTCAGCTTTGCTCCTTGGACATCCAGATACTTGTACAATGGAGGCAGAGCCATGTGTTACCAAACGCCTTTATCAAGAAATATAACCACAACAGTCCAACAACTTGCATCAATAGTCGAGGCCGCAGCGCTACAGTTGCTTCCGAAATGGATCACTGGGAGCTTTTTGCAACAGTTACAAGAACTGCTATATAACAATCTCGAGATAAGCCGAAAACAAATCGGCTGTTTATGGTGCCGTAGTTGTATGCAAGTTTGGTTTCATAGTTGCAACCGAACAGGATCAGAGGTTGTTTCGTAAGTCATCTTTTAATTTTCATGAAAATTGGAGGACTATCCTGAAATGAGTTTTTTGAAGTCGTTTTTTGTCTTTTGCCTCTGCCTCATCAATTCAGAGTCTTCTTCATCTTTTAGTCAAACTCCAGAAGATAAAGTCAGTCGGATAGTTGACGTAAAAAGATTTTCAATTGTTGGTGTAAGTCTAGGTATGTCGGAAACTGATATTGAAGCCGCGATATTTTCTGAGTTTAAACCTCCCAAACAAGAAGTAATTCCTGATGATAAATTAAGCCTAGTGATCACATATGGTAGCGAAAAATGTGGCTGGGCAATCGCCTTTGGCCAAGCCACTCCTTGTATTCGTTTCAGCTCTTTCCTTTACAAATTAGATCAAACTGAAGTGTCGCATAAAGCGGCAATTATTTCACTCGAACAGTATTTTGAGAATCCGATTCAGATTGAAACGTTTAGAAGTCAGATTCTGAAATCATACGGTCAACCGAATGTCCAAATCGACAATCGTACAGACCTTGGTCAGAAAAAAGATTCCCTGAAAGGCATAAATCAGTGGTCTGATGGAAAGGCAATTTCTCCGGTGCCCTTCGCGCCTCGGGTAATATGGATATGGTCAGATGAATTGAATAAAATAGAACAAAATGATCGTGCTAAATTATTGGATGGAATACCCTACCCTGGTGAGGTTGGAATTACAAAGCCGATATTAAGGCTCTTCGTCAATTCAAAAGGCGGTCTAATTTATGGGATGAAGATTTTTGCCATCGACCCTGCAAGCTTGAAATTGGTAAATGCTGTAAGACATAAATCAGAAACGGAAAAATCAAAATTAAAAAACTTGCAGGACGGAGAGCAAATTAAACTTAAATAAAACAATAATTTTTGCACGACTGGTTTTGGAAAAAATCAGCCGAAGGATCTAGATAGTAAGAGTAATTGGAATTTCGGTGACACCCCAATTAACTATACGTGACTTATTGTGCTTCACCATTCAGATGCCGCTAGCGGCATCTGATACGCAGATGTGGGTCTTTACTGAGCAACTGGCCCCAAATTGATCAAGCACAAATAACTTGGTTTAAGTCCGCTCTGGGTCAAACTAAGACAGGAGTTACATTTCTCGCATCTTCTGCTCTTGGGCAAAAAGCGTAAATTCAAAACTCTCCCTCCACCTAGGGCATCGGGCAGTCATAAGGAATTAGACGCCTTAAAACGTCACCCCGTCGAAGGCCGGGGTTGGGCTTTTTAAGTTTGTCGCGGGTAATTAGCCCGGCCCCGTCCTTCGCCGGGGTGACGGCTGGTTATGTTGCGCGATCTCATTTGACCAAACGATGCTCTAAATCTCCACGCCATTCCTCTGGGCAAATTCCATCAGATCGCCGCGCAGCGAATGCACGGGGCTGGACAAAAGCGGCTCCATAAATTTCCACAGCTTGGCCTGATCAAGCGTGCGGATCATGGCTTTGACGGGGCCGACGCCGGAGGGCACCATGCTCATCGACGTGAGGCCCACACCCACGAGGCCCATGGCTTCGAGGGGGCGGCCGCCAAGTTCACCGCACAGCGTGACGGTTTTGTTGTGCTGCTTGGCCTTGGCCACGATTTGGCGCATGGCGCCTAAGGCTGCGGGACTGAGCGGATCATAACGACCTGCCAGTTTTGGATTG
Organism: Hyphomicrobiales bacterium; assembly: GCA_025363755.1. Classification (GTDB taxonomy): domain Bacteria; phylum Pseudomonadota; class Alphaproteobacteria; order Rhizobiales; family Aestuariivirgaceae; genus Aestuariivirga. Next base: position 40,496 of record JANYLQ010000022.1, on the reverse strand, counting down.
CCACGGTCTGAGGCAAACAGAAACTGCACCAAATCATTGGAGCCAATCGACGCAAAGTCCACCAATGGCAAAAGTTGATCGAGCTGCCAAAGCAGGGACGGAATTTCGATCATCACGCCAATCTTCAGGCTGCGGGGCACTGTGTGGCCATGTTTGGCGAGGAACATGTGCTCATACATCACAGCATCTCTGGCCATTTCATATTCCTGCACGTCAGCAATCATCGGGAACATGATTTTGAGATCTTGACCTGAACCAGCAATCAACATGGCGCGGGCTTGCAGACGCAAAAGTGCAGGACGATCCATGGCCATGCGGATGGAGCGCCAACCCAAGGCAGGGTTTTCTTCGCGCGGTTGGCGGAGATAAGGCAAGGTTTTATCGGCACCAATATCCAATGTGCGGAAGGTGACAGGTTTGCCCTGCGCTTGATCCAAGATGCTTTGATAATGACGCACCTGCGCCGAGAGGCGCGGGAAGCGCTGGGCCATCATGAAATGGAGTTCGGTACGATAAAGCCCAACACCATCGGCACCGGACTCGTGCAGATGCGGCATATCAACGGTGAGGCCCGCATTGATGTTGAGGCTGATGGTCTGGCCATCTTTGGTGAGGGCTGGTTGATCACGAAGGGCTGTGAAGCGCTCTTGCTTCTTGGCATAAAAGCGCACTTTCTCAGCGTAAGATTTTTGCAGCTCTGAAGTGGGTCGTACGAAAATTTCGCCCGTGCTGCCGTCGACGATAATCTCATCACCAGTATCAACCAGATTGAGAATGCCAACAGCAAGACCAATTGCCGGAATACCGAGCGCGCGGGCCACAATAGCCACATGGCTGGTTTTACCGCCCTCCTCCAAAATGACGCCGCGAATTTTTGTGCGGTCATAATCGAGAAGCTCGGCTGGCCCCATATTGCGCGAAACCACGATTGAGTTTTGCGGCAAATCGGTGCGTGATGCTGTGGCAACAGCACCTGTTAGGATGCGCAGCAGACGGTTCGACAGATCATCAAGATCATGCATGCGTTCGCGCAGATATTCATCCTGCATACGTTGCATGCGCGCCCGGTTATCATTCTGCACGCGTTCAACGGCAGCTTCGGCAGTAAGGCCGGTTTCGACGGCTTCCTTGAGGCGGTTTAACCAGCCTTTGTCGTGGGCAAACATCCGAATGGTTTCGAGCACGTCTGAATAATCAGTGGTGCGATCAGTGTCGTGACCATCCAGTAATTCATCAACTTGAGCACGGAGTTGTTCAACACCTTCATCCAGTCTTATGATTTCAGCCGGAATGCTTTCCGCGATCATGTTCTGAATACGAACGCGTGGCTCGTGTAACACCACATGACCCAGAGCAATACCATCGGCCAAAGCTTCAACGCGCAAATGATGGCTGCGCACTTGGGCCACATCAATGGCGGTTTCACGCGCCATTTCTTTGAGTTCGCCCGAAGCCATAACCTCGGCCAGCACCATGGCTGTGGTTTGGAGGGCCTCTTCTTCCTCGTCAGTATAATGGCGTTGCGTGCGGTTTTGCACAACGAGAACACCAATCACAGTGCCACCGCGCATGACGGGAACACCCAGGAATGAATGGTAAATCTCTTCACCTGTTTCAGGCAGATATTTGAAGGACGGATGATCCTGGGCTTCAGAGAGACTAAGACCAATGGCCTGCTCACCAATTAATCCCACAAGGCCTTCACCCACTTTGAGTTTGGATTTGTGAACCGCTTCGCGCTTCAAACCTTCGCTGGCATAGAGTTCTAAAATATTGCCGGGCCGCATCACATAGATCGAGCACACCTCGGCCACCATATTGGCCGCGATCAATGTGACAATTTTATCGAGCCTTTGTTGCGCCGCCTCTGGCTCCGCCATAACCTCGCGGAGTCTTCTGAGAAGGACACGCGGGCCAAGTGCAGAGCTTGCCATGTGCGGGTGTCCTTAAGCCTTTTGGGCCTTTTGCCAGAGCAGGAATCGGCGTTTGCAAATCAACATAGCTTAAGCCTTATCCAATCCGTAAGCTGTGTGCAATGCGCGCACTGCAAGCTCGGTATAGGCTTCATCGATCAATACGCTAACCTTGATTTCAGAGGTGGTAATGGCTTGAATGTTGATACCCTTATCAGCCAATGACTTAAACATTTTGGATGCCACACCCGCGTGGCTGCGCATGCCAATACCGACGACCGAGACTTTAGCCACATCAGCAGAATGAGTTATATCCTGAAAGCCGATTTGGTCCTTCAATTTTTCGAGAACATCAATGGCTTTGCGCAAATCTTTGCGCGGCAAAGTAAAAGTGATGTCGGCCACCGCACCATCTGCCGACACGTTCTGGACGATCATATCAACGCTGATATCGGCTTCGGCAAGTGGCCCAAAGACGCCTGCTGAAACGCCGGGCTTATCTTTGACTTTGCGCAGCGAAATTTTTGCTTCATCGCGCGAATAGGCAATTCCACTGACAACATGCTGTTCCATCGATTTTTCCTCTTGGCATACAATCGTTCCGGGCCCGGTGCCATCGGGCTTATTTTGGTTGGGCGAATCAGGAGCTTCAAAGCTCGAGCGCACTTGCAATGGCACATTATAAACCATGGCGAGTTCCACAGAGCGCAGATGTAAAACTTTTGCGCCAAGTGATGCTTGTTCGAGCATTTCTTCATAAGAAATTTTATCGAGCTTTCTAGCTCCCGTTACAATGCGCGGATCAGCGGTATAAACGCCGTCGACATCCGTATAAATATCGCATGAAGCTTTGAGTGCGGCGGCCACAGCAACAGCTGATGTGTCAGAACCGCCACGGCCCAATGTGGTAATGCGCTTATCGGGGCCAATGCCTTGAAAGCCCGCAATCACCGCCACTTGGCCCTGCTCCATGCGCTTTAAAATTTCTGCGCCATTGATGTTGGTCATGCGCGCAGCACTGTGCACACCATCGGTTTCGATAGGGATTTGCCAGCCCGACCATGACCGTGCGGGAATGCCGATTTCTTGTAACACGATGGCCAAAAGCCCCGCCGTGATTTGCTCGCCTGTGGCAACCACAGCATCATATTCGCGCGCATCATGCATGGGGGCTGCCTGTTTACACCATTCAACCAATTGATTGGTGGTGCCAGCCATGGCTGACACGACCACCGCCACTTGATTGCCAGCTTTCACTTCACGCTCAACATGGCGCGCTACATTGCGGATGCGGTCAACGTTGGCCACCGACGTTCCGCCAAATTTCATAACCAAACGGCCCATCTGGCCCCGTCCCCTTAAAAATGATTGCCGCAATGGTGCGGCGCGGCGTACTCTTAGTGGAGGGGCATTTTATATGCAATAATGAGTGTCATAAATTCAGGTAACAAAATATAATGACAATGAATACAAGCCCAAACCTTTCCAGCCTCGACCCAGCGGAAGTGGAAAAATTCTCGAAAATGGCCGCCGAATGGTGGAATCCCAAGGGTAAATTCGGGGTTTTGCATGTCTTTAACCCAGTGCGGCTGACTTACATTAAAGAGCAGGTTTGCGCGAGGATGGGCCTTGATCCGCTGGTTGAGCGGCCATTTGAGGGTCTAAGGTTTTTGGACATTGGTTGCGGCGGCGGGCTTTTGTGCGAGCCGATGGCAAGACTGGGGGCTTCAGTGGTGGGGGTTGATCCATCGGAAAAGAACATCAAGACAGCTTCGGTTCATGCTGTCGAACAAGGGCTGGCAATTGATTACCGTGTGGGCGTGGCCGAGGATTTAAACGAGGCGGGCGAGAAGTTTGATGTGATCCTGAATATGGAAGTGATCGAACATGTGGCGACACCACAGAATTTCACCAAGAACTGCGTTGAGATGATGAAGCCCAATGGGTTGATGTTTGTGGCCACTCTAAATCGAACATTAAAATCCTTCGCGCTCGCAATTGTGGGTGCAGAATATGTGCTGCGCTGGCTGCCCAAGGGCACGCATCAATGGGAAAAATTTATCAAGCCCGATGAATTGCGCGGCTGGTTGGCGAGTAACGGCGCGTCGGTGAAAGCCGAAACCGGCGTGGTCTATCATCCGATTGGCAGAGAATGGAAACGTGCCAAGGATATGGATGTGAATTACATGCTGGTGGCGCAGAAGTGAAATTTGAGATTTCCAATCTCAATCTTTTTCCCGAATTCAAATCTGTTGCTGCCGACCGAGTCTGGAATGCTTGGTGGCGACCGCATGGACACTTGTTTCAGGTGGTCATGGATTTTTTTGATGAGCTGCCTGAAACGCGTGGGCTTCCGTTTTGTTTGGTGGCTCATGAAGACGACAAATATGTTGGCAGCGTTTTGGGTCTCGTCACTGATCTGGACGAACGCCCCGAACTTTCACCGTGGGTTGGTGCACTTTGGGTGGAGCCAGAATTTCGGCGGACTGGTGTTGCAACAGCCTTAGTGAAGGAGGCGCTCACAGAAATTTTTGCGGTGGAGCATGAGGTGGCTTTTTTATGTGCTACGACCGAGAAGCGCCAGATGTATCAAAATCAGGGCTGGCAGTTGATTGAAGAAAAGGTCGGCGACGAGAGGTTGGATGTGTTTGAGTTTAATAGGCCCTGATTAATTCCCATCCTCCGGCAAAACCGGAATAGGGTGGATTTCGATGCCTTCTTCGATGAGGGAGGCTGCCTCTTCTGAGGACGTGTTGCCATAAATCCCGCGTTCTTTCGTTTCTTTATAGTGAATCTTGCGGGCTTCTTCGGCAAAGCTATTGCCGACATTTTCGGCATTTGCTTCTACATGTTTGCGGTAGTCGCGCATCATTTGCATCATTACGGCGGCGCGGGGATCAACAGGGCCAGCTATCATGCGCACTGCGTTTTCAGACTTTTTATTAGACTTGGACGGAATGCCCGGAGCCATAATTTGTTTTTGGATTTTCGCCGTTCCGCAATGCGTGCAGGACACGAGGCCGCGCTTGGCTTGTTTGTCGAAAGTATCGCTATCGCGAAACCAACCATCAAATTCATGGCCTTTCTCGCAAACGAGGTCATAGCGGATCATAAGGCGCTCACATGGCTCATCGTGAATTCGCGGGCATGCTGAAGGTTTGGAATTTTGGCGCGGGCTTCGACCGATTGCTGCGGATCGATTTCAAACACTTTAAAATCAGGGTCTGTATTGGCCTCACAAATCACTTCACCCCAAGGATTGATCACCTTGGAGTGGCCAAAAGTTTCACGCCCTGAATCATGTTTTCCGCCTTGAGCTGCGGCAATGACAAAGCTTCCGGTTTCAATGGCACGGGCGCGGAGCAACACATGCCAATGGGCCTTGCCGGTTGGAACAGTAAAGGCTGCGGGCACGAGCAACACATTGGCACCCGCCATGGCAAGTGCACGGTGTAAGGCTGGGAAGCGCACATCATAGCAAATGGTGAGGCCTAATTTTGCGAAAGGTGTTTCGACGATGACAGCTTCTTTGCCACCTGTGTATGAAGCCGACTCGCGGTAAGTTTCGCCATTGGTCAAATCCACATCGAACAAATGGATTTTGTCATAACGCGCAATGATCTTGCCATCGGGGCCGTAAAAAATTGTACGGTTGACCAGCTTGTCATCATCGCCTCTGAGCGCCATTGAACCGATATGGAGATGGATGCCGAGCTTGGCAGCGAGTTCTGAAAAACCTTTGACCGAGATGTCTTCTGCTTCAGGACGCGCAATGGCCTTCAAGCGATCACGATCTGGCTCAAATACATTTGTGACTTCCGGTGTGGAAATAAATTTGGCGCCTTGCGACGCAGCACCTTTGATGAGGGCAGAAGCATCTTTTAAATTGCGTGGCACATCAGTTGACGAGCGCAACTGAACCATCCCAGCTTTAAAACTCATGACGCAGCCAACAACGGATCAAGGCCGCCTTTTGCATCGAGTGCGTGAAGATCATCACAACCACCGACATGCATTTTACCAATAAAAATCTGCGGCACTGAGCGCCTTCCACCCGAAAGTTGCGTCATACGTTGGCGTTCGCCTGCATCATAGCTCACATCGATTTCCTGAAATTTAGCACCTTTCTTATTGAGAAGGTTTTTGGCCATCGAGCAATAAGGGCAGGCTGAAGTTGTGTATATTGTAATTTGTGTCATCGCGTCGTCTTTCCGTCATATATCAATATGGAACCTGTGTGGTTCCAAAACAAGCGCAAAGCTTAAGCTATTCACCTGGGCTGCTCCAGCATTTTTGAGAGCTATAGCACAGGCCGCGACAGTCGCACCCGTGGTTCGCACGTCATCGATAAGTAACACGTTGCGGCCTTTCAATTCGCTTAATTTTGACTCTGGAACTTGAAAGGCTTTTTTAACATTCTTTTGCCGCGCCATCTGGTCGAGCCCCACTTGCCGGCGTGTTGCAACATTACGAACCAGAACGTCGGGAGCATATTTTTTGGCCGCTATCTGTGCCAGAGGCTTGGCCAGCAAAGCCGCTTGATTGAAGCGGCGTTTCCATAATCTTGTGGGATGCAGCGGAACTGGTATAATAATATCTGCCTCGGCCAATAATTCTCGCCCAGCAAGTGCCATCATACGCACCATCATTAATGCCGCTTCATGATGGTCTTTATACTTTAAGGCGTGAATAAGATTTTTCGAATTCTGATCAAACACTATCGCTGCCCTCGCCTTGTCCCACGGAGGCGGATCAACCAGTGCTGCTGCACTTAAAGCACCTTTGCCTTGATCATAGGCAAAGGGTGTGCCCATTACATCGCAAACGGGATGCTCCAAAAACTGCAACTTCTGCCAGCAAGAAATGCACAAGGATGAACCTTGAGTGACGGCCATGCGGCATGAGAGGCATTTTGGGGGAACAATAATATCGATCAGGGACCGACCAAAGGTTTTTGCAAACTGCGTCAAATTTGCAAACTGGAATTTTGGGCCAGCTTCGGCTACCTCATCGTCCATGACCGAACCAAGCCCCCACATTTTTGATCGCAAACTTTATCTTGCACGCCAATCAAAGGCGAATGCAACCCATGACTTACAAAATATGGTGGCGGCGGAATTGGGCGACCGACTTTCCATTATATTAAAGCAGTTTCCCAAAGCCTTGGTGATTGCCCAGAACCCCGAGGTGGCGGCAGAAACGCTGAAGCTTGTCGGAGGTGTCGAGAAACTCGACGTTCTGGCACCTGCAAATGGCGATATGGTTGAGTTGCCGGGCTCGGATTATGATGCGATATTTAGTCTGCTGGATTTGCATTGCGTGAATGATGTGCCGGGGCATTTGGCACAACTGGCGCGTGGGTTGAAGCCGGATGGTTTGTTGCTAGTTGTTTTCTTTGCAGGCGACACGCTTTTTGAATTACGCGAGAGTTGGTTGCAATCCGAAATCGACGTCACGGGTGGCGTTTCGCCTCGCGTTGCACCGATGATTGGGGTTCGTGAATTGGGCGGGCTGATGCAGCGCGCGGGTCTTGCCTTACCCGTGGCCGATGTTGATCGGACAATCGTGCGCTATGCTGATGCATTTGCTTTGATGGGCGAGATCAAAAGCTTTGGATATTCCAATCCGCTACAAGGGCGGAGTTCAAAACTGGTTTCAAAACGTTTCATTAGCAAAGTCGCTGAGCATTATCATAAGCATTTTGCTGATGAGGATGGCCGTGTGCGTGCAACGCTTGAAGTTGCTTGGGCCATGGCTTGGAAGCCGCATGAAAGCCAACCCAAGCCGCTAAAGCCCGGGAGTGCTTCTCATCGTTTGGCCGACATTCTTAAAAATCAGGCATAAGCCCCGTGGCAATGTTTGTATTTCTTGCCTGAGCCGCACGGACAATCATCATTGCGACCGACCTTGCCCCATGTTTCGGGATTTTTGGGATCGATTGAAAGCGCTGCGCCAATCGTTGCAGCGCCCGCAAAGGAACCAAAATTTGGCGTACTTTGACCAACATCATCCAAGCCCGTGGTGGCGTCAATATGATGAGCTTGCATCGCTGGCAATTGACTCTCATCCGGCAACAGCCCGTCATCACCTTGCATGCGAATTTCAATGCGCATCAACTGGCTGGTCACGGCCTCTTTCATATGAGTGACCATCTCAGAGAACAACGTGAAGCCTTCGGTCTTATATTCATTGAGCGGATCGCGTTGGCCATAACTGCGCAGGCCAATCACTTGGCGCAGATATTCCACACTTACAATATGCTCGCGCCACAACCGGTCCATGGTTTGTAACAATACGGATTTTTCAACCTGCTGCATAATATCAGGCGTAAATTTTTCGCGCTTGGAGTTATAATAGTCATCAGTAGTCTTGAACACGCGTTCGCGAATTTCTTCATCCGCAATGCCTTCTTCCTTGGCCCAATCTTCAATTGGAAAGTCAACAGCCACAGCTTCGCGTAAACGTTCACGAAGCCCTGCAGCATCCCACTGCTCGGCATAGGCGTTTTCGGGAATATGTTTCGAAATCAGTTCACCAATGATGTCGTGACGCAAATCATCAACAGTTTCTGAAATCTCTTCGCCCTTCATGATGCCAATGCGCTGATCGAAGATCACCTTGCGCTGATCATTCATAACGTTATCAAACTTGAGCAAATTCTTACGAATATCAAAGTTACGTGCTTCAACTTTTTGCTGGGCTTTTTCCAAGGCCTTGTTAATCCACGGATGAATGATGGCTTCGCCGTCTTTAAGTCCCAACTTCTGTAACATGCCGTCCAAACGTTCTGACCCGAAAATGCGCATCAAATCATCTTGCAGTGAGAGATAAAAGCGCGACAAGCCAGGATCACCCTGGCGGCCTGAACGACCGCGCAATTGATTATCAATACGGCGGCTTTCATGGCGTTCCGTGCCAATGACAAATAATCCGCCAGCATCAATTACAATGCGTTTCTTGCTTTCAATATCATCTTTAATTTTCGTGATCTGGCGTTCGCGCTCCGCACCTTCTGGCACATCGGCAAGTTCATTGGCGATACGCATATCAAGATTGCCACCGAGCTTAATATCAGTACCCCGACCCGCCATGTTCGTTGCAATCGTAACTGCACCAGGCGCGCCAGCTTGCGCAATAATCAAAGCTTCTTGTTCGTGGTAACGGGCATTCAACACATTATGCTTAATCTGTGCCGATTGCAGCAACGAAGAGAGCTCTTCCGATTTTTCAATTGAAGTTGTGCCAACTAGCACAGGCTGGCCGCGAGCAATGGCATCACGCAATGTATCAGTGATCGCTGCATATTTCTCTTTAGCGGTGCGGAAAACTTGATCATCTTCATCTAAACGCGCCACGGCTACGTTAGTCGGGATCTCGATCACTTCGAGATTATAGATGTCCTGGAATTCATCTGCCTCAGTCAAAGCCGTGCCGGTCATGCCTGCAAGCTTGCTGTACATGCGGAAATAGTTTTGGAATGTGACTGAAGAGAGCGTTACATTTTCAGGCTGAACAGTCACATGTTCCTTGGCCTCAATGGCCTGGTGCAAGCCTTCTGAATAACGACGGCCTTCCATCATGCGGCCCGTGAACTCGTCAATAATGATCACCTGATCGTCTTTGACAATATAGTCCTTATCGCGTTGGAACAAAGTGTGCGCGCGCAAGGCTTGCGTGATGTGATGGATGATTGGCACATTTGCCGCATCATAAAGTGTGCCTTTCATAGCACCAGCGGCGACCAGCAATTGTTCTAAATGTTCGTTGCCCGCTTCCGTCAGAGAAACTGAGCGCTGCTTTTCATCAAGATCATAATCAGCGGCAACCAGCTGCGGAATAAAGCCGTCAAGTGTATTATAAAGATCAGACTGATCATCGACCGGGCCGGAAATGATCAGCGGCGTGCGGGCCTCATCAACAAGGATCGAGTCAACTTCATCGACGATCGCATAGTTATGTCCACGCTGAACCATCTCATCGAGATGATATTTCATATTGTCACGTAGATAATCAAAGCCCAATTCATTGTTGGTGCCGTAAGTGACGTCGCACGCATAGGCCGCACGGCGTTCATTATCGTCGAGGCCATGAACAATAACACCAGTGGTGAGGCCAAGTGTGCCGTAGACTTTCGCCATCCAAGCCGAGTCGCGTTTGGCCAGATAATCGTTGACCGTAACTACATGAACGCCCTTGCCCTCGAGCGCGTTCAAATAAACCGGAAGCGTTGCAACCAAGGTCTTGCCTTCGCCCGTCTTCATTTCTGAAATCATGCCAGCATGAAGAACCATGCCGCCCACCATTTGCACGTCAAAATGCCTGAGGCCCAACGAACGTTTTGCAGCTTCACGCACGGCGGCAAAGGCGTTGGGGAGCAAATCATCAATAGTTTTACCCTGGGCCAATTCCGCGCGGAAACCCGCAGTCACATCCTTGAGCTCTGAATCACTCAAAGCCGCATAATGATCTTCCAAGGCATTAATTTGAGGGACGCGCTTTTGAAAGCTAACCAATTTGCGGTCATTTGTCGTTCCAAAAACTTTAGCGGCAGCATTCCGCAATATTCCGAGCATCTGATTCGTTCCTTTAACTGGCCTTTGGGCTTAGATTTGGCGGTCTCATAGCGCAGAGTTTGGTTCAGTGGAAACATTCAAATGCGGAATTTTTAGGCCATCTAAGGTCTGATGTTTGGAAATAGGAGCCAAACGGCGTAATTTCAACCTGTTGCATAGCAGCAACAGCAGAGCAAAAGGCTTATTATTGCCTTGTTTCAAACCCATTGGCTGCATATACGAAGCCTTTAGGGGCGCAACTTAGCCGATGGATCACATGCCACGTAATCACAAAATTTTGAAAATTTCTTTACTCGCTGGTGTTTTTAGCCTTGGCCTCACAGGCTTTGTTTTTGCACAAGCCGACAACACAGCAGCACCTTTGACGGGGCAAGACTCCACTGTTGCCATTGTGAACGGTTATGAAATCAAGACATCCGAAGTGCGCATGGCCTTTGATGATGTGATTGGCCAATTGCCAAACATGCCGGCTAAACTGCGCTTTCCGTTTGTGGTCGAGTTTTTGATCGAACGGCATTTGATTGCCCAAGTCGCAGTCAAGGAAGGTACGGCGGAGTCTGACGATTATAAGCGCCGCCTTGCTGCCTATCAAGCCAAAGCACTGCGCGATTCTTATTTGGCGCAAAAAATCAGCCCTTCAATCACTGATGATGAAATAAAAAAAGCTTATGACGCTGAAACCGCCAAGGTTACGCAGACTGAGCGCGTGCGGGCACGTCATATTCTTGTGGCCACCGAAAAAGAAGCCAATGATATTGAAGGCAAGCTTCAGGGCGGCGCCAAGTTTGAAGATTTGGCCAAGCAATATAGCTTAGATGGCTCCAAAGATTATGGCGGTGATTTAGGATATTTTACAGCGCCGGAAATGGTGGCTGAATTTTCAAAGGCCACTTTTGCCTTAAAGCAAGGCGAAGTTTCCAAGCCGGTTAAGACCGAATATGGTTGGCATATTATTCGCCTCGATGACCGCAAGATGGGCGCTGCGCAACCTTTCGATCAAGTCAAAAGCGCCATCCGCAATGTGTTGGTGCGCAATAAAGTACAGGATATGCTGGCAGGTCTTCAAGGCACAGCGAAGGTTGAAATTCTCGACCCCGAGCTTAAAAAAGCACAAGAAGATGCTGCGGCCCAGCACAAGCTTAAAGGTGGGCAAGTGGCCCCCTCTGTTGGTGCTGATGCAGGAGCTCAAGGTGGTGGCGGCGCACCAGCAGCCGACACAACTGGTAAGGGCGATTTGACATTGCCGGGCGACGCACCCCAACAATAATTTATCACAAAACGAGGCAGGCGACAGATGGCTTTAACAATTTCCCCTCTGGCACCTGCCAGCTTTCCACATTTACCAGAGATCAAAGGTGTGCGTTTGGCCGCGGCGGCAACGGGTATTCGTTATAAGAATCGCCCTGATGTTTTGCTGGCTTTGATGGACGAAGGCACAACTGTTGCTGGTTGTTTAACTTTGTCAAAATCGCGTTCGGCTCCGGTTGATTGGTGTGCGGATAATTTAAAAACGGGCAAAGGCCGCGTACTGGTGTGCAATGCCGGCAATGCCAATGCTTTTACGGGCAAAGCCGGTGTGGCCACTGTGAAAGCCGTTGCATCTGCTGCTGCAAAACAATTCAAATGCAAAATGGGCGAAGTTTTTCAGGCCTCAACAGGCGTGATCGGCGAACCACTAAATCCTGCGCCAATTGTGAGTGCTTTATCCGAATTGGGCAGTGCTGCATCGGGAGATGCTTGGGATATGGCGGCTCGGTCTATCATGACCACAGATACATTTCAGAAAGTGGCCACCGCACAAGTGAAGTTCGGCGGCAAGACCGTTACGATTAATGGCATTGCCAAGGGCTCGGGCATGATTGCGCCGGACATGGCGACAATGCTGGTTTTCATTTTTACGGACGCGGCGATCCCTGCAAAGGTTTTGCAAAAACTTTTATCGCCCTCAGTGGCCAGGAGCTTCAATAATATTACGGTTGATAGCGATACCTCGACTTCTGATACAGTGTTGATGTTTGCAACGGGCGCTGCAGGTGCTGTGAAAGATTTAAAGACCGCCGCCGATATACGTCTGAAACCATTTGCCAAAGCGCTGGATTCGCTCTGCCTCGATCTTGCGATGCAAGTGGTGAAAGACGGCGAAGGCGCTGAGAAATTGATTGAGATCAAAATTACTGGCGCTGAGAATGATATAGCTGCCAAGAAAATTGGTATGAGCATTGCAAATTCACCTTTGGTCAAAACCGCGATCGCGGGCGAAGACGCAAACTGGGGCCGCATTGTTATGGCCATCGGCAAATCAGGCGAGAAAGCTTTGCGCGATAAATTGCGCATTAAAATCGGTGGCATCTTAGTGGCGGCCAAGGGCATGAAAGATGCCAACTATAAGGAAGCCGATATCATGCCCCACATGAAAGGCCGCGACATTAAAATCGAGGCGGACATTGGTGTGGGCAAGGGCGCAGCAACAGTCTGGACCTGTGACCTGACGCATCGCTACATTGATATTAACGGGTCATATCGCAGCTGATGAAACTGGTGCTCGTTGCAGCTGTTGCCCTCATCGACCCGGATGGCCGCATCCTTTTGGCCAAGCGGCCTGAAGGAAAGACACTGGCGGGCCTGTGGGAATTTCCGGGTGGCAAAGTTGAAGCTGGCGAGCGCCCCGAACAAGCATTGATCCGCGAGTTGAAAGAAGAGCTGGGCATTAATGTCGAAACATCCTGCCTTGCCCCCCTCACTTTCGCCAGCCACGCCTATGAAGATTTTCATTTGCTCATGCCCCTTTATGTTTGTCGTCGTTGGAAGGGAATGGCACAAGCCATGGAGGGCCAAGAATTGAAGTGGGCATTCGCGAAGGATTTAAAAAAATATCCAATGCCACCAGCGGATTTGCCGCTGATACCGCATTTGGTAGAGTTGCTTTAACGTCCCAGTTTTAATTGGAACCCTCATGCGCGATTTTCAACTTCCTGGTCGATCTACAGTTCGTGTGACAGAAGCAGCTGTCGCCACGTCACATCCTTTGGCAAGTGTCACAGCGATACAGATATTGAAAGATGGCGGTAATGCTATTGATGCGGCAATTGCCGCAGCTGCAGTTCTAGCCGTTGTCGAGCCGCAATCGACTGGCATTGGTGGCGATGGCTTTATGCTCTTTGTGCCAATGGGCGGGAGCAACGTGATTGCCTTTAATGGCTCAGGCCGCGCGCCACTAAAGGCAACGCTGGATTGGTTTATCAAAAATAAGATCAGTGAAATTACCAATTACAGCGCACACTCAGTCACCATTCCAGGTGTTGTAGATAGCTGGGCGCAAGCAGCAGCTGACTATGGAACGCGAGAGTTAGCAGAGTTGCTGCAGCCCGCCATCCACTATGCAGAACAGGGTTATGTGGTAGCAGATCGCGTGTGTTTTGATTGGCAGGCAAATGCAGAGATGCTGGCGCATGATCCCAATTGTGCAGCCGTTTTTTTGGCCAACGGCCAGGTGCCGCATGTAGGCGATATTCACCGCCAATCTCAACTAGCAGAAACACTTCGCGTCATTGCCAAACACGGGCGCAAAGGATTTTATGAAGGCGATGTGGCCAAAGACATCGTCGATCATCTAAATGCTCATGGTGGCCTACACAGTATGGAAGATTTTGCTCAGGCGCGCGGCGAATATGTGAAATCCATTTCCACAAATTATCGTGGCGTAGATATCCACCAAATTCCACCCAACAACCAAGGCATCACGGCCTTGATCATGCTTAATGTGCTCGAAGGATTTGCACCCGATAGGGACGGCCCAATGTCAGCAGCACGCCTTCATCTTGAACTCGAAGCAGCCCGCCTCGCTTATGATGTGCGTAACCGCTACATCGCCGATCCGCTCCAAGTGCAAATGCAACAAGATCATATGCTAAGTGCGGAATTTGCTGATGAACTTCGTTCTCATATCAATCCAAATTATGCCGCAACACATCTTCCGCACACGTCACTGCAAAAAACTGAGACAGTTTATCTTTCCGTTGTAGATCGTGATCGCAATGCCGTGAGCTTCATTAACTCGATCTATCATTCCTTTGGCAGCGGGTTGGTTGCACCAAAATCAGGTGTACTGCTGCAAAACCGTGGCATGAGTTTTAAGATTGACGCAGAGCACCCCAATTGCATCGCACCGGGCAAACGCCCCATGCACACCATCATGCCGGGAATGGCGATGAAGAATGGCAAGCCACTGATATCTTATGGTGTGATGGGTGGTGATTACCAACCCTTTGGCCATGCCCATATGCTAACCAATATTTTGGACTACGGTATGGACCCACAAGCCGCTCTCGATTGCCCACGTGTGTTCTATAGTGACGGTGTTGTGGAAGCCGAGCGAGGTATTAATGCTGAAACTCGCAAAGAACTTGAAGCATTTGGTCACAATGTGATCACACCCGATGACCCATTAGGCGGGGGGCAGGCGATACTTATTGATTGGGAAAAGGGCACACTGACAGCAGGCTCTGATCCGCGCAAAGATGGCTGCGCAATAGGCTATTGATCAAGCCGCCCCTGCATAGCCAATCGCCGCCATCATCCCGCTATTCATGTGATAAAGATGATGACAATGGAAAGCCCAGGTGCCGGGGTTTATGGCGTCGAATTGGATGGTGGCGCGTTGGCCTGCAGGGATAAGGATTGTGTCGCGCACAGCACCGTCGATGGTCTTGTCGCCGAGGCCAACCACTTTAAAATAATGTCCGTGCAGATGCATCGGATGAGCCATGGTGGTTTGGTTTTGCATGGTGATTTCAACACGCTCTCCCTCGCGCATGTTGAACAAAATATCATGCATCATAGACTTGCCATTAAAGCCCCAGATGTAATCTTTGTCGCTTCCCGTGAGGGCAACAAATTGTGCATTATCGACCGGCTCTTTAGGTACTTGTGCCGCAGAGTGCAACCTCGCCTCCAATGAATAATCCAATGGCGCACCCGCTTCACCTTGATCGGATATCTGAACAATCTCAGCCTTGCCAGCTTGCACGATAATACCACTGCGCAACGCAGTTCCTTCCGATTGAAACAAGATTGGCCATGCGCCCGGATTATTTGGCAGAGCGATGCGAATGTCGGCGCGTTGCGCGATGGCCAGCGGGAAGCGCTTGCCGTTGACAGGAAACACCGTGTTACCATCCACAGCGATGAGCGCGCCATCAAGCACTCCCAAATCAATCCACATATTGGTTGAAGCTGATGCATTGATGATGCGCAGACGAAGATGTCCGCCGATTTCACTACGCAAAATTTCAGGATCATCCAGCGTGCGGTCATTGGCCAACAATGCATCGTAAGTCACGTCACTGGTCATCACCATGCCGGGCATATCTTCCATACCCTTGCGCAATTCGGCTAAAATTTCTTGCGGGTCACGAAACGCAAAATCATGCAGCATCACCACATGTTCTTGCTCATCAAACAATTGTTTCTGCAACTCATGAACGATTAAAGGTGCTGCAAGCATGCGCTGTTCTTGCAATCCTAAATGCGAATGCATCCAATGGGTGCCGGGCTTAGTGTTTTCAAAATCATAGAGTCGTGTCTCGCCTGCCTTAAGAACAGGCCCCGACAGCATGGGAACGCCGTCTTGAGCCGTGGGCGGTGTGAGACCGTGCCAATGAATGGCGGTTTCCTCTGATGCGTCGTTTTTTAAATTAAACTGGAATTGTTGCCCCAATATCATGTCGAGGCCCGGCTTGCCGTTTGGCCCAATGATACCAAACACTTTGGCGGCCTTGCCTTTGACATCTAAAATGCGCGACGTGATGGTGAGTGGTGGAGCAGATTGCGCACGGGACGCCTTGATCAGGGGCAAAGCGGCCAAGCCACCGATTAATGTTCTGCGCGTCAAGCTCATCGTTACACTCCCTTAAGGCGAGAACGACTAAAGCCCCCGGCCAATATTTAGAAATTTCTCACGCCGCTGTGTCCGCAATAAGTCTGCTGAAAGATTCGAATAAGCATTCAAAGTCCGAGCAATGGCTTCCGCTGTTGATTGCATGGCTTGTTCGGGTTTACGTTGTGCTCCGCCCAATGGTTCAGGGATAATTTCATCAATCACGCCGAATTTTTTCAAGTCCTGCGCGGTGATTTTAAGAGCAACTGCGGCATCCTTGGCACGGGCCGGATCGCGCCACAAAATAGACGCCGCACCTTCTGGCGATATCACGCTATAAATTGAATGCTCCAACATCAACACAGTGTTAGCTGTGGCAATGGCAATAGCGCCGCCTGATCCGCCTTCACCAATAATCACCGAAATGAGCGGCACACCGAGTGACAAACAACAATCGGTGGAACGCGCTATGGCCTCTGCTTGGCCGCGCTCTTCTGCATCAACCCCCGGATAAGCACCTGACGTGTCAATAAAAGTTATGACCGGAAGGCCAAAGCGATTGGCCATTTCCATCAGCCGTACGGCTTTACGGTAACCTTCGGGCTTGGCCATACCAAAATTATGCTTGAGGCGGCTTGCCGTGTCCGAGCCTTTTTCTTGACCAATAACCACAACAGGTTGGCCTTCAAATCGGCCCAGTCCACCAACCACCGCTTCGTCTTCAGCAAACTTACGATCACCAGCAAGTGGCACAAAATCGGTAATTAGTGTTTCGATATATTGCAAAGCATGTGGCCGCTGACGATGCCGCGCCACTTGGGCTTTTTGCCAAGGCGTTAAAGCGAGGTAGAGATCAGCCAAAATCTTATTGGCTTTTTTCTCAAGAGATTTTACTTCGTCAGCAATGTTAACTTTGGCATCGCCCTGCGCCATGGCCCGCAGCTCGGCAATCTTGCCTTCCAAATCAGCGACGGGGGCTTCAAAATCTAAAAATTCTAACATAGTCCCTCAAAGGCAATTAATGTGGTGATGTTACTGGCGATATGGGGTTATAAAGTCAACTTTTCTTGGTTTTGTCAGGTTTAGACAGCGGATGGAAGTTTTCCACGGCTTCTTTAAGGCGGCTGGCTTGGACGTGGGTATAAATCTGCGTTGTCGAAATATCAGCGTGGCCTAGCATTTGCTGAACGGCCCGTAAATCAGCCCCATGAGCGAGAAGATCACTGGCAAAGACATGTCTGAGCACATGGGGAGATACTTTCTCATCATCAAGCCCCGCCGCGCGCGCCAAAGACTTTAACTCCAACGCGAAATGCTGGCGGGTGAGTTGGCCTTTTGCGCCGTGGGACGGGAACAAATGTTTGGGTTCTTCCTTGCTGTTCAATTTCAAGGCTTTCACATAATCTATCAGGAAACCTCGCGCGCGGTCTGACATTGGCACCATGCGCTCGCGCCCGCCTTTGCCTTTGATGGTGAGAAACCCATCACCCGCCAAGGCTGCACGATAAGAAAGTCCAACGAGTTCGGAAACCCGCAGGCCCGTTGCAGCCAAGAGCTCCAGCAGACATTGCATGCGCATGGCTTTGAACCGGGGCAGTCCTTCAGATTTTTTTACTTTTTGATCCGAGGCTCCCAACAGCGCCAACATTTCTGCCTCGCTCAAAATTTTTGGTAACGGTTTGTTTGCACGCGGGCCCTCGACGATGACCGCTGGGTTTTCTTTGGCCAGCCCTTCGCCATGCAGAAATCCATGAAATTGCTTAACAGCCGAAAGACGCCGTGCTGCAGTGCTGCGGGCAAGACCAAGCCGGTCTGCTTCGCTGAGAAAATCTTTGACAAGACGAGTATCAGCGCCAAGTGCAGACGATCCATGTGCACCCAGAAATTCAGTATAGTTTTGCAAATCCCGTCCGTAAGCCGCCAAAGAATTAGCCGCAGCGCCGCGCTCAGCGCTCATCATTTCCAGAAAGCGGCCAATCAAGCGTTGATCGGCGCCGTTATTTTTGCCTGAGCTTTTCATGCGGCAATGCTTTGATGATCTCAGATTGCTCGGGCGGAAAACTAGCCAAAGCCAAAGCCGTGCCATAAATCGCACCCGCAATCAGCCCAACCACAAAAATAAACTTTACTGTATCTGGCACGGAAATTTTCCTCGCGGCATAAGTATTAAGCATAACCACCTCGCATCGATTTGCCAAATCTAACTCGGCTAGCGCTTCCTGCCCGCTTGCTCTAAAAGCCCAATCCAAACATCATGGCCAGACGATCCACTGCAAAAGATGCTGAAATTGCTCACCAAAAACTAGGGAACCGTGCCCTTGTCTTGGTGGGATTGATGGGCGCTGGGAAAACCAGCGTGGGCCGGAGGTTGGCTGAAAAACTAGAGATTCCGTTCGTCGATGCCGACCATGAAATTGAATTGGCTGCAGGCAAAACCATTCCAGAAATATTCTCAGACCATGGCGAAGACTATTTCCGCGAAGGCGAGCGGCGAGTAATCACGCGGCTATTAGAGAACGGCAAACAGGTTTTAGCTACGGGTGGTGGAGCATTTATGAATACCGAGACGCGCGAAAAAATTAAAGGTCATGGCGTTTCGCTTTGGTTAAAGGCTGATCTCGAGCTCCTGTTGAAACGTGTTGCCAAGCGCAATGACCGGCCGCTTTTGCAAAAAGAAGATCCGGCAATTGTGATGAAGCGTTTGATTGATCTGCGCTATCCGGTTTATGCACAATCGGACATCACAGTCGAAAGCCGCGACGTGCAACATGGGCAAATGGTCAATGATGTAATCAAGGCCTTGGCCGATTTTGGGGGTTTGGAAGTGAACGATAATGAGTAGCGCCAATATTCTGCATCTTGTGCCCGTCAATCTAGCAGATCGGTCTTACAACATTTCGATCGGACAAAATCTGATTGCCAGTGCTGGTGAAATGATTGCTCCATTATTGAAGCGGCCATTTGCGGCTATTGTGACCGACGAGAATGTTGCGAGAGCACACCTGTCGAGTTTAGAAAAATCCTTAGAAGCCAGCGGCATTGAAACAAAGACAATCATCTTGCCTGCGGGAGAAGCAACCAAAAGTTACAAGTATCTAGCAGAACTCTGTGATGGATTGCTGGCAGCCGGTGTTGAACGCCGCGATGTTGTGATTGCTTTGGGTGGCGGCGTAATCGGCGATCTAACGGGTTTTGCGGCGAGCATTTTACGCCGGGGTGTCAACTTCATTCAAATCCCCACTTCGCTCCTTGCACAAGTCGATAGTTCCGTTGGCGGCAAGACCGGTATCAATTCGCCTCTTGGTAAGAATTTGATTGGCGCTTTCCATCAACCCATCGCCGTTCTCGCTGATCTCGATGTGCTAAACACTTTGCCCAAGCGCCAGCGTGCTGCAGGTTACGCTGAAGTGGCCAAATATGGATTGTTAGGGGACGCAAAATTTTTCGATTGGCTTGAGGCCAATGTTGAAACGATTATCAGTGGTGGCAACGATCATTCAGCGATGGCACATGCTGTGCAGACCAGTTGTGCGATGAAGGCGCGTATCGTTGCTGAAGATGAAACTGAAACAGGCGTGCGCGCGCTTCTGAATTTGGGCCACACATTCGGCCATGCATTGGAGTCAGCAACCAGATATTCCGACCGCCTGCTGCATGGTGAAGCGGTTTCAATCGGCATAGTACAAGCATTCAAGTTTTCCGAACAATTGGGCCATTGCGCCAAGGGCACCAATGAACGCGTAATCAAGCATCTGAAGCGGGCGGGCTTGCCTACGCATGTGTCCGAAATTTCTGGCGCTCTTCCGCCCAAAGAAAAACTCGTGGAACTGATGCGCCAAGACAAAAAAGCAATAGGCGGCAAACTAACTTTCATATTGGCCAAATCCATCGGTGAAACATTCATTGCAAAAAATGTCGCGGAATCAGATGTATTGACCTTCCTCGAAAAGGATTTGAATTGATTATGAGTTATGAAGTGTTCTGGGCCATTGCGTCCATCTTTGCGCTAATCATCATTTCAGCATTTTTTTCGGGGTCAGAGACGGGACTGACCACCGCCTCACGCGCGCGCTTGACCGAAATGGAAAAGCGCGGAAATAAACGCGCTGCCATGGTATTGAAGCTTACGTCTATGCCAGAGCGCTTAATCGGCGCTCTATTGCTCGGCAACAGCTTGGCAAATATCACGGCCTCCGCCGTTGCAACAGCAGCACTAGTCAAAGTGTTTACTGATGCCGGAGCAGTCATTGCTTCAGTTATAATGACCGTTTTGATCCTGATCTTTGCTGAAGTCATGCCCAAGACTTATGCCATTGCCTATCCTGATAAGGTTGCAACCGCTGTTGCCCCCATCATGCGATTGATCGTTGCCGTCCTTGGGCCAATTGTCATGACGGTAGAATATATCGTCAAAAAAACTCTGATGCTATTTGGCGTTGACACGAGCAATGTCCAGAGCATTCTTTCGGCGCATGATGAATTGCGCGGCGCCATTGATCTGCACCACAAGGAAGGCACCTTCGTAAAAAAAGATCGTGATATGCTGGGCGGCATTCTTGATCTGAAAGATCTCGAAGTTGCCGACATCATGGTTCATCGCACGAAGATGACGATGATCGATGGATCAGAACCCATCTCGGCCATCATTCAGCAGGTTTTCAAAAGTGGCAATACTAGGCTTCCAGTTTGGCAAGACAATCCAGACAACATCGTTGGAATTCTTCATGCTAAAAACCTTTTTGCCGCCATTCAGGAAAATGATGGAGATTCCCACAAAGTTAAACTTGGGGATATTTTAAGTCCCGCTTGGTTTGTGCCCGATACACGTCCTCTGACCGACCAGCTCAACGCTTTCCTGCGCCGCAAAACTCACTTTGCCATCGTGGTTGACGAGTATGGTGAGGTGCAAGGCCTCATTACACTCGAAGATATCATCGAAGAAATCGTGGGTGATATTAAAGATGAGTTTGATGCGGTCACAACAGGCGTGCGCAAACAGCTTGATGGTTCATTTAATATTGAAGGCACAGTGCCCTTACGTGATCTTAATCGTTCCTTTGATTGGAACTTGCCAGATGAAGAAGTTACGACGGTAGCAGGCCTTGTGATCCACGAGGCCCGCATGATTCCTGATGCTGGACAAGTTTTCACATTCCATGGCTTCAGGTTTGAAGTGCTCAAAAAACGCAAGCAACAGCTGTCACTCATCAACGTCACAAAGCTTGAACCTGCAAAAGAAGAGCCTGATTCAGGTTAAATAGTTTCGATAGCAAGCGCATGAACCCGTGCCTTTAATTCGTCAGCCAGTGCTTCATTGATCAATCTGTGTTGTTGAACGCGACTTTTGCCTTGAAATGCCGCACTGCTGATCTTAACTCTGAAATGGCTCTCACCGCTGGGGTGCGCCCCGCTATGGCCGTGATGTTGGTTAGACTCGTCAATCAGCTCCAAAACCGATGGCGAAAATGCCGCAACCAATTTGGATTTCATAATTTGACCAACTGGCCCTAAATCTATTTGCATATTCTTTACGTTCTCAGTTGCGAATTCCCGCACATGCTAGCATAATCAATGACCCTTCAAACTTGAATAAGCACAATGAAACTCAATTCGAACATTTTTGACAAAATCCGCATCAAATCGCCGGCCGCCCTTAAAAAGCAGGCAGAGGAGGCGATGGTGCCGCCGTGCCAATGGGCTGGCTGTGACTTGCCTGCAAAACACAAGGCACCCAAAGGCCGCGGCTTTGAAGGCCAGTTCTGGAATTATTGCACGGCCCATGTGCAGCAATATAACAAAACGTATAATTATTTTGACGGCATGAAAGATGATGAACAAGCAGCTTTCCGCAAAGATGCACAAATGGGCCACAGGCCCACGTGGAAGCTGGGCGAAAATGGTAATGTGCATGTTGGCGCTTCTAGGCGCTCGGCCAGACACATTGATGATCCGTTGAATGTGCTTCTTAAAAAAGAAGTCAGATCCAACGCCAAGCATGGCCGCAACCTGCGCCGCAATGAGCTTGAATCATTAGGTGCTTTGGGACTGCCGGAAGATGCGACACCAGCAGAGGTTAAATCCAAATATAAAATTCTGGTCAAGCGCCTTCACCCAGATTCAAACAATGGCAGCAGAGCCAATGAAGACACTTTGAATGCGGTCATCAAGGCCTATGACACTTTGCGAGCAACCGGATTTTGCTAAGCTTGCTCCAATGAATTCAATCCACTAATACGATTTATCCAGCTTAAGTGAGTTTCTAAAAAATGACGACGACTGCCGCTTTGACCACACTGCCCGATCAGAAAATGTCTGTGAGCCAACTTTTTGGTTTTGAATCAAACATGCAGGTGATGGGCTTTGCCGAACGCAGCGAACATGTGCCTGAACTCGATGAAGATTATCTCTTCAACAAGGAAACCACATTGGCCATCTTGGCAGGCTTTGTGCACAATCGCCGCGTTATGATTACTGGTTACCATGGCACAGGCAAATCAACCCATATTGAACAAGTGGCAGCACGCCTCAACTGGCCCTGCATCCGTATCAATTTGGACAGCCATATCAGTCGTATTGATTTGATCGGCAAAGACGCCATTGTTTTGAAAGACGGCAAGCAAATTACCGAATTCAAGGAAGGCATTTTGCCTTGGTCTTATCAACATAACGTTGCTCTTGTGTTCGACGAGTATGATGCAGGCAGACCTGATGTGATGTTCGTGATCCAGCGTATTCTGGAATCATCAGGCAAGCTCACATTGCTTGATCAATCCCGCGTAATCCGCCCTCACGCTGCATTTCGTTTGTTCGCAACGGCCAATACAGTGGGCCTCGGCGATACCACTGGTCTTTATCATGGCACCCAACAAATCAACCAAGCACAGATGGATCGTTGGTCGATTGTATCGGCTCTGAATTACTTGCCGCACGCTCAAGAAGTGGGCGTGGTTCTTTCGAAGAATAAATCTTATAGCAATGAGAAGGGTAAGAAGGTCATTGGCAACATGGTGCGTGTGGCTGATCTCACGCGTAACGCCTTTATGCAGGGCGATCTTTCAACCGTCATGAGCCCCCGCACCGTGATCACCTGGGCGCAAAACGCTGATATTTTTGCCGATGTTGGTTTTGCATTCCGCCTGACATTCCTGAACAAATGCGATGAATTGGAACGCGCCATCGTGGCAGAATTCTATCAACGTTGCTTTGGGGAAGACTTGCCCGAATCTGCCTCGCGCATTGCAATCGGTTAGTTGAGGCGGCAAGACAATGGCCGCAGCAAAAGACGATCGCGCAGAACGCTTCAAGGAAGTGTTGGGCACCGCCATGAAATCCATGGCGCTTGACCCTGAGCTCACCGTGAGTTTCGGCAATGATCAAGCGCAGTTGGTTGGCCATAAAATAAAATTGCCACAAGTTTCCGGCGCAGCAAGCGCCAAGGATATCGCCATCACGCGTGGCCTTGCCGATAGCTTCACATTGAAAATCGCCAACCATTCTGAATCAGTGCATGGCAAATACATCCCCGAAGGTAAAAATGCCCGCGCAGTCTTCGAAGCAGTCGAACAAGCCCGCATTGAGGCAATCGGTGCACGGGCTATGACAGGCGTTGCTGTTAATCTAAGCGCCATGTTGGACGATAAATATAGCAAGACTGTTGTGAACCGTTCTGGCAACCGCAAAGATACGCCGCTTGAAGAGGCTGTTGGCCTGATCGTGCGCGAAAAATTGACGGGTTTGAAACCACCGCCTTCCGTTTCACCATTTGTGGATCTCTGGCGTGATTGGGTTGATAAGAAAGCAGGCCCTAAAATCACCGGTCTGGAAGATGCGTTGCACGATCAACAGTCTTTCGCACGTTTGTCTCGCGATTTGATCGCGGCCCTCGATATGGCTGATGAGTTGGGCGAAGACCCAGACAGTTCTGAAGACAATGAGGAGCAAGAAGCCGAGGATGATCCCGGCGAACGCTCGGAAACGCCGCAAGGCGAAGAAGAACAATCTGAGCAATCAGCCTCTGAAGAAATGGAAAGCTCTGAAGGCGAATCTGAAGCTGCCGAAATGGAAGCGCAGCAGATTGATTCTGATGAAACGCCCGATGATGCCGAAGGCGAAGAAATGCCCGATGGCGAAGAACCGTGGCGGCCACAGCTGCCATTCTCATCTCTCGCCAATGATAACTTCTACAAGGTCTTTTCCAATCAGTTTGATGAAGAAATCAGTGCTGAAGATTTATGTGATGCAGAGGAGCTTACACGGCTTCGTGCTTATCTGGATAAGCAACTTTCAAATTTGCAAGGCGTTGTCGCGCGTCTGGCGAACAGGTTGCAGCGCCGCTTGATGGCCCAGCAAAATCGCTCCTGGGATTTTGATTTGGAAGAAGGTGTGTTGGATGCGGCGCGGCTGACCCGCGTGATCACTGATCCGCTGCACGCACTTTCATTCAAAGTGGAACAAGATACAAAATTCCGCGACACTGTGGTGACGTTGCTGCTTGATAATTCTGGCTCCATGCGTGGGCGACCAATTACGGTGGCCGCCACTTGCGCTGATATTCTGGCACGTACATTAGAACGTTGCGGTGTGAAGGTTGAGATTCTGGGCTTTACGACACGCGCATGGAAAGGTGGCCAAGCACGCGAAAAGTGGTTGGCGGGTGGCAAAACTGCGAACCCTGGCCGCCTTAATGATCTGCGCCATATCATTTACAAATCAGCTGATGAACCCTGGAGGCGCGCCCGCAAAAATCTTGGACTAATGATGCGTGAAGGCTTGCTGAAAGAAAACATCGATGGTGAAGCACTGATCTGGGCGCATAACCGCTTGCTGGGGCGCCAAGAACAGCGGCGGATTTTGATGGTTATTTCCGATGGTGCGCCGGTGGATGACTCAACACTCTCGGTCAATTCCGGCAACTATCTCGAACGCCATTTGCGCCAGGTGATTGCCGATATTGAGGGCCGCTCGCCTGTAGAGTTGATCGCTGTTGGCATCGGCCATGATGTGACGCGCTATTATAAACGCGCGGTGACAATAATTGACGCCGAAGAACTTGGTGGCGCCATGACGGAAAAACTGGCCGAGCTGTTTGAAGAAAATGCCGAAATCAAAAAGGTGTCCCGTGCTCCCAAACGCCGCGCCAACGCTTGAAACTGACCGGCTGATTTTACGCGAGTTTAGAAGCAGTGATCTCGAAGCCCTTGTGAAATTGTGGTGCGAACCAAAAGTCTATCAGTTTATTTCTGGCAAGCCTGCCACAATTGAAGACCGATGGCGCAGCATTCTGCGTGCGAATGGCCAGTGGTTGATGGTCGGTTTTGGGGCTTGGATTCTTGAAGAAAAATCAACAGGTCTGCTTATTGGCGAAGCGGGCTTTCTTGATTGCAAGCGCGATATAACGCCATCAATGAATGAAACACCGGAGATGGGTTGGGTTTTATCGACTGCTTATCACGGCAAGGGCTTTGCGACTGAGGCGCTGCAAAAAATTACTACGTGGGGTGATCGAAATTTAACGCAAGACTTAACCGCCTGCATCACCGCACCAGAGAACGCCGCATCAATCCGAGTTGCACAAAAATTGGGATTTAAGGAAGTCGCGCAAACGACCTATCAGGGCGAACCAACTTTGTTGTTTCATCGCCTGCGTGCTTCGCTTTAATTCATTTCAATAAACATTTCAGATTTTGGTCGACGCGCTTTCTTTAAATTGACCAACCAATCACCGCTAGCATCACGGTGGCCTAGTCCCATAATCACAACGCTGCGAAGCCCACGCGCCTTCAGCCCCAATATCTCGTCAAATTTCGCAGGATCAAATCCACCCATTGGCGAAGAATCGATTTTTAATTCAGCTGCGGCCGCAAGCGCAAAGCCCAATCCGATAAAAGCCTGCTGTGCTGCATATTGAAAATTTGCTTCAGCCGGCTTAGCCGCAAAGCCCGCAATTGAACTCTTGCGACGCTCGGTGAGAGCTTCGTTGTTGCCGCGCACTTCTGCCAGCACATCAAATACCTTACCCAGATTATGTTCGGTAATATTGTCCCAAGCTGCAAAAACTAAAAAATGCGATGCCTCAGTCACTTGGGCCTGATTATAGGCCGCTGCCTTTAATTTTTCACGCAGGTCAACATTATTTACAACAATAACATCATAGGGTTGGAAGCCATTTGAACTTGGCGCCATGCGGATGGCTTCTAAGATTTGATCCATCTCATCCTGTTTCAGCTTTTTGGAGGTGTCATATTTCTTGGTGGCATAACGCCAATGCAGATTTTGTAGAAAGCTCATAGTGTTATCCTTTTTGGTATCTATCTAAGTTACATATAGATGATTGAGTGGATTTCAAGGGGAAGAGTATTTTTTCAAAAAATTCTCGATGCTAAACGTCCGCATATCATCTACGGCCTTCGCCAATAAGTCATGCGGCCAGTCCCACCATGCGAGATCTATTATCCGTATACGGATCGATTTTTTAAAACGCCATTTAATGCGCCGTGCTGGAACACCAGCGACGATTGCAAAGGGCTCAACATCTTTTGTCACAACTGCACCTGCAGCAACCACAGCACCATGCCCAATTGAAATACCTGGCATGATGATAACTCCATGCCCAATCCACACATCATGCCCAACCGTCACGCGCGCTTGTTTTCGCGCCTCTCGAAAACCTTTGTCGACTTTAGCGAATAAAAAATATTCGTTCGGACGATAGGTAATCTTGTGTTGCGAGATGCGGTCGATTGGATGGCTCAGTGCGTTAATCCGCACATCAGCTGCAATGGCGCAGAATTTGCCTATGTCTGTGTAGATCGCCTCAACGTGGCGCTCAATATATGAGTAATCGCCAAGTGTGGTTTCAGCGAGCAGACAGCGTTCGGCCACATCGGTAAATTGCCCCAAAACACATTCACGTAATACAGTTGATGAATGAACGCGCGGTGTTCCATCACGTGGCGCATTGACCTTATGGCGTTTTTGTTTTTCACTCATGGCGGCACCATAACAAAAAGCCGCCCTGAATCAGAGCGGCTTTTCAAAATTTTCGAATATTGAACTTAAGCAGCCTTGGCAGCTAAAGCTTCAACTTTCTTGGTGATCGAAACCTTCAACTTCTTGCACTTAGCAGAAAGCCCATCAGACTTGGCCTTCAACAAGAAGCTGTCCAAACCACCGCGATGCTCAACTGACTTCAAAGCGTGAGCAGAAATACGCAAGTTATAAGAAAGGCCCATAGCCTCGCTCATCAAGCTCACCTGACACAGGTTTGGCAGGAAGCGAGTCTTGGTTTTGTTATTGGCGTGGCTGACCTGGTGGCCTGATTGCCAGCCTTTGCCAGTGAGTTCGCAACGACGAGCCATGATAATCTCCATACAAAAGAACGAGCCGGAAAGTGGTTCCGGCTCCTGTTGCGGTTCCTATAGGCGGCGAATATCGCGAGGTCAAGCGAGGCGTTGCGACTCTAGTGCAGCACATATTATTTTTTGTCATTCCAACTCTGGCACAAATGGTTAACGCCACCGCTGAATTAGACCCGCTAAGACTGTAATACATTGTATGGACTTGCGATACTTATCCACATCCCCACTACCTATAGCGTGAACAAAACAAGAAAAATGACCAAACCGCGATTCGGGCGGGATATGTTCCGGTAGTGGAACGCTTCGTTAATATTGCGAGGAGACGCTTCGTGGGAAGTTCAGATTTCCATTAACCTTGGCAGCTTAATGGTTAATCCAAACACTTAATCCATCATTCCCGTGCTGGCGGGAAACCAACTTTCAACAGCGAGCTTGTTTGGAAGTTGGGCTCCTACCTTGCCAGGAATGACGCTAACAAAGAGAAATTGAGCGATATGAAAAAATCGTCGCAAAAGGAACAAATCCTGAATCTGCTCCTATCAGCGATTCGGGCGTGGTTCGTTCACCTTTGAATCTAAATAAAAACCCACTGCGCCAAATTGGCACAATCATTGGATAATTTCAGAAATCTTAAACCTGCCATTGAGCTTTTAAATCAATTCACTAGATTGATGCAATGCCAGCCCATCGCCCCGTCACTGCCGTATTGGGGCCCACCAACACCGGTAAAACTCACCTCGCCGTCGAGCGCATGTTAGGCCATGGCAAAGGCATGATTGGCTTGCCGCTGCGGCTGCTGGCCCGCGAGATTTATGACCGCGTGCGTTTGAAGGTGGGCGATCACCAAGTGGCATTGATCACTGGCGAAGAAAAAATCGTGCCAGTTGATCCACGCTATTGGGTCTGCACTGTGGAGGCCATGCCGCCGAACATCGAAGTGCCATTCTTGGCAATCGACGAAGTGCAACTTTGCGCTGATTTCGAACGCGGCCATATTTTTACAGACCGGGTGATGAACAGGCGGGGCCTTGAAGAAACCATGTTGCTGGGTGCGGGCACGATGCGCCCTATTCTCGAGAAGCTCTTGCCACAAACAACTTTTGTAACGCGCCCGCGCATGTCGAAACTGACTTATGCAGGCCAGAAGAAACTCTCCCGCCTGCCCCGCCGTTCCGCCATTGTCTGCTTTACTGCGGAAATGGTCTATGCGGTGGCCGAGCACATTCGCACCCAACGGGGTGGAGCTGCAGTCGTTATGGGCGCACTCAGCCCCCGCACCCGCAATGCCCAAGTGGCGCTCTATCAATCAGGCGATGTTGATTATCTGGTAGCCACAGATGCCATCGGCATGGGCCTGAATATGGATGTCGATCACGTGGCCTTCGCCGCGACTCGCAAATTTGATGGCTTCCAGTTTCGCAATCTCAACCCTGGTGAGCTAGGCCAAATTGCAGGCCGCGCCGGCAGGTTTATGAGAGATGGCACGTTTGGTGTGAGCGTTGAGGCCGAACCTTTCGATCAAGAAATGATCGACCGTCTCGAAAATCATAATTTCGATTCTGTGCGCACTTTACAATGGCGCAACCGTGATCTTGATTTCCGGTCGCTTGATGGTCTGCGCAAAAGCCTAGGCTATCTCCCCAAAATTGAAGGCCTAACCCGCGCCCAAAATTCAGCTGACGTAACAGCCCTTGAGGCCATCTGCCGCGACAGCAATATTGTAGGACTCATAAAAACACCCTCGGACGTGATACGCGCGTGGGAAGTCTGTCAATTGCCGGACTACCGCAATATATCACCGGCCGAACACGCCCATATTGTTTCGCGCATTATCCAGTTCCTGTTTTCGGGCAGGGGCTTCATTTCCGAAGATTGGTTTGCCAAGCAACTTTCTCTGTCCGAAAGTGTTGAAGGAGGCATTGATGCGTTATCGACCAGAATCTCGCATGTGCGGACCTGGACTTTCATTGCCAACCGTGCGGATTGGCTGGAAGCGCCTTTTTATTGGCAGGCCCGCGCAAAAGAAATTGACGACAGGCTATCAGATGTGTTGCATGAGCGTTTAACGCAGCGTTTCATTGATCGCAGAACCAGTGTATTAATGCAGCGCTTGGCGAAGAAGGAAGGCTTGATGACGAATATTGATGCGGGTGGTGAAGTTCAAGTTGAAGGCCAATTTGTAGGCCGGATTACAGGGCTTCAATTTACACCCGACGCAAGTGCAGTTGGTGGCGATGCCCAAGCCCTCAAAACTGCAAGCCTAGGCGCCATCACCGTTGAGATCGGTCACCGCGCACGCAATTTAACGATGACGGCTGATCCCGAACTGAAGCTTAATCGCAATGGCGAGATTTGGTGGATGGGTGCCATTGTCGGCCATTTATCGGCTGGCGACCATGCCCTGCGGCCACGCGCCGAAGTTTTCGGTGACGATGTTTTGCAGGGTTCGATGCGCGATGATGTGCGTGAGCGTTTGCAGAAATTTGTAAACCGCCACATTGCAAGTTTGCTCGAACCATTGATCAAGCTGGAAGAGGCCGAAGGCTTCGGACCTCTGGCACGCGGCATGGCATTCCGCATTGTCGAACATTTCGGTGTTTTGCCGCGTGAAACAGTGATCGAAGAAGTCAAAGCCTTAAGTCAGGAAGACCGAGCAAAACTGCGTGGGCTTGGCGCAAGATTTGGCGCGTTCCACGTATTTTTGCCGGCACTGTTGAAACCAGCCGCGACTGATTTGCGCTTACTGCTTTGGTGGCTGCAAAAACAAAAATCGATGGGGGTATCGGGCAGTGTTCCAGCTCCGCCAGCCAATGGTTTGACTTCAACTGCTGCAGATTTAGAAAAACCAGAAGGTTTCTATGGCATTTGCGGATACCGTGTGTGTGGAGTACGCGCCGTTCGCGTTGATATGTTGGAGCGCCTCTCGGATTTGATCCGTGACCGGGTATTCTGGAAGCCACGTATTGATACCGAACAACGCCCGGCAGGTTCTGTCGAAGGCGGCGGCTTTACCGTGGTCTCGGACATGATGTCATTGGTCGGCTGCTCTGGTGAGGAGTTTGAAGAAATTCTGCGCAGCCTCGGTTTTCGCGACCAGAAACGCCAAGTGCCAAAGCCAGCACCTTTTGTTGTAGCACCTGTGGCAGAGCCAGTTGCCGTTGAAGCACCAGCAGAAGTAGTTATCGAAGCCGCACTAAAAACTTTGGTTGAAACACCCCCAGAGACCAAAACTGAAATAGAAGCTGAACTCGTCGCGGGTGTGCCAGTAGAACCAGCCGTTGCGCCGGAAATGATCGACATCAATGTCTGGTGGCCAAAGGATACGGGGCCGTTCCGCAAGCAACCCGAACGCAAAGAGCGCCCACAGTTCAAAAAGCGCGAATTCACGCCAACAGTCGAAGGCGAAGCCAAGCCGAAGTTCACAAGGCCTGATCGCCCGCCGCGCGGCAAACAAAAGTTTGACCGCAAGGATCGAAATAGTGAACGCCCAGAACGCAATGATAGGCCACCACCACGCCCCGAAAAGCCAATGGACCCAAATTCGCCTTTCGCCGCATTGCTTGCTTTAAAAGAGCAGATGAAACAGAGGTAACCCTGCCCCAACGCATTGATAAATGGCTATGTTATGCCCGCTTTGTGAAGCATCGCTCCACTGCGTCTGAATTGATCGAAGCTGGTCACATCCGCATCAACCGCGCAAAAATTCATAAGCCCAGCCACGTGATCAAACCATCAGACATCCTCACAATAGCGATGCATGATGATGTTCGCGTGATCCGGGTTTTGGCAGAAGCAGATCGCCGTGGCCCTGCGCCCGAAGCAAGGCTGCTCTACGAAGAGTTAAAAACCGAGATGTCGACACAAAATTTGGGTGCATAAACCAAAATGCACTGCTATCACCGCTTCGCAATTAAAACTTATGGAACGCCATGACCTACATCGTCACTGAAAACTGCATCAAATGCAAATATATGGATTGCGTGGAAGTTTGCCCCGTGGATTGCTTTTACGAAGGCGAAAACATGTTGGTTATCCATCCCGATGAATGCATTGACTGCGGCGTTTGTGAGCCTGAATGCCCAGCTGACGCGATCAAGCCAGACACCGAGCCAGGCCTCGACAAGTGGCTGAAGATCAACACGGAATATGCGCCAAAATGGCCAAACATCACGATCAAGCGCGATGCGCCCGAGGGCGCCAAAGAGTTTGATGGTGTTGAAGGCAAGTTTGACGCCCATTTCAGCCCAAACCCGGGCGAAGGCGACTGAAAATATTAACGCTTGTTAACCATAACACGTGGAAAACTAACAATTTGAGTCGAAATTCGACCGTACACGGACGGTCTCGCCTTTAATTTTCCTTAAAAACGTGATATATAGTTTTTATGTAGCCGAGAAACGCGAAATCTTTGATCAATCCGGGCCCCCACGCTCGGATTTTTTAACGCCCTGAATCAAAAAGGGAAAATCGTAGAAATTCTCGCCCAGATGTAAAGAAGGCGAAAACAGACCATGCCAAATTCAAAAGTAAAAAAAGCACCCGCAAAAAATGTGAAGGCTGCTGCCACACCTAAATTGAAGCTGAAAACTAAGCCAGCGGCCAAAGCAGTCAAGAAGCCTGCGCCAAAAGCAAAAGCAAAATCCGCCCCAAAAGCGGCTGCAAAGCCCGCTCCCAAAGCGGCTGTTAAACCTGCTGCTGCAAAGCCAGTGGTTAAGCCAGCCCTTGCTAAGGCGCTTCAAGCCCATCATGCGGCCAAGACCAAGGCTGATGCGGCCGCTGCTGCAGCCCCTGCTCCAATTCCAGTTGCAGCAAAGCCTGCGGTTCCTGCTCCAAAGCCAGCCGTTGCACCTGCAACCGCCAAGAAAGTGTTCAAGATCGGCGAATTGGTGGTTTACCCAGCGCACGGCGTGGGCAAAATTACCAATGTTGAAGAGCAAGAAATTGCAGGCACAAAGCTTGAGCTCTACATCGTGGATTTCGAAAAAGAAAAACTGCGCCTCAAAGTGCCAACCAACCGTGCTGAACAAAAGGGCATGCGCCATTTGGCCGATCGCACCTTGATTGAGCAAGCCATGAAGGTGATCCGCGGTCGCGCCCGCATTAAGCGCACCATGTGGAGCCGCCGCGCACAGGAATATGATGCGAAGATCAATTCCGGTGACGTCATTGCCGTATCGGAAGTGATCCGCGATTTGTATCGCTCAGACCGTCAACCTGAACAATCTTACTCTGAACGCCAATTATTCGAGCAAGCTTTGGCGCGCTTTGCCCGTGAACTTGCAGCTGTGCGCAAAGTGGATGAAGATCAATGCATCCGCGAACTTGAAGAATTCCTCGCCCGCAACGCCAAGCGCGGGGCTGCTGCGAGCGAAAAAGTTGAGGACGATTCAGCTGAGGAAGCGGCGTAAGCAAACGTCCTCTACCGCATCTTTTGCGGGAGAGGAAAGGGGCCCGATTTTGCGTTAGCAAAATTGGGATAGGTGAGGGGATTTAAGTTTGGTGCGGGTTGTCCCTCACCTCCCCATCGCAAATGCGATGGGACCCTTCCTCTCCCGTTAAAGAAACGGGAGAGGACAATATTTATGCTTCCAGAAAATCCATGTTGCGGGCCAAATCGCGCGCAATCTGTTTCGACTTATGCACCACGGCTGAAAACGGCTCAAACGACACATAACCTTTGTAACCACTTTCCATCAGCTTCTTAACCTGACCACGATTATCAATCATGTCATGGGCATCAACCAATACGCGCTGCGGATCGCGCATGGTGGCCGAAGAATGTTTCGGGTCTGTCACACCTGACACATGGATCAAACCTGTGCGTGCGCCAAAATACTCTTTCTCACCCGCCACAAAATGATGGAACGTATCATGCGTCACCATAAAGCGTTTTGATCCCCCTACAGCATCAATCGCTGCAAGAGCTTCAGACTTCAGCCGCAAAGAGCATTCCACAAAACCAAGCGGTTCCACACAACCAATCAGGCCATGATCTTTCAAAATATTTTTGAGTGCCGACAGCGCCTCACGAATTCCGTCGAGCCGCGCCTCGTGCGAAGGCTGGAACTTCGTGTCATTGGTGGGAACCAAGATCAAATTTTTTGCACCCGTAAGTGCCGTATATTCTGCCAGCTTCTTGGCCTCATCAGCCTTGGCTTTGTTCCATTGGTTCCAGCGTTGCAACGCATTCACGTTGATAATGGTGATGCCTTTTTCTTTGGCCAACTTGCCGATCATCTTGGCATTCTTACTACCCATCAAAGCCGTTGGAATATCGTTGCGGATTTCAACGGCATTTACACCGAGCGACAAAGCCAGATCGAAAAACGCGTTATAACCCAGACGCGGCGCTACCATATGGTTCAAAGAAAATTGCATGTTGCTCTCCTAATTTGGCAGAGCCTCTAGCAGGAGTCGCGAAGCGCTTCACGCCCCGCGCAAATTATCTCGCAAAAACTTTCAGCTTGTGGTGTTTGGCAAACACCGCAGCCAAGACTGACCATCGACGGGCTTGCCATCTTTGAGATGATAAAGGCTCATATTGTCTTCGCCTTGCAACTGCATATAAATCAACGAGCCCGCATCAACTTCACCCACTGGCACCTGATACAAAAATTCATGGCGGCGATACTCGCCCGCAGTGACGGTTCCAGTCGGCAATGTGATTTTGGGTCCAATAATCGCCAGATGCTTTCCAGCCAAACACCAATCGCCGTCAATGGCATCGGCCAATGCAGGGGAGCTGAACAACAGGAATGCAAAAATAAAACGCCACATCACAAAATCCTCCCAGAGGACGATGCGCAGAACTTACGCCAACACCGATGTGATGTCGATTAGGAGGTGACGTCGCAACGCTTCCAAGTTTCAGCATTGCCTGGATTACCTTTATTGACGTGATAAAGCTCCATCTCACCGCCAGCAACCAGTGTCATATAAACCATTGTACCGGGCTCAGGCGCAGCTTCTAGCGGGCGATATGAAAACGCATGAAGATGATGTTCGCCTTGGAGCGTAATTCTTGACGGCAAGGTGATCGAAGGGCCATTAATCGAAAGCTGGTCACCCGTTGCCGCACACCAGCTGCCATCAATGGTGGACACACAAGCCGACCCCGAAAGAAGGGTCACCAAACCAAAGGCCACAACAAATCGAACCATAGCAACACCCCGAACAGACCAAACTGAGACAAGACGTTAAGAGATTTTTAAGGAAGAGTCGATTCAGGTTGTGGATTGTTGATTAATGAGCGCGTTAACTCATTTAAGCGCCAGTCTGCACACGCATATCCCCTTTGTTAATCCCCGCCACTTCAACCGGCTTCTTCATCGCGTCGCGCCTAAAGGGCTCGCCCAGTTCCTGATTGAGCATCGCTTCAATCAATGTGGTCTTGCCGTGTTTCATTTGATCTTCAATTGCTTTGTGAAGCGCTGCTGTCAGCTCATCCATCGTACGCGCCACGATGCCTTCTAGGCCGCAGGCCTTTGCAATTCCTGCATAAGAAACTTGTTCGTCAAGCTCCGTACCTACAAAATTATCAGCATACCACAAAGTGCTGTTACGCTTTTCGGCACCCCATTGATAATTACGGAACACGATCATCGTAATCGCGGGCCATTCCTTGCGGCCGATGGCTGTGAGCTCGGTCACCGCAATACCAAATGCACCATCACCCGAAAAGCCAACCACCGGCACATCAGGGCAGGCAATCTTGGCACCGACGATGGAAGGCAAACCATAGCCGCATGGGCCGAACAAACCGGGGGCTAGATATTTACGACCCGCATCAAAGGTTGGGTAAGCATTACCAATGGCGCAATTGTTGCCGATGTCAGACGAAATAATCGCCTCACGCGGCAGGGCCGCCTGAATGGCGCGCCAAGCCATGCGTGGGCTCATCCATTTTGGTTTGGCGGCGCGGGCACGTTCATTCCATGTGGTGCCGGGATCATCATTTTCATGGTCCATCGACGAAAGCTGCTGCGCCCAGCGTGACTTGGTAGTCGAAATCAAATCCTTGCGGGCTTTACGTTCATGATCACCAGCCGATGGTGCAAGCTTGGCCAAGATCGATGTCGCCACTTTCTTGGCATCACCCACTATGCCCACAGCCACTTTCTTTGTAAGGCCAATACGAGATGGATTAATATCAACCTGAATAATCTGCGCAGTCTTTGGCCAATAATCGAGGCCATATCCCGGCAGTGTGGAAAACGGATTAAGCCTCGTGCCCAAAGCCAAAACCACATCGGCCTGTTGGATAAGCTCCATGCCAGCCTTTGAACCATTATATCCAAGCGGCCCCGCAAACAACGGGTGCATGCCGGGGAAGGCGTCATTATGCTGATAACCAACGCACACTGGCGCACTCAACCGTTCGGCCAAAGCTTGCGATGCCGGAATTGCACCTGCCAACACAACGCCAGCGCCGTTTAAAATCACTGGAAACTTTGCGCTCGACAAAAGTTTAGCCGCAGCCGCAATGGCATCTTCACCACCCACCGGGCGTTCAAAATCCACAATGGCTGGCAGATCAATATAGATCACTTGTGTAAAGTAATCACGTGGGAAATTGATTTGTGCAGGTGCTGAATGGCGCTTTGCGTTCATAATCACGCGGTTTAAAACTTCGGCCACGCGCGATGGATCACGGACTTCTTCCTGATAGCAAACCATGTCCTTGAACAGCGCCATCTGCTCCACTTCTTGGAAACCACCCTGCCCAATGGTCTTATTGGCAGCTTGCGGCGTGACCAACAACAGCGGCGTGTGGTTCCAATAAGCGGTCTTCACTGGGGTCACAAAATTCGTAATGCCCGGGCCGTTCTGCGCAATCATCATGCTCATCCGCCCCGAAGCGCGCGTAAACCCATCAGCCATCATGCCGCCCGAACCTTCATGCGCGCAATCCCAGAAGGTGATACCTGCTTTTGGGAAAATATCTGAAATCGGCATAAAGGCCGAGCCAATAATGCCAAAGGCATTATCAATACCATGCATTTGCAAAACTTTCACAAAGGCTTCTTCTGTGGTCATTTTCATGGGGGCGATACTCCGTTGAGCGCTATTTATCCCAGCCACGCAACATGAACTAGGGCCAGTTCTCCATGTGTATCAAACCATTAAAACACAGCATGCTGGCCAAGATCAACATTGGCCTCACCCTTAAGAAGCTTTGCATGAAACTGTTGCAGCGTATCAGTGCCAAAAGATGGTGTTGCTTCAGCATCATATTGGTTGGTGGAAGGATTCCAAACCAGCATCGACTCTGTTGCATAATAACGGCCAATGCGCGCCAGCTCCGCTTTGTCGCTCAGGCCCAAAGCATGCAAAATAAAAATAATGCCACCAAGCATAGCCACGGGCACAGCCCGAAACTTTGAAGGCTTGCCCAAAAGTTGAAACAGTGCCTCGCCTTGTTCGCGTGGAGTCATCGCAGGCCCCGGCCCGCCAATGGGCAAAATCGCGTTTTGCAAGCGGCTGTCCTCTATGCAACTGGCCATGTAACGCGCCAAGTCTTGGTCGCTAATGGGTTTGCAAGACGTCAATCGGCCATCCCCAAAAATCAAATACGGCTTGCCCTTCTGCACCCGCGCCACTTGGCCCGAAAGGGACTTGAAATAAGCCGTAGGTCGCACGATGGAATAGGTGATACCCGAAGCGATAAGCTCCGCCTCAAAGGCCAGCTTGGCGTGTTGAAATGCTAATTTCGGCTTTTGCACACAAATAGCCGAGAGCAACACAAACTGCTTTACACCATGCTTTTTTGCAGCAGCTAGAACGAGGCTATGCGCCCTATGGTCAATGGCCCAAGCATCGCGCGGCAGACCGCTGCGCGAAGCCATGCAAGACACAACCGCATCAAATGTTTCACCGCGAAACCCGTTGCGCTCAATCGAAGCCGCATCCGTCAAGTCACCTTGCGCGCGCCCAAAACAAAACACGTCATGACCGCGAAGCAGCAACTCAGCAAGTGCTGCTTTCCCAATTGTGCCTGTTGCCCCCACCATAAAAATCCGCATAGCCGAAATCTAACACGATCATCACGGCCCTTTCAATCCAATCACCACCTATGCTACTCAACATCTCAAGTCTCGGTAGCTCAGCAGGATAGAGCACCGGTTTCCTAAACCGGGGGTCAGGGGTTCGAATCCCTTCCGGGACGCCACCTTTTTTTAACCACTTGTTTTTCAATTAGTTTTCTTCTGTTTTGTCCAATCTTGGATCAAAGGTTCAACATGTTTGTTCACTTCTTGACCGCGATAGATTGGCAAGTGCCTGCGTTGCATTTTGTTGTTAATCAGCGGACTTGGTGTAGAGGACAACTTCGCTCAGCGTCTTATGCCCAGTGATATGCTGTCGTCCTACGTGCACGACATCACTGCGGCGCTCGCCCCTTGGCCATTACTCCGAGGGCTTCTATAATCCCTTCCTAGGATTCAGCTTTGGGCTTCAAGTCAATCATCGCTTTTGAGGCAAATGTAACCTAAACGTATCTCCACTAAATCGGGGTAAATCCATTGCGCAAAATATGTTTGTTCGGTTTAATATTATGCCTTGCAAGTGCAATGCTTACCCAAGACGCCAGTCTAAATGGTGTTATCGCCAAGCCACGCTGCACCGATGTTCTGCAATGTTTACTCAATAATGAAATTGGTAACTCGGCTTCAGCCGATCGCGGAACCAGTAATGGACGCTCAACAACGCCAAGTATTTCATGGGCCGATTCTGCAAAATATGCGCCAGGCACAATTGTCGTTAAAACCCCAGAACGGCGGCTCTACTTCGTGCTCGGCGGGGGCAAGGCCTTGCGGTACAAAGTTGGCGTGGGTCGCGAAGGCTTTCAATGGAGCGGGACATCTCACATTGTTGCCAAGCAGGAATGGCCGAGCTGGCATCCGCCAGCAGAAATGATCACGCGCGAGGCGGCCAAAGGCCATAAACTCCCAAACGAGATGATGGGTGGGCCCAATAATCCCTTAGGTGCAAGGGCCATGTATATTGGTGACACATTGTACCGGATCCATGGCAGCAATGACGCGTCATCGATAGGTGGCGCTTCGTCTTCGGGCTGCATTCGCATGTTGAATACCGACGTAATTGAACTTTATGATCACGTTAAAATTGGTGCGGATGTTTATGTCTTTCAGTAATTTAATGCGGAAAAAAAGACCCGGGCGTTAGAGCCCATAAGTGATTCCAACATTTTGCGTGATACGCCCCAGTTTCATTTGTCCTGATGCACCCTTTGGGTCAACAGCCAAAATTTCGAGCTCCGCTGACTGACCATCGCTGCACGCCATAATAAATCGCATTCCAACGTTAAGCTTTGTATCATGAGATTCCATTCGCGCAGAACAAATCGTCCCCTCGGAATTTGCTGCATCAATGCCACCTAAACTGGCAATGGCTCGCCAAGGTATAGCACCTGTGAATTGGCTCCGATCCTCTTGCAAGGCCAGAAGCATCGGAACGTCTAACTTCGTTTCAGGCAGCGCGTTAGGATCAACCGGTTTTTCTTCAACGTCCGGAGCGTTGGGATCGCCCTTGGTAAAGAGCTCACTGGGTGGCAGTGTCAATGCAGGCGCTTGGGGCGTTTGTACTACATCCTTAATGTTGGCGGCGGCGGGGCTGGGGCCAGTAATGCTTTCAAGGTTATTAACGCTGCAACCGAGCGACAAGACTGTTGCAGCAAAGCAAGCAATCCACTTTGCAGCCTGGATAAATCTGATTTTACAGTCCATCAGAACCAAAGCCCATCCACCTTGCGTCTTGGCACCAATGGCATGAAGCCAGCTTGCCACTTGCAATCTAATTTTAGTGCTTTATCACCGTCACTATACGAGCTTAGCCAAATATGGTTAATGTTAAAAGGTGAAGATTTGCATAATCAATCCCGTCCGGATAATGCTTGATGTCGCGCCGCAATCGAGATCTGGAATACGCATCCGAATATGACGCGGCAATGCGCCAAGGCTCTCCTGTCGGGGCCGTTGTTGCAGTTCTATCGATTGGCTTGATGTTAGCTGGTTTTTTGGCCTGGGCAAACTGGGCCAAACTTGATGAGGTGACCCGTGGTGAAGGTCGAGTTGTGCCCTCAAGCAAGACCCAATTGGTACAAAGTTTGGAGGGCGGTATTGTCAAAGAACTGCTGGTCAAAACCGGCGATCATGTTGCCAAGGGCGATATTCTGGTGCGCATTGATGACACTGGTTTTTCTTCAAACCTTGGCGAAGTCACCGCTAAGAAACTCACTTTTGAAGCACGCACCACGAGACTTCAACATGAGGCCAACGGTGATCTCAACACCGATCCTGAGTTTTCAGCCGATCTCACCGCAACTTCTCCCGATCTGGTTAAAAATGAACTCGAACTTTACCATGCGCGCCGCAGCAGCCTTCAAACGCAAACATCCATTCTCAAGGAACGGGTTGAACAGCGCACGCGTGAGCTTGGTGAGGTTAAAGCCACGCTTGTTCGATTGCAAAATGGCCTACAACTGGCCAATGAAGATTTGCGGCTGAAAAAGCCTCTGTCAGTTCAAGGCATTGTGCCGCGCACAGAAATTATCAAACTTGAGCGTGATATTGCCGATACCACGGGCCAAATCGCGACTCAGAATGAAACTAAGCCGAAGCTCGAAGCCGCAGTGAGAGAGGTGCAAGCCGAACTGAAGCAGCCGGAAGAAAAATTCCGCCAAGATGCGCGCACCGATCTTTCAGAAGCTGAAGCGCAACTCTCCGTGACACAGGAAACCCTGCGCGCCGCCAAGGACCGC
>JANYLQ010000029.1 GCA_025363755.1 Hyphomicrobiales bacterium | reverse complement strand
CGCTGCCACCAATTTCAAGTATTTCAAGAATTGCTTTTGAAACAGCCTCAAATTTCTTTTGTTCAGAGATGTCGGATGAGTTTCTAGCTTGAAAAAATCTCTTCTGGTGTTCCCAAAGTTCAATTCTCGCTTCAATATTTTCTCGACCGCGCCTTGCAACCATAAAACCAACCGCTTCTTGGTGCCAGATTTGCTGATTGTTCATAGTTGAAGACCATTTGTTGGTAAGTTTTTCGCGCTCTATTTCATAAGTGCCTTGTTTGATTTTCTCATCGATCCAATTCAATGCTTTGACCGTGTCAGCGTTTTTCACAGATTTCTCAATCTCGAATTCATTCCAAGTGCAGACCAGAAACTGCCAGCCGGGAATTTTAAGCATTGGCATTTCGCCAAGGTCGTGCAGAACATTTTTTTTTGGGCGTTTCATTATGTCAGCCACTTTCACAAAAAAAGAATTCACAGCTAGAAGATGAATTAGAGATTTGGCACGTTCGCCAAGCCCAACGCACTGAATTCATTTCTCCGACCTTTTGAGCAGCACAACATTTCCAGCGTGCCCGTCGTTCGCCCTCAGCACGTCCAAATAATCCGCCCACCACTGTGCCATTTTTTTGCGTTCGGCCATTGCATCGCCTCGGGCATACGCGCGGCGCACCGCGTCTTTGTCTTGGTGTGCCAGCGAGCGTTCAATTGCATCGGATGAAAACATATTTGCGGCATTGAGCAGGGTTGACGCGGTGGCGCGAAAGCCATGTGAACTGTGTTCTTCCGCTGAAATGCCCATGCGCCTGAGGGCGGTATTCATTGTGTTTTCGCTCATGCAATATGCGGCGCGGCCTGTCGCCGGAAACACAAAGCCGTTGGGGCCTGTGAATTTTTGAAGTTCGTTAAGAATGGCCATTGCTTGTTTAGGAAGCGCTTTGATATGGGTTTGCCTGAGTTTCATGCGTGCTGCTGGAATTTCCCAAATGCCATTAGCAAGATCAAATTCATCCCATTTGGCTTGACGCAATTCCCCGGGCCTTGAATATAGCAGGGCCATGAGTTGCAACGCACTTCCAGTAGAAACGTTGCGCGTCGCATAATCATCAATGGTACGCAACAGCACGCCAAAACTTTCGGGCTTTAAAATAGCCGCGAAGTGCTTTGGCTTGTGCGTGGCAAGCATTCCGCGCGTGGCGTGAACGGGGTCTTTGTCAGTGAGACCGTTTTGCATAGCATAGCGAAACACTTCACCGATGACGGTGCGCATCCGCCGTGCCGTTTCAAAGTTTTCGGCTTCCTCTTCTTTGGCCAAGCATTTCACAATCTCTTGCACAGTGATTGCGGTGATGGGCCTTGAACCCAGCGCGCGTTCCACCTTTCGGAGAATCCATTCCATCTTGCCGATGGTTGCTTCCGCCTTGCCAGCTTTTCGCTTTTTGGCAACCAACTTGGCGGCAACGTTGGCAAAGACGGTTTCGTGTTGCAAGCGGCTGGCAATCTTAGTTTGGCGCTTGGTTTCCGACGGGTCATGGCCCGCCGCAACGTGTTCACGGGCTTGCTTTGCCTTATCTCTCGCTTTTGAAACGCTTACCTCAGGATAAGTGCCAAGGGCCAAAAGCTTTCGCTTGCCTTGAAAACGGTACTCGTATCGCCAATAGCGGCCACCCTCAGGGGTTATCCAAAATTGCAAGCCTTTGCCGTCTGAAAGTTTGCGAAGCCCCTTGGTGGGCTTTGCAGTGCGAACAGCAACGTCTGAA
This sequence comes from Hyphomicrobiales bacterium, assembly GCA_025363755.1. GTDB lineage: Bacteria > Pseudomonadota > Alphaproteobacteria > Rhizobiales > Aestuariivirgaceae > Aestuariivirga. The sequence goes on along the minus strand of JANYLQ010000029.1, from coordinate 434,073 downwards.
AGCTTCCCTGTGGCCCAAGCCATCTTTTGCATCCAAATTGGCGGTATCAGCTTTTGCAGATTTCAATGTACCGCCAATTTATACCGCCAATTTTGGCGATTGTCCACAGACAATGGTGAACTTCCACAGCTGTAAAAGGATTGATTTACATGGCTTTTATATAAAAAATGGACTTTCGCGAATGTCTGGGAATAACAAAATGGTGCCGCTTAGGTGACTCGAACACCTGACCCCCGCATTACGAATGCGGTGCTCTACCAACTGAGCTAAAGCGGCTTAGTCTGAATATTAAAAAGTTAACCGGATTCTGTGACAAATTCAACCATGGCTATTCAATGCCGGGATCATCTGGGGGGCGGAAGGTCTCGGCGGAGTTGGGTTTGGTCGATGTGGTTTCCAAAAGCGGAACGGCTTCATCATTTTGCGATTGCCAACCAAGGCCGGGCGGCTGTTCGAAAGGTGGCTTCCAGGCGCAGGCAATGATCTCGCCTGTCACGGGCGATACAGGCGTCCAGCGCGGCGACGCCACACCGTCCGACACCCAAATCGGATCGCGTGGCGCATGAAGTGCGCGTGCAAGCCATTCACGCGAACGACCCTTATCACCTTGTGCATCTTCAATTTGCGCCATCATACCGCAAATACGCGCTTGCGGTTGTTCGGTCACATATGTTTCAAGTGCGACCTTGGCCACATCCCAGCGCTTGGCAGCAATGGCGGCGCGCGCCAAGGCAAATGCAGATTCCAAATTGGTTTCGGGACGTCCCACTAAATCACGCACGCGTTCAAATTTTTCTTCAGCACCATCATTTGGTTTTGCATTTGAGGCGACCTCCGCCAAATCGGGATGCGGTGACAGCGCCCATGTTGCACGTAGAATCTTGAGAGCCTTTTTGGGATTGCCATTGGCAACATGGGTGCGCGCTGCAACCAATGCAGCAGGCACCAATGATGCATCGTGGCTCAACGCGTCATGGGCAAAGGCTTGCGCACGCTCGCGGTCTTTTTCTTCAAGGTCGAGGGCCTGAGCCGAGAGCAAAATGGCTTGCTTCTTTGTGGCCTCATCACGCGGCAAAAGGCCAGCCTTGCCCTGTTGGGCAATTGTTGCAGCCGCTTGTGCCCAATCCTTAGCGGTCGTCTGCACTTGCAAAATAGCAGTTGAAGCCCAAGGCAGCCGCGCATTTTTAGCCAAGGCCCGCTCGGCAATCTTGCGTGCTGTAACCCAATCTCCGGCCTGTTTGGCTTCAGCAAATAGTCCGCGCAATCCCAGCAGTTCTGTATCGGGTGACTTTGTCATATCTTCGAAAGCACGCTTGACCCCGGCGCGGTCACCTTTGAGCTGGGCCGCTTGGGCGGTGAGCAAGGTAATCAACGGCTCATTTTTTAACGTCTCGCTGGCAATGGCCGCATGCTTTGCAGCCGCTTGAGCATCACCCGCACCTGCTGCAATAATACCACGCGATAATGACTCATAAGCTTTGCGGTGCTTGCGAAAGCGCATGGACTCACGAACTGTTTTTGGGCTACTCCAGATTCTGTGCAGCAATTTCCAAATAAAATAAGCAGCTACTAAAACCAAGCTTAACAGCACAACACCAACCAACAGTGAAACTTGAATTTCGTGAAGCGGTGATTGAATGACGATCTTTTCCGGGCGGTCGGCTAACCAAGCAAAAGCGATGGCCGCAAAAACCAATAAGAGAAATCGCCATAATAGTTGTATCATGTTGCCTATCCCCGCGCCGTAATCTGGCGCGCCACGGCGCGGCCCAATTGGTCTAGGGCCAGGTCAGCACCAATGCGCTTGTTGGCTGCAATGCGCCAATCTTGCAATGCTTGCGGCATGGTATCTAAATGTTGTTCGAGCAATTTAACGGCATCTGCAAGCTGGCCATTTTGCATAAGATCGTTGCCTTGCAAGGCAAGCTGCGCCCAATCAACAACACCCGTATTGCGGATCGTGATTAGCCCCGAAAATAATCCAGCGGTTTTCCACCACCAACTATCATCTTTTTCAACGGGGGCTTCAGCGGTCTTGACGGCAGTCGCCGCAAAATTTTTCAAGCTTTCGCTTAAAGCTTGAGGTGTCAAAATACCTTTTGCAGCATCTGGGCTAAGAACATCCAGCCCTTCAGCGGCTGGAATAATCGCGCCAATGGATTCGAGTTCAGTTTGATAATTCGAACCTGCCGCAATTTTTGCTTTGAGGTCAGCATAAGATTGGGACAGTTGTGAAGATTGAACCTTGGTGCTTGCATTCAAATCTTTCAATGACATGAAATCTTTTTCAAGCTTGTCAACGCGCACTGTAAGTCCAGAGGTATCGCCGGAAACGATAGTCGTTGTTCCAGATGAAACCTTACCCTTCAGCTCGTCGACGGCCGCACTTGCAAGGCCCAGTGATTTTTCCATAGCGGCCAACTTCGTCTTACTATCGCCAGTATCGGCTTTGGCATTTGATGCGAGTTTGCGCGCATCTTCTGCGGCGGCTTGGGCAGCGCCAAGTTGAGATTTTATTTCATCGGTCAATCCAACAACAGCATCAAGCTTCTGCGCCGTTTGTTTATTGGCAAGCTCAACAGCATCAACGCGTGCTGCCATCGCATGAAGCTGATCTGATGGGAGATAAGTTGCAAGCACGTCCCGGTAGAGCCAAGCACCTGCGACAGCACTCATAACCAAGGCCGCAACGCCAGCGCCATATGTGCCGTAACGGCGCTTGGGCTTGGCGGGTGCGTCAGCAACATTGTCATCAATGACCTGATCTGGATCGATATCGATAATATCTGATGTGCTGTCGTTCTGGGTCATACCCAAATCACCTATTCTGCTTTGCTGATTCAATCAAGCAATGCCAACAAAGCCGCCTCTGTTGGTGTTGCGGCAATGGCTCTGGGCCAGCTTTGTGGCAGATTTGCTGCAACATTGGCCGACAAGCAAATATGTTTAATGCGGCTTGCGGCTTCTGTAAGTTTCCAGGTTTCAATTTCTGCTGCCCAAAGTTTTGCGGTTCTGGGTGAGTATAAGAGAACGGCGTCAGCTTTTTCAATTTCAGCAGAAAATTCGACCAAAGACGATTTCACAGCATCATAAGTGATGATGCGATCAACTTCGAAACCGGAGTTTTGCAATAAGCCTTGCATGTCGCCTGACGTTTCCGAACCTGATAAATAAAGCAAAGGTCCTGAATTGGAATTTAGATGACTAACTAAAAAATCATGTAGTTTTACCACATCACCGCCATGCGCTGAGACCTCAGCAAAGCCTTTATCTATTGCCATCTGCTCTGATTGCTGCCCAACGGCAATAAGGGGAATGTGTTGGATTGCATCAATGTCGGTCAACACACGGACGGCATTGGCACTGGTCAAACAAATTGCTTGATAGCTTTTGGGCGGAATCAAAACATTTGGTCGAGCAACAATTTCAAGCAGTGGCGTTATCATGGGCAAGTGACCGAGCCTGCGTAATTTTTCAGCCAGTGGCGCTGCATCTTCAATTGGTCGTGTTAAAATGATCTTCATCAATAAGCGATCAATTTGCCACCGCGCGCTTTAACTTCTTCGCCAGCGTCTTGGCCCATTTTAAACCCATCCGACAATGCCCCTTCGCGCGTAACTTCGAATATGTGTTTCCCGTCCGAAGTGAGAGCCTCACCACGGAATTTCAACCGACCGTATTCAATAATGGCGTGGCCAGCAATTGGTGTGCGGCACGAGCCATCAAGTGCAGCCATAAAGCCACGTTCGCAAATCACGGCAATGGATGTCTCTTCATGGTTGAGCGGCAATAGCATTTTGCGCGTAGCTTCATCATGCAAATTAATTTGAATACCAATAGCACCTTGGGCCACGGATGGCAGCATTTCATCCATCGACATGACGCTGGTGATTTTATCGGAAAGTCCCAGCCGATTGAGGCCAGCAACGGCGAGGAACGTTGCGTGCGCAATGCCGTCTTGCAGTTTTTTCAACCGGGTTTGCACATTGCCGCGAAACGGCGCTGAACCAAGATCGGGTCTGACGCGCAAAGCTTGAGCGGTGCGGCGCACTGACGATGATCCGAGAATTGCACCCTGCGGGAGTTCGCTCAATGTTTTCGATGTGAGGCTGATAAACGCATCGCGCGGATCTTCCCGGGGCAAAAGTGCCGCAATATCCAATCCAGCAGGGGGCTTGGCTGGCATGTCCTTCATCGAATGAACCGCCAGATCAATGGCACCCGCAAATAACGCTTCTTCCAGTTCTTTCGTGAACAGTCCTTTGCCCCCAATCTCACTGAGGGGTCTATCGCGAATCGCATCTCCGGTTGTTGTAAAAGTGATGATTTCAAACGCATCATTGTCCAAACCATGTGCGGCCATCAGACGGTCGCGGGTTTCATGGGCTTGTGCCAGAGCCAGTGGTGAGCCGCGCGTGCCAAGTCGTATTTTGGGAGTAATTGTCATTATTTGCCAAGTTTAAGGTTTGGGTGCTAGAGCGGCAAGCCTCTAGCACCTTTCATCCACACAATCTGCTGACCAATGACACCACAAATTACATATATTTTAGGAATTGAGACATCTTGCGACGAAACGGCGGCTGCCGTGGTGCGCAGGCACGGCGGTGGGCGGGGCGAATTGCTGAGCAATGTGGTGTTGTCGCAGCTGAAAGATCACGCGCCTTTTGGCGGTGTTGTGCCAGAAATTGCGGCGCGGGTTCACGTGACGCATCTGGATGGGTTGGTTGGCCGGGCGATGGCTGAGGCTGGTATTGAATTTGATGCCCTACATGGTGTGGCAGCCACGGCGGGGCCAGGACTGCTCGGCGGGCTATTGGTTGGTTTGACCGCTGGTAAAGCTATTTCAATGGCGTGGGATATTCCATTTTTGGCGATCAATCATCTTGAAGGCCATGCTTTGACACCAAGGCTTTTGGCCGATTGTCCATTCCCCTATTTGTTATTGCTGATTTCTGGCGGCCACACGCAGTTTCAGTTGGTCGAAGGCGTTGGACGTTATAAGCGTTTAGGAACGACGATAGACGATGCACTTGGCGAAGCCTTTGATAAAGTGGCCAAGCTATTGGGCCTCGGCTACCCAGGCGGCCCGCGCGTTGAATCCTATGCCAAGCGCGGCGATAACAAGCGCTTTGATTTTCCGCGCCCGTTGAAAGGAAGAGCCGATTGTAATTTTTCATTCTCGGGTTTGAAAACAGCAGTACGTGAAGTCGTTCATGGTCTCGGTGAGTTGACGGAACAAGATGTGGCTGATGTTTGCGCATCATTTGAATTGGCCGTCGCGGAGACTTTAGCGGATCGGCTGAAGCGCGCGTTTCAGCAATTCCGCGAAATGCATCCGGATGTCGAAAGCCCAACACTTGTTGTAGCAGGCGGTGTTGCCGCCAATCAGACTTTACGCGGGGTATTTGAGACAGTTTCAAATCGACACGGTTTTAAGCTCAACGTGCCGCCCTTCAATCTTTGCACCGATAATGCGGCGATGATTGCGTGGGCGGGTGCTGAGCGGCTGTCATTGGGTCTGACTGACAACATCGATTTTGCAGCAAGGCCTCGCTGGCCTTTAGATAATGTGTCCGCACCCGTTTATGGTTCTGGCCGTCTGGGAGCCAAGGCATGAGCAAGCACATCGTGATCATTGGTGGAGGTGCATGGGGCCAAGCTTTAGCGCAAGTGGCAACTAAAGCTGGCAACCGCGTTTCAATTTGGTCGCGCAAAAGTGCTGACCATGTTTTGGAAGGCGATGCGGCTGTGTTGGCTATTCCGGCCCAAGCTGTTCGCGATGTTGTTTCGACGACCAAGATTGCCAGCCCAGTCATCATTTCCGCCGCGAAGGGAATCGAGCGTGAAACAGGTTTCACCATGGCTGAAGTTGTCCACGGTCTGCTTCCACAAGCGCAGTTCTATGCGCTTTCTGGCCCCAGTTTTGCCGCTGATGTTATGGCTGGTTTTCCGACAGCAGTAACATTAGCGGGGAAAAATATTGTCAATGCCACACATTGGGCCAAAGCGTTCAGCATACCACATTTTCGCGTGTATGCTTCCGATGATGTGATGGGCGTTGAAATCGGTGGTGCCATGAAGAATGTTCTCGCGATTGCTTGTGGAATATCTGACGCGCAAGGCTTAGGCGAAAGTGCACGGGCGAGCCTGATTACAAGGGGTTTTGCGGAATTATCGCGCTATGGCGCGAAGCTAGGGGCGCGGCCTGAAACTTTGATGGGGCTTTCAGGCTTAGGGGATTTGCTGCTCACCTGTGGCAGCACCAAATCACGCAACTATTCTTTCGGATTAAATCTCGGCAAGGGGTTAAGTGTTGCACAAGCAATCGAACAATCGCGCGGCGTGGTTGAAGGTGCATACACAGCTTCGATTGCTTCCAAATTGGCACATCAGCACAATGTCGAAATGCCTATTGTGGATGCCGTCGCAGCAATCATTGACGGACGTTCAAATCCACGCGATGAGATAGCCAGATTATTAAACCGCCCGGTGGGTGCTGAATTGAAACAGGATTGATGACATGCTTTATGCGCTGCTTTGCACGGACAAACCGGGCAGTCTTGAATTGCGAATGAAAGTGCGACCAGAGCATGTGGCTTATCTAAATGGGCCATCAGTTGCGCTCAAAGCAGCTGGGCCATTTCTCGATGAAGGTGGTAACCCAACTGGAAGTTTGGTGATTATTGAAGCGGCAGATATGGCGGCGGCAAAAATTGTGGCCGCGAACGATCCCTACAATATGGCCGGTCTTTTTTCTCATGTTGAAATCAAAGCTTGGCGTTGGGCGCTGAAAAATCCGGACGCAGCATAATGGCCTATTGGCTTTTCAAATCTGAGCCCGATGTTTTCTCCTTTGACCAACTCACGGCCAAAGGGGCCAAGGGCGAAGAATGGACGGGCATCCGCAACTATCAAGCGCGTAACAACATGCGCAAGATGGTGATTGGTGATCGCGGATTCTTCTATCACTCGAATATTGGCAAAGCCGTGGTCGGCGTTGTTGAAGTCTGTGCATTGGTGCATCCGGATTCGACCGCTGATATTCCGGCTTGGGAATGTGTCGATGTTCGTGGCGTTGCCCCTATGCCCCGCCACATCACGCTTGATGAGATTAAAACTGTGAAGGCCTTAAGTGAAATGGTGCTGGTGAAGAATTCGCGTCTTTCGGTGCAGCCCGTTCTCGACGCTGAATGGAAATTGATTTGTGAGTTGGGCGGCCTCAAGCTGTGACCATGGATCACGCCGCTTTTGTGCGTGCGAATACGAGCATTTTATCTCCACCATTGGTGCCTGAAATAAAATTGCATTTGGCCCATGAAGCTTTGCCGATTTGGCAGAAGACCGAAGATGAATTGGGCGAGATTGGCTTGCCACCGCCTTTCTGGGCCTTTGCTTGGGCAGGCGGGCAGGCTTTGGCGCGTTACATTTTGGATACGCCTTCAACTGTGTTTGGCAAGCGCGTGGTTGAGCTTGCATCTGGCTCCGGCATGGTCGGTATTGCCGCGATGAAAGCGGGTGCCACATCTGTTTTGTCAGCAGACATTGATTTGTTTTCAGTTGCGGCAATTGAAGTGAACATGTTGCTCAACAACAAAAAAGCTACGCGCCATTCCCGCGAAGGCGGGAATCTCTGTTTTAGTTTAAACGCGGATCCCCGCCTGCGCGGGGATGACGAATTTGAAATTACGTCCGAAAATTTATTGACCACTAACCCACCCGATGTTGATGTCATCTTAGTCGGTGATCTGTTTTACGAAAAGGGCGTTGCCGAGCGTTGTCTTGCTTGGTTAGAGCATGCACAGGCCAAGGGCATCGATGTGTTAATCGGCGATCCGGGTCGCAGCTATTTGCCCAAGGATCGCCTCGTGAAAGTGGCCGAATATTCGGTGCCTGTATCGCGTGATCTGGAAGACGCTGAGATCAAACAAACTGCTGTTTGGCGTCTCGCCTAGATCGGATGTGATTCCGGATTGACCGCTGGTGAGATAACCTCCTTGTGCTCCGTGTTGTTGAACCACAACGCCACCATCAGAATTGCGAGCGATAACCAAAGCCAATAATCTGTGACACCACCAAAGAAAAGCGCGCCAATAATCACCGCAGCAGGTGTCGACACATAGGTCGCTTGCACAGTGTAGACAGCCCCCTTCTGTGTGATCAATGCGAAGTACACGACCCGTTCAATCACCCACATCAACGTCATAAACAGCAAGGGCCAATGTTCAATGAGTGTCGGAGTGCCCGGCGCTGCGAAAGGTTGGAACCACAGCAAGAACGGCAGTATGAGGAGGCCCGACCATATGCTTTCATAGGCACCAGCCTGAATTGTATCAGCTCCTTTCGGCCAGGCGCGGGCGGCAAAGGAATTATAGGCGCAATAAAGCACGGGAATAGAAATCGAAAAAACCAGTGGCCAAGAAATGCTGCCTGTCAAAGTACCTTGGCGCGAAAGGATCAATACCAGCGTTGATAAAAACCCTAGAAATATAGCCACCAATTTTCGCGGTGAAGAATTTTCATTCCGAAATATAACGGCGACGATATAATTGAAGAACGGCGACATGGTGATGATGATGGCAAGTTCTGTGGGCGGCACGAATCCTGCGAGATAGAGATTGAGGCCGAAGGGAATGTTCATCAAGGCCGCACACCCAAAGCCATAAATAATCAATCGTCTATCAATGCCGCCAAGTCCAGTCCGGTATAGTGACATGCACAGCATGATCAATCCAACACCCATCCCCGTCCAAAAGATCGTATGGGTTTCGGCCATTTTGATTTCGGATAGATGCTTATAGAAGCTCGGCGATATGCCCCAGAACAGGCCCAGCAGCATAAAATTGAGAAAATGATTGGAAGATTTCATAATTTTGCGTCTTTGATTAAAATACCATTGCGACCATAATGCAGTTCAGCGATAAGATTTGCAAAAAGTAACCGCTTTGGGAGAGATTTACGCCATGACCGATAAAATTTACGCGGTGCCCGCAGCTTGGAAGAAGCGCGCTCTGGTTGACGCGGCGGAGTATGAGAAGTCCTATGCCGAGTCGGTAAAGAATCCCGCCAAATTCTGGGGTAAGCAGGCCAAGCGTTTGGATTGGTTTAAGGCCCCGACGAAGATCAAGAATACGACATTTGAATATCCTGATGTTTCGATCAAATGGTACGAAGATGGAGTTCTGAATGTCGCCTATAATTGCGTCGATCGGCATCTGAAAAAGCGCGCCAACCAGACTGCCATTATCTGGGAAGGCGATAATCCCTACGACGACAAAAAGATCACTTACGCTGAGCTTTATGAGCATGTGTGCCGCATGGCCAATGTGCTAAAAAGCCATGGTGTGAAGAAGGGTGACCGCGTTACGATTTATATGCCGATGATTCCGGAGGCTGCCTATGCAATGTTGGCATGTGCCCGTATAGGTGCCGTGCACTCGGTGGTGTTTGGTGGCTTCTCGCCTGAATCACTAGCGGGGCGCATTTTAGATTGCGATTCAAAATTTATCATCACCGCCGATGAAGGCCTGCGCGGCGGTAAAAAAATTCCACTCAAAGCCAACACTGATGCGGCATTAGCCAAATGCAAAGGTGATGAACAAGTTCTTATTATCCGCCGCACAGGAGCGTCCATTAATTTTGTAAGCGACCGCGATCTTTGGTATCACGAAGAAGTTTTGAAAGTCTCGTCTGAATGCAAGCCTGAGAAGATGAAGGCAGAAGACCCGCTGTTTATTCTTTATACATCGGGCTCCACCGGCAAACCCAAGGGCGTATTGCACACCACTGGCGGCTATGCCGTTTATGCCTCAATGACGCATCAATATGTGTTCGACTATCACGATGGTGACATTTATTGGTGCACCGCTGATGTGGGCTGGGTGACGGGACACAGCTATATTCTTTATGGCCCGTTGGCCAATGGTGCAACCACACTGATGTTTGAAGGCGTGCCGAACTATCCTAACACTTCGCGTTTTTGGGAAGTGATCGATAAGCATCAAGTAAATATCTTCTACACAGCTCCAACTGCCCTTCGCGCATTGATGCAGCAGGGCGATGCGCCAGTCACACGCACCTCGCGCAAATCGCTGCGCCTGCTCGGTTCAGTGGGTGAGCCCATTAATCCTGAAGCGTGGGAATGGTATCACCGCGTGGTGGGTGATGGCCGCTGTCCGATTGTCGATACCTGGTGGCAAACCGAAACCGGCGGTATTCTAATTTCGCCATTGCCGGGCGCCACAAAGTTGAAGCCTGGTTCTGCCACAAAGCCGTTTTTCGGTTGCCAACCTGCTTTGGTTGATGACAAAGGCAATATCCTCGAAGGCGCCGCTTCCGGTAATTTGGTGATCTTGGATTCTTGGCCAGGCCAGATGCGCACGCTCTATGGCGATCACAAACGCTTTGTTGAGAATTACTTTTCGACTTATAAGGGCATGTATTTCACCGGCGATGGCTGCAAGCGCGATGCCGATGGCTATTACTGGATTACCGGCCGCGTTGACGACGTGCTCAATGTTTCCGGTCACCGTTTAGGCACTGCGGAAGTGGAATCGGCTCTGGTGTCTCACTCAAAAGTTTCCGAGGCCGCCGTGGTCGGTTATCCCCATGACATTAAGGGTCAGGGCATTTATTGTTATGTCACTTTGATGGCAGGCGAGGCAGGCAGCGACGACTTGAAAAAGATTCTTGTCGATCATGTGCGCAAGGAAATTGGCCCATTGGCGACACCTGATAAAATTCAGTTTGCACCCGGCCTCCCCAAAACCCGCTCCGGCAAAATCATGCGGCGCATTTTGCGCAAAATTGCTGAAGATGATTTTGGTGCGCTCGGAGATACGTCAACGCTGGCTGATCCGACTGTGGTCGATGATCTGGTGGCCAACAGGCAAAACAGGAAGAGCTGACCTTCAAATCGGTCGTGGCACTTGAATTTAATTCTGGTCGTCACCATTTGCGCGGCTGTTAACAGACTGCTAACTTGCAGCCTGAACCAAACAGGGGGCCACTATGCGTATTGCTAATTTTCTCATTCTCGCCGTCACAGCCAGTTTTCTTGCGGGTTGCGGCATCAACAATGTACCGACTTATCAGCAGGCCATGAAAGCCCGGTGGGGCGATGTGGAGAACAATTATCAGCGCCGTGCCGATTTGATCCCTAATCTCGTTGAAACAGTGAAGGGCTATGCTGCGCAGGAAAAGGATGTTTTGACGGCTGTCGTGGAAGCGCGCGCCAAGGCCACGCAAATGGTTTTGCCAGCAGACATTATCAACAACCCCGAAGCATTCAAAAAATATCAGGATGCCCAAGGCCAGCTTTCGCAAGCGCTTGGCAAATTGCTGTCAATTCAAGAAGCCTACCCCGATCTGAAATCCAACCAGAACTTCTTGGCGTTGCAATCCCAGCTCGAAGGCACAGAAAACCGCATCACCGTTGCGCGTAAAGATTACATTGAATCTGTACAGGTTTATAACACTGAGCTTGTGACCATTCCCGGCCGCTGGTGGGCTTATTGGTTCTATCCGACCGCAAAGCCGGCAGAAACATTTGCCGCTGCGCCAGGTTCTGATGCGGCACCGAAGGTCGATTTTAATAAACCGAAGTCATAATCATGAAAAGTTTGCGGGCCGTGATATTTTTTATTGCGGCCCTGTTTGCGATTACTTTCGCTTGGGCTGAGCCGAATTTTCCGGTTCTGACCACCAGCCCCGTTGTTGATGCGGCTAATGTGTTAGGCGAGACTGAGGCCGTCATCATCGGCAATAAACTGAAAAATTATGAGGATGCTTCCGGCCATCAAATAGCTGTGGCCACTGTGCCCACACTCGAAGGCTATGACATTCGCGACTATGGCAACCGCCTGTTTCGCAAATGGCAGTTGGGCGATAAGAAGCGCAATGATGGCGTGTTGGTTTTGGTAGCTCCCACTGAACATAAGGTTTCGATTGAAACGGGTTATGGCATGGAAGGCGACCTGACCGATGCCATGTCTTCGATCATTATTCAAAACGCTATGGTGCCGCGCTTCAAGGCGGGCGACTATGTGGGCGGCGTGAATGCTGGCATTGAGGACATTGAAAAAGTAATTGGCGGGCAGGGCGACCAAGTGGTGGCGCGCGTGCAGAACCAATCGGCTTTGACTATCAATGATGTTTTGCCCTTCATTATTTTCTTCATCATCGTGTTGATCATCCTGTCCAATGCCTCGCGCGGCGGGCGCATGATCATCATTCCGGGTGGCGGGTTTAGTGGCGGCGGCGGATTTGGTGGTGGCGGATTTTCGGGCGGCGGCGGTGGCTGGTCGGGCGGGGGCGGAAGCTCTGGCGGCGGCGGCGCATCAGGTGGGTGGTGAACAATGAAAAATGATGTCACCAAGTCTGACCGCCATGCAGTTGTTGCAGCGATCAAAGATGCTGAACTGAAAACCAGTGGCGAGATCATGGTGGTGGTCGCTAAACAATCAGACGACTATGTGCATGTACCGATTCATATCGCAGCTGGAATGGCTCTAGCTGTGCCGTTTGTGTTGCCTTGGGCTGCGCGGTTTTTCCCTTGGGCATCAGTGACACTCTGGTGGGTTTTTGCCGTTCAACTGATCGTGTTCATTGTGGTGGCGCTGGTGCTGAGCCAGAGTTGGTTCCGCTATCTCGTCACCCCGCGCAAGCTGATGCGCAAATATGCTCACCGCAATGCTTCAACGCAATTTTTGGCCGTGAACGCCCATGGCACAGGCGGTAGGACAGGCGTGTTAATATTCGTTTCGCTGCTGGAACGTTATGTTGAAATTGTTGCTGATACGGCCATTGCCGCCAATGTTTCGCACGCCGATTGGCAGAGCATTGTTGACCAGATGAAGCCTCTCCTCAAGGCCCAGAAATTAACTGAGGCGCTGGTGCTGGGTGTTCAACAATCAGGCGAGAAACTGGCCAAACATTTCCCTCCAAGCGCTGCCAACCCAAATGAACTGCCCGATCATTTTATTGTGCTGGGATAACTGTTCCTACTTGAATCTAAGGTTCTGCCTAAATCATTGATAAAAAGCTGTGGGACTCATGTGGGGCGAAATTGAGCAAGTATTACTCACATGGCCGGGCCTCAAGCCGCTGAAACCAAAATCCGTCATTATCTCTTTGGAACCTATAATGGCGGCATTTATCCGGTCGAAAAAAAGCCCATCACAAGAAACATCGCAAGCATGCGAAGCTCGTCAAACATATGGAGGCCGAGCATTACATTATTAAAAAGAAGATGGCTTGGCATGACTGCGTCATCCGGCTGCATAAGAATGTTGAACACGGAAGTGATCGAACTCTTCCAGCTGACTCTTATGGGCACAAAAGTCATCGTCTTGTAATTTTACCCGCGATATGTTTGAAGGCCCCGGATCAATTGTTAGGCTGGGGCATTTTTACCATGGAACGTCGGAATTTTTTGCGCATGCTGGTGGGCGGTATGGCTGGTATGACAGTGCTGTCGCAGCAGGCCGAAGCGTTTCATTTTGGCAAGGCAAAGAATGCCAAGGCATCGATCGTTAAAAAAGTGAAAGCCAAGTTGCGTCGTCCGGTTTATCAAGGCCGCACAGAAGTTAGTTTTAACTCCAGCGAAAAGCCGGGCACACTAATCATCAAGACAAACGAGCGCGCACTCTATAAAATTCTAGGAAATGGCAAGGCGCTGCGTTATCTCGTGGCCGTCGGCAAGGAAGGCTTCTCTTGGGCGGGCGTTGCCAAAGTGGGCATGAAGCGCGAAAATCCAATTTGGACGCCGCCACCCGAAATGATTGACCGCAAACCTGAATACGCCAAGTGGGCCGAAGGCATGCCAGGCGGCTTGCCGATCAATCCGCTCGGGCCGCGCGCAATGTATTTGTTCGACAAAGGCGGCGATACAGGCTTTCGCATCCACGGCACCATACATCCTGAATCCATAGGCACCGCCGCTTCATCGGGCTGCATTCGCATGTTGAACAAGGAAGTGATCGAGCTTTACGGTCAGACTAAAGTTGGAACCAAGGTAATTGTAATTTAGCTACATCGCGCACCAGCCCACATCGACTTGAAAATGATCGGTATGGGCGGCTTTGTGATCTAACCTGATACCTTATGCCGTATTTGCTTTGTTGCATCGCACTCGTTAAAAGGCGGCAGCGTTTCAAAAGGCAAGTCAATGTCAGGTTCCAAACCCAAAGCGCGGCCACTATCGCCGCATCTGCAAATCTATCGCCCCATGTTATCAATGACAATGTCGATTATGCACCGCATCACAGGTGTGGGGCTGGCCGTTGGCATGATCGGGCTGGTTTGGTGGTTGACGGCGGCTTCGATTTCGGATGGCTATTTCGATTTGGTGCAAGGCTTCTTTTATCACTGGTTTGGGCGGCTGGTTCTGTTTGGCTTCACTTGGGCTTTGATGCACCACATGCTGGGCGGACTACGCCATTTCATTTGGGATACCGGACGCGGGTTTGAGCTGACGACTGTCGAATGGTTGGTGCGCGCCAATCTGATTGGTTCTGTGTTGCTCACCATCTTGATCTGGGTGATTGGTTATGGGGTGCGAGCATGAGTATGCGGTCTGAACTCGGCAAGGTGCGGGGCTTGGGCTCCGCCAAATCCGGCACCGAACATTTCTGGATGCAGCGCGTAACAGCTATTGCGAATGTTCCTTTAGTGATTTTTTTGGTGTGGTTCATCATTTCACATGTCGGCTCAACCCGTGCAGCTTTTATCACTTCAATCAAACATCCGCTGATCGCTGTTGGCTTGCTGCTGGCCTTGGCGTCTTTCCTTTATCACATGCGCCTTGGCCTCCAGGTTGTGATTGAAGATTATGTGCATGGGTCTGCAAAATTTGCAGCGCTTCTAATCAATACATTCTTTGCAGTGATTTTATTTGCCACTGCTGCCTACGCAATTTTGAAAATGAGTTTTGGACTTTGATGGCTTCCTCTTATCCGATTACTGATCATACCTTTGATGTCGTCGTTGTGGGCGCTGGTGGCGCTGGTTTGCGTGCCGCACTTGGCGCATCGCAAGCGGGATTGAAAACGGCGTGCATCAGCAAGGTGTTTCCGACACGTTCACACACGGTAGCAGCCCAAGGCGGTATTGCGGCGTCGCTTGCCAATATGGGTGCTGATGATTGGCGCTGGCACATGTATGACACTGTGAAGGGTGCTGATTGGTTGGGCGACCAAGATGCAATTGAATATCTGGTGCGCAACGCGCCAACGGCTGTCTACGAACTCGAACATTTTGGTATGCCCTTTTCACGCACTGAAGATGGCAAGATTTATCAGCGCCCCTTTGGCGGTCACATGATGAACATGGGCGAGGGCCCGCCAGTTCAGCGCACCTGTGCCGCCGCTGATCGCACGGGCCATGCCATGCTCCACACTTTGTATGGCCAGAGCCTGCGTTACGACACGGCGTTCTTCATCGAATATTTTGCACTTGATCTGATCATGGAAAATGGTGTGTGCCGTGGCGTGATTGCCATGTGCATGGAAGATGGCAGCATTCACCGCTTCCGCTCGCACCAAACGATTTTGGCCACGGGTGGTTATGGCCGCGTTTATTTCTCCGCCACATCCGCGCACACCTGCACCGGCGATGGCAATGCCATGGTGCTGCGCGCTGGGTTGCCGTTGCAAGATATGGAGTTCGTGCAGTTCCACCCCACAGGCATTTATGGTGCGGGCTGTTTGATCACTGAGGGTGCCAGAGGCGAAGGCGGCTATTTGACCAACTCAGCAGGCGAACGCTTTATGGAACGTTATGCTCCATCGGCCAAAGACTTGGCTTCGCGCGATGTGGTGTCACGGTCAATGACTCTCGAAATTAGGGAAGGCCGTGGCGTTGGCAAGTTGAAAGATCACATCCATCTGCATCTTGAACATCTCGATCCGGCTGTGCTGCATGAGCGTTTGCCTGGCATTTCTGAGAGCGCCAAAATTTTCGCGGGCGTTGACGTGACCAAGGAGCCAATCCCGATCCTACCAACCGTGCATTATAACATGGGCGGGATTCCAACCAATTATCACAGCGAAGTTTTGGCTGGCGATAAGAAGAACGAGGAGAAAATCGTTGAAGGACTGATGGCCGTTGGCGAGGCAGCTTGTGTTTCGGTGCATGGTGCCAATCGATTGGGTTCAAATTCACTGATTGATCTTGTTGTGTTTGGCCGTGCGGCTGGACTGCGCTGCATTGAGAAAGTTAAACTGGGCACGGCACATGCCGAACTGTCCAAGGATGCAGGCGAAGCGGCATTATCGCGGTTAGATCGTTTCCGCCACGCCAATGGTGCAACACCCACCGCTAAACTCCGCGCTCAAATGCAACGCGTGATGCAGGATGATGCAGCCGTGTTCCGTACCGGCGAAACTTTGCAAGCAGGCTCCACCAAAATCAATGCATTGTGGAAAGGCGTGGATGATATTTCGGTGACAGATCGTTCATTGGTGTGGAACAGCGATCTGATTGAAACGTTAGAGTTCGACAATCTCATCATCCAAGCCGCTACAACTGTGGACTCTGCGTTGGCCCGCCAAGAAAGCCGTGGCGCGCATGCCAGAGAAGACTTCCCCAAGCGTGATGATGTGAAGTGGATGAAGCATTCGCTGAGCTGGACAGACGGCGCGAAGAAAAAAGTCACCCTCGGCACACGTGGCGTTCATAATTATACGATGAGCAAGGATGTGGAATACATTAAGCCGAAGGCACGGGTTTATTGATGGTAAGCAAAGGTTCAGTCGTGGAAGGGCGATATCTTGCGGATATTAGCAAGCACATTGACCGTCACATTGGTAAAGATCGCTACGTATTGCATGAAATTGTATCCCCGACAGTACACATCGACATTCATGTGATTGCTCCAAACCAACAACTTCCATATTTGACAATTATGACAAGTGGAATGTCGGATATCGATATGGTCGTGCCCAAGGGTGCAACTCCCGCGGAGGACTATAAACTTGCTGAAGTTATTGCTTTTTTGCCTGCCGATTGGCCTATCGATCAATTGGCTAATTCAACGGAAGAGGGGACTGAGTCGCCAGGCTGGTACCCAATTCGCTGGCTTAAACATTATGCAAGAATGCCGCACGAGAGAAATACGGCATTAAGTTGGTACGTGAGCACTTCAAATGGCGCTCCAGCATCGCCAATAGGTGAAGCAACCGATATGGTTGGCTTTCTCTTTTCTCCAGCTATTCAATTGGGTGGCGAAGGACTCTTCGTGCCCACACGCGACGACCGGAAAATTAGAATCTTAAATCTCGTTCCCATTTTGGGTGATGAAGTTCAGTTCGCAATGAAAAAAGGTGGCGAAGCACTTTGCGGTAAACTTGATCAAGCTGAAAACTTCGTTTTTGATCCAGTGCGCAAAAGTTGTCTTATCCAACAGAAACGCAAAAAAATCTTCGGTTTGTTCTAGGACGCATCATGGTCACCTTCACTCTCCCACAAAATTCCAAACTCCAACCCGGCAAGGTTCATCCCATGCCCGCGGGAACCAACATTCGTGAGTTCAAAATCTATCGTTGGAACCCCGATGATGGAAAGAACCCGCAAGTTGATACCTACAGCGTGAACATGGACGACTGTGGGCCGATGGTTTTGGATGCGCTTGTTAAGATTAAGAATGAGCAAGACCCAACCCTCACCTTCCGTCGCTCGTGCCGCGAAGGCATTTGCGGCTCTTGCGCCATGAACATTGATGGCACTAACACACTGGCCTGTTTGAAAGCTTGCGAAGATGTGAAGGGTGCTGTGAAAATCTATCCATTGCCGCATATGGCGGTGGTGAAAGACTTGGTGCCAGATATGACGCATTTCTATGCGCAGCACCGTTCCATCGAACCATGGCTCAAAACCACCACTCCAACCCCGCAAGCCGAATGGAAACAAAGCGAAGGCGAACGCGCATTGTTGGACGGCCTCTATGAATGTATCCTCTGCGCTTGCTGCTCAACATCCTGCCCATCATACTGGTGGAATGGTGATCGTTATTTGGGCCCCGCGGTTTTGCTGCAGGCTTATCGCTGGCTGATTGATAGCCGCGATGAAGCCACGGGCGAGCGCCTCGATAATCTCGAAGACCCTTTCCGCCTCTATCGCTGCCATACGATTATGAATTGCGCTAAGGCCTGCCCCAAGGGCCTATCGCCAGCCAAGGCGATTGCTGAAATTAAGAAGATGATGGTGGAACGGCGGGTTTAAGTGGCCTCGCTTCCTCCACCAATTGCCCACACCCCCTATGATGGCTCGTCCAAACCATTCAACATCGGTGTCCGCCCGCTTGATGTAAATGAATGGGTCGAAGTTGACGCTAATCTGCCCGCCTATCTAAATGAGAAGGCGCAACATTACCGTGACCATCGCCACCAAGTGATCGTATCAGAAGAAAGTTCAGTTGAAGCGCAAAGCGAAGTTTTAAATTTACTTTCCGAACATGTGTGCAAACGCTATCCAAATATTTATTGCAAGACGGAAAGCGTCATCGATATTCTACATGGTCAATTTCAGGTGGCGCTCGATGATCAATCCTTACCGCCGCTGGCCATCGCCGCCAAACTTGTACAGGAAGATTTGGTATTGATGAGCGCATCGCCCGAAGGCTGGCGCTTGGTTGCCGCTTCGCTCTGTTTTCCTTCCGCTTGGAATTTACTCGAAAAATTTGGTCACCCCTTGCACAAGGTTCATGGGCCTGTACCCGGTTTTGGCACGGGCACGCGCAATGCATCGGTCATTGACCGTATGTTTGAAAATCTGCGGCCCGAGCAACCAGTCATGCGTTGGAACTGGTCACTCCATGAAGATGGAGAGCTGCATCACCCCACATCGCACAGCGGGTCTGAAAGTCGCTTTGGCAATGGCGATATTGGTGGCCATGTGTTCTTGCGTGTTGAACGCCAAACATTGCGCAAGCTGCCGATTTCAGGCGACATTGTTTTCACCGTCCGGATTTACCTCGATCCGCTGGAAGTTCTCGAAACCATGCAAGATGGTAATAAATTGGCGACGGCAATTGATGAGCAACTGAGTATTTTTTCGGTCGAACAAGAAAGCTATAAAGGGCTGGTTGGGGAGCGTAAAAGATTATCGGATCGTCTCAGGCAAATTGCGTCCTCGCATGAGGGTTAGATATTGAAAGACGCACAGAATAAACTGGCCCCCTTGCGCCAAAAGATTGACTCATTGGACGAGGAACTGGTGAAACTTATTGTGCAGCGCTTTGGGGTTGTAGATCAGGTTATTGAAATTAAGCGCAACACAAAATTGCCAGCCTCAATCCCCGAACGCATTGAAAAGGTCGTTCAAAACGCAATTGAAAAATCCAAAGACAGCAGTGTTCCAGAAGTGACTATTGAGAGATTGTGGCGGCTGTTGATCGCCGAAACGATTGCTTATGAAGAGCAGAATCTGGCGTTGAAATAGCTGTTAACAACCTTGGCCCCGAACTTGCTCCGTTTCGAACAAAGGTGAATTCTTTGTCTTAAGGAGTGATACTATGTTGCGGATACTATCAATTGCAATGCTGCTTATTCCTCAGTTGGCCTTCGCTGACACAATTTCGTCTACAGTAAATGTATCTGTTACAATTACCCGTCTTCCACAGCCAATGGCCCGTTTCAGCGGCAGTCGCTTTACGCAAGGTGCAGCCTCCATTTCAGTTACGCGCGCAGGCTTTCGCAATATCAAACCTTTGGGGCTTTCTGGTGTGAATTATTATTTCTCAGCCGTACGTGAGGGCCGATTATATGAAATCGCAGTTGCCGCGGAAAATGGGCGGATTTTGAGTGTGAAAGTGGTTTGAAATAGTCTCATTCCCTTTGTATTGCAGTGCAACATCAGCTATAGCACCCGCATCTCTAAATATCAGAAGGTGCTTATATGTCCCTCGACAGCTTCAAATCCCGCAAAACCCTCAAAGTTGGAACAAAGAGCTATGCGTATTTCAGTTTGAAAGCGGCGGAGAAGAATGGGTTAGCGGGAATTTCTAAGCTGCCTTTTTCCTTGAAAGTGGTGCTCGAAAATCTGCTGCGCTTTGAAGATGGCCGCACGGTTACTAAGGAAAGTATTGAGTCTGTCGCGAAATGGCTCTCAAACCGAGACAAAACCAGCTCTGAAATCGCTTTCCGCCCCGCACGGGTGTTGATGCAGGATTTTACGGGCGTTCCAGCCGTGGTTGATTTGGCTGCTATGCGGGACGGCATGAAGCAATTGGGTGGCAAAGCCCAACAAATTAATCCACTGGTGCCTGTTGATCTGGTGATTGACCATTCCGTGGTGGTCGATAGCTTTGGCAATAACAAATCCCTCGCAGCCAATGTGAAGCGCGAATATGAGCAGAATGAAGAGCGCTATAAATTTCTGAAATGGGGCCAGGGCGCATTTGAAAATTTCCGCGTGGTTCCTCCCGGCACCGGCATCTGCCACCAAGTGAATCTCGAATATCTTTCGCAAACAGTGTGGACCAAAACTGAAAAGGTGAAGGGCAAGACTGTGACCACAGCTTATCCAGATACGCTTGTTGGCACGGACAGCCATACCACCATGGTCAATAGCCTTGGTGTTCTGGGCTGGGGTGTGGGTGGCATAGAAGCCGAGGCCGCCATGCTCGGCCAGCCGCAATCCATGCTGCTTCCTGAAGTCATCGGTTTCAAAATGACAGGCAAATTGAAGGAAGGTGTGACAGCTACTGATCTCGTATTGCTCGTCACGCAAATGCTGCGCAAAAAAGGCGTGGTCAACAAGTTTGTCGAATTTTATGGCGCAGGCCTTCATTATCTCACGCTGGCTGACCGCGCGACGATTGCCAACATGGCACCAGAATATGGCGCAACTTGCGGTTTTTTCCCTGTCGATAGCGTGACGCTGGATTATTTGAAACTCTCAGGTCGAAAGAATGACCGCATCGCGCTGGTTGAAAAATATTGCAAGGCGCAAGGCATGTTCGCAACGAAGGACGAACCTGCTTTTACGGACACATTGGAGCTTGATCTTGCCACTGTCGTGCCCGCCATGGCAGGCCCGAACCGTCCTGAAAAATTTTTACCACTGGAACAGATTAAGTCAGGCTTCCAGTCCGCACTCGATGCGCCAAAGGACAAAGCCGGTTTTTCAAAAATAGGTGAGCAATCCAAGCGGGTAAAAGTCGAAAATAAGAATTTCGATTTGGGTCATGGTGATGTAGTAATTGCTGCCATCACTTCGTGCACCAACACTTCGAACCCGTCCGTGCTGATCGCCGCTGGTCTGCTGGCGCGCAAAGCGGCAGCCCTCGGCATCACATCAAAGCCCTGGGTGAAAACATCTTTCGCACCAGGTTCGCAAGTGGTTTCCGAATATATGAACAAAGCTGGTTTGCAAAAAGACCTCGATAAGATCGGCTTTAATCTCGTAGGCTATGGTTGCACCACCTGCATCGGCAATTCCGGCCCGCTTGATCCGGCGATTTCAAAGGCCATCAATGACAATGGCATCGTTGCCTCTGCTGTGATCTCCGGCAACCGTAACTTCGAAGGCCGCGTATCGCCTGATGTGCAAGCGGCGTATCTCGCCTCACCGCCACTGGTTGTGGCTTATGCGCTGGCTGGTTCCACGCAGGTTGACCTCACCACCCAACCACTTGGCCATGACAAAAAGGGCAAGCCAGTTTATTTGAAGGACGTGTGGCCCTCGAACAAAGAGATTGAAACGTTCATCAATAAAAATGTGAAATCATCGATGTTCAAAAAGCGTTACGCTGATGTGTTCAAGGGCGACAAAAACTGGCGCGCCGTTTCTACCAGCAAAGGTGAGACCTACGCTTGGGATAACAAAAGCACCTATGTGCAAAACCCACCTTATTTCCGTGGCATGACGATGCAGCCCAAGCAGGTCACTGATATCTCGGGCGCACGTATTTTGGGCCTGTTCGGTGACAAAATCACCACCGATCATATCTCACCCGCTGGTTCAATCAAAGCTGCATCACCCGCTGGGAAATATCTCGTTGCCAATGGCGTGGCATTCGCTGACTTCAATCAATACGGCACGCGCCGTGGCAACCATGAAGTAATGATGCGGGGCACATTTGCCAACATCCGCATCAAGAACCACATGGTCAAAGGTGCTGATGGCGCGGTCAAAGAAGGCGGCCTCACGCTGCACCAACCAGACGGTACCGAAATGCCGATCTATGATGCTGCCATGAAATATCAAGCCGAGGGCACACCACTTGTTGTGTTCGCGGGCGTTGAATATGGCAACGGCTCGTCGCGCGATTGGGCCGCAAAGGGCACCAATCTTTTGGGCGTTCGCGCTGTGATTGCCCAAAACTTTGAGCGCATCCACCGCTTCAATCTGGTCGGCATGGGTGTATTGCCTCTTGAGTTTATGCCGGGCCAAAGCTGGCAAACATTGGGCTTGATCGGAGATGAAAACGTTTCAATCGCTGGCATTGCCGATGGTCTGAAACCACGCAGCGTCATGGCCGTGAACATCATGAAAGCCAATGGTTCCATAACATCAGTGGAAGCCCTGTGCCGCATCGATACGTTAGAAGAAATCGACTACTTCAAAAATGGCGGCATCTTGCAATATGTGCTGCGGAATTTGGCGAAGGCGGGTTAGGGGCTGGGCTTTTTGTCGGTTCTTGCGAAAGCAGGAACCTACCTCACATTCAATCAGCTTAAGTTACGTGATTGATGAGTAAACTCCTTTAGGCTAACGTTTTGACTTCCAGCAGATTACCTCTCCTAAAAAAGGATGAAAGTCATGGCCAAAGGATATTGGATCGCGCATGTCGACGTGAGCGACCCAGAAGGATACAAAGAGTATCAGGCCGCAAACGCGATTGCTTTCCGCAAATATGGCGCACGTTTTCTAGTGCGCGCTGGTGCCGCAAATCTTCCGGAGGGAAAGATGCGACCGCGACATGTTATTGTCGAGTTCGAAGACTATGAAACCGCGCTCGCCTGCTACCGTTCGCCCGAATACATCGCCGCTATTGAAAAACGCAAAGGCAGGAGCGAAATTGACCTCGTCATTGTGGAGGGTTATGACGGCGTGCAACCAGTTTAATGTCTAGCAATTACGTCGGTCAAATAACGAAGTAGATTAAAGCTCTCAAAGGAAGAATTCGAATGTACATCGATTTCATGGTTATCCCCGTTCCCACCGCAAATCTCAAAGCTTACAAATCCATGGTGAAAAAATCTGCTGCCGCTTGGAAACGGTCTGGAGCTTTGGCTTATCTTGAGGCGATTGCTGATGATGTGAAGCCGGGCAAGGTCACGTCGTTTCCACAATCCGTGAAAGCAAAGGCGGGCGAGACAGTGGGTTGTGCTTATTTGGTTTTTAAAAACAAGACACACCGCAACCAATGTTGGAAGAAGATGATGGCTGATCCTTTCATCAAAAATTTCGATCCTAAGACCATGCCTTTTGATGGTAAGCGCATGTTCTTTGGAGGTTTCAAACCACTTGTCAGCTTCTGATCACGCTTAAGTTGCTTCACCCAAAGGTGATTGGCGGGTGTATGTTTCATAAGCCATATTATTTGTATGAAACAAAATCTTCAAATTTCGCGCCGTGGCGCCCTCTCTTTGGGTGCAGCAGCATTAGCTGCGCCCCTCATCAGCCTCCAAGCTCATGCATCTTCAGAACTGCCTGTCCTTGTTGAGCTATTCACCAGCCAAGGGTGCTCGTCTTGCCCTGCCGCTGATAAGCTTGCTGCAACTCTCAAAGCGAGTACCGGCGCAACCGTTGTTTCCTTTAATGTCGATTACTGGGATTATCTCGGTTGGCGCGACACGTTGGCCAAGCCTGAATACACCCAGCGCCAAATGGATTATGCAAAATCGCGCGGCGATAATGATGTTTATACGCCGCAGATGGTGATCGACGGGGATCGTCATGCAGTGGGCAGCAATCAAGCCCAAGTCACCAATGCAATTTCAGCTGCATATAAAACCCAAGCCAAACTGCCAATGACACTGAAAGCCAATGATACGGAGCTCATTGTTGAAATGGGCGAAGGCGCTGTCACGCCAGAAGCCACACTCTGGTTGATGGCCATTGCCCCGACGGTTTTGGTGAAAATCGAACGTGGCGAAAACGCGGGCAAAGAGATCGCTTATCAAAATGTGGTTCGCAAATTGGTTCCCGCAGGGCTCTGGAATGGCCAAGCAGCAAAGTTAACCTTCCCACGTAAGGGAATTATTAGTGGCGATGTAAAATCGTGCCTTGCAGTTCTGCAAAAAGGTAAAGTTGGCCAAGTTCTAGGCATGGCTAATTGGTCAAGTGAATCAACCTGAAGATATACAATGGTGCAGGGCCCAAATCGGTTCGATCACTTTTTTAGTGAGTGAGGCTCACGTTTAGTTGAGTTTTTGTTATTAAACCGTCTGAATTTACCTCCCGTAAAGATTTGCAGAAGGCGCAATGCAGCGTCTTCAAAAAGTCATAACTGGAGATACCTATGCGTAAGATGATTATCGCCACCGCTTTGCTCGGCCTTTTCGCAACTTCGGCCTTAGCAGCCAACCCAATGGTAGGTGGATCAGAAATGTTCCCAACCAAGAATATTGTTGAAAACGCAATGAACTCAAAGGACCACACAACACTGGTTGCTGCAGTAGCTGCTGCCGGATTGGTAGACACATTGAAGAGCGCTGGCCCATTCACGGTGTTTGCACCAACAAATGACGCGTTTGCTGCATTGCCAGCAGGCACAGTGGAAACACTTTTGAAGCCAGAAAACAAAGACAAGCTGGTGAAGATCCTGACCTGCCACGTTGTTGGCGCAAAGGCCATGGCCGCTGACGTAGCAGCCATGGTGAAGGCCGATGGCGGCATGCACAAGGTCAAGACTGTTGGCGGATGCGAACTGACACTCAAAGTGGACGGCGATAAAGTGACCGTCACAGACGAAGCAGGCGGCGTAGCCAATGTAACGATTGCCGACGTTGCTCAATCCAACGGCGTGATCCACGTAATCGACAAGGTTCTCTTGCCGAAGATGTAATTTGGCGGCGAAGGGGCGGATGCCTTATTTTATCCGCCTCATTTCTATAACTTCATAAACACCACAACAAACTCAGGAGATTAAAATGTTAAAAACCTCACTTATCGCCCTCGCACTCACAGTTGGCCTCAGCGCCGCTCCGGCATTCGCCAAGAACCCAATGGTTGGCGGTGCAGCCATGTTCCCTTCCAAGAACATCATTCAAAATGCATTGAAGTCCAAGGATCACACAACATTGGTCGCTGCTGTTAAGGCTGCCGGACTCGTTGAAACACTTTCGGGCAAAGGCCCATTTACTGTGTTTGCTCCAACAAATGCAGCTTTTGCAGCATTGCCAGCTGGCACTGTAGACACATTGTTGAAGCCAGAAAACAAGGGCCAGCTTACAAAGATCCTCACCTGCCACGTTGTATCAGGCAGCGTGATGGCCAAAGCCGTGATGAGCATGGTGAAATCTGACGGCGGTTCGCACACCGTAAAGACTGTTGGTGGCTGTGACCTGACGTTCAAAGTTGATGGAAAGAAAGTGACTGTAACTGATGAAACTGGTGGCGTTGCCACAGTGACAATTGCAGACGTGCGCCAGTCAAACGGCGTGATCCACGTGATCGACAAGGTGCTTTTGCCAAAGTCATAACTAGGAAAGGGCGGGAACTAATCCCGCCCTTTTTTTAAGCGGCCTTCTTCATAAGCCCGCGATTGATAATGCATTCGGCGATCTGCACAGTGTTCAAAGCAGCACCTTTGCGCAAATTGTCTGACACGACCCAAATATTCAAACCATTCTCAAGAGTTGAATCTTCGCGGATACGGCTGATGAACGTGGCGTAGTCGCCAGCGCATTCCACGGGCGTCATGTAACCACCATCTTCACGCTTATCGATCACCATGCAACCTGGCGCCTCGCGCAAGATGTCGCGCGCTTCATCGGCCGTCATCGGCGATTCAAATTCAATATTGACGGATTCAGAATGGCCCACAAACACAGGTACGCGAACACACGTAGCGGTGAGCTTGATTTTTGGGTCAAGAATTTTCTTGGTCTCGACCACCATCTTCCATTCTTCTTTGGTATCACCTGAATCCAAGAACACATCGATATGTGGGATCACGTTAAATGCAATCTGCTTAGGGAATTTTTTGGGAGTAGGGCTGTCGGTGACGAATATACCTTTGGTCTGAACCCAAAGCTCATCCATGCCTTCCTTGCCAGCGCCAGAAACCGACTGATAAGTAGAAACCACCACACGCTTGATCTTGGCCACATCATGTAAAGGCTTCAAAGCCACAACCAGCTGCGCCGTCGAGCAATTTGGATTGGCAATAATGTTGCGCTTGGTATTGCGCTTCATATATTCTTCCAACACATGCGCGTTCACTTCAGGAACAATCAGCGGCACTTCTTGGTCATAACGCCAGCATGATGAGTTATCGATCACGATTGGCCCCATCGCGCCAATCTTCGGCGACCATATTTTCGAAATTTCCGAACCAGCAGACATCAAAACGAAATCGACCTTACTGAAATCAAAATTTTCCAAATCTTGGCATTTCAAAATCTTGTCGCCAAAGCTGATCTCAGTGCCAATTGAGCGACGCGATGCGATGGCATAGCAATGATCAACCGGAAACTCGCGCTCAGCCAAGATGTTCATCATCTCGCGGCCCACATTTCCGGTGGCACCCACAACTGCAACATTATAACCCATGAAATTTTGTCCTTTATGTCCGCTCCCCTGAGAATTTTCATTCTGTCTGCGAGCATTTTGGGGCCATCCTCCCCCGCGGGGGATAAGGACCGGGGAAGGGGCTTTAAACGGTTTTAGCGCGTTTTGGCGAAGACTTAATCATGGGCGGCTTCTAGCAGTTTGGGACTTCGAGTCAACCAGAGCATTTTGACCTTTCAAAGAAAGGTCAAAATCGCTCTATCGCCAAAAAGAGGTTGGCAGCGGGCCAACGCTTCGCTATCTAGCCTCCAGCGATCCACTAAAGTCGACTAAACCGGAGAGGTGGCAGAGTGGTCGATCGCACCGCACTCGAAATGCGGCATAGGTGCAAGCCTATCGGGGGTTCGAATCCCCCCCTCTCCGCCAGCTTAAAAACCGATTACATTTATTTTAAAAACTAAGCTTCAAACGACGACGGTCGATAACGCACCATTCATTCGAATTGCAGGTGAATTATCGCAATTAATTTGACAGGTGGAAGCTATAGAACATATAGTGAACACCATGGTTCAACATACTTTAATCCAAAAACTCGCAATTCTAAGTGACGCCGCAAAATATGATGCGTCATGCGCTTCAAGTGGAACAACCAAGCGGAACTCTTTGGAGAGTGGCGGGCTGGGGTCAACGGAGGGCAGTGGCATTTGTCACTCCTATGCACCTGATGGACGTTGCATTTCGCTTCTTAAAATTCTGATGACAAATTTCTGCACTTATGACTGTGCTTTTTGCATCAACCGGGTTTCCAGTAATGTTGCGCGGGCGCGCTTTACGACTGATGAAGTTGTAAAACTCACGATGGAATTTTACCGTCGAAATTATATCGAAGGATTGTTTCTGTCTTCGGGGATTATCAAAACGCCCGATTATACGATGGAGCAGATGACTGATATTGTGAAAAAGCTGCGTTTGGAACATCAATTTCAAGGCTATATTCACCTCAAAACAATTCCGAACGCGTCGCAAGATTTGGTACATGAGGCCGGACTATTTGCAGACCGCCTGTCAGTAAATATTGAATTACCCACCGATATTGGCCTGAGTAAAATTGCTCCGGAAAAAGATGTTCTACAGATCAAAAAATCAATGTCCTCCATCGGTGAAGAAATACTGTCGTCGCGCGAGCCCAGCTTTATCAATAAGCTTGTCAAGAAATTTGTTCCAGCAGGACAAAGCACACAAATGATTATCGGCGCTGATCAGTCGTCGGATGCAATAATCTTGAATCGTAGTTCATCGCTCTACAGTGGCTACAAGCTAAAACGTGTTTATTATTCGGCGTTCAGCCCCATTCCAGACACGTCGGTTCACTTGCCATTGGTCAAGCCACCTATGATACGTGAGCATCGCTTGTATCAAGCTGACTGGTTGCTGCGCTTTTACGGTTTTAATGTGGATGAAATTACAAAGTCCGGTGAAGGAATGTTGGATCTCGATATTGATCCAAAACTCTCATGGGCGCTGGCACATCGAGAGGCGTTTCCAGTTGACGTCAACACTGCGTCTTACGAAGCGCTGCTGCGTGTGCCTGGCTTCGGCGTTAAGACTGTAAAGAGGATCGTGAGTTCGCGTCGGCATGGAAAACTGCGTTATGCTGATCTTTTGAAACTGGGCGCAAATATGAAAAACGCTCAGTCTTTTATTACCACGATTGATTGGCACCCCGGTGCTGCAATTGATGCACCAGATTTGCGCCAGCGATTTGTGCCCAAGCTGCGACAACTCGAGTTATTTTGATGATTTATAAAATCGTTTCTGCGACGGATACATTTGGGTCATGGAGAAATTTGGCCCGTGATTCTTTGCGCCAAGGCCTGAAGCCGTCAGATATTGTTTGGTCGTTAGAGGGCGCGACGAGCAATGACTTGTTTGCTTCCCTAGGGGAGGCTGGAGACGCAATGGCAGCAGACACTCGCAAAGTGCCAAGGCATTTCTTGGAGTTGGCGCGCAATTGTGTCTGTCACAGCGATGCCGAAAGATTTTCAATTTTATATGAATTACTTTTTGAATGCGTGAAAGAGCCGATGATCTTTGAAAATGCGTTGCACCCATTGGTTCACCAAATCATGGCGATGTCGAAATCAGTTTCCCGCGACAAGCACAAAATGAAAGCATTCGTGCGGTTCAAGGAAGATTTACAGAGTGATACTGTGCGCCGAAAATTTACTGCTTGGTTTGAACCAGAACACCACATCGTGGAGGAAACGACAGCTTTTTTTGTCCGCAGATTCAATGATATGGATTGGTGCATTGCAACACCCAAGGGATCAGCATTTTTTGTGGACTCGAAACTAACTTTCAATCCGTCACCTGCCGCGCGTATAACGGCAGATGATGACACAGAAAATTTGTGGAAAACATATTATGCTAATATATTTAATCCGGCCCGATTAAAGTTGGACGCAATGCGTTCCGAGATGCCCAAAAAATATTGGCATAATTTACCGGAAGCTGAGTTGATCAAAGAACTCGTTTCAAATGCCGGTCGCCGCGTTGACGAAATGCGGAATTCCCAACCAACCACACCATCTCCATTTGCTAACGCAGCGCGCGCGCCAGCTATATCGACACATGAATTTTCTGCCGAACACTTCTCGTCAATCACGGAGTTGAATAAGGCAGCTCAAAAATGTCAGCGTTGCTCCCTCCATTGCAATGCCACTCAGACTGTTGTGGGCGAAGGTCCTGCCAACGCAAAACTGATGATTGTGGGCGAGCAGCCAGGCGATGAGGAGGATCTTTCCGGCAGACCCTTTGTGGGACCTGCGGGGAAACTATTTGACAAAGCGTTGAAAGCGACCGGAGTTTCGCGAGATTCCATTTATGTCTCTAATGTTGTAAAACATTTTAAGTTTGAATCGCGCGGCAAAAGGCGCATCCATTCACGCCCAAATGCTGGTGAAATTCAGCATTGCAAATATTGGCTCATGAATGAAATTAAACTTATACGCCCAAAGCTGATTCTTGCCATGGGAGCAACAGCCGCTGGTGTCTTAACGGGTTCAGACAAAAATCTCGGAGAGAGGCGGGGCCAGTTGCAGTATTCTTATGAAATACCGGCAGTGATGATAACCTTTCATCCGTCTGCTATTTTGCGAGCTGTCAACGCCGAAAATGAAAATAAAATGATGACTCACTTTTTATCGGATATTGGCAAAGCAGTCGTCTTTGCAACATCCACTTCTATAGCGCAGCAGTCTCCACCAAAGCTGCCAGCATCCGCAGTGAATCCTGCCAACCTAAATAACACATCTCAAGCGGGATGACATCGGGAATGCCCGATTGTGTGATATTGATTTCAGCACCGCACGAAACAGGTTTGAGCAGCACAGTGACCATCATTTCGCCAAGCAAATTTGGATCGTCAAAGACATCCGTGTAGCGCAGCTTTTCATTGGGGATAAGCTCCTTATATTCGCCACCAAATGAATGGCTGCTGCCTGATGCAAAACTCGTGAATGACATTTTAAATGTGCCACCCACTTTTGCATCCATGTGTGAAACGTGGCCGGTAAAGCCATCAGGCGGCAACCATTTGCACATCGCATCAGGGTCAAGGAACGCACGGTAGATGCGCTCTGGTGGAGCTTTAATTACACGGTGAAAATTAACAGTGCCTGGCATTTAGCCCTCCTTTTAAGTACGAATTATTCCGTCCCAGCCCATGGCCCGTGAAACGCACCTTCTTCACCAATACGTTCAAACCCATGCGCGCCAAAGAAATCACGCTGCGCCTGAATGAGATTGGCGGTGCCACGCCCTTGGCGGTAAGTATCGAAATAGCTCAGCGCATTTGACAGTGCGGGCGCTGGCGCACCCACCAAGGCGGCTTGCGCGACGACAGCGCGAAGTGAACCATGTGACTCTTTCATCATTTTCATGAAAGCAGGAGCCATAAGTAAATTGCCCTTGCCGCCTGATTTGACGAAAGCTTGCGTGATAAGCCCTAAGAACTGCGAGCGGATGATACAGCCCGCCCGCCATATTTTGGCGATTGTACCCAGCGGCAGATTCCATTTAAATTCATTTGAAGCCTGCTCCATCACAGCAAAACCCTGCGCATAGGCGGCAATTTTTCCGGCATAAAGCGCGGCTTCGAGATGCCTCAAGAATGTAGCACGGGATTTAGGGCTGATTTTCTTGCGCGTGATTTTATAGGCTTTCTCCGCAGCGGTGCGATCAACTTTCATCGAAGACAACACGCGTGCATCGACAGCAGCTTCGATGGTCGAAGCAGAAACACCCATGGTCTGCGCTTCGATCACAGCCCATTTGCCAGTGCCCTTTTGACCTGCGCGATCCAAGATCACATCGACAATTGGCTTTTTGGCTTTAGCATCGATCACTGATAGAACTTCTGCGGTGATTTCGATCAAATAAGAATTGAGACGACCCGTATTCCACTTCTTGAACACTGCAGCAATTTCAGCGGCCTTCATGCCAAGGCCATCACGCATCAGTCCGTAAACTTCAGAGATCATTTGCATGTCAGCATATTCAATGCCGTTGTGAATAGTCTTCACAAAATGCCCAGCACCGTTTTCGCCAAGCCACGCAGAGCAGGGCTCCTTTTTATATTTGGCCGCAACCGCATCAAGAATTTTCTCGATGCGTTTGTAGGATTCTTCCTTGCCCCCCACCATGATGGCAGGGCCATGACGCGCACCTTCCTCGCCGCCCGAAATGCCCATGCCGATATAGGTGAGGCCGGAATCTTCCAACTCTTTAAAGCGGCGCATGGTGTCACGGAAATTAGCGTTACCTGAATCGATGATAATATCATTCTTAGATAGTTTTTCGCGCAGCAGTCGGATTTCATTATCGACTGGCTCTCCGGCCTTGATCAAAATAATGATCGGGCGCGGCGGGCGGATGGCAGCAACCAGCTCATCAAGGTTGTCACAGGGAATAATATTTTCGGCCAACTTGCCAGCATTGTTAAAAAATTTGTGCGTCACATCGCGGGTGCGGTTATAGACCGCCACTTTGAAACCCTTCTCGGCAATGTTTAAAGCCAGGTTCGAGCCCATCACGCCCAAACCAATCAAACCAATTTCCGCTTGTGCCATTTAACATTTTCCCAAAAAAAGAGTGCGGTGTGATTTTGCACACCGCACTCAAAGAGATCAAGGTGGATTATGCCTTGCCCCAGATTTTCTTGTATTCGTTTTGATAGCCGTTGCCGGGATCAAATCCGTTCTTAGGGCCGCCGTCGAATTCGACATTGGCTTTGGTAACCACATGGAGTGGCGACACATAGCCTGACCAAGCTTCACCAGCCATGGCGCGGTTGAGCTCGTCCACCAACTGCCAACCTTGCAAGTTCAGCGGCTCAGCCACTGTTGCGGCTTGATATTGGCCCGAACGAATGCGTTGATAAGCAGATTCAGAACCGTCACCAGCCGAAACGTTTGATGGCGCTTGGCCTGAACCAGCAATGCCCGCGGCTTGCAAGGATGGGCCCATGAAATCGAAGTAGAGATCATTGATCGCCATCGAATGCGTCCACTTTGCGCCATGCTTTTGCAACAACGATGTGGTCAGCTGTGGCATGCGCTGTGAGGTTTCGGCAATCGGGGTATCAACCCATTCAACAGTGGTGCCACCGAGCTTTTCAATTACTTCCTGCATCTTCTTGGCCTTGGCAATGGCGATGGCATAAGTTGAGTCAGTGAAATAAATGCAGCCGGGTTTGCCCTTTGCATCGATATAGGCCCACATGGCAGCAGCAGTTGAAACCTGCATCGGATCAGTTGTTACGTTGGCATAAATGCCCAGATCAGGCGAAGGACCAGTGGTTGGCGAAGAATGCCAGGTGACGACTGGGATATTTGCAGCCTTGGCCGCAGCCATGCCGGTTGCTTGTTCCGTTGTATCAAAGCCTGAAACGATGATGCCATTTGGCTTCAAAGCAAGCGCTTGACCAAAGGCAGCCGCACGGCCATCAACCGAACCTGCTCCGTCGATTGTCTTTACAGTCCAACCAATTGCAGCGCATGCCTCTTCAGCACCCTTGGATGAGCCCAAGATGCCGCCGTTCTTCATATCACCTGCGAGAATGACAATCGATTTGCCAGCTTGGGCTTTGGGGCCAGTTGTTGGGCCATCCCACTTATCCATTTTCATGGCATATTTATCAACAATGGCTTGCGCGTCTGACATTGAATCAGCAAACACAACTTCGGTCAGCATTGGCACTGTCAAACCCAGCGCGATGCCGCGTTTTAATAACTCTCTACGATCCATAGTTCACTCCCATTATAATTTATTTTGATACCTTTTGGGCGGCACCGCGTTTGCGTTGGGCATAACCTGCAATGCCAATGGCAATAAGCAGCGTTGCGCCGTTGAACATCGGTTCCACCCAAAAGGAACCGCCGAATTGCTGAATGCCAGAAATGCCGACAGCAAGAATTGCCACCCCAATCAAAGTGCCCCAGACGTTCACACGTCCGGGTTTGATTGTGGTGGAACCTAAGAATGCGCCCACGAGAGCAGGCAACAGATATTCTAATCCAACACTGGCTTGACCAATGCGGAGTTTGGATGCGAGCAGCACTCCAGCCACAGCGGTGAGCACACCCGAAGCGACGAAAGAGCCCATGACAAATTTGCGCACAGGAATTCCGTTAAGTGCCGCGGCCTTTGGACTTGCACCAATGGCATAAAGATAACGGCCCAGCGGCGTGTATTCAAAAATCAACCACATGGCCAAGGCCAGAGCGAGCACATAATAGCCAGCAATTGGCAGGCCAAAAACGAAAGTGGCGTTGAGCGCGTAAAACCCATCGGGCACCACGCCAACAACCTGCCTGCCGCCGGAATGCCAAAGTGCTATGGCATAAAGTATGGTGCCCGTTCCCAATGTTGCGATGAACGAGTCAATCTTGGCCACTTCAACCAGCAAGCCATTAAGCACACCCATTAAAGCACCAAGGCACAGCACGATCAGAACGGCCAAAGGCCATGGTACATGGAAAATGGTCTGTAAACTGAGCGCCAGAATATGCCATAGTACAATACCGTAACCCACAGTGAGATCGATGCGGCCCGCAGCCATGGGGATCATGGCGGCGAGAGATAAAATGGCGATGATCGATTTATCAAAAATGATCGAACGCAAGTTCAATAGAGTTGGGAAAGTATCTGGCAACAAAATGGAAAATACCAGCATCAAAAATACAGTAAGCAGCACCAAACCATAAACCGGAATCCAGCGTCCAATTTTTTGCCTGAAACTCAAATTCTGCAACTCATGCCGCGTCGGTTCTAAAGCTGTGGATTGGATGGAGTTCATTATGCAGCCTCTGATGCCGATGCAGTGTGGATAAGGTTTTCAGTTGTAAGGTTTTTGCCCGAGATTTCGGCGGTGATGACCCCGCGCGAAAATACGAGCGCACGGTGACAAATATTAGCCACTTCTTCAAAGTCAGTTGAAACCACAATTACAGTTAATTTGCTTTCCAGCGCCTTGGCAATCAGCCGGTAAATTTCGGCCTTCGCTCCCACATCCACACCTGCTGTTGGATCTTCTGCAATCAACACGCGCCGCCCTGTGGCCAGCCACCGTCCCACAACAACCTTCTGCTGATTGCCACCTGACAAAGCCTCTACCGGCAAATGCGGATCATTGGGTCGTAAGCCTACCGTGTTACCGATTTCACGTGCAGCCTCGGCCTCAGAGAACGGCGTCATGAACGACATTAGAGTTCGGCCTATCGACCAGGGATTGAGAAATGTATTTTCACGGATTGAAAGTGATAATGCCACACTTTCTTCCGTCCGGTCCCGCGCCACCAGGCCAATGCCTTGATTAAGCGCAGCCTCAGGCGAGGTGAGATCAAGCTGCTTGCCATCAAGCGTCACTGTTCCTTCATGTTCAATTGCGCCAAACAGCGCCCGACCCACCGCCTCTTGGCCAGCGCCACGCAAACCAACAAGCCCCAACACTTCGCCTTCACGCGCCGAGAAAGAAATTGGCCCCACATCAAATGTGCAAAGCGCTGAAACCTTCAACGTCTCGGCCCCATCACGCTTTGCACCAAGATGATAAAGCTCTTTCACCTCGCGCCCCACAATCATATTCACGAGCGCAGCAGGCGAAGTTGATTTCACAGGTGTATCGCCCACCAGCTTGCCATCGCGCAACACCGCCACACGGTCGGCCAATTTAAAAATCTCGTCTAATCTGTGCGACACATAGATCATGCCCACGCCGCGTGCCTTCAACCCGCGCAACACAGTAAATAAACGTTCCACCTCATCGGCAGGCAAACTCGCCGTGGGTTCATCGAGCACCAGCACATCAGCATCAGTTGCCAATGCCCGCGCAATCGCAACTAATGATTTTTCAGTACGGCTTAAATCTTGAATGCGCCGCGACGGATCAAAATCACAACTAACAAGCTTAAGGCATTCTGCGGCCCGCGCCTCGGTAGCCCGCCAATTGATTAGTTTGCCGCTCATCGAAAAGCCCTGCGCCAACCCAACATTTTCACCAACACTCATCCATTCGACTAACCCTAAGTCTTGATGAATAAAGGCCACAGATTGTTTTTGATTGGGCTGTGGTGGCCTGTGTGCATAAGGCTGACCCTTGAACAGAATGCGCCCTTCCTCTGGCTTGTGAATGCCGGCGAGCGATTTGATAAGTGTCGATTTACCAGCACCGTTTTCGCCAAGCAGCGCCAAAATTTCACCTGCCGCAAGATGCAAAGACACATTGCTCAACGCGGTCGTGCCACCAAAACGCTTGGTCACACCCTCAAATGCAACAAACACTTGGCTCACAAATAAACGCTCCCATTAGACGGCTATGGCGTTCCACAGCTCAAAGATTTAGAATGAATGTATTGCACGCAAGATTTTATGCAAGAGCTTAAATTTTGTCTCGGGACAATAGCCACAGCTTCGCCCTCTGGGCCAACACTGTGACTGGCTCTGCAATATCAAGCTTTAAGGCCAACTCATCAGCCGCAGGTTCTTCCAATATTCGCAGCTGACTTTCTAATAGCGATGGCGGCATAAAATGGCCTTGCCGCGCGTTAATCCGCTCCTGCAACAATTCACGCGACCCGCTCAAATAAATAAAATAAACCTCTCGTTGCGCCGCTTTGGCAATCGCCTCGCGGTAAACCCGCTTCAGAGCTGAACACGAACCAACCGCCCCTTCACGTCCGGCAAGTGAGGTGCCTATTGCTGCCAACCATGGCCAGCGATCTTCATCCGACAAAGGATTGCCAGATGACATCTTTGCGACATTCGAAGCAGGGTGCAGGCGGTCACCTTCTACAAAATGCGCACTTAATTTTTCCGCCAGCAATTCGCCTACAGAAGTCTTGCCGCAGGAAGCAACGCCCATCACAACGCAAGCGCCTTTAAAGAACCGAGGTGATTCCGCCATCGACATAAAGAATGTGTCCATTGATAAACGATGATGCGTCTGAAGCCAAAAATATTGACGCTCCGACGAGTTCATCCGTGTTGCCCCAGCGGCCAGCAGGCGTGCGCTTTTCGAGCCAGCTCGAAAATTCAGGATTGTCAACCAAAGCCTGGTTCAGCGGAGTCTTAAAATATCCTGGCCCAATCGCATTAACCTGAATGCCATGCTTAGCCCAATCCGCACACATGCCTTTAGTAAGCATTTTAACTGCACCCTTGGTGGCTGTATAAGGCGCAATCGAAGGTCGCCCTAGCTCGCTCTGAACCGAACAGATATTGATGATCTTTCCACGCCCGCGCTTGATCATGCGCCGCGCCACGGCTTGGCCAACCAAAAACACGCTCTCAACATTCACGCGCATCAGTTCTTGAAATTTCTCCAGCGGATAATCTTCCAGCGCGGTTCGAAATTGCATACCCGCATTATTAAACAAAATATCAATAGGCCCTTCAGCCTCAATTTTTTCAACGGCCTCTGCAACAGAAGCGTGAGACGTCACATCAAACGCCGCCTCTTGCACCTTATGCCCCGCCTTTCGTAGCTCAGCGGCTGCCCCAAAAAGCTTGCCTGCATCACGCCCATTCAAGATCACTTCGGCCCCAGCCTCGGCCAAACCTTGCGCAATGCCATAACCAATGCCTTGGCTTGAACCCGTGATCAAAGCGCGCTTGCCCGAAAGATCAAAAAGCTTCATTGTCATATTTGAGAGTGAAACCTTTTTTTGAGACAAGTTGCAAATGAAAAAACCAAGTGTGTTGATGATTGGACCCTATTCAGAATGGGACATGCCTAGTTTTGAAACCATTTACGATGTGCACAAGCTATGGTTGGTAGAAGATAAGGACGCTTATATCAGTCGCCATGCGGATGAAATTCGCGCCATTGCGACGCGTGGTGATATGGGTGCTTCAGCTGAGCTGATTGCTGCGTTGCCAAATTTGGAAGTCATTGCATGTTTTGGCGTAGGCACTGACGCAATTGATTTGAAGGCGGCTCGAGCGCGGAATATTAAAGTGTCTTATACCCCGGATGTTCTCACAGGGGATGTTGCAGATTTAGCTATTGGATTGTGCATCTCTGTCACGCGCAATATTCCTGCTGCTGATACGTATCTTCGTTCAGGCGAATGGAAAAACTCAGCCATGCCAAGTACGACGCGGTTCTTTGGCAAACGCATGGGCATTTTGGGGCTGGGCCGAATCGGCATGGCGATTGCCAAACGCGCTGCTGGATTTGATATGGAAATTTTATATCACAACCGCAACAAGCGAGACGATGTGCCTTATCATTATTGCGAGACAGTTGAGGCTCTGGCTGCGCAATGTGATTTTCTGGTAGCGGCAGTGGCTGGTGGTGCCGGATCAAGGGCGATGATCGGTTCTGCGGCTTTAATCGCGCTGGGGCCACAAGGTTATTTTATTAACGTCGCGCGTGGCTCGGTTGTCGATGAAGCAGCACTTTTACATGCGCTGGAGAATGGCGTGATCAAAGGGGCAGGCCTTGACGTTTATCTGAACGAACCAAATATCGATCCACGCTTTATGAAGCTCAATAATGTGGTGGTTTTACCACATGTGGGCAGCGGTACTTTAGAGACGAGAAAATCTATGGGCCAATTGGTGCGCGATAATCTGGCCGCACATTTTGCGGGCAAGCCTTTGCTCACTCCGGTGCCCGCATGAAAGCCGTCGTCATCCACCAAGCCATGGATCTGCGCGTTGAAGAACGCGAACCCCAAAAACTAGGGCAGGGCCAAATTGAAGTTGCCATCAAGCGCGGCGGTATTTGCGGATCGGATTTACATTACTACAAGCACGGCGGTTTCGGCACCATTCGCTTGAAAGAACCAATGGTGCTGGGCCATGAGGTGGCGGGCGAAGTTGCCGCACTCGGTGCCGGAGTAACCAATGTCAAAGTCGGAGACATGGTCGCGGTCAGCCCGTCGCGCCCTTGTGGCCAATGCGTGTACTGCAAAAAGGGCCAACAAAACCATTGTCTTGACATGTTATTTTACGGCAGCGCCATGCGCTTTCCCCATATTCAAGGCGCCTTCCAACAATTACTCGTGGCTGAGGCCTCTCAAGCCCACATCATCGCCAGCGATGTTTCAATCGAAGAAGCTGCATTCGCTGAACCCTTCGCGGTCACACTTCATGCCATCGTTCGCGCTGGTTCACTCGCCAACAAACGCGTCTTGGTCACCGGCTGCGGCCCCATCGGCGCGCTGGCTATTATCGCTGCTCGCGTCCACGGTGCACAAGAAATCGTCGCCACTGATGTCTCGGACTTCACATTAAGCCTTGCCAGAAAAATCGGTGCCGACCACACCATCAACGTGGCCACCAACGCCGATACGATCACCCCATTCAAAGCCAATAAGGGCCACTTCGATATCATGATCGAAGCCAGCGGCAACGAAGCAGCGCTTCATATGGGCCTCGAAGTTCTAAAGCCGCGCAGCACACTCATTCAACTGGGACTCGGCGGAAACATCGCTCTCCCGCAAAACATGATTGTGTCAAAAGAAATTGAAATAAAAGGTTCGTTCCGCTTCCACGAAGAATTTGCACTCGCTGTTGATCTCATCAACAAGAAGCGCGTCGATCTAAAACCTCTTCTGACTGAAGTCATGCCACTCGCCAAAGCTAAGGAAGCCTTCGACTTGGCAAGCGATAGGAGCAGAGCGATGAAGGTGCAGATCGCGTTCTAATTCAATTTTTCAATCTGCTCGACAGTCACCGCCGGAAGGCTCAATGGCAGCATGATCGTATAGCTAAACCGGTATCTGTTTTTCACAACAACGCCGTCTTTCGCTACACCATAGGCATCGTCAAATACGCCCGTCACCGTGCAAGCCACATCATTATCTTGGCATATCGTGTTCAAACTATTCGGGTCAATTTCACGTGAGCGATAAGCCCATTCTTGTGCAAAGCTGACGTGTTTGGCCACGAGATTTTCGCGGCTAACAGGCTCACCATTGGCCAGCATATAATTGCCGTAACGCGCGCTTAAGGTTTTCTCTAAACTGGCCACGTCTTCTGTTTGCGCCAAGATAATACCGCGCACAACGGACTGAGCCGCAAGTTTCGTCAATCCGTGCGGCTGAATATTAAAAACATTGGGCGCTTCTGGAAGCTCTAATCCCTCAAGAATCTTTTGATCTGGCGCATTAACGCCTGGTATTGCGATAGCAGCGATATCTTGCCCATCCACCTGATCGGTCGGCACATTTTCGACCACCAGTTTCACCAGCTGTTCGCGCGTCAGATTGGTAGTCGTGCTCGGCGGCGTATGCGAGGCAATGCTGACCACTTCGGGGTCGACGCCCAGTGCCTTGGCATAGTCGTTCAAGCTCGCAACGAGGTCCTGGAAATGCTGAAGATCGGCGTTTGAATAAACCAACTTCTGCGGGTCTATGCTGTTATCATATGAAAATTGGTGAACTGCATACACACCATCTTTTGCAACAACACGGTTCACGCCGCCCATCATTATATATGTGCAGGCCGAGGCGCACCAATTGAATGATACCGTCGACATCCCATGTTCCCGCAGCATTTGTCCCATTTCCATGGCGGCCCCCAGTGAACCACCAAGAGACTGTATGTAAAGCGGAATATTCCAAGTGCCATCAGCCTTGCCATTCTCTGCTAAAAACGCTTTGAATTTTTCAGCGGTGTCTTCAACAAACACACCTTCAGCCAAGATATAACCGTCCTTGAGCACAAAACTTAAATCGTGGTCAGGAACATCTTCAGGTGCAGCACACACACTGGCAAAATTCAAAGCCAGAGCCGCGGTCGACAAAATTAAAAGTCTTACCCGCAATTCCATTTCCTTTTTTAGAAATCTTTGTGCCAATCGATTGGCGACTCGTCAATGCCCTAATCCTGCAAACCCGGCGCTTCATAACCCGTGCGCTCCACATATTCGGTATAACCACCGCCATATTGTTGTAGGCCTTCAGGCGTCAGTTCCAACACGCGGTTGGAAAGTGCAGCCAGAAAATGCCGATCATGCGAAACAAACAGCATGGTGCCTTCAAATTCTGAAAGCGCCTTGATCAACATTTCTTTCGTCAATAGATCAAGATGATTCGTCGGTTCATCGAGCACCAGAAAATTCGGTGGATCAAACAACATCTGCGCCATCACCAGCCGCGCTTTTTCACCACCTGAAAGCACGCGGCATTTCTTTTCAATATCATCACCCGAAAACCCAAATGCGCCTGCAAGATTGCGCAGCGATCCCTGTGTTGCTTGCGGAAAAGCATTTTCCAGCGACTCAAAAACCGAGTGATCACCATTCAGAAGTTCCATAGCATGCTGCGCGAAATATCCCATCTTCACAGAGGCACCAATCGCCACACTGCCTTGGTCTGGCTCTGCCGTGCCTGCAATCAATTTCAACAATGTCGATTTGCCAGCGCCATTGACGCCCATAATGCACCAGCGCTCCTTGCGGCGAATTTGAAAATCCAAATCAGAATATATCTGCCGCGTGCCATAACCTTTATGAACCTGCGCCAAAGTCACCACATCTTCGCCAGAGCGCGGCGCTGGCGCAAAATCAAAAGCCACGGAAACCCGGCGCTTGGGCGGCTCAACCCGGTCAATCTTTTCCAGCTTCTTAACCCGGCTTTGCACTTGGGCTGCATGTGAAGCACGCGCTTTAAACCGCGCAATAAAATTAAGCTCCTTGGCCAGCATTGCTTGCTGGCGTTCAAACGATGCCTGCTGTTGTTTTTCAGCCAGAGCACGTTGCTGCTCATAAAATTCATAATCACCAGAATATGAAGTCAGCTCGCCCCCATCAATCTCCACAATCTTGGTCACGATGCGGTTCATAAATTCGCGGTCATGCGATGTCATCAGCAACAGGCCTTCATAACCCCGCAAAAACTTTTCAAGCCAGATCAAGCTCTCAAGATCAAGATGGTTTGAAGGCTCATCCAGCAACATGGCATCAGGCCGCATCAACAAAATCCGCGCCAGCGCCACGCGCATTTTCCAGCCACCGGAAAGCTTGCCCACATCGCCGTCCATCATCTCTTGGCTAAAGCTTAAGCCCGCCAACACTTCGCGCGCGCGGGCATCTTGGGCATAGCCATCAAGCTTTTCAAACTGCGCCTGCACCTCGCCATAACGCGTAATGATGTCGTCCATCTCGTCGATGCGCGCCGGATCAGCCATCGCCGCTTCAAGCTGCGCCATCTCGGCTGCCACCGCACTCACAGGCCCAGCCCCCTCCATCACCTCAGCCACAGCAGAGCGCCCCTGCATCTCGCCCACATCCTGGCTGAAATATCCGATGGAGATCCCCCGGTCCGTCGAAACCTGCCCCTCATCGGTTTCCTCGCGGCCACAGATCATCCGAAACAGCGTGGTCTTCCCCGCCCCATTAGGCCCCACCAACCCAATCTTCTCGCCCCGATTAAGCGCTGCCGAAGCCTCAACAAATAAAATTTGATGGCCGTTTTGTTTGGAAATGGAGTCAATGCGGATCATGATGGGCGAGGTTTAGGGGAGGGCGAAGGCGAAGGGAAGTGGGAAGAACCCGAGTTTGAATCATTGCTTTTGGCTTTCTAAATATCTACATATTCACTATGATATCACAACGCGCCCGCTATGCTTTTAAGGCCATCGTTGCTTTGGCTCGGGCCAAGCCTGGGCGGGGCATGAATATTCGGCAGATGTGCGAACAGGAAAAGCTGCCGCGCAAATTCATAGAACAGATTTTGTCGTCGCTCCGAGCTGCGGGTTACATTTCAAGCCGCCGCGGCCGCGATGGTGGTTATGAGTTGTTGAAACCTGCTGATCTTATACACATTGGGCCTTTTTTGCGCCTCGTTGACGGACCAATTGCCCCTTTACCATGCCTTTCGCGAACCGCTTACCGCAAATGCGATGATTGCCGTGATGAAACAACCTGTGAGATCAGGCGTGCCTTTGACAAGCCCTATGCTGATTATTTGGCGCGGCTCGAAGCCATGACGCTGGCCCAATTGATTGCCGATCCGGCGCTTTCAGGTTCAGTTTTCCAACAATAAGACCTTGAAAAAGAACGAAAACTAAAAATCGTTCTTTAAAACGAACAAACTTGTTGAATCTATACTAAATTGGTGTATTAATAGGTTATTCAACAAAAGGAGCTACCCGATGATCATCTCACTTCTCCGTCGCAGCCTGTTAGGCGCTGTTGCAAGTGTGGCTTTTGCCGCTTCAATTTCAGTGACACCGGCTTTTGCCGATAAAACACTTTTGAATGTCAGCTATGATCCAACACGCGAATTATATAAGGCCATCAACGAAGCCTTCGCGGCTGATTGGAAGGCCAAACATAATGGCGAAGTGATCACCATCAACCAATCCCACGGCGGTTCGGGCAAGCAGGCGCGGGCCGTTATTGATGGTCTGAAGGCCGATGTGGTGACACTTGCTTTGGCCGGAGACATTGACGCCATCGCCAGCAAAGGCAAATTGCTCCCAGAAGATTGGGCCAAGCGGTTGCCGCACAATTCTGTGCCGTACTCTTCAACCATTGTTTTTCTGGTGAAGAAGGGCAATCCTAAAGGAATTAAGGATTGGGGTGATCTCACTCAGCAAGGGCTGCAGGTGATTACGCCCAACCCGAAAACATCTGGCGGGGCACGCTGGAATTATCTGGCAGCTTGGGCCTGGGCCAGCAAAGCCAATGGTGGCGACGAAGCAAAGATTAAAAACTTTATCGCGGACCTTTACCGGAACGTGCCTGTTCTTGACACAGGTGCGCGCGGCTCCACCACAACATTTGCCGAGCGCGGCATTGGTGATGTTTTGATCTCGTGGGAAAGTGATGCCTTTTTGGCGCTTGATGAATTCGGGGCCGACAAATTTGAGATCGTAGTGCCTTCACTTTCGATCAATGCCGAAACACCGGTTGCTGTGATCAATGAAAACGCAAAGGCCAATGGCAATGAAGAAGTTGCCAAAGCCTATCTGGATTTTCTTTACACTCCAGAAGCGCAAAAAATTGCGGCCCACCAACATTATCGCCCGAGTGACCCAACGGCTGCAGACCCAGCAGACCTTGCAAAACTTCCCAAGGTTGAGCTTGTGAATATCGATAATGCATTTGGTGGTTGGAAGAAAGCACAGGCCACATATTTTGCTGATGGCGCAATCTTCGATCAACTCTACAAGCCAACGAACTGAGGTTTGGACGTGGGCTTGTCCTCCCTTTTCCACGTCAAGGCCATCCTGCAACCAAGTGTCATGCCCGGTTTCGGGCTGACGCTTGGTTTCGTCGTTACAGCTTTAAGTTTGGTTGTGTTGCTTCCACTTGCGGCGCTCATGCTGAAAGCGTTTAGCATTGGACCTAATGCGTTCTGGCACATCGCCACCGATGCCCGCGTGCTGGCGGCACTGCGCTTATCATTTGGCGCTGCTTTTATTGCAGCACTCATCAATGCAGTATTTGGTTTGCTGGTTGCGTGGGTTTTGGTGCGCTATGATTTTCCCGGAAAACGCGTTGTCGACGCTGTGGTGGATTTGCCCTTTGCTCTGCCCACCGCTGTTGCCGGAATTGCGCTTTCAGCGATCTATGCACCCAATGGGGCCATTGGTTCCATTGCAGCGCTGTTTGGCCTCAAAGTGGCTTACACGCCGCTGGGCGTTGTTCTGGCTCTCATCTTCATTGGCCTGCCTTTTGTTGTACGAACGGTACAGCCCGTTCTTCAAGAAGTCGAGAGCGACATAGAAGAAGCCTCGGCCCTGCTTGGCGTATCACGCTTGCGTACGATTTTTCAGATTATTCTGCCCAATATCTATCCCGCTTTGTTAACCGGAACAGCGCTGGCATTCGCGCGTGGTGTTGGTGAATATGGTTCCGTTATTTTTATTGCGGGCAACATTCCGATGGTGTCGGAAATTGCACCGCTACTAATTGTGATCAAGCTGGAAGAGTTTGACTATGCGGGTGCCACCGTCATTGCCACGGTGATGTTGCTCATTGCTTTTGTGATTTTGTTCTTCATCAACGTGCTGCAATCATGGCAGCGGAAAAGGTTTGGCAATGGCTGATTATGCTTTCATAAGCGGCGTCAAAGCCCGCAATGAAATTGGCGAGAGCAAGATCATTCGACGAGTTCTCATCGGGTGTGCCATTGCATTTCTCTCCGCGGTGTTGCTGTTTCCACTGGTCATTGTGTTCACCGAAGGCCTGAGAAAGGGGATCACTTTTTTCCTCAATGGGTTCACCGATCCCGATACGCTTGCAGCGGTGCGCCTTACACTTTTGGTTGCGGCGATTGCTGTGCCTTTCAACATCGTGTTTGGGGTTGCCGCCAGTTGGGCCGTGACAAAATTTAACTTCAAAGGCAAAAACCTTTTACTCACGCTCATTGATTTGCCCTTCTCAATTTCACCGGTCATTTCCGGGCTCGTTTATGTGCTGTTGTTTGGTGCGCAAGGGTG
The DNA here is from genome assembly GCA_025363755.1 of Hyphomicrobiales bacterium. Lineage (GTDB taxonomy): Bacteria > Pseudomonadota > Alphaproteobacteria > Rhizobiales > Aestuariivirgaceae > Aestuariivirga. The sequence goes on along the minus strand of JANYLQ010000029.1, from coordinate 389,439 downwards.
GCTGGGGCCCTGGTTGAGGGCGCATCATATAGAGATTATTTTTGCCGTTCCCGGCATTGTGTTGGCCACCGTCTTTGTCACATTTCCATTTGTGGCGCGTGAGTTGATCCCCCTGATGCAAGCACAGGGAACGGCAGAAGAGGAGGCCGCACTCACCTTGGGCGCATCCGGCTGGCACACTTTTTTCAACGTCACTCTGCCCAACATCAAATGGGCGCTGCTCTATGGTGTGCTCTTGTGCAACGCCCGCGCCATGGGTGAATTTGGGGCAGTGTCGGTGGTGTCTGGCCACATTCGGGGTCTTACTGACACGATGCCGCTGCATATCGAGATTCTTTACAACGAATATAATTTTGCCGCTGCTTTCGCCGTTGCCTCGCTTCTGGCGGGCCTTGCACTCATCACTCTCATTCTCAAATCGCTGCTGGAATGGCGCTATGCCGAGCAGCTTGCGGCTTCCAAGCGACACTAGGAGTTTGTCCCATGTCTGTTTCTGTTTCCATTCGCAATATTGCAAAGGACTTTGGCCGTTATCCGGCACTTAAAGGTGTCTCCCTTGATGTGGCACCGGGTGAGCTTGTAGCGCTGCTTGGGCCCTCAGGCTCGGGCAAGACCACGCTTTTGCGCACCGTTGCCGGGTTAGAGTTTCAGGACCATGGTGAGGTATTTTTTGGTGACATCAATGCCGATGAACTCACTTTGCGTGAACGCCGCATTGGCTTTATGTTTCAACACTATGCCTTGTTCAAACATATGACGGTGATGGACAACATTGCCTTTGGCCTGCGGGCGCGCCCGCGCGGCACACGGCCCACTGAAATTCAAATTCGTTCCCGCGTTTTGGATTTGCTGGCACTTGTGCAACTCGATGGGCTGGAAGCGCGATACCCCGCTCAACTTTCGGGTGGTCAACGCCAACGCGTTGCTCTGGCGCGTGCCTTGGCAATTGAGCCTCGCGTGCTGCTTCTTGATGAGCCGTTTGGTGCACTTGATGCCAAAGTGCGCAAGGATTTGCGGCGCTGGCTGCGCGAGCTTCATGCAAAAACCGGACATACCACATTGTTTGTCACCCATGATCAAGACGAAGCTTTTGAACTGGCAGATCGTATTGCCATACTTAATCAGGGCATGATCGAACAAGTAGGGACGCCAGCCGAAATCCTCAGCCACCCGTCATCGCCCTTTGTGAGTGATTTCATTGCCGACGTCAGCATCACCGCAGTCAAAAATCCAAATCTCACATGGCTGCGCAACAAGGGTAAAGTGACCACAGCAGCATAACAAAAAAACCCCGGCGTTTCCACCGGGGTTCCATATCTTCACACAAACAGCTTGGACTTAGAAATCCATACCGCCCATGCCGCCGCCCATTCCACCGCCGCCTGGCATGGATGGAGCTGCGTTCTTTGGCTTCTCGGCGATCATCGCTTCGGTGGTGATCAACAACGAGGCAACCGATGCCGCGTCTTGCAGGGCCACGCGCACAACCTTGGTTGGATCGATGATGCCAGCGGCAATCATATCCACATATTCTTCGGTTTGTGCGTTGAAGCCAAAGTTGCCTGTCTTCTCAAGCAACTTGCCCACAACGATCGAGCCTTCAACACCAGCATTCTCAACGATCTGACGGATTGGAGATTCCAAAGCCTTCGATACGATCTTGATGCCGGCCATTGTGTCTGGATTGTCAGAGTGCAAAGCATCCACAGCCTTCTTAGCGCGCAGCAAAGCCACACCACCACCAGGAACCACGCCTTCTTCAACAGCAGCGCGTGTGGCATTGAGAGCATCGTCAACGCGGTCTTTGCGTTCCTTCACTTCGATTTCAGTTGAACCACCAACCTTGATCACCGCAACACCGCCAGCCAATTTGGCCAAACGTTCTTGCAGCTTTTCTTTATCATAGTCAGAGGTTGTTTCTTCAATCTGCGCCTTGATCTGAGCGCAACGGCCCGTAATGTCGGCCTTCTTGCCAGCACCATCAACAATAGTGGTGTTTTCCTTTTCAATGCGGCAACGCTTTGCACGGCCAAGCATATCAAGGGTCACATTTTCCAGCTTAATGCCGAGGTCTTCCGAAATCACCTGACCACCGGTCAATGTGGCAATATCTTCCAACATGGCTTTACGACGATCACCGAAGCCTGGAGCCTTAACAGCAGCAATCTTCAGGCCGCCGCGCAGCTTGTTCACAACCAGAGTTGCAAGTGCTTCGCCCTCAATGTCTTCAGCAATGATCAGCAATGGCTTTGATGTTTGAACAACAGCTTCGAGAATTGGCAGCATGGCTTGCAACGAAGAAAGCTTCTTCTCGTGCAACAAGATGTAAACATCTTCCAATTCTGCAACCATCTTATCAGCGTTGGTGATGAAATAAGGTGACAGATAACCGCGGTCAAACTGCATGCCTTCAACAACTTCAAGCTCAGTTTCGGCAGTCTTGGCTTCTTCAACGGTGATAACACCTTCATTGCCAACTTTTTGCATCGCCTTGGCAATCATATCGCCGATGGACTTTTCGCCATTGGCAGAGATCGTGCCAACCTGGCCGATTTCTTCGGTGGACTTAATCTTCTTTGAACGCTTCTTGAGGTCCTCAATGGCGCAAGCTACAGCCATATCAATGCCGCGCTTCAAATCCATGGGGTTCATGCCAGCGGCAACATTCTTTGCGCCTTCGCGAACAATCGCTTGGGTGAGAACTGTTGCTGTGGTTGTGCCGTCGCCAGCGATATCGTTGGTCTTGGAGGCAACTTCGCGCACCATTTGTGCGCCCATGTTTTCGAACTTATCTTCCAGTTCGATTTCCTTGGCAACAGTAACACCGTCCTTTGTGGTACGTGGAGCGCCAAATGACTTATCGATCACAACATTGCGGCCCTTAGGACCCAAAGTTACTTTCACAGCATTGGCAAGTATGTCGACACCGCGGAGCATTTTCTCACGCGCTTCGGCACCAAATTTTACTTCTTTAGCAGCCATAATTTAATTCCTTAATTTGAGTTGTTAGAAAGAAAAAACGGAGAGATTATTTCTCCATAACGCCCATGACGTCAGATTCCTTCATAATCAAAAGCTCTTCGCCATCGATCTTCACTTCAGTGCCCGACCATTTGCCAAAGAGCACAACATCGCCCTTCTTCAAATCGATAGGGATCAATTTGCCAGCTTCATCGCGGCCACCAGGGCCTACAGCGATAACTTTGCCCTGCATAGGCTTTTCCTGAGCGGTTTCCGGAATGATGATGCCACCCTTTGTCTTGGTGTCTTCCTCAACCCGCTTCACGACAACACGGTCGTGCAAAGGACGGAATTTCATGATAATACTCCTGTAAACTATTGTTTTGTTTAGGAAATGGTCAGTTCAGCCCAGGGCCAAACCCAACCCTGTTAGCGCTCAATAACACAGAGTGCTAACAGTTATCTGTCAGATAGGACGGAGGACGGGACAGGTCAAGGGCATAGATTGAAAATCTTACCCTTCACTTCCCATTACACTGCGTCGTCGCCAGCTTTTTCGTTCAAAGTCAGCAATAACTAAAGTTCGATTTTTATCTAACCTCTAATCAAACTTTCCAAGGCCAAACCACTTCCCAGCAACTGCCCGTCCTTTCCATGCGTTGCAGATAGCATTACGCTCGTAGGCATGCCCCCATGGTCAACACCTGAAGGAATCGCAAGTCCGCACCAATCCAGAAAATTTCCCATCCTCGTGCCGTGCGCAGTCTTGTTGTTAACTTGGGAAAACAAATCCATGTCTGCTTCCAGTGGCTCTATATCCATTGCGACATGAGGTGTAGTGGGGCAAATTAAAATGGCGTCACCGAGAAATTCATCGCATGCTGCTATCATAGCCTTGCGCTGCAGCAATATTTCGACCAGATCCACAGCCATCATTGTTTCAGCAGACTTTATGCGTTTTACGACGCGTGCATCCATGCGCAAAGCATCTGGCCCATTCACCCGCTTCCAATGAAAGTGCAACACCTCAGCCGCCGACACATTGCCATGGGTTTTTTGAAGTTCAAAAAATTGGTCAAACGCCGGAATAGCTTTCCGCCTAATCTTACCGCCCGCTTTTGAAATGCGCTTAAGTGCATCTTCAAAATTTGCCTGCACTGAATCTTCGATGTCATCAAACATTAAGTTGGTTGGCACAATAAATTCCATGCCCAACACTGCGCGCTTCGATATGGCTTTATTTGAACCGCGTAACACCCGGTCAACTAACATACAGTCTTCAACCGTCTGAGCGATAGGCCCAAGCGAGTCTAAGCTGCGAGATAGCGGGAAAACGCCGTTCATATCATAATGCCCTGTCGAACTTTTATAGCCCACTAACCCATTAAAGGCCGCAGGCACGCGGATTGATCCGCCGGTGTCTGTGCCAATGGCCACGGGAAGCAGTCCCTTGGCTACAGCAACTGCTGAGCCTGATGATGAGCCACCAGGCGCGCGATGAAGCTTGACGTCATGGGGGTTGCGCGGTGTGCCATAATGCGGGTTCAGGCCAATGGCCGAGTAAGCAAATTCAGTCATATTCAAAGTACCGATGGCTATCATTCCAGCCGCTTTCCCAGCGGCCACCATTGCTGCATCTGCCTTGGCGGGTGGCTCTGATTTTAAAACGATGGAGCCCGCAGTCGTCACCCGGTCTTTGAGATCAAACAAATCTTTCCAACCAATCGGCACGCCATCTAAAATGCTCGCAGGTTTCCCCGCCCGTAGACGCCGCCGCGCCGCCTTGGCTTCAGAAACGGCACGATCCGCCAAGACGTCGATAAAGATGGCCTGATCATCGCAGGACCGAATTGCATCTAAAATTCGCTCGGTCAAATCTACAGCATCAAGTTTGCCTTTGCGCAGCTTTTTAGAAATTTGGGCGATAGTTTCCATATTCAACCTTCAGTTCGAGTTGCACAGTATAAAATCTCATATAAATATAAAAACCTAAATTCTGTTAACCATCATTAACACTTTACTAACGTCCTGTATCATTCCAAGATAATTTGAGATGTGGCGTGGATAAAAATGGGTGATGTTATGCGGTTTTTAAAATTGAAAATGGCGGCTGCGGCAGTGTTAACTTTGACCGGATCAGCTTGGTCTCAAGATGTGAAACCTCTCGAAAATACCCCCCATTTCAACACCTGCCGCGACGAAGCAAAGCTGAAATCTGATAATTTTGTGGGTGATTATATAGCCCCCGCCACAGATGAAGACACAGCACCTGCGGGCACTTACGTGGCCATTGTCTATGGCCGCAAGTTTGTGGCCCCGCTTCATCCTCCAGCCAATGGCGATAAACAACTGCATGGTTTGGGCGAAGTTTTGGTCAAGCGCCACCAAGTTTACCGTGAAGAGATGCGCCGCTGCTTGGGCTATGTTGAGTTTAACCTCGCCCTGAAGCAGCACATCTTTATTTTCGAATAACTAACTGGCCCCGCGCACTGTGTCGCGCTGGCTCATTTCCATAAGTGGCTCATCTCTGCTATGTTATAGTAAATCCGCATATCAGAGGTGATGCCCCATGAACATCCACGCCAAGAATGATTATACCCACATCGTCGAGGCCGATAAGGCCCACGTGTGGCACCACCTTCAGCAACACAAAAAATTTGAAACGATTGATCCTTTGATCATTATTGAAGGTAAGGGATTGCGGGTTTGGAACCAGGCAGGCCGCGAGCATTTGGACGCGGTGTCGGGCGGTGTGTGGACGGTCAACGTTGGCTATGGCCGCGTGAAAATTGCCGATGCGGTGCGTGACCAGTTGGTGAAGATGAATTATTTCGCGGGCGCTATGGGCACTATCCCCGGCGCAACGTTTGCCAAAAACCTGATTGAAAAAATGCCGGGCCTCACCCGCGTTTATTATTCTAACTCAGGATCAGAGGCCAATGAGAAGGCGTATAAAATCGTACGCCAGATTGCTCACAACAAATATGACGGCAAGAAATTTAAAATTCTTTACCGTGAGCGTGATTATCACGGCACGACTATTTCCGCACTCTCATCGGGCGGCCAAGAAGAACGCCGCACCAATTATGGCCCATACACACCGGGCTTTATTTCCGTTCCTCATAATCTTGAATATCGCTCGCAATGGGGCGATGTAGAGGATTACGGCGTCCGCGCGGCCAACGCCATTGAAGAAGTGATCTTGCGCGAAGGTGCAGACACCGTGGGCGGCTTGATTTTGGAACCCATTGTCGCAGGTGGCGGCGTTATCGTGCCACCAAAAGGCTATTGGGAGCGAGTCCAGGAAATCTGCAAAAAACACAATGTGCTGTTGATTATCGATGAAGTGGTTTGCGGCATGGGGCGCACCGGAACATGGTTTGGCTATCAACAATTCGGCGTGCAGCCAGATATTGTAACCATGGCCAAAGGTGTAGCCTCAGGGTATGCCGCGATTTCTTGCACTGTCACAACCGAAGCAGTGTTCAACGAATTCAAAGCTAACCCGTCAGATCCGATGAGCCACTTCCGCGATATTTCTACATTTGGCGGTTGCACGGGTGGCCCTGCCGCTGCAATTGCCAACATGGAAATTCTCGAAGAAGAAAATTTGCTCGATAACGTCAAAAACATGGGTGACTATCTGATGGACAAACTGCAAGGGCTTCAGGCCAAGCACCAAATCATTGGCGACGTGCGCGGGCTGGGCCTGTTCCAAGGGCTGGAATTGGTGGCAAACCGTGAGACAAAGGAACCGTTGCCAGAAGCCATTGTGCAAGCCATCGTTGGTGATTGTATGGCCAATTCGGCTGTCATCATCGGTGCCACCAACCGCTCTCTGCCGGGCCTCAACAATACATTATGCCTCAGTCCGGCCTACATCGCCACGAAGAGCGATCTTGATGAGGTGGTGGCAGCAATCGATGGAGCAATCACCAGAAAAACTGCTTAAAAACTGACTCAATTTAAAAGCCTAAAACTAATCCAATCGGGATTCACATCAGGCCTCAGACTGTTTAGTCTGGGGCCTGAATGATTCGGACGGGGCGCAGGATCAATTCGCTTCTTGGGGTAAGGAATGCAAAAGCAAGATTGGCCATATATCAGTGTCGTGGTGATCAGTTTGGCCACCGCAATTGGTAGCGGGTTTTATATGATCGGCGGCGGTAGTGCGCCATTGCCTGCCATTGTTCTAGCCATTCTGGCACTTGGTTTTTCACAAGCAACGATCATAGCACTTGTTGCACGCCGCTCGTCAGACTTAACCAACGATCGCCAAAACACCGAGGCCGATCTCGCCATGGCTTTGCGCAACACTAAGGACGGCAAAGGCCAGTTCGAAACCCTGCGCAAATCGCTCGATGAATCCAAGCTCGAAGCAAAGCGGGACCGTGAATTAGTGGCGCATGGCTTTTCTGAATTAAAAGACAGCTACACAAGCTTGTTAAACGAAATCCAACGCACAACCTACCATACGCAAGCCTCCGCAGAGCCTGTCTTCGCGGCACCGCCACCACAGAACAATCGAACAAATTCTGTTGAGCCGCCCAGTGAACTGGAACCTACATCACCCTTCGGTGATCAGCTTTCAGTTTCGCTTGAACCCATCATCGATCTCAGCACCGGTCGCACTGCGCATTACCGCATGCATCTTGCGCTGGCAGATGGGCAGGGCGAGGAGCTGGCATCAGATACATTCCTGCATCACGCCGAAAGAATTGGTGTCAGACCAGCGCTTGATGTCTTCGTAGCTCGCGAAGCAGATGCGTTGTTACGTAGACTGCGTCAACGTGATCCGCAGTTGAATATTTTCATGCCAATTGGGGCCTCCACCTTGGCTTCGCGTGGGTCAATCGCGCAAATCAACGCTGACCGCAAAGCGGCTGCTGATATTTCCCAAGGCCTCATCTTCGAATTTCCACATGCCATGTTGGCAGGCCTTACTGAACAGGCCCTTGAAGGTCTAGCTGAGCTCGCACGCCAAGGCGCAAGGTTTGGCCTGTCGAATGTTTCAATTGCGGGTCTTGATCTTAATGCCATGAACACGCTGAATGTGCGCTTTGTCAGCCTCAACTCTTCTGCGATTGATGCCGTTCACGGCCCATCACTGGCCATGGCCAGTTTTACGCAAACGGCCAGAGCTTCGCGCGTGCAAATGATTGTTTCTGGCGTCGCCGATCAACGTATCATAGGCAAACTTCCGCAAATCACGCGCCTTGTTTCAGGTCCCTGTTTTGCACCTCCGCGCCGTGTGAAAAAAGAAGCCATCGAAAACGCGGCCGTTGATTTCCACGTCGCCGCTTAGTGATGAAGGCACTCTCGAAAACTTATCCCATTTGGCTCAGTGACATTTGGGGCGTTGTGCATAATGGTGTTCGTCCATTTGCTTCAGCAGTGGCGGCTCTCAAAAATCACCGGGCCAATGGCGGCACAGTCATCCTGATAACCAATGCCCCAAACACGGCTCCCAGTGTGACCCAACATTTAGAGCAATTAGGTGTTGATAAGACGGCTTACGACAATCTTGTCACCTCTGGTGATGTGACACGCAACCTCATCATGAAACACGGTGGTGACAAGACTTACTTCATCGGCACTTCGCGTGATCATTCCATTTTTAAAGGCCTCGATATTGCGCGCGTTTCAATCGCCCAAGCACAATCGGTTGTCTGCACAGGTCTCTTCAACGAAGTGGACGAAACCGCAGGTGACTACGCAGACTCTCTCGTTGAAATGAAGCAACACAATCTCACTATGATATGCGCCAACCCAGATAAGGTTGTGCAAAAAGGCGATCGCTTGATCCCTTGCGCGGGTGCCTTAGCCGAAGCTTATGCAAATATTGGTGGCAAAGTTTTAATGGCCGGAAAGCCTTTCACGCCAATTTATGATTTAGCCATTTCAAAAGCCCGAGAAAAACTGGGCCACGCAATCGATAAAAACCAAATTCTCTGCATCGGCGATGGCCCACAAACCGATGTGAAAGGTGCAGCAGAATTAGGTGTGCCATGCGTGTTTATTACCGATGGCATCAACGCAAGTGATGATATTGTGGCCGAAACACAAAAGGCGGTGCCCCACGCCAATATCATAGCTCATATGCCTGAACTAGACTGGCACTGAAGTTTTGGCTATGGCCAGCCCATGAAAGTGTTTTTGCCAGCCAATGAATTTCCACAAGCTCTACGCGGCGGCGTTGTAGCCATCGGTAACTTTGATGGATTGCACCGGGGCCACCAAGAACTACTGAACATCGCGCGTAAGCAAGCAACCGATTCAAACAAGCCGTGGGGCATTTTAACGTTCGAGCCGCACCCCAGATCTTTCTTCCGCCCAACAGAGCCGGTGTTCCGCTTAACACCTCATCCACTGAAAATGCGCCTTGCCTCTGCCTTTGGTGCGGAATTTGCAGCCAGCATCGATTTTAACGAAGCCCTCGCGGGTCTTGAAGCTGATGAATTCATTTTGGAACATTTGGTCAAACGCCTCGGTGTTTCGCACGTTGTAACGGGCTATGATTTCCATTTCGGCAAGGGCCGCAAAGGCGGCCCAGAAAATTTGCGTGAGATGGGTTTAAAGCATGGCTTTAAAGTAACTGTCGTCGACCAAGTAACCGACGATGGCGACGGCCACGCGCCTTTCTCATCAAGTTCAATCCGAACCTCTCTGCGGCGTGGCCATATGCGCGCGGCTGCAAATGAATTGGGCTATCAATGGATTGTCATGGGTGAGGTTGTACCCGGCGATCAACGTGGTCGCACCATAGGATTTCCAACAGCAAATATCGTCCTTGATCCTGGTGCCGAACCGTTTCGAGGAATCTATGCAGTCACGGCCCGAGACTCCGCTGCTCCGTCGACCACACCATGTTGGCAAGGTGCTGCATATTTCGGCGACAGACCCACTTTTGACACCAAGCGCACATTTTTAGAAGTCTATCTGCTTGATCAAGATATCGACCTCTATGGAAAAATTCTAACGGTCAATTTCGTTGATCTGATCAGACCTGACAAAACTTTTAAAGGTGTAGATGACCTCGTCACCCAAATGCACGCGGATTGTGCTGAGGTACGTAAAGTGTTGGCAGCCGATGTAGTTGAAAATTTTCCGCTGCGGAAATTACAAGCTGCGGGAAAGATTTAATGGGTGTGATCAGTCGCAGGATCAAGCAACCGATGCATATGCACGATAAAATATCTCATCTGCGCATTATCAATTGTCTCGCGCGCCTTGCCCTGCCAAGCCTGATGGGCTGATGCATAGTTGGGATAAAATCCAACCACATCAAGTTTTGCCAAATCCTTGAATGTAACATGAGACACATCACTCAGCTCACCACCAAATACCAGATGAAGCAGCTGTTCTTTAGGTTCCGTCATATCGCCTCCAATATCTTAAGCGCTGCGCTGTGTCTTTGCTTACCCGCGGCCAGCATGCCGTTTTGTTTTGGGGTCGCAAGATTGTAAATCATCTTAGCGCCAGTAACCTGAGTTATCACGCCACCAGCTTCTTGCACCAATAAATCACCCGCCGCCAAGTCCCAATCATTGCGCGGGCCAAATGACAACGCGATGTCAGCTTGACCACTTGCAACATGGGCCAAGCGCAACAAAAGCGGAATTTGCGGTGAAGCTGCAGCCGACACACCGGGAAAGGTTTTTAAGGCGCGGCCAGTACCCAAGAGTTTGGCCCCAGCAAACCCTGAATCATCATTGGCCGTCATCAAAACCTTATTACAATATGCACCGTACCCCAAAGCTGCTGCATAAAATAATTCAGCCTTTGGTTGGTACAGTGCAGCCAGGATAACCTGACCATCCTCAATCAAAGCAGCACCAATACACCAGCCATCCGAGCCATTCACAAAACTATTCGTGCCATCAATCGGATCAACAATCCAAAGCCGTTTGCACGAAAGTCGGTCAGGGGTGTCAGGTGTTTCTTCTGATAGCCAACCATAATCAGGGCGGGTGTCGTGCAATCGTGATTTCAAAAAAGCATCAATTTGCAAATCAGCTTCAGTCACCGTCGATCCATCGGGCTTTGCCCAATTTCGCACATTCTTCCGCGAAAGCTCAAGGCCCATTGCCCCAGCTTCTTGAACAGCAGTAAAAAGCAAATCTGAATCGGCTTGCAAATTCGCGGGTAATTTAACGCCCAGCAATGGTCATGCCCTCAATCAAGCAGGAAGGCGCATTGGTGGCCCCCTTAAATATCAAATCATTAGCTGGAACCAAGCTCATAAACATATCCTTCAAATTTCCAGCTACAGTTATTTCGCTCACGGGATAAGCAATCTCGCCATTTTCAAACCAAAAGCCTGAAGCACCGCGGCTATAATCGCCCGTTGATGAGTTGATGCTGGCCCCGATAAATTCGGTGATCAGCAATCCGCTGCCCACCGTCTTCATCATTTCTTCGGGTGATTGCTCACCCGGTTCCAAATGCACATTTGATGTTGAAGGGCTGGGCTGTGAGGCCATGCCGCGTGAACCTTGGCCCGTGGGCTGCATTCCAAGTTGCCGTGCTGAACGCAAATCTAAAACCCAACCTGTCAAAACGCCATTGTCTATCAACGCGCGACGTTGCACGGCAAGGCCTTCACCATCAAACGAGCGTGAGGCGGGCCCACGTATGCGTAAGGGATCGTCAATGATGTTGATGTTCGATTTGAAGATCTGTTTTTCCAGTTCATCCTTCAAAAAGCTAACGCCGCGCGCAATCGCCGAACCATTAATCGCCCCAACAAAATGTCCAAGCAAACTGGATGAGACACGCCGATCAAAAATTACCGGAGCAGAACGCGAGGTCAGTTTTTGCGGATTGATCTTGGCAACCACGCGCTCACCTGCTGTCCTGCCAATTTTTTCTGGCGTTTCCAAATCGGAAAAATGATTGGCCGATGTGCCATCATAATCGCGCACCATATCTGTGCCTTCGCCGGAAATCACCGATGCGCTGAGCCCAAACCCGGTGCGCCTATAACTACGCGAAAAACCATTACTTGAAGCCAATGCCACAAAATAGTTTGAAGCTGATGCACCTGAACCAATGCTTTTGGAAACACCGTTCACATCCAGCGCAAATCGCTCGGCATCTATTGCCATCGACTTCAAAAGTTCGACTGAAGGTTCGTCAGCCGAAACCAAATCAAGATCAATGCTGCCTTTGGCCAATTGCGATGGATCAGCCAGCCCACAAAATTCATCTGGTGGTGCAGCTTTAGCCATGGCCACCGCACGCTCTGCCAACTTCTGTAAAGACTCTGATGTGAGCACACTGCCCGAAATAATCGCTGACGACTTGCCTGCAAAAACCCGAAGACCCACACCGGTGGCTTCCGATCGTTCTAAATCTTCAACCGCCCCTTCGCGGATTGAAACACTCACATTGCTTTGCTCAACCGCCATCGCGTCTGCGTCTGTTGCCCCCAATTTTCGCGCCCGCGAAACAAGATCAGCGGCAATGTCTAATAATTTATCCGTCATAAAATAAAACTTCCAATTAAAATGCCAAGAAGAATGATTACACCAAACATGCGGTTGGCGCGAAACAGTTTCAAACATGTGGGCGAGTCATCACCATCAAAGCGTGAAATCTGCCACGCCGCATGCATCGTTGCTCCAGCTATGCCAACATGGGCAGCAACAGGGGCCGATACAAGCCACAGGCTGGTATCAATAAAAGCGAGCGCCAATCCAAAAAACAATACCAGCCAATAAATCGTTGCGTCACCGAACTTGAGAGCAGTGGATTTGATCCCAATCAATGCATCATCATCCTTATCTTGATGTGCATAGATCGTATCATAAGCCAGTGTCCAAGAAATGCCGCCGAAGTAAAGCAACACAGGCGCCAAAGAAAAACCATTGTGAACCGAAGTCCAACCCAGCAACGCACCCCAATTAAATGCAAAACCCAACACCACCTGCGGCCAGTAGGTGATGCGTTTCATAAATGGATAAATTGCTACGATAGCCATTGATGCAATTCCAGTGACGATGGTCAGGAGGTTAAATTGCAATAAAATCACCAATCCCAATAAAAGCTGAGCACCCAAAAATATAAAAGCTCCACGCAAACTGATCATCCCAGCGGGCAGAGGACGCATGCGTGTGCGCTCAACCTTGTTGTCAATATCGCGGTCAACAATATCATTCAGCGTGCAACCTGCGCCGCGCATCACAATCGCACCGATCAAAAACAAAACTGCTTTCCATAAGTCAGGCCAGCCGCCACCAACGGCAATTTGAGCCAACGCCAATCCCCACCAACATGGCAGCAGTAACAGCCACCACCCTATTGGGCGATCAAGCCGCATCAATTGCGCATAAGGGATTAAGCGTGCAGGCAGGTTATCAACCCAGCTAGACTTCACCGCATCTGCAATCTTTGTTGTTTCGCTCATATCGGACGCCGTGATACACAAAGCTCATGGCAAAAACCACACCCCGCTTGCACCTTGATGCCGCATTGGCTGCGAATGCTGAAATCGCTTTGGAGCGCGAGCAGGGTCATTATTTGGTGAACGTGCTTCGCCACGGCCCTGGTGATCCCGTGCAAATTTTTAACAGCACCGATGGCGAGTGGCTGGCCTATATCACCGACGCCACAAAAAAGTCAGTTCGTATCCGAATCGAAAAGAAACTCAACGATGCAACGCCGCCACCTGATATTGATTATCTCTTTGCACCCATCAAACATCAGCGGCTTGATTATCTGGTTCAGAAGGCAACTGAGCTCGGTGCAAGGCGTTTGCGCCCCATCATCACTGCGCGAACAATTGCCGAGCGTGTAAACCTCGACCGCATGCGCGCCAACGTGATTGAAGCCGCTGAGCAATGCAATCTTGTGTTTTTGGCTGAAGTGCTTGAACCACAAAAATTTGATGCAGTATTAAAAGCTTGGGACCCGTCCCGAACCTTGATATTCTGTGACGAAACAGCAAATGTTTCGGATCCGTTACAAGCCCTTGAAGGCCTTAAACCACCACTTGCTGTCTGTGTTGGCCCGGAAGGTGGCTTCACGGAAGATGAGCGTAAACATCTTAAATCATTGCCTTTTGTAACAGCCATCAAACTCGGCCCCCGCATCATGCGTGCCGACACTGTGGCCATTGCCGCTTTATCGCTGGTGCAAGCTAAATTGGGCGACTGGGGCAGCCCCTACAAATCGTAATAGAATATAGTACAGAAAGCTACTTGCTGCTGTCACAGCAAATGCCTACATGGAGAAAAGGCAACAATGGGAAAAAATAAAAAGTGAGCGGACCAACGCCCGATACTGCGCAAGCACGAGCACCAATCGAAAACAAGGATCAACTGATCGCTTATTTCGTTGATGGCTTCAAACCAAAATCAGAATGGCGCATTGGTACAGAGCATGAAAAATTTCCGTTTCTGAAGGACACGCTTGGCCCTGTCCCTTACGAAGGTAAAAGTTCTATACGCGCATTGCTTGAAGGCCTCCGCGATTCCTATGGTTGGGAGGGTGTGTATGAAGGCGAGCACATCATCGCTCTATCTGATCCAAATTCATTGGCCAATATCTCACTCGAACCCGGCGGACAGTTTGAACTTTCAGGCGCGCCGCTTGAGACAGTGGGTGAAACATGTGTCGAAGTTTCTGAACATCTCAAACAAGTTCGAACTATTGGCGACAAATTGGGCATAGGCTTTCTAGGCCTCGGTGCCAGCCCCGTTTGGACGCGTGCCGAAACCCCTGTCATGCCTAAAGGCCGTTATAAAATCATGGCGCCTTATATGGACAAGGTTGGCACCATGGGCCGCGATATGATGTTCCGCACCTGCACTGTGCAAGTGAACCTCGACTATGGCGACGAAGCCGACATGGTGAAAAAGCTGCGCACATCGATTGCACTTCAGCCATTGGCCACAGCCCTGTTTGCCAACTCGCCATTCTTGGAAGGCAAGCCCAACGGTTATCAATCCTTCCGCAGCCATGTGTGGACTGATACGGATAATGCGCGCGCCGGCATGACACCCTTTGTTTTTGAAGATGGCATGAGCATCGAACGCTATGTGGAATTCGCATTAGATGTGCCGATGTATTTTGCCATGCGTGATGGCAAATATTTAAATACCGCAGGCGAAAGCTTCCGCAAATTTATGGATGGCAAACTGCCCCAACTGCCTGGCGAAAAACCCAACATGAAAGATTGGGCCGATCACCTCACCACCATTTTCCCCGAAGTCCGTTTGAAGAAATATCTGGAAATGCGCGGCGCTGATTCTGGCTTGCAAGACAAGCTCTGCGCACTGCCCGCCTTCTGGGTGGGCTTGCTTTATGACCAATCGTCGCTCGATGCCGCCTATGATTTGATTAAGCCCTCCACTGAAGCTCAGCGCCAATCCATGCGCGATGAAGTGGCTGTCAAAGGCCTTCACGCTCAGTTCATGGGCCGCACATTGCTTGATCTAGGTCGCGAAGTTTTGAAGATCGCCCGCGCAGGCTTAGACGCGCGCAGCATGAGCGAATCCACTTTCCTCAATGTGTTAGATGATGAAGTTGCCCGCGACAAAACCAAGGCACAAGAATTGCTTGATCTCTATAACAATGTCTGGGGCCAGGATATTGCGCCCGTGTTTAAGGCGGCAGCGTACTAGTTATTCCGCCGCCATCCGCGTACCCTGCACCGCAAAGCTATCCCGAATGTGATTGGCCAAAGCCAGCGCACTTTGGGTTGCCTGACCCTGTTTTGACACAAGGCCAATGTTGAAGCGGTGAAAGGCGGGGAACCCTTCTGCTTCTGTCAAAACCCGCATGCCGGGCCGCACACAGATTTCGGGCATTGTAGCGATTGCCAAACCCTGCAAAACAGCAGCATCAATTGCAGCGCGATTAGAACTGGAATAGGCAATGCGGTAGGGGCGCTTTGATCGGTTTAGTGTGTCCTCTGAAAACCTGCGCCAATCACAGCCGCTATCTGCAACCGCCAAAGGAAGCACCGGCAGCAGATGTGTATTGTGCTTGGCAGACGTAACCCAGCGCAATTTTTCACTACGCATCACTTCGCTCTCATCGTCGTTCTGGCGCAATGTTACTAAAGCCAAGTCTGTTTCGCCGCGCTTTATGCGTTCGAACAAAATAGCACTGCCAATACATTCAACTTCAACTGTTACAAGCGGATGCGAGCGCGCAAATTTTCCGAGAACTTCCGGCAAAAAGAAATCCGTATAATCATCCGATGTTCCAAACCTGACTGTGCCTTTCAAATCTGGCTTTGTGTAAGCCGATACCAGCTCATCATTCAAATCCACCATGCGCCGTGCGTGATCTATAAAGCGCGCACCGTCCTCCGACAATTTACTGCCGCGCCCCTCGCGTTCAAACAATGTGCGGCCCAACATTTCTTCAAGCCGTTTCATCTGCATCGAAACCGCAGACTGAGTTTTGTTCACTTCATCTGCTGCCTTAGTGAAATTGCCAGTCTCGGCAATCGCCAGAAACGTCTTCAAATGATCGACATCAAGGTTGGGTATCATTTAAACCATCCATCACATTTTCGAATGGATATCATTTAACACATTCGTTGGATTGATCAATAGAAATCTGCGATAACGTAGCCACAACTAACGATATTAGATAATTAAATCAATATCTTAAATGCAGTTTTTGACGATTCTGCAAATCGGAGATCTATCATGAACGACTATGCACACCACCAAGCCACCGTTTCAGGCAGCCTTGAAGGCGAAGGCATTATTTCGCGGTTGATCCACAATTTTCAGGCTCGCCGCACTGTCAAGCAGCTCAGCCAGATGGACGATTATATTCTGCGCGACTTAGGCGTGACCCGTGAAGAAATTAACTGGGCCTACAGCCAGCCATTTTACGTGAATGCAGCAAATGCTCTCGAAGACCGGAGCAGCACCCGCCGCCGCGCCAATCTATGCAGGGGCTAAGCCACTTATTGCGTTTCCAACTGGTTGGTAATCCGAAAGGCCGCCCAAACCGATACGACACCAAAAAACACCGCGCCAATCGCCGTGCCTGCCATAATACCTTCTGGTCCCCAATAATGAGCACCAACCCAAGCAAAGGGGATGGTGCCCAATGTGGCTTTGCCCCAATTGAACCAGGTTGAAAGCCCCGGCCGCCCCAAATTATTAAATGCTGCTGCCGCCACAAACTGCGCGCCTGCAAACGCCCAACTGAGGCCCACATAAGTTGCAAAGAACACAACAAGTTCAGTAGCGCGGGGCGTGGCATTAAAGAGATTTGCAATATTGTTCCGCAAAGCAAAAATAACCAAAGAAACGATTATCGTATACACAGCAGCGAAAACCATGCCATCGCGTAGGGCTTGCCGAACACGATCAAAATTCTTGGCACCAAAGTTTTGCCCGATAACCGGCCCCACCGAGCCTGAGAGCGAAAAGATCACACCAAAAGCAACAGGAACGATACGGCCAATCAAAGCCGTGGCCGTCACAGCTTCATCGCCGTAAGATGAAACAATTGCCGTTGTGTAAGCGATGGTGAAAGGTGTGGCGAGCTGCGTTAACACCGCTGGAAAAGCAATCTTCCAAATATCGGGAAAATCACGCTTCAAACCGGCAAAGCTCGGCCAATTCAGAAACTTGTTGGCAATCACTAGCCCATGCATACCAAAGAGAAATGCCACAAAATCTGCAATGGCATTGGCCACCGCAGCCCCTTGAATACCCCACCCGAATTTGAAGATAAAAATGGGATCGAGGATTAACGTAACGATCGCCGCAGAAAGCGTAATATACATCGAGCGTTGCGCCGCTCCAATTCCGCGCAATGCAAATGAACAGCTGAGTGCCGCCGCCAGAAAAATAAATCCAGGTGTCAGTGTCCACACAAAGACTTCCGCTTGATGCAAAGCTTCACCCTTAGCGCCAAGAAGTGTTAAAATTTGTGGCAAGAAAATCGCTACTAAAAGCGTGTAAGCTGCCGACACTAAAACCGTAAAAAACCATGCACTCGTTGCATATTCTTTTGCCCGTTCCGCGTTGCGCATACCCATATTACGGGCAACGAGCGCGGCAGCGGCGATCCCCGTACCGATGCTCAAATTCAAATTGACGAATGCAATTGTGCCAGCATATCCGATAGCTGCGGTCACATTCGTGTCATTCAATTGAGACAGAAAATAAAAATCAGCCAGATCGACGAGAAACACCGCCATCAAGCCAAAGGCACCGGTCAGCGTCATAATCACGATATGACGCATGATCGAGCCTTGCAAAAATTTTGCTTGGTATGAAGGTGCACTCATATTTCAAATCCGATCGCTTTTGCCTCTGCAGCCAAACCTTGATAGTTCACAAAATGATGGCCGCGAAGGCCCGCCATGCGCGCGCCCTGCACATTTGATTTCTTGTCATCGATAAACCAGCATTGGGCGGGTTCGCGCCCCACAAGATTCACAAGCCGCGTAAAGGCCTCAGGGTCTGGCTTCTTGGTGCCGAATTGATAGGAGCAGAACCGATCTTTAAAAACCGCAGCCGCCTCAGGAAAAAGCATATCGAGATTGTCTTTCACGATGGGGCCGTTGTTTGTGTAAATCGCGATGCTCGTTTGCGCGCCAATTTTCCTTGCCAACGCCAACACATCGATCGAAGGCGTCATGGCAATGCGCCGCGCTTCAATCCACTGCTCTCGTGTGATCGGATAACCTAAACGTTGCCCAAACTCTTTGAGATAGATTTCAGGGTCAGAATATCCGCCTGCATCGGCCAGCTCTTCAAATCCAGAATCCCACACAGCAGCACGCACATCACGCGCTGATACATCGGCGAGTGCGGCAAGCGTCCGCAAGCGCCTGCCCAAATCATAGTGACACAGCACATCATCCATATCAAAAATGACAAGCTGTGGAAGCGGCATTTAAGTGGCAGTACCACCCACGGTCAGATTGTTGATGCGCAAAGATGGCTGGCCCACACCCACGGGAACACCTTGGCCCGCTTTGCCGCATGTGCCGATGCCGGGATCAAGCGCCATATCATTGCCCACCATTGAGATTTGCTTGAGTGCCTCAGCACCAGCGCCAATTAATATTGCACCCTTCACAGGCTGCATCAATTTTCCGTCTTCGACAATATATGCCTCAGTGCACGTAAACACGAATTTGCCAGAGGTGATATCAACTTGGCCGCCACCAAATGACTTTGCAAATAGGCCCTTCTTCATGGAAGCTAAAATTTCTTCAGGGCTGCGCTTGCCGTTCATCATATACGTATTTGTCATGCGCGGAAGTGGTGCATGGGCATAAGATTCGCGGCGTCCATTGCCCGTGGCCTTCACACCTGAAAGGCGAGCATTCATCCGGTCTTGCATAAAGCCAACCAGAATGCCTTTCTCAATCAGCGTTGTGCAATTGGGCGAAGTGCCCTCATCATCAATGCTGATCGAACCGCGCCGATCAACAATTGTACCGTCATCGACAACAGTCACATCTTCCGAAGCGATGCGTTGGCCCATAAGCCCTGCAAATGCCGAGGTGCCCTTGCGGTTAAAATCACCCTCAAGACCATGGCCAATTGCTTCATGAAGCAGAATACCCGGCCAGCCTGGCCCCAACAAAACATCCATCTCACCAGCGGGCGCTGGGGCAGCATCAAGTCCAACCAAAGCTTGCCTTACAGCTTCACGTGCGGCGGCCTGCCAATTTTCTTCTGTCAAATATGAAAGCGGTTGCGCGCGCCCGCCAAACCCATGACTGCCTTGGCCTGACGTTTTATTATCGCGTGTTACCGCCGAAACGCCAAAGCGAGTGAGGGGGCGAATGTCGTTATAAATTTGCCCGTCAGCACGAACTATCGTCACCTTCTGCCAGCTGGTTCCCATGGAAACCGAAACTTGCTTCACGCGTGGGTCAAGGCCACGCGTGAATTTATCAACGGTCTCCAGCAGATTGACCTTCGTGGCAAACCCTTGCGCTTCTACCGGATTGGTTTCGCCATAAAGCCTAGTTTTGGTATGTGTAGGTGAAACATCAATATGCGCTGGCTTGTCAGCCGTCATTGCGGTTTTGACGGTGGCCGCGGCCCGCTTAAGTGCTTCAATGCTTAAATCAGACGAATGCGCATAAGCGGCCATCTCGCCTGAAACCGCGCGAAGCCCGAACCCTTCAGATTCGTCAAAACTGGCAGACCGCAAGCGACCGTCATCAAACACGAGGTTTTCGCTTTGCTGGCGTTCGATAAAAATTTCGCCATCATCGGCGTGTGCCAAGGCGTCAGAAATTATCGATTGCGCAGCATCTGCGCCAAAAACGGATAGATCAGATTGTTTGTTCATGCCTCTACATAAGCAAACCGCGCGCAACCTTCCAGTGAGTGCGGCATTTTATTTTTAGAGTTACATTTTATCCAAATCTGCGATGCCCTGCGCAAAACCCTCAAGCGCCACTTTCAAGGGATAACCATTGCCGGGGCGATCATAAATGTAAAACGTTGCAAATTGCCCTTTCATGAATTTCTTCATGGTGGTGTCAGAAGCTTCGCCAAACCCTTCGCAAGCGCGCGGGTTACAGCGGGTAAAGCTCATCCGGCCTTCAAGGGCTGCACCGTCAATTTCCATGGCCACACCGGTTGGCAAATAAACCCCAATTGGAACAAGGGCGCGCATCATCGTCTGTTTCCTAGCCCCTTGCTTTACACGGTTGATGATAAGCGACATGCCGATATTCTCATTCTTGTCGCTTTTAACAACCTGCGTCATACCACAAGATTTGCCCGGTGAAGGCTGGCCAGCTGCTGGGGGCGGAAGCTCAGAACACTGTATCTGCCATAGGCCATGGGTTGCAATCGTTTCAACCTTAGGAGCAGCTGGTTGTCCGCCTGCATCAGGTGCAGCTGGTGGCTTAACATCTTTACGCGGCCCAAGGCCTTTGGGTGGCACAGGTGGCTGGGCCGCATCTTCAGCAAATGCCGACACTGTCATAAAACCAGATAACGTTGCGACCAATGCCAATTGGCAAACCGAAGTGAGTTTCACGATTCGCATTTTCCTTTGAGTTAAATTTGATTTTGCTCATAAACTGCGGCAAAACCGAAAACAACCGGATTTTTCATAGTTACAGAGTAAGTGTTATAAGCCAAATCACAGTGAAATGAGGCAGAATTCAGGTTTGGTCCATGTGCATAATACAATGACGTTTTGCCGCGCCGCTTCCTGTTGCGACTGGGCGTAGAATGTGGTGAACCACCACGCGATAAGAGTCCCTTGAAAAAGGGATGGCATGCGCTGGAGTTGGGCCAGTGTATGATTTGAGGAAAATAGATCAATGACAAGCAAGATCAACAACATATTTGGTGCTTTGGCCGCAATTACAGCCTGCCTTTTGCCTACGGGTGCGTTTGCTGAAGCGGGTAAGGCGGTCGAATGGCAGTTGGGAATGCAAGATTCAGTCACTCCGGTGATGGATGATATCGTTTCATTCCATAACATGTTGTTGGTTATCATTACTTTGATCACAGTGTTCGTGCTGGGCCTTTTGCTCACTGTCATCTTTAAGTTCAACGCGAAGTCAAATCCTGTTCCTTCAAAAACAACGCATAACACTTTGATTGAAGTGCTTTGGACAGTGATTCCTGTTCTCATTCTCGTGGTGATTGCTGTTCCGTCTTTCCGCTTGCTGTATAAACAGCGCGATATTCCCGCAGCAGATATGACAATTAAGGTGATCGGCAATCCACAGTGGAATTGGACATATGAATATCCAGATCTCGGTTTGAACGACGATAAAACACCAAAAGTAACATTCACATCTTATTTAAAGCCGAAAGAACAAGCTGATTTAGACGGTCAACCTTATCTCCTATCGACAGACATGCCAGTACTTGTCCCTGTGAACAAGGTCGTAAAGCTGATTGTCACGTCTGACCCTGAAGGCATTATCCACGGTTGGGCTGTCCCGTCCTTTGGCATGCAGATGGATGCAATACCCGGTCGTTTGAACGAAGATTGGTTTAAAGTCACCAAGACGGGAATTTACTATGGCGAGTGCTACTCACTGTGCGGTAAATATCATTCGCAAATGCCAATTGAAGTCTGGGCTGTCGACGATTCCACGCTGGCAAAATGGGCTGATATGATTAAGACCAGTCCGAAACCTGAAGATATGCAAATATTTTTAAGATCCATTAAGCCGGCCGCTCCAGCCGTCGCTTCAAACTAATAAAGCAAAGAGGCAAAAATCATGGCCATGGCTTACGCAGTAAAAGACGATCACGCTCACGATGATCATTCACATGATCCAACCGGCTGGCGGCGCTATGTCTATTCAACCAACCATAAAGATATTGGCACAATGTATTTGTGGTTTGCCATTATGGCAGGTGTGCTTGGTGGTTTCCTTTCTGTTTTAATGCGGATGGAATTGCAGCAGCCCGGCATCCAGATTTTCCATGGCCTGGCCCAGATGGTCTACTCGCTTCCTGATCCCGCTACAGTGACCGACCCAGCAAAAAAATTAGCTTACGAGCAAGGCTTGCTGGATAACGGCATGCAAATGTATAACGTGTTCGTCACGGCTCATGGCCTCATTATGATCTTCTTCATGGTGATGCCTGCGATGATCGGCGGCTTTGGCAACTGGTTTGTGCCGTTGATGATTGGTGCGCCTGACATGGCTTTCCCGCGCATGAATAATATTTCTTTCTGGTTGTTGATCCCGGCATTTTTGTTGCTGATGCTTTCGATGTTCGCGGAGGGACCATCCGGAATGTATGGCGTTGGCGGTGGTTGGACGATTTATCCACCTCTGTCTTCGACAGCGGGCACCCCCGGCCCAGCGATGGATTTTGCAATTCTGTCGATCCATTTGGCAGGCGCTTCATCAATTCTAGGCGCAATTAACTTCATCACCACAATTTTTAATATGCGCGCGCCAGGCATGACACTTCAC
Source organism: Hyphomicrobiales bacterium (assembly GCA_025363755.1). Taxonomy (GTDB): domain Bacteria; phylum Pseudomonadota; class Alphaproteobacteria; order Rhizobiales; family Aestuariivirgaceae; genus Aestuariivirga. The sequence goes on along the minus strand of JANYLQ010000029.1, from coordinate 366,572 downwards.
AAAATGCCATTGTTTGTGTGGTCAGTTTTAGTGACTGTGTTCCTGCTGCTGTTATCGCTGCCAGTTCTAGCTGGCGCCATCACCATGTTGTTGACCGACCGTAACTTCGGCACATCATTCTTCGTGCCATCAAAGGGCGGCGATCCATTGCTGTTCCAACATCTCTTTTGGTTCTTCGGTCACCCTGAAGTTTATATTCTGATTTTGCCGGGCTTCGGCATCATCAGCCAAGTGATCTCAACTTTCTCGAAGAAGCCCGTATTTGGTTATCTCGGCATGGCCTATGCCATGGTCGCAATCGGCGTGGTCGGTTTCGTGGTTTGGGCTCATCATATGTATACGGTTGGCCTTGATGCAGACACGCAAGCTTACTTCGTGGCCGCAACAATGATTATTGCTGTGCCAACGGGTGTTAAGATTTTCTCTTGGATCGCTACCATGTGGGGCGGCTCAATTGATTTCCGCGCGCCAATGTATTGGGCAATTGGCTTCATCTTCTTGTTCACCGTGGGTGGTGTGACGGGCGTTGTTTTGGCCAATGCTGGTGTCGACCGCACCCTGCACCACACCTATTATGTTGTCGCTCACTTCCACTATGTGTTGTCGCTCGGTGCTGTGTTTGCGATCTTTGCAGGCTGGTATTATTGGTTCCCAAAAATAACAGGCTATATGTACTCAGAACGCATTGCCAAACTGCATTTCTGGGTCACTTTCATCGGCGTGAACATCGTGTTCTTCCCACAGCATTTCTTAGGCCTCGCCGGCATGCCACGCCGCTATGCGGACTATCCTGCGGCTTATGAAGGGTGGAACCGCGTATCTTCTTACGGCTCCTACATTTCAGCTGTCGGCGTTTTGATATTCCTTTACGGCATGGTCTCGGCCTATTTGAAAAAGGTAAAGGCACCCGACAATCCTTGGGGCGTTGGCGCCACAACACTGGAATGGACACTCTCATCCCCACCCCCATTCCATCAGTTCAGCACGCTGCCGGTGATTAAGTAATTCGATGACAATTGAGCAAACTGATTTTTCCAACCAAACCTTAGCCTTAGGCGGCCAAGGCACATCTGGTGACTATTTTAAATTGCTCAAACCGCGTGTCATGTCGCTGGTCATCTTCACGGCCATTGTGGGTCTAGTCACAGCACCCGGCCACATCCATCCATGGATGGGCTTTATCACCATCCTTTGTATTGCCATTGGTGCTGGCGCTGCTGGCGCGCTGAATATGTGGTATGAAGCTGATATTGATGCGGTAATGAAGCGCACTTCAAAACGCCCAATTCCTTCAGGCGCGATTTTGCCGGGCGAAGCCTTGGGCTTTGGCCTTACACTCGCTGTTGCGTCCGTGTTGATGTTGGAACTCTTCGTCAATTGGCAATCAGCCGCATTGCTGGCCTTCACAATCTTCTTTTACGTCGTGGTCTACACCATGGGCCTCAAGCGCTGGACGGCGCAAAACATTGTAATTGGCGGCGCTGCGGGGGCTTTCCCTCCCATGATCTCTTGGGCGGCCGTAAATGGCGGCATTGATCTGGGTTCGATCAGTCTGTTCCTGCTGATCTTCATGTGGACGCCACCGCATTTCTGGGCATTGGCCTTGTTCAGTGAAAGTGATTACGAAAAGGCGGGCATCCCTATGTTGCCAAATGTTGCTGGCCGTCCCGAAACGCGCAAACAGATTTTGATCTATTCAATACTAACAATCCCTGCCGTGGCCTTACCCTGCCTCACCGGAACTGCGGGCATGCTTTATGCAGTAGGCGCTGGTTTGCTGACCGCGTGGTTTCTGAAATGCGCCATTGATGTTTACCGTTTGGCAGAAGGCCCGTTGAACAACAAAGCGTGCAAGGCCCTATTCAAATTTTCAATCTACTGGCTCTTTGCTGTTTTTGCTTTGATTTTGATTGAACGCATCGCCCACTTACCAACATTCGCAGCGGTGTTCTGATGGATTTGAAAAAACCAGCGGTCGCTTTTTCGCCAGAAGACCTCAAACGCCGCAGAGGCAGGGCAAAAGTTATGGCGTGGTGTCTGGTTGGGCTGATTATTCTATTTTTCATCACAACCCTTGTGCGTTTGGGAGGGGCAATGTGATGGCTGCCTTACCAAGCAAAAACCTTCGTGTCGCCTTGATTGCTGCAGGGGTTTTTGTTGGAATGATCGGCCTGTCCTATGCCGCTGTTCCATTCTACAAAGCTTTCTGCAAAGCAACAGGCTTTGGTGGCACAACCCAGCGCGCTGAAAAAGCGCCAGATAAAGCCACCGACCAATTCATCATGGTGCGGTTTGATGCCAACACCTCCTCGGGCCTGCCATGGGAGTTTCACCCGCGTCAAAATGTAATGAAGGTGAAGATCGGCGAGCAGAACATGGCCTATTATGATGCCCGCAACATCGGCTCGAACACCAATACAGGAACGGCTGTATTCAATGTGTCGCCCGCTAGTGCTGGCGCTTTCTTCGACAAGATCCAATGCTTCTGCTTTACCAAGCAAACTTTGAAAGCGGGTCAGGCAGAGGAACTGCCAGTCTCTTTCTTCGTAGATCCAGCTTTGCTTGATGACGCAGACGCCAGGAACATCAAAGAAATTACTTTATCTTACACATTTTATCCCGCCACTGATCCTGCTGTTCAAAGCAAGTCGGTGGCGAACTCGAATTGATTTAAGGAGACGACGATGGCCGACGCGCATGGCAAACACCACGATTACCACTTGGTAGCCCCAAGCCCTTGGCCCTTTGTAGGTGCTGCTTCAGCTTTTATTTTGGCCATTGGTGCAATCAATTTTATGCACCATCAGTCATCATCTGAAGCACGCGCTGTTTTGAAATTACCGCCCGATCCCATGCACACACCGGCCGTGATGATTATGTCACTCGGTTTCATTCTCGTGCTCTACACCATGTTTATGTGGTGGCGCGACGTGATCAAAGAAGCTCATGCGGGTGATCACACCCCCGTTGTTGGTCTTCACCTGCGTTATGGCATGTTGATGTTTATCGCGTCTGAAGTGATGTTCTTCGTGGCGTGGTTTTGGGCCTTCTTTGATGCCAGCTTGTTTGCAGGCGAAGCCAAATTGGCCGCGCGTGTGGCCGTCACGGGCGGCATATGGCCACCTCAAGGCACCACAGTTTTTGACCCGTTTCACTTGCCACTGGTCAATACACTTATTCTGCTGACGTCCGGCACCACAGTCACTTGGGCGCATCACGCACTGCTCAACAACGATCGCAAAGGTCTGATCAATGGCCTGATCATTACCGTGGTCTTGGGCCTGCTCTTCACTTGTGTGCAAGCATGGGAATATGCCCACGCGGCGTTTACCTTCACCGGAAATATCTATGGTTCCACCTTCTTCATGGCCACGGGTTTTCACGGCTTTCATGTGATCATCGGAACAATCTTTTTGATGGTCTGCTTATACCGCGCATGGAAAGGCGATTTCACACCCACCCAACATTTTGGCTTCGAAGCCGCCGCTTGGTATTGGCATTTCGTGGACGTTGTCTGGCTGTTTCTGTTCGCCGCGATCTATATCTGGGGCTCACATGGCGGCCTGATGCCGATTGAGTAGTGTGTTTGAAATTTGAAAAAAGGCCGCTCGCTTTCAGCTGGCGGCCTTTATTTTTGGAAACGACAATGACCGAAAACTTTTACCCTGACCTCTCTCCCCTCAAAACTGGCCTTGCCGGAAAATGCCCGCGATGTGGCAAGGGCAATCTGTTCGCGGGGTATTTAACGGTCGCAAAATCCTGCAGCAATTGCGAACTTTCATATTCTTTCGCCGATTCAGGCGATGCCGCAGCATGGTTTGTTATGCTCTTTGCTTGTATTTTCGGCGTGGGTTCAATCCTCGGCGTTGAGGTGGCCTACAGCCCGCCATATTGGGTGCATGCACTCATCGCAATCCCCACACTGATCATTTTGCCGATGGCTTTGCTTCGCCCTTTGAAGGGTGCATTCTTGGCGCAACAATGGAAAACCGGTGCCCAAGAAGGCCGCGAAGTGAAATGAAAACCCGCATCTGGCCGATAGTTCTGGCGAGTACAATTGGTATCTGCATTTTGTTGGGCCTGGGTGTGTGGCAGGTGCAACGCCTTGGGCAGAAGACGGCATTGATTGCCAGCCTTGAACAGCGGATGAGTGCTGAACCTATTTCTCTGGCGGAGGCTGTGGTCAAACGGGAGCAGGGCGAGGATATTGAATATCTCAAAGTCAAACTCTCCGGACAATTAGACCCAACGAATTATTTCCGCAGAGTCACATCTTTTAACGGTGATCCGGGTTGGGAAATCATTGCACCATTCAAAACTGACGATGGCCGTTTCGCGCTTGTCGATCTGGGGGCAATTGCTGAAAACCAGCCGATGAAGCTAAATGAAAATCCGCAAACGATCCAAGGTCTGGTCCGTTATCACAATAAAGGGCGTGGGTTTTTTGATAATGACAATGATGTCGTGGGAAACATTTGGTATTGGTGGGATGCGCCCGCCATGTTGGCAACTCTAAAGAACACCGATGTAAGCCGTGTCACCCCTTTCATTTTGCAAAAACTGCCAAGCAACATTGAACAAGAAGTGCCTTCTGCAGAAATGCCGAAAGTCGAACTCGCAAATAATCACCTGGGTTATGCCATAACTTGGTTTGGGATGGCGGCGTCTCTGGCAGGGGTCGCAGGGTTTTATATGTTTTCGTTGAGAAAGACTGGCGCTTGATGCGCCGTGTCGCCCGCGCTAAAGGCCTCACAAATCTGGAAATCGAATAATGAACTACATCTCAACCCGAGGCCTTGCCCCCGTCCTTGATTTTGAAGGTGCCATGCTCTCTGGCTTGGCGCGAGATGGCGGGCTTTATGTGCCGGAAACTTTCCCACAAATCTCACGCGAAGAACTGCTGAGCCTGCGCGGAAGGCCTTATGCGGATATAGCTTTTGCAATTGTCAGCAAGTTCACCGATGGCTCGATCCCCGATGTTGATTTGAGAAAAATGATCGACGCGGCTTATGCTACCTTCAATCACCCGGCAACCACACCGCTGAAACAACTGGCCCCGAACCAATATCTGCTCGAACTTTTCCATGGCCCAACCATCGCCTTCAAAGATGTAGCGATGCAGCTTTTATCGCGCATGATGGATTGGTCGCTGGCCAAACAGAAGCGCAAAGCCGTGGTCATCGGCGCAACATCGGGCGATACAGGTGGTGCAGCCATTGATGCCTTCCAACATTCCAAAAACGCCAGCATTTTTATTCTGCATCCACACGGCCTCGTATCGGATGTGCAACGCCGCCAGATGACCACTGTCACCAGCCCATCAGTTCACAACATTGCCATTGAAGGGAACTTCGATGACTGCCAGGCCATCGTCAAAGCTCTGTTTAATGATTTGAAGTTCCGTGATGATGTAGGCCTTGCTGGCGTGAACTCGATCAACTGGGCCCGCATCATGGCGCAGATTGTCTATTATTTTTATGCCGCCCTGCAATTGGGCGCCCCCGACCGCGCTGTAAGTTTCACAGTTCCGACAGGAAATTTCGGCAATATCTTTGCGGGCCTAGCCGCTAAGCGCATGGGGCTGGATATTGACCGCTTGGTAATCGCCACCAACAGCAATGATATTCTTGACCGAACATTGAAGACTGGCAGTTACACCGTGACTGGCGTTCACGCCACCACCAGTCCTTCGATGGATATTCAAGTTTCCAGTAATTTTGAGCGACTGGTTTATCTCGCCAACAACAATGATCCCAGCGCTGTGCGAAACGCGATGGAATCTCTGAAGCAGTCAGGCGCATTCACATTGCAATCAGGCGCCATCAAATCCATACGCGTAGAATTTGATTCAAACGCCACATCAGACGCTGACGCTGCAAAAACCATGGCCAAGGTTTTGGCTGAAACGGGCGAGTTGCTCGATCCGCACACTGCGGTGGGTTATGCCGTTGCTCAAAAAACCAGCACAAATTCGCCCATGGTCACGCTGGCCACGGCCCACCCCGCCAAATTCCCAGATGCCGTGGAGGCCGCAACAAAAGTCAGACCAAATTTACCTCAACGTTTATCCTACTTGATGAACGCGAAAGAAACCTTCAAAGTACTTCCAAACAGCGAAGCGGACGTGAAGGCCTATATCCTTTTCCATGCTTGAAGCTGGCGCAAAATAGCGCAGTGTCGAATGGGAGCGTAAATGTCGGTTGAAATTTCAAAATTGCCAAATGGCCTGCATGTGCTGACGCATAACATGCCGCATTTGGAATCGGTTGCTTTAGGGATCTGGATCAAAGCTGGTGCCCGTGACGAAAACCCCGAGGAAAATGGCGTTGCACATTTTCTCGAACACATGGCCTTCAAAGGTACCAAGCGACGCAGTGCGCAAGATATTGCCGAAGAAATAGAAAGTGCGGGCGGCGAAATCAACGCTGCAACCGGCATGGAAACTACGACTTATTATGCACGAACGTTAAAGGCTGACTGGCCTCTGGCACTTGATATTCTGGCTGATATTTTTACTGAATCCACTCTTGATGCCGATGAGTTAGACCGCGAGCGCGATGTGATCTTGCAAGAAATCGCCGCCTCAAAAGACCAACCCGATGATCTGGTTTTCGATTTAGCTCAAGCCGCTTCTTATGGTGATCATCCATTAGGCCGCTCTATTTTAGGGACGTCCGAACTCGTGCAAAACATGACGCGCGAGCAAATGGTGTCTTGGCGTGACCGGAATTATTGGGCCTCGCGCATTGTTATTTGTGCCACGGGCAATGTGAACCACGCTGACTTCACAGCCGCTGCAACAAAACATTTTGGCCACATCCCACAAGGCTATGCACCTCAGCGCCAACCACCAACATTTGCTGGCACTGCCCAGACCGAGCAAAAGCCCCTCGACCAAACTCATTTGGTCTTGTCCTTTCCAGCTCCTAATTACCGCGATACCCGCGTTTACCAATTGCAGGTTTTGGCCAGCATATTAGGCGGCGGCATGTCTTCTAGGCTGTTCCAAGAGGTGCGCGAAAAACGCGGTCTTTGTTACAGCGTGTTCGCATTTGGCACGACTTACGAAGATACAGGCCAACTCGGCGTTTATGCCGCCACATCACCAGACCACACCCCCGATTTGCTTGAGGTCACCGCCAAAGTCATGTTGTCGATGGTTGACGAAATTACCGAAAAAGAAATCGACCGTGCCAAAGCCCAACTCAAAACCAGCATTGTGATGAACCTCGAGAGCGCATCATCCAGAGCCGATCAAATCGCCAGGCAATTCCTAGCATTCGGCGAAGTGCCCGAAATGGCGACGCTTATTAAAAGGATCGAAGCCGTAACTGTTGAACAGGTTCGCGAACTTGCCAAAGAGATTTTCAAATCAGCACCTCCTTCATTAAGTGCGGTCGGCCAACTTTCGGCGCTCGAAAACCACGCGGCACTGGCCGCAAGATTTGCCTGAAGCGCCTTGTGGTTGTTTGGAACATTGCGGCGTGGGCCAGTTCTCATCGGCAATCGCATCCTTGTCCGCCCACCAGTTATGGGCGATTTTAAACAATGGGCACAGCTGCGCCAAGAAAGCCGCAAATTTCTTGAACCATGGGAACCGACGTGGAACGAAGAAGAATTTACCCGTAGGTCTTTCCGTAGGCGATTGAATGTCTACAATGATTGGGCCGCGCGCGATCATGGCTACGCCTTCTTCATTTTTGAAACCACCGAAAATCAACTGGTTGGCGCGATAAGCTTAAGTCATGTGCGCAGGGGAGCTGAACAATCCGCCACGCTTGGCTATTGGATTGGCATGAAATTTGCCATGCAAGGTTATATGACCGAAGCTTTGAATTTGATTATGACACATAGTTTTGAAACGCTGGCCCTTCACCGCATTGAAGCAGCCTGCTTGCCCCGCAACGCGGCCTCAAAAAGGTTACTTGAATCGTCTGGCTTTAATCAAGAGGGCTATGCTCCAAGTTATATTAAAATCGCCGGACGCTGGGAAGATCACCTGTTATTTGCCCGATTTAAAACTTTGAACTGAGAATCGCCTTGAAGTCGTATCGCGGCTAGATTGGTTTTATGATTCGCTTGGGCACAATTCGCATTATTAGATGGTCGATTTGCGCGGCGTTTTTTGTCGTCTTGCTTCTGCTTGCGCATTTAAATCCAGTGTTCGCTGATGCAATACTCGACGTCAATGCCAAAACGATTCAAGTTGATCTTTCAAACTATCGAAGCCCTATCGCAGCTGAGAGATCAAAGATTTCACTGCAAGGCCCCGGCGATCCTAAAACCGTGTCCCTTGAAGCAAAGGGGCCGGGCCCGACTTTCTTCTGGTCGCTCTTTTCATTTCAAAACACCACAGATCAGCCACTTGATTTTGTGATGGACATTGAGGTCCAACCCTTCGTTGGCTCGGGCATTCTGCCTGTCAGGCCCATTGCAAATCCAGTCATCAGCGCTGCCGCCACCAATGGGCAAGAGCTAAGTGCAAATTACAATCCAGTTTCGACGACCTTTAGTTTTCATGTCTTGCCAAAAGAGATATTTAACATTGCCATTGAAAGCCCAACTGTCGACCTGAAATCAACCCTTTGGCAGCGGCAATTTTGGGTGGAGCGCCAAGGGCAGATCACGTTTTTTGACGGTCTAGTGTTTGGTGTCGCATTGCTCGTGGCTTTCGGCATTTTGGCAATTTATGGCTTTAGGCCGCATAGCGTTTTCCTGAGCGCCTCTACTTTTGCTTTAACCTCTCTCATCTTCATCGCGTTTGAGTCGGGCCACCTTTCGTCACTGATTTATCTTTTTCCGAAGCTCGGTATTGATGATAATATTCTACGTGGGTTAGTGGAATCTTTGTTTGCAACAAGTTTGGCGATCTGCGTTCTGACCTTTACGCGAGTGGGTAAATTCTCGCCAGTGACTGGTTTTTTTGTACTGTTCATTGGTGGCTTGATGCTGGCCAATGCAGTCTATGCGTTGGCTGAACCCATTCGCGCCTCCACAATTGCAAGGTTAGGTTTTGCATTGCTTGCTATCTCAGGCGTTACGATAACATTCCTCAATCGCAGAAAGGAAACTGGAATAGTTGATCCCGACATGATTTTTTGGATCAGCCTGCTCACCTGGACGGTATTTGCAGGCATTGTCTGTAATGTATCAGACACGGTAAATTTATTATCGCCAATTTTGCAAGGCGCATTGGCAGCTTCAAACGTTGTGTTAGTGACAATCCTGCTTAAATTCTTGTTTAGCCATGGCTTGAACGCCAAACCGTTCATCACGGATTCAAGCAGACGCAGCCTTGCCCTCGCAAGTGCTGGCCATTCGCTGTGGGAGTGGCAGCCTTATGAAAATCAACTGAGCATCGGCGATGATTTGCCGCGCAGCTTGGGTCTCCCCGCGCAATTATGGCAAACCAACGCACAGAATGCGCTAATTCAAACTTTGCACCCGCAAGATATTGCCAACTACATGACTGTTGTCGAAGATGCTGACAAGCGTGCAGGGCAATTGGTTCTGCGCGAATTACGGCTGCGCACAGGTGATGGAGCGTATCGCTGGTATTTGTTGCGCGCCCGCTGGGTGCCAGGCCCCGGTCAGAAACTTGATCGCTGTATCGGAACTTTGACAGATATTACCAAAGATAAGGAAGCCGAAGAAAGATTAGTCACCGATGCTGTGCATGATACGGTGACCGGCTTACCAAACCGCGTTTTGTTTATTGACCGTATTGAGCGCGAACTTAAGAAAACTATGGCGTTGCCATTTCGAATTCTATTGGTGGATATTGACCGTTTAAAAACGCTCAACGATGCATTGGGTCATGAGTTTGGCGACCAGCTTTTAAAAATCGCTGGAACCCGCATCAGCGAAGTCATTGAGAACGATGAAACGGTTGCGCGCATTTCTGGAAGCCAATTCGCTGTAATGGCTGTTGATGCAATTGCCAGAAGAAGCGCTGCCGCTCTAGCAGCGGATATAACCAAAAGCTTAAGTAAGCCCATCTCCGTCCGGCATCAGGAAATCAGCCTCTTTGCAAGCATTGGTCTGTCAGGCATTAATATGGCTGGTGGCACAGCGCTTGCGATGATGCAGCAAGCGACAACGGCGTTGCTACAAGCACAACAAGCAGGCAACGCAAAAATTGTGACGTTCAATGCAAGCCTGAAAGATGACCGCGCCGCCGAGCTGAGTTTGGAATCAGATTTGCGCCGCGCCATTGGCAATGATGAAATTGAGGTGCACTACCAGCCCATTTCATATCTGAGTACAATGGAAGTAGCGGGCTTTGAAGCCTTAGCAAGGTGGCGTCATCCGAGCCAAGGGCTGTTGCCACCATTGCAATTTATAGAGCTTGCCGAAAAAGCGGAATTGATCGCCGAAATTGGCCAGTTTGTATTGGCAACAGCAGCGCGTCAGTTGGGCATCTGGCAACGTGTTTTACGCCGCGACAATTTTTTCTTCGTGGCCGTAAATGTTTCAGCAAGTCAACTGACCAACAAAGACTTCTTGAAGCAAGTTCAAGATGTGATCAACCGTGAAACCCTTTCACTCGGCAGTTTAAAAATCGAGGTCACGGAATCCGTCATCATGCGTCAACCGCAAAAGACTGCGAAATTGCTGCAACAACTGCGCAGCATTGGCGTAGGTCTTTCTTGCGATGACTTTGGAACCGGCTTTTCGAGTCTTTCGAGTTTGCGTGATTTTCCATTCGATACGTTGAAGATTGATCGCTCCTTCATTGACCCCGAAATCTATGATGAGCGAAGTGCTACGATTATCACAACGATAACGGATCTGGCGCACCGACTTAATATGGTAGTCGTTGCCGAAGGCATTGAGGACCAAGACCAGATTGATAATCTCGCCTTACTGGGCTGTGATCTAGGACAGGGCTACTTGATCGGTCAACCAATGACCGCCGCGGATGTGGCTGAGATGTTACAAGTTCTGCCGCGTAAAGTTGCCAACGATGCAGAAATTTTGGAACAGAATATATTGCCAAATCTTCCAACGCGTCGCGTCAAAACCGACGACCCAGACGTGGGCTTTAGCGTGGACAAGCTGCGGGCTACATTGGCTTTGCCATCGCCTTTGCGGCGCAACATGCCAATCTTCATCGGTGATCAAAGCGAGGAGGATGATAACATGCCGGAGCTTTTGCCGTCTATTTTTTCCGTGCCACGAACGCCTCTCGCAAAGCCAAAAAAAGTCGTGCGCAAGTCGCCTCCTAAGGTTGCGACAAAAAAAGTTAAGCCGAAACCTGCCAAAAAACGCGGACGCTAAATTATTTCTCAATCCCCGCCAGCTTCATCATCATGTCAATAATGCGCGGCACATAGCGGTCTCCGTAACCAAGTGTATCAGCCAGCACATAAGTCTGGTGGACTTGCTCGGCCATGAATGAGGCAACGGGCATTTGCTCGGTCATGTTCGTGTAATAGCGCAAATCCTTTCTGGCATTGCGAATAGCAAATTTTAGCTGTGTGTCATCATCAGATAAGGGCACATTGATCAGGCGTCCAAACATCACTGATGAAGCGCCGCCTCCCATGATTACCTCGCGCAAGGCTTTCATATCAACACCGGCCTTTGCCGCCACGGTTATAGCCTCAGCTGCAATAGCCGCATGGCCGAGAGATAAGAAATTATTGAGCAACTTCACTTGGTGCCCTGTGCCCACAGCACCGGTGTGCACAATGAGTTCGGCAAAACAACTGAGCACGGGTCTGATCATTTCCAATATGGCCGCTTCACCACCCACCATAAGCCCCAGTTTTCCGGCCTCTGCCTCGTTTGGTGTTCGCGTCATCGGCGTATCCATGAACGTGATGCCGTGTTCAGCGGCCTTGGCCACAATGCGCATGGTAGAAGAAGGTTCAGCGGTTGAGCAATCCGCGATGATCAAACCTTCGCGTCCATGCTTCAACAGACCTTCTTCGCCCAACACAATCTCTTCAACTTGCGGCGTTCCTGTCACCACCAGAATGACCATATCCGAAGCATGTGCGATTTCAGCAATGGTGTGGGCTTCATGCGCGCCCATAGAAACTAAACTTTCAACTGGAGCGCGGTTTTTATGCGCCAACACATTCAGCTTAAATCCCTTAGCCAAAATATTTTTGCCAATGCCATGGCCCATCAGACCAACGCCAATCAGGCCTACAGTTTTAATCGTCATGTCTCATTCTCCCTTGGCCAGCATTACAAATGCATCTGGCTCTAAAATAAATATTTGGTCATCACTTTTGTGCTTAAAACCAAGCCGCTGATAAAAACGTGCAGCATTGCTGTTAGTTGCATCAACTTCCATCTTGATAAAACCAGCGCCATGTTTTTGGGCCTCGCGAATTGTTCCAACCAGCAATTTTTCACCCACGTGTTTCCCGCGTGCAAATGGCATGACGTAAAGATCACTGATATAGATCCCACGGGATCCCCGCCAAGATGAATAGGTCATGGCCCAAAGGCATACACCCAACATTTGGCCGGTATCTTCGATAACGGTCACCTGCGCCACATCTTTGCACTCGCGCAGGTTCTGCCCGGTGATCAGCGGCACCACGTCAAGGCCAATATCCTTGGGCATTTGGCGGATGAGAACGGCAACTGCATCCTCTTCCCCCGCCTTCATTGGCCGCACGCGAAAACCCATTAGCCCATCCCAAAATCAAAATCTCATGCTAAGACAGTTTCAGGAAACATCAATCCCCATGAAGAACAAAATGAACAACCAATCGCCATTGCCCGCCTCCATCCATTCCACCGGAAACATGCCTAAAGTTTCATGGGCCAAAGGTTCTTATCTTTATGACGCGGACGGCAAGCAATATATCGATGGCTCCGGCGGCCCCGCCGTTTATTGCATCGGTCATGGCAATGAAGAGGTGAATGCGGCCGTTGCCGATCAGCTTGGTCGCATCGCCCATGGCTATCGTTATAATTTCACAACTGATGCGCTGGAAGAATTGACCGAAATTATCACTGCGCGCTGTGGCGGCACATTGAAACACATGGTCTTTGTGACCGGCGGCTCGGAAGCAGTTGAAAGCTGCTTGAAGCTGGCGCTGCAATATCATTATGCGCGCGGCGATATTAGCCGCCGCAAATTCATCGCCCGCGAAAGATCATGGCATGGCAACACACTTGGTGCTTTGTCTGTGTCCGGTTTCCTCGAACGCAAATTGGCCTTTGAAGGCTCGCTTCTCGACGTGATCCGCCTTTCACCCACCAACACCTATCGCCCTATCGAAGGCTCAACAGCGGAAACCGTGGGCGAGGCGAGCGCCAAGGAATTGGAAGATGCAATTTTAAAGGCAGGCGCAAAAAACATCGCCGCCTTCATCTTTGAACCCGTAGTGGGTGCGGCGGGCGGCTGCGTGCCTGCCCCTGTCGGATATGCAAAACGTGTGCGCGAGATTTGTGATCGGCACGGCGTTTTGATGATTTCCGATGAAGTCATGTGCGGCGCAGGGCGCACAGGCACATGGCGCGCACTTGAAAAAGACGGCGTTGAGCCTGACATCATGTCCATCGCCAAAGGTCTCGCCGCTGGCTATCTGCCGCTGGGGGCTGCGATTTATTCAGACAAAGTCAGCGCTGCATTTGGCCACATTCCTCAAACTGGCCACACTTTCACAGGCCACACCGCCTGTTGTGCAGCCGGTGTTGCGGTGCAGAAAATTGTGACGCGCGAGAAATTGGTGGAACGCGTGAGTGCCAACGAAATGAAATTCAAAGCGATGCTGGCTGATGCCTTCTCCGACGTAGAAGCCGTGGGCGATGTTCGGGGGCGTGGCTATTTCATCGCCACCGAGCTTGTGCAAAATCGCACAACCAAAAAACCCTTTGGTGCAAGTTTGAAACTTTTCATGCAAATCCGCCAACAAGCCTTGCAAAACGGCCTGATCTGCTACCCCGTAGGCGGTAACGCCGACGGCGTAAATGGTGACGTGGTAATCTTAGCTCCGCCCTATAATGCCACTGATGCAGAGCTGGCAGAGATTGTGGAGAAAATGGCCAAGAGTGTGAAGCAGGTTTTGGCGAGAATGGGGTTGGGGTAGGTTCAAAAAGTTATAAGAAAACAACTCTCACCAAAATCGTCATCCCTGCCAACTCAGGGGATTGGGCTTTGATCGAGGTGATGAGCCCAACCCCGTCCTTCGACGGGGTGACGAATATTACTTTTTATTAAATCGAATTGATCGACTGCAGCGCTAGATGAAAACTTATCGGTACGAGTCGAAATCTAAGAAACCGGAACCCACTGCACTTGATCAATCCGCGTTGCGCCAGCCGCCAGCATAATCAATCGGTCTAACCCCAGCGCCACGCCAGATGCATCTGGCATCATCGCTAATGCTTCAAGCAATTCCTCATCAATCGGATAGCGCTCGCCGTAAAGCCGTTGTTTGATTTCCATTTCGTCTTCAAAGCGGCGGCGTTGTTCGACTGCGTCGGTCAACTCGCCAAAGCCGTTGGCCAGTTCGACGCCGCAAGCATAGAGCTCGAAGCGTTCGGCAACGCGGGCATCATGGGCGCAGGTACGGGCGAGGGCCGCTTCGCAGGCAGGGTATTCGTAGAGAACCGTAATGCGGCCATTACCGAGGTTGGGTTCGACTTTTTCAACCAAGATACGGCTGAATATATCGCTCCAGCTTTCGTCTGTTTGAAATGCGACGGGGGATTGGGCCGCCAAGGAATCACGGTTTGATTTATTATTACTCAGTGTACTGAGTAAATCAACGCTTGCGAATTTTTGAAAAGCATCAGCAACGCTTAACCATTCGGCTTGTTCGAAAGGATCGCATAGGCGTTCACGCCAATTAAATTGCTTTTGGCGGGCAGTAGAGGCCGCCAAACGGACGAGTGCAATCGTGTCTTCGATAATAACTTTGTAATCTTCTTGGACTCGGTACCATTCAAGCATCGTGAACTCAGGCGCATGGGTCAAGGTTCGTTCGCGGTTGCGGAACACATGACCTAAATTGAAAATGCGCTTCTCGCCAGCAGCCAATAATTTTTTACAGGCAAATTCCGGCGAGGTGTGGAGATAACGATCCACGCCAGCACCATCATTGCCAATCAGCGTGGTTTTAAAAGCGTGGAGATGGGCTTCATTGCCGGGCGATACTTGCAGCGCTGGCGTATCAACCTCCAGGAAATCTCGCTCAGCAAACCATGTGCGGCAAGCTGCAATAATCTTGTTCCGAGCCAACAAAAATGGCCTGCGGTCTTCATGGCGGCTGGGGTGAAACCAGCGGTTTTCGGGGTTTGGCACAGGGGTTGGCTTTCAAGGTTCATGCTGCTAATAGCCGCGCACAACAGATTTTAAAAGTGAGAGCAGCAATTGGTTAAAGTTATCGCCTCGGGCGTCCGTAAAGGCAATGTGATCGAGCATGAAGATGGCAAGCTTTACATCGTTTTAAAAGCCGAATCCATGCACCCCGGCAAGGGCACGCCGACGACCACGATTGATATGCGCCGCATTTCAGACGGCGTGAAAACTGTGGTGCGCTACAAAACCACTGATGCGATGGAACGCGCCTTTGTTGAAACCATTATGCACACTTATTTGTATCAGGATGGCGACAACTACGTGTTTATGAATCCTGAAAGCTTTGAGCAAGTGCCGCTGCACACTGACATGGTGGGCGATAATGCGCCTTATCTGCAAGAAGGCATGGAATGCCAAATTGCGATGTTTAATGATGGCCCGATTTCAATTGAAATTCCGCCACGTGTGACTTTGGAAATTACGGATTGCGAGCCCGCGATTAAAAATCAAACGGCGTCTTCATCATTCAAGCCAGCGATGCTGAGCAATGGCGTGCGCACCTTGGTGCCGCCGCATATTAACGTGGGCACGCGCATTGTGGTTGATACCAATGACGGGTCTTATGTGGAACGCGCTAAAGACTAATTTAGGCGTGGCCCGCTTCGGATGATAACATCCGAGGGTCAACACCGAGTTTGGCAAGGGCTGCGTGATGCAGCCCTTCTGCTTTATGGCCGAACACCAGATCTGGGTCAGCATCGCAATGCAACCAGCCATTACTCAGAATCTCGCTATCAAGTTGGCCAGCGGCCCAGCCTGCATAGCCAAGCGCAATGAGTTGGCGGCGCGGGCCCTTGCCAAGGGCAACGGCTTTTAAAATTTCCACGGTCGTATTGAGGTTGAAGTCACCCGTAATCCGGTGCGACCCTTCTGCGGTGAAGTCTGAACTGTGCAACACAAAGCCCTGAAAAGTTTTAACAGGCCCACCCAACATGATGGGTTGGAGCAATATGTGCTCGGGGATGGCCCTGCCCAATTCCAGTTTCTCGGCCAAATCAGCAAAATACATTTGTGGTGCTGGTTTGTTGAGCACAAGCCCCATTGCCCCATCAGCACTGTGCTCGCACAAAAACACCACGGAATGGCTGAACCAATCGCCTTGAATGCTGGGCATGGCGATTAGAAGTTTACCTTTAAGTGTGGGTCTTCGGCTCATAATGGTAACATAATCGCTTTTCGCGCTAACAGGAAGGTGACTGGCAATTGAATTGCCAGCCGACTATGTTGAAATCATGAATCGACGTTTTTTCATTTCTTCTTTTGTGGCCCTGCCTTTAATCGGTAGTGCCCGCGCTGGCGTACCTTGGACTGCGCAATTCCTTGTCGGCAATTTTGATGGCAAGGCCTATTCCGCAGGGCTTTATATCAAATTGGAAAAAGATTGGAAAACCTATTGGCGCAATCCCGGCGATGCGGGTGTGCCGCCATCAATCACGGCTGAACCAAATTCGAATTTGGGCAGTATGACAGTTGATTTCCCTTTGCCACTGCGGATTGTGGATGAGAGCGGAACAGCGTTTGGTTATCATGATGAAGTTCTATTTCCAATCACAGTAACACCCAAAGATGTGGGTTATCCTTGGAGTGTGCATTTCTCTTCGTTCTTTGGTGTGTGCCAAAAAGTGTGCACGCCTGCCAAGTTTGATGGAATGTTGAATTTCTCACCAAAATCTGCTCCGACAGCAGAAGCGGCGATGATTGCAAAGTGGCGCAGCCTTGTTCCGAAGGTTGGGGCAATTGTAAAAACCGCTTCAGTTCGTGATAAGTATTTGCGCCTCGACCTAGTCAATCAAATAAGTGATATTTTTATTGAAGGCCCTGACAATTTTTATTTTGGCCAACCTGAATTTGACAGCGACGGGACTAATGCCTCGCTTAAGGTCGCTGGATTGAAAAACGACAGTGAACTGAAGGGTGTGGAACTTCGTATAACAGCCAACATAAACGGGCAGGGGCTTGAACAGCGCATCATGGTCGCTTAAGTCTCTTTTTCAAATTAAGGGACAAACATGACAATTCAAATTGGTGATAAGATTCCAGCTGCAACATTCAAAGTGATGACCGCAGACGGAAAAAGCGAAATGACCACTGATGGTCTTTTCAACGGACGCAAAGTTGTGTTGTTTGCCGTGCCCGGCGCTTTCACGGGAACCTGCACAAATGCCCATATGCCGAGCTTCCTCGCAAATTTTGATGCTATCAAAGCCAAGGGCGTCGATATGATTGCTTGCACATCCGTCAATGATGTTGACGTCATGAATGCCTGGGGCAAGAGCACGGGTGCTGACGGCAAGATTGTGATGTTGGCCGATGGCAACGCCACATTTGCCAAAGCTGTTGGGTTGGAAAAAGATTTGACTGTTGCAGACATGGGGCTTCGCTCGAGCCGTTATTCGATGATTGTGGAAAATGGTGTTTTAACGCATCTCAATGTCGAAGGTGGGCCGGGGGTGAAAGTGTCTGGTGCTGAAACAATTTTAGAACAATTATAAAAAATCCTAATATTTTAAAAATAGTCCTTGACACCGTACGGTGATGTGGCTATATACCAGTACACTCCACAATTGGGTTTTAAGATTTTTTCCAATTCTATTTAGTTAACTTACTCAAATCGTCATGCCCGCGAAAGCGGGCATCCGCGTTTTGGGGGCCAGAAAACAGAGATTCCCGCTTTCGCGGGAATGACGGCGTTGTAAAAGTTGAACTAAAACTCACTACGCTCCGTGCTAAATTTTCCTCATATCCGCGATCCCTTGCCGCGCCAATTCATCGGCGCGTTCATTTTCAGGGTGGCCGGCGTGGCCTTTGACCCAATGCCACGATATTTCATGGCGCTGAATGGCTTCGTCCAGCGCCTGCCAAAGTTCAACATTTTTAACGGGTTTTTTATCAGCAGTTTTCCAGCCATTGCGTTTCCAGCCATGGATCCACTTGGTGATGCCATCTTTCACATATTGCGAGTCCACATGCATCTCAACATCACAGCTACGCTTCAAAACATTCAGCGCTTCAATGGCCGCTTTCAGTTCCATGCGGTTATTGGTGCTTTGTTTTTCGCCGCCATAAATTTCTTTGCGCGTGCCGTTATAATCCAAAATAGCGCCCCAGCCGCCGGGGCCGGGATTGACGGAGCAAGCACCATCGGTATGAATGATAACTTTACCCTTGCTCATAGAGCGGGCTGGGCAGGGCGCAGTTCACGTGGCAATTTGAACGACACATTTTCTTCGCGCAAAACCACTTTTTCAACCGACACGTCATAGTGGCCTCGAAACGCGTCGATGATTTCATTGACGAGAATTTCAGGGGCGGATGCACCAGCCGAGAGGCCAATGGTCGATAAACCTTGCAGCGTACTCCAATCCAAATCAGTGGCGCGTTGAACAAGGAGCCCACGCGGGCAACCACTCTTTTCACCCACTTCAACAAGTCTCAGGGAGTTTGATGAATTGGGCGCGCCGACCACGATCAGCAGTTCGATTTTATCGGCGATGGATTTAACCGCATCTTGGCGGTTGGTTGTGGCGTAGCAAATGTCTTCTTTCAGCGGGCCTTTGATAGCGGGAAAACGCATTTGCAAAACCGCAATCACATCTTTGGTGTCATCAACCGAAAGCGTGGTTTGCGTGACGTAGGCAAGCTTTGAAGGGTCACGAACCGGAACCAGCTCTGCATCTTCGGCGGTTTCAATCAGCGTGATTGCACCAGCGGGAAGCTGGCCCATAGTGCCGATGACTTCGGGGTGGTTCTTATGGCCGATCAAAATGAGCTCGAGACCTTGTTCATGATGGCGCAGCGCTTCCATGTGAACTTTGGTGACGAGGGGACACGTGGCATCAATCTGAAACATGGCGCGGCGTTGGGCTTCGGCGGGCACTGATTTTGGAACACCATGCGCCGAGAACACCACAGGATGATCACCCGGTGGAATCTCATCCAGCTCATCCACAAAAATCGCACCCTTGGATTTAAGATCATCAACCACGTATTTATTATGCACAATCTCATGGCGCACATAAACCGGCGCGCCATAAAGCTCGAGCGCGCGCTCCACAATATCAATGGCACGAACAACACCAGCGCAAAAACCACGCGGGGCCGTGAGGAGAATTTTGAGGGAGGGTAAGGACATATCTGAGAAATGGCGGGGGCAGGGCGGGATGTCAAGGTATGACAATTTAGGAGTGGCAAGCAGTTTTGTTTGCTCATGTTTTATATACTCAACTTATGCAAGCCAAAACCGAACCAACGTGTTTCAACAACAATGGCATAGTTGCTTAATTCAATTTAAAATTTATCCCGATTTAAATGCCAAGTCAGTTCCAAAAATTCAATTTAATTTGCTACGCTTTCCAGACTGGAGATGATGTGCTCGGCCAGCATTTCTCCAGCCTTCGAGATTCCGTTGCGCCTTATAAGCGCAAGTTCTGCGTCGGCCAATTCTGGTAGTTTCAGCTCATAACGAATAGACTGAATACCGATGGGCAACATGTTTTGGGGTAGGACTGTGATACCCAAACCCGCTTTAACTGCCGCTACAGTTCCGGCAAGACTGGGGCTGGTATAGGCAATGCGCCAAGGCATTTTTGCACGGTCAAGAGCTGCCAGCGCCCGCGAACGATAAATACACGGTTGCGGTGACAAAATGAGCGTCAATGGGCTTTGGGCCTGCCAACCTTTAGCTGCTGCCCAAACGAGCGGTTCACGCCACACTTGGTTACCACCTTTTACCCTTTGGGGGTCGCGCTTAACAAGAATGAGGTCAAACTTTTCTTGTTGAAAGCCTTCGAGAAGATTAAGTGTAAGGTCACACTCCACATTTAACTGGATGCGGGGATGATGCTTACGGAACATCGCCAAAACTTCGGGCAAATAATGTGTGGCGAAGTCTTCAGGTGTTCCAAACCGAATCTCGCCCTCGATGTCAGGTTCTTTAAGTCGGCTATATACCTCCAACTGCAGTTGAATAATCTGCCTTGCATAACTTGAGAAAATTTCTCCTTGTTCAGTCAGTGTTGCTCTTCGTGCTCCGCGATTGAACAACTCACAACCTAAGTTTTCTTCAAGTTTTTTGATTTGTAAACTTAAAGCGGACTGCGTGCGACCAACGGCTATGGCGGCCTTGGTAAAGGATCCTGTATCGGCGATTGCGATAAAACTTTTTAGTGAAATACTATCGAGATGAAAAGGCATGCTTATGATTATAAATCATCGCTTCCATTAAAACTATCAATTTTTCAAATCAAACTTGAACTTATAGAAGCCGCGCAATAAAGAGGCGAGGCATCATGGATTTTCTTCACGTCATTGCGCAAAATATTCTTTCACCCGCAATTTTGTTCTTCATTCTGGGAATTCTGGCGGGCCTGATCAAATCTGATCTCGAAGTGCCTGAAAGCATCAGCCGTTACCTTTCAATTTATCTGATGATGGCAATCGGCATTAAGGGTGGTGTAGCTATTGCAAATACTCATCAGTTCACGTGGACGATACTGGCCGCCATAGGTGCTGGATTTGCGATGAGTTTGTTGGTCCCCTTCCTGGCATTCACAATGCTCAAAGCAACAACGCCACTCGACAAGCCCACGGCAGCTGCAATTGCTGCGCAATATGGCTCAATTAGCATTGTTACATTTGCCACCGCCGCCGCGTTTTTAAAAAGTAATGAGATTGTCTATGCAGGTTATGTTGTTGCCATTCTTGCTTTGATGGAAGCACCTGCGATTTTCTCGGGACTTTACATTGCGCATAATTCATCGCCAGAAACACGAGCACACAAAAATGAAGAGAAGAAACTGCTTCGCGAGATATTTACCAACGGCGCGATTCTTTTACTTTTTGGTGCCTTTGCCATTGGCTGGATTACCGGACAGCCTGGCATGGATAAAGTTGCTGGATTTCTCGATGCGCCGTTTCAGGGCATCCTCTGCCTGTTCCTGCTCGATATGGGCTTGGTTGTGACCAAGAACATAGGTCATCTCAAAAAGTTCACATGGTCGCTGGCTCTGTTTGGCATCTACATGCCTTTAATTGGTGCGAGTATGGGTCTTTTTGTCAGTTGGTTGATTGGTTTGGATGTGGGAACTGGAACGTTGTTTGCCGTGTTATGCGGCAGTGCATCCTATATCGCAGTTCCTGCGGCCATGCGACTGGCACTTCCAGAGGCGAAAGCGTCAATCTATCTTCCTTTGAGTCTCGCCGTCACTTTCCCTTTTAACGTGGCATTGGGCATTCCGCTCTACTACGCCATTGCCAACAAAATTCTAACATGAGAAGGCCAAAAGCAAACTGCATAAAAGTTAAGGGTGGCGTCAATACGGAAAGTGGTGGTCACAACTCTTCCTCACCCCCAACCCAACTCCGCAGCCCGCACCCACCATCCCGGGTTCTTAACTGACAGCCTCGCAGCTGCTGCTGATGCTTGTACCATGCTGGGTACTAAGCCGAAGCACGTAGCGCCGGAGCCGGACATGCGTACGCTTGAAAAAGCGGGTTCGGTTTTTAGGGAGGTTAGAACTTGGGTGATGATCGGTTGGGTGACGATTGCGGCGTGTGTCATATCATTGCGCCAATCGCTGGGGGAATTCAGTTCGAGTGGTGTTAAGTGCGATTGGCCGGGCTTAAGGGCGAGATTGTTGAAGACGCTGGCTGTTGAACATTCTGCAAGTGGATTGACTAAAACGATGGCGCGGGGAAGCTCAATGGTGAGCGGGGTTATGATTTCGCCGATGCCTTGCATCTGGCAGGCGGCCTCGTGAAAACACACGGGCACATCTGCGCCGAGGTTTTTAGCGAGGGACGTGATTTCGGTTTCAGATAGCGTTTGATGTGTGAGGCGCAGGAGGCCGCGCAACATGGCTGCTGCGTCAGCAGAGCCGCCACCGATGCCCGATGCGACGGGTAGGTTTTTTGTGAGCGCCACATGCACTTTTGGCAACGCCAAGTCTTTTGCCGCAAATTGTTTATCGAGGTGATGCCAAGCTTTGAGAATTATGTTTTCGCCGTCGTGCGGAACCTCTGCACTAAACTTGCCAACGCAACTTAATGACAACGTGTCAGAAACCGAGATAGTAAGCTCGTCCCCAATATCTGCAAAGGCCACCACGGAATCAAGCTCGTGATAACCATCCGCCCGCCTACCCAATACATGAAGGGCGAGATTAATTTTGGCTTTGGCGAGTTCGGTAACGCTGGTGATCATCAGCCGGAAGAGGGCTTGGGCACGATGTTTTCAGCGGGCTTCACTTTCGCTGGCTCAACCAAACCATTCTTCAACCGATCTTCAATGGCTGGAAGATCGGCTGCTTCTGGATGATTGTCTTTGGCATGTTGCCACTGAAACTGGGCTTCCAGTTTGCGGCCAGAATGCCAGTAAGCATCGCCCAGATGTTGAGCGATTGTGGAATCTGCAGCATTAAGATCAACGGCGCGCTCGAGATAGTTCACGGCCTGATCATAATCACCCATGGTGAAATAGGCCCAGCCTAAGCTGTCAACAATATAACCATCATTGGGCTTGAGTTCGACAGCTTTCTTGACCATGCCAATTGCTTCATCAAGCTTCACACCGCGATCAATCATCGAATAACCCAGATAATTGAGAACCGTCGGCTGGTCTTTGGAAATTGACAGAGCTTTTCTAAAATCAGCTTCAGATTTATCGAATGCCTTCATCCGGTCATATGAAATGCCGCGGTAATAATAAAGCTGCCATTTAATATTATCATCGCCTTGAAGGCCAATGGCTTGCGTATAAATGTCAGCTGCCTTTTGCATTTCATTATTGTTGCGATAAAGACCGCCTAGGGCCACCAACGCGTCCAGATTTTTTGCATCTTTGGCAACAACCGACTGCAACCTATCAATGGCATCTTTTGTTTTATCATCGCGTTGAAGATTAACAGCGATCTGAGTGTCTGCGTAATTGCGCAGAGGCGACGTGGTAGGCACGTGATCAAACGCATCAATGGCGGCGTCGCTGATTTTCATATCAGTATAAATATCGCCAATGAGCGAACGCGTCATCGGCTGGTCGGCATTGAGCGCCAGCGACAGTTGGGCATACATCAAAGCTGCATCAGCACTTTGATCACCGTTCATGGCGGCGGCCAATGAAAATAAAACTTCAGAAACGCCAGTGGCCGGCGTTTTGATAAAAGGTGTTGGCATTTTACCTGCGTTCAGATCTGCCAAATCAGCTTCGATCAAAACATTGCGTTGGCCGCCGCTTAAGAATTTTTCATATACTTTTTGCGCTTCATCCTTATGGCCATTGCGCAATAGGAAATTTGCATAGGCTTGGGCGACTCGCAAACTATTGCCCGCAAGTTGATAAGCTTTCTTGTAAGCAACATCGGCGCGCATCGATGAGTTGAGAAAATCAGAAATCATTGCGGTGTGAACGACTTTATAGTTTGCAAAAGATTCTTGATTATCGAGCTTGCTCAATTCTTTCAAAGCTGCATTGAGAGAGCCTTCGCCCGCATAAGCCCAGGCATTGAGCAATGCCGAGGTGAGTTCACCCACGGGTGTATAGGCCGCTTCGGTAAATTGCACGCGCGCTTCGGGGTAACGGCGGTTGCGGAATTCTTTAAGGCCCAAAACAATCCGCGCCATGCGTTGTTGGCTATTGTTGGCGATGACTTGAGGCGCAAGGGCTTCGGCCTTTGCAACATCACCCATGGCGAGCTCTGCTTGAAACAGGCGTTCAACCAAAACCGGATTGCCCGTATCCTGCTTCAGTGCGGCGCCGAGAAAATCTGCGGAGGCGTTGTTATCACGCAAGCGACCAGCTGTGCGGCCCGCCAGATAATTTCCCGAAAACGAAGTTTCAGGGGTCACATCAGCGAGCGCTATGCCCGACACAAGAAAACCAGTAAAAATCCAAGAAGCAGAACGCAAAAGCATGATGATCCATTCAAATTGTAAAAGGGCAGAAATACGCCAACGATTCATCTCGCTAGATTGAGGTTTTTTAGCGGTTATCGCAAGCAAAAAGGGCGAGCGCCTTTTTCAAGGAACCCGCCCCTTCTGGGATCAAGCCCGCCGGCTTTTATTGAGCGATACGCATTGCAAGAATTTGGTTGGCGATCTTGCCGAAAGCAGCGTCAAGCGATGTGCTGTCAGCATCGATGATGTGGCTCGAGTCCGTGGCACAGTTGTTGACCAAACCAACGCGCCAAGAAAGTGACTTGTCGAGCTGGAATGTGATGACGTAAACTTCTACGCCCGAAGCTTTGATGCTACTGCACATCGAGGCAGCCTGATTATAAACGTCACCATTGGTCGGAGAAGCAAAAGCCACTTCATCATCATTGCCGCTGCCATATGATGTATAATTTGTATCCTTGCTCACAACGCCATTGACATAAGCGGTGTTATATTCGGCGTCAGTCATCAAGATCATGACTTTTCTAACTTTTTGGGTCAAATCAGTCGTTGTCAACTTATCGTAGCCTGCTGGGGCTGCCGCTCCTGTAAATACACCAATACTTGGCGAAAGCGCATACCAACCCCAAGCCAAACCCGTTTGACCCGCAGTCCAATTGCCTGAAGACATAGCTCCAATGGTGCTTTTCAACGTTGCAGCATCTGTCGATAATGGAACCATTGGCGTGACTGTGCAGGGGTTGAAAGAGCTGTTTGTTACAACGTATTTGCGTCCGACTGGATAAGTGCCCACCGAAGCATCTGTGTAGGCCGCAGTTCCCGTACGTTCTGTTACGCAGTTGGTGATAGCTGCTGTTGTCAGGCAATAGTGATTGGAATCGTGTGTGCAATTGTTCTGCCAGCTGCCATTTGAGTATGATTCCCTTTTATTGGAAGAGAAGGTGTAGTTTTGGTAGCCCGGTGTTGTGCTTGTACCTGAAAGCACAGAACCGCGCGCTTGAACTGCCAGTGCAGATGTACCCAAATTGACACTGCTGTTATACGGAATAGCAGCGATCTTGGTGTAGAATTGTCCCTGTGTGGCAGGCATCACTTGATCGACGAATTTCGCAGCTGCAATTTTCAGGTCATAGATCGCTGTGTTGCCAGTCTTTGCATTAGTCGAGCCCATGGAGCCCGTATTATCCAACACCAATGACACTTCGAGATTAATACCAGCCTTCTTTACAACAGAAGTGGCACTCACCGTTGTGGTTGGCAAGCCTGCTAATTTCATGAATGCGTTGTTGACGGGAATGCTGGCTGTAGCGGTGATTGAATCACCAACGCTGGTTACAGCGTAGGTCGCAGCACTAGCCGTACCAGGTGCAGCACTTGAATTGAAGTTTGCGTTGAAATACGGCTTTGATTTTGTGGTGAGTGCATCGTTTGTCGTGTCGGTGAGGGAAGCAGCGTAAAGTGCGGCAGAATCGACCGAACTTTGCAGTTCAGTATGTGTGTTGCTGGCATTTTCAAAGTCTACGGCCGCACCCATGATCAACATCATCGGAACAGTTGCCATGCCCACGACAATTGCCATGTTGCCACGCTCATTCGACATTAGTCTCTTAAAGCCAGAGACGATTTTCGATTTGTTCATAGTCGCACGCATTGCCCAAGATTCCCTTTTTAGTTTCAACGGGGAACTTGTCGCAAAACTTTCAACAACCCGTTGCCGAGATTGGTTGCTTTTTAGCGACCAGCAATGCGGCAGGCCGATATTTCTGATAGGCTTAACAGATACTTAACGCACAGCGTTAATTACATATTGGGATAATTTGGACCTTCACCGCCTTGCGGCACAACCCAAGTTATATTTTGCGACGGGTCTTTAATATCGCAGGTTTTGCAATGCACACAATTTTGATGATTTATTTGGAATCGTGGTTCTTTTCCGTCTTCTTTCACCACTTCATACACGCCTGCTGGGCAATAGCGCTGAGCCGGTTCATCCCACACCGGTAGGTTAGTGCTGATTGGAATGGACGCATCCTTAAGTTTCAGATGAGCAGGCTCGTCTTCTTCGTGTGAGGTAGCCGAAAAGGCCACATTGGTCAGGCGGTCGAAGCTTAAAATGCCATCTGGTTTTGGGTAGGAGATGGGTTTGCTTTCAGCTGCCGGCTTCAATGTGGCGTAGTCGGCTTTACCATGTTTCCATGTGCCAAAGCCAAAACCGAATAGTGTGTTGAGCCACATATCGAGTGCGCCAAGCGCTGCACCACCTGCGAGGCCAAGTTTTGACCACATAGGCTTTACGTTTTTGACCTTCTTCAAGTCCTCATAGACCCAAGAATTTTCATAGGCGGTTTGGTACTCGTCTAAGGTATCACCGCTGCGGCCGGCTTGAATGGCCGCAACTGTTGCTTCTGCCGCCATCATGCCCGTCTTCATTGCATTATGGCTGCCCTTAATGCGCGGCACATTCACAAAGCCCGCTGAACAACCAATCAATGCCCCACCGGGGAAGGGCAGTCTCGGCACGGATTGGAAGCCGCCTTCGGTGATAGCCCGCGCGCCATAAGCTACGCGTCTGCCACCTTCTAATACAGGTGCAATCAGCGGATGATGCTTGAAGCGCTGGAATTCCATATAGGGATAAAGGTTTGGGTTTGTGTAATTGAGATGCACCACAAAACCGATCGACACGAGATTATCTTCCAAGTGATACATAAATGAACCGCCACCAGTCTTGGTGCCAAGCGGCCAACCCATGGTATGGGTCACTTGGCCTTGTTTGTGATTTTCAGGCTTTACTTCCCACAGCTCTTTCATGCCCAAACCAAATTTCTGCGGCTCACGGCCTTCGGAAAGATTGTATTTGGCGATAATTTCTTTGGCCAGCGAACCGCGCACACCTTCGGCGATGAGCACATATTTACCCGTGAGCTCCATGCCGGGCTGAAAATCCGGTTTATGCGTGCCGTCCTTGGCAATGCCCATGACACCAGCCACCACGCCCCGCACCGAACCGTCGTCGCGGTAAAGAACTTCCGAAGCGGCAAAGCCCGGATAAATCTCAACGCCCAAGCTTTCGGCCTGCGTTGCCAGCCAACGGCAGACATTGCCGAGCGACACTGCATAATTACCATGGTTGCTCATCAGCGGCGGCATGAGGAAATTAGGAAGGCGCAAAGCACCCGATGGGCCAAGCAGGAAGAAGCGATCTTCTTTGACCTCAGTGGTGAGGGGCGCACCCTTTTCTTTCCAATCTGGAATGAGTTCATTGAGAGCAATTGGATCAACCACAGCGCCCGACAATATATGTGCGCCAACTTCGGAACCTTTTTCGAGAACGCAGACAGTGGTTTCAGGCGAGAGCTGTTTGACGCGAATGGCGGCGGACAAGCCTGCTGGGCCCGCGCCAACAATCACCACATCATATTCCATGGCTTCGCGCTGAATATCGCTCACAACTAATCTCCGTGATTTGCTTTGACTTATATGGGTCTGTTATAGGCAGAGGGCTATGATTGACAAGCAGCCAGAATAGACATGCAAACGCAACCAAACGACATGACCCCCGAACAGGCCGCCGCAGCCTTAGGCTGGCTTGTAGAGATGGGGGCCGACGAGATTATAAGCGAAACCGCGATTGATCGGTTTGCGGCTTCTGTTGTAGTGGAAAAGCCGAAGGTTGCACCTGCTGTTGCTACTGTGCCCGCACCACGCATGGCCACGCTGCCAGACCAGGCCGCAGCTGATGCCGCAACACAAGCTGCATCCTGCAATTCGCTCGAAGCATTATCACAAGCGCTGAATTATTTTGAGGCAAACCCTCTGCGCAAAGGGGCAACCAAGCTTTCATTCATCGAAGGCAATCTTCAATCTTCAATTTTAATTTTATCAGACCGCCCGCGCAATGAAGAAGACAAATCTGGCCAAGTGATCTCCGCCAAAGCCCGCGTGTTGTTGCAAGCTATGCTGGCAGCGATTGGTTTGAACATGGGTGATGAACCGGCACCACGCAATGTGATGCTGATGAATTTCATTCCATGGCGACCACCGGGCAATCGTCAGCCGCTAGACAATGAAACCGCTGCGTGTTTGCCGTTTGTCGCACGCGCCATTGCACTGGCAGGGCCGAAATTGATTTTATCACTAGGCAGTTTGGGCGGGCAGCATTTAGGCGGCGGCGATGCGTCGATCATTCGCCAACGCGGCAAATGGCTGAGTGTTGGCGCTATTCCATTGCTGGCCACACTGCATCCCGATGAATTGCTAAAGGCGCCCACGCAGAAAAAATTAGCATGGCGCGATTTGCAAAATTTCAAAGCGAAAATGAATGAGGTGGGGTTATGAGTGAGCGTGAGTTTTTGCCCATCGGCATTGCTGTGATCACTATTTCCGACACGCGAACATTAGTCGACGATAAATCCGGGCAGACTTTAGTTGACCGCCTCACCACCGAAGGCCACCGCCTTGCTGGCCGCGCAATTGTGAAAGATGATGTGCGGGCCATTCGCGGACGCGTGCGCAAATTCGCCAAGGATAAAACTGTTGATGTCATCATTTCAACGGGTGGCACGGGCCTGACGGGCCACGATGTGACTATCGAAGCGATGCGGCCCCTGTTCGATAAAGAGATCGAAGGCTTCGGCGTTTTGTTTCACATGATGTCGTTCCAAAAAATCAAAACCTCCACCGTGCAATCGCGCGCCACCGCTGGCGTGGTGAGCGGCAAATACGTGTTTTGTTTGCCGGGTTCACCCGGGGCATGTCGTGATGGCTGGGACGAAATTTTGAAACCGCAATTGGATTATCGGCATAAGCCCTGCAATTTTATCGAGATCATGCCAAGGCTGGATGAGGGGTTGAGACGTAAGTGAAACAGTCGGACTTTTTGTCGACTCCAAAGGTACTTCGTGAAGACATAGATCAAATGAGGGTGGATCTCAGCGAGTGGATGGTCACTGCCGATTTTGCGCGAATTGAATTGAAATTTCGTGAGAAATTTGCAGGATATCAGTTCTTCAACCAGGCAGGACTAACTTTTCTGAGAGAGGCGTACATGGCCTCGGTCATGGCCAGAGGTTTGGGATTTGCGAACGTTCGCTTGAGCAATAAAACCGAAGACGCCCCTGATTTCTTTCTGAAAGATTTAGCACTGCAATACGATGTTGAGATGGTTGAAGTGTTGGAAGACGGCAGAAAGCGTGGTGCCGAACCATGGGACTCGAGTGCGATCACATCCGATCCAGTGGAAAACTGGATTAGAAGAGCGGAGCAAATACCCAGTCAGCTGCGCAACGCCGTCATTAAAAAAAGGAAAAAAAATTATTCCGACAAGAACTTTTGTCTTGCCATTTACCTAAACATTGGCGATTGGGGCATTCGTCAAACCGAAATCGAAAATTGTTTTCATGAGAACACTGCCATCGCTAAGGATGATTTTTTGATTGTTTGGCTAGTTTGGAAAGACAAACTTTTTGAGTTGTGGCGCGACGGCACGCAAGTTTGGAAAACCTACAATATTAATTAAATTCAAATTAGTTGAATTCAACGTGGAAAGCATTGGTCCACTTGCAGTATTGTCTTTGACACAGCCCATTCTGAGCTATTTGGGGTGATCGAGGTCAATTAGCAAATGTGAAAGTAACGCCCCAACAGATAGAGCCCAAGCCTCCAAACGTTCACAACATTTTTGGAAATAGATTGGCAATCGGCAAAAATAGTTCTTGATTTGTTCTAAAGTTCGCGTTACGTTCTTTTCATGCAAACACTCATCACCATGCGCCCTTCGGTGGGCTTTGAATCGAGAGGTTTCACGTCGCTGCCGCAGATGGAGCGCGGGCGGGGTGCGCGCAGCAATCCGGCGGGGCGCTTTGAGACGCTGAGTGAAGAGTTGGTTGATGATGGCTGGGAGTCGCTGGCTGAAATTCCGCGCCTGAAAACTGAGATTTTCACCGAGACTCCAAAAACCATTATCGCCCGCAATCAATCGCCCGATATTTCCTTTGATCGTTCGATCAATCCTTACCGGGGCTGCGAGCATGGCTGTGTTTATTGTTACGCGAGGCCTGCGCATTCTTACATAGGGCTTTCGCCGGGGCTTGATTTTGAGTCGAAGCTTTTCATAAAGCCGAACGCGGCGGCTCTTCTTCGGGGGGAATTAACCGCGACCAATTATGAGCCACGCACCATTGCGCTGGGTTCCAATACCGATCCTTACCAGCCGATTGAGCGCACTTATAGAATCACGCGTTCGATTATCGAAGTGTTGAGTGAGTTCAAACACCCCTTCGGCATCGTCACCAAATCAGCTTCGGTGTGCCGTGATATTGATTTGCTAAAACCTATGGCAGAGCAGGGCTTGGTGAAGGTGGCATTATCGATCACCACGCTTGATCCCAAATTGGCCAGAGCCATGGAACCCCGCGCATCCACCCCTGCCAAACGCTTGGGCGCAGTTGAGGCTTTATCCGCCGCTGGCATTCCCACTGTGGTGATGATCGGCCCGATCATCCCCGGCCTCAACGACCACGAAATCGAAGCCATTCTCAAAGCTGCGTATGCTGCTGGTGCACGCGAAGCTGGCTACACGATGTTGCGTTTACCCTATGAAGTGAAAGACATTTTCAAAGACTGGCTGTTCAAGGAATTCCCTGATCGCGCTGCAAAGGTGATGTCGCTAGTCAAATCTGTGCGTGGCGGCAAAGAAAACGATCCCGAATTTGGCACCCGCATGACAGGCTCTGGGCCTTATGCTTGGACGATTGGGCGGCGGTTTCAATTGGCGGCGCAAAGGTTGGGGTTGAATACCAAGCGGGTGAAATTGCGGACGGATTTGTTTGAACGTCCGGTTCAGGTGGGCGAGCAGTTGAGTTTGATTTAAGGTTCGCGCATGAAGGGGAATGACTGCACCCACTTTCATTTTCGAATCTAGCGCGTTCGCTCTCGGCCACACCATAATCTGTGGAATCGACGAAGCAGGACGTGGGCCTTGGGCTGGGCCTGTTGTGGCGTCGGCTGTGATTCTTGATCCCGATAATATTCCGCAAGGTCTCAATGATTCCAAGAAACTCAATGAAGCCAAACGCGAGGCATTATTTGGCCCTATCATGTACTCATCGAAAGTTGGCATTGGCATTGTGAGTGCTGCCGAAATCGACGAGATCAATATTTTACAAGCGACTTTCCTCGCCATGCAGCGCGCTTTTGAACAACTCGAAATCATGCCCGACCTCGCATTGATCGATGGCAATAGATCACCAAAATTAAATTGCAAAACTCAAACCATCATCGGTGGCGATGCGAAATCACTATCCATCGCTGCGGCCTCAATCATAGCTAAAGTCACACGCGACCGGATTATGCACCAGCATGATCTAACATATCCGCTCTACGGATTTTTACGCCACAAAGGCTATGGGACAGCTGCCCATGCTGCAGCGCTCGCCATCCATGGCCCCTGCGCCGAACACCGAAAATCTTTCAAGCCCATCGCTCTTATCCTATCGCGTTAACCATTATTAAGCTTTTGGATTCACAGCGACTCCGCAAAGATTCATAACCCCTTCATCAGTTGCGTTGCGTTCAGGGGAATTAAAAAATTGGGTTATGAATCGAAGTTAGATGCGCGCCCCCTTCACGATCAAATTCTGATGGGTGATTGCTTAGAGCAACTCAAAAAAATCCCCACGGGCTCGGTCGATCTCGTCTTCGCTGACCCTCCATATAACTTGCAACTCGGTGGTGATTTGCACCGCCCTGACGAAAGCAAGGTTGATGCGGTGGATGATGATTGGGATAAGTTTGGAAGCTTTGCGGAATATGACGCCTTCACCAAAGCCTGGCTCTCCGAATGCCGCCGTGCATTAAAACCAAATGGCGCACTCTGGGTGATTGGTTCTTATCATAATATTTTCCGCGTCGGTTCGATCCTGCAAGATTTGGGCTATTGGATTTTGAATGACGTGGTTTGGCGGAAATCCAACCCTATGCCAAATTTCCGGGGACGTCGATTCACCAACGCGCATGAAACGTTAATTTGGGCAGGCCGTGAAGAAAAATCCAAATATTGTTTCCACTATGAAGCCATGAAAATTTTCAATGACGATCTGCAAATGCGTTCCGACTGGACGCTGCCACTCTGCACTGGTGGTGAGCGCCTCAAAAACCAAGACGGCGATAAACTGCACCCAACGCAAAAACCAGAAGCGCTTCTCCAACGCGTGATGTTAGCCACAACCAATGTTGGCGATGTGATCCTCGATCCATTTTTTGGTACGGGCACGACAGGCGCTGTGGCCAAGCAATTGGGCCGTCATTTCATTGGTTGTGAACGCGACGAGACTTATGCCCGCGCCGCATTGGCACGCATCGAAGCGGTTGAACCACTGTCGCTGGATGCTTTGAAAACCACTGTCGGCAAACGTGCCGAAGTGCGCATTCCGTTTGGTACATTGATTGAACGTGGCTTGGTCAAAGCTGGTGAAACTTTATTTGATCATACCACACGCATTGCTGCCTCAGTGCGTGCAGATGGCTCAATTGCATCAAAGGATAACTCGGGGTCAATCCATAAAGTGGGCGCGCATGTTCAAAACGCCGAAGCGTGCAATGGCTGGACCTATTGGCATGTGCGCCGTGGGCCGAATTTGGTGCCGATTGATTTGTTGCGCCAACAAGTGCGCGCTGAGATGGCAAAGGCGGCTTAATCCGACTTCAGTGCCAGCATGGCAACTTTACGCATGAGTGAAGGCAACGCCTCGGTTGCCAACACTTTTGTTTTAACAAATCGTCCTTCCAGAACGGGCTTTGCAACCACCGCCTTCCACACAGTGAGTTCCAAATGAAAATGCGTGAACGTGTGTTCGACCAACCCGATCGCCTTTTCCCATTCCGCTTCGAAGGGCGCTGCAAACTTGATGCGCTTGCCGTCAACCCATTCACTTGACGGAAATTCCGTCATGCCGCCGAGCAATCCTTTAGCCGCCCGTGTCCGCACCAATACATCGCCCTTGGCATTCTCAATCCAATAGACATGACCATAACGTATGGGCACTTTTGTTTTAGCGGCTTTGAGCGGCAATGAAGCGGCAATGCCTTTGATGCGCCCGGCACAATCATCCGCCCACGGACAAATCAAACAGGACGGCGATTTGGGCGTGCAGATCGTCGCCCCTAAATCCATCATCGCTTGCGCAAAATCACCTGAGCGTTTTTGTGGAACGAGGGCTTGCGCCAAGGCGCGAATGCGAGGCTTTGATGCGGGCAGGGGTTCCTCAATGGCATAATACCGCGAAACCACCCGGTCGACATTTCCGTCCACTGCCGCTACGGGCAAATCAAATACAATCGCCGCAATGGCGCCCGCAGTATAGGGCCCGATGCCGGGGAGCTTTTGCAACTCTTCAAGTGTTTGAGGAAAGGCACCCCCTGCCGCTGCAACAACCTTTGCACAAGCATGCAAATTGCGCGCTCGAGCATAATAGCCCAAGCCCGCCCATGCCTTCATCACGTCTTCAGTTTCCGCCGCCGCCAAATCATGAATTGTAGGCCAAAGGCGGATGAATTTTATGAAATAGTCTTTCACCGCCGCCACAGTAGTCTGCTGTAACATGATCTCGGAAAGCCAAACCCGGTAAGGATCAGCTTTAAACCCAGGCCTCTCCCGCCATGGCAAAACCCTAGCGCTGGAATCATACCATACGAGAAGTTTACCTGATAAATCGCTAACTAGCCCTTGTTCTGCCATGGTTCAGTGAATATCCTGCCGCAAGGCGCAATTACAATCCAGAATCATGCAAACCATCGATAAACATTTTCGCAATTTGGCCAAGGCGGCTTTTCAGCGCCATGGCTTTGCCAGCGAACAACTGGTGGCGCAATGGCGGGTGATTGTGGGTGAGCAAGTGGCAGCCATCAGCCGCCCCGAAAAAATCAAATGGCCGCGTGGCAATGATGCAAGCGGCCATCAATCGGGCGGAACATTGCAAGTAAAAGCCCAAGCTGGCCGTGCTTTAGAGCTGCATTATGAAACGCCGCGTATTATCGAGCGCGTGAACCAGTTTCTGGGCTATGGCGCAATTACGGCGTTGAAGGTGACGCCGGATAACGCACCGCCGCCAGCCCCAAAAATTCCACGAAAGCCCATGAAGCCAGAAGCCGCCAAGGCGTGGGCTGAAAATTTCGACGATATTGCAGATCCAGACTTGAAAGCAGCCCTTTCTAAGCTCGCTTCCTTTTCTGCCCCAAACGGCCCTAAGCGCGCGTTCTCCACAGGCGTAAATAGGGTTTTGTCTCCATCCCCAAACTCGAGTAGGAAAACACCATGAACAATACATCCCGCCGCAATCTTATGGTTGGTGCAGCAGCTGTTGCTTTAGCCGCCGCCATGCCCGCTTTTGCCGAAGACGCAAAAGTCGATTTGACAGACCTTCTCACCCCGCCAAAAGAAGGCGATATGGTTGAAGGCGTAGAGACCGCCAAGGTAACTATTGTCGAATACGCATCGGCCAGTTGTCCGCATTGCGCGGCGTTTTATAATGACGTTTATGTGCCATTCAAAAAAGATTATGTCGATACTGGCAAAGTGAAATTCATTTTCCGCGAATTCCCACATAATGATCAAGCCATGGGCGCGTTCATGCTGGCGCGTTGCTCAGCCAAGGAAAAATATTTCCCGCTCATCGATATTTTCTTTAAAACGCAACAAAAATGGGTGCCTGATGCTTACAATCAGCTGAAAGACATTGCCAAACAGACCGGCATGTCGGCTGAAGACTTTGACAAATGCCTGAAGAATACTGAAGTAGCCAAAGGCATTATGGAAACGCGCGATAAGGGCGACAAGTCTTATGGCATCAAGGGCATTCCGACGATTTTCATCAATGGTAAGCTGTGGGAAGGCGAACGTACGCTTGTTGATTTGAAGAAATATGTAGATCCGCTGCTCGCATAAACGCGGGGGCTAAATTGGGCGATACGAAGATATGCGGTTTGCGAAACTAAGACTAACGGGATTTAAATCTTTCGTCGAACCCACCGAACTCATTATTGAGCGCGGCCTCACCGGTGTGGTGGGGCCAAATGGCTGCGGCAAATCAAATTTGCTCGAAGCCTTGCGTTGGGTAATGGGTGAAAACTCATACAAATCCATGCGCGGTTCGGGCATGGAAGATGTGATCTTTGCTGGCACAAACCAACGCCCCGCCCGCAATCTGGCGGAAGTGCTAGTGACCATGGGCAATGAAGACCGCACAGCACCGCCTTCATATAATGACTCCGAGATGATTGAAATCTCGCGCCAGATCGTGCGCGATCAAGGCTCGACTTACCGGGTGAATGGTTCCGAAGTGCGCGCGCGTGATGTGCAGCTTTTATTTGCTGACGTTTCAACAGGTTCGCGTTCTCCAGCACTGGTGCGCCAAGGTCAAATTTCTGAAATTATCAATGCCAAGCCACAAGCGCGGCGTTTGATTTTGGAAGAAGCAGCAGGCATCACCGGCCTGCACACGCGCCGCCATGAAGCAGAATTAAAGTTGAAAGCTGCGGAAGCCAATCTTTCGCGTCTTGATGATGTGATGGCACAGTTGGAAAGCCAGCTTTCCAGCTTGAGACGCCAAGCCCGCCAAGCGGTGAAATATAAACAAGTCTCAAGCGATATTCGCAAACTTGAAGCCGCTGGTCTGTTTGTGGCCTGGCGAGATGCAGCTGAAGCGATGAATGCTGATACTCAGGCGCTGAATGACGCAACGCGCATTTTGGGTGAACACACAGTTGGCGCATCACAAGCTTTGCGTGGGCGCGACGAGCTGGGCGAAACTTTGCCGAACTTGCGCGAACAAGAAACCATTCGCGCCGCGGTTTTACAACGCATGACGCTGGAACGCGCGGCTTTGGATGAAGAAGAAAAGCGCGTCGAAAGCCGTATCTCAGAACTGAAACAACGTCGCACCCAAGCCGCGAATGATTTACGCCGCGAAGAAGAATTAGTGCAAGATACGGACGGCGTGATTATTAAGTTGCAAGAAGAAGCAGCTGGGCTTGAAACATTGCTGACGCAGGATTCTGATCTGCGTTCGGAAGCGGCGATTCTGTTGCAGGAATCAGCGGCCTCATTGGCGCGCGCCCAAGAAGCAGCCGATGATGCAAATAATCGTTTATCGGAATTGTCGGCACAACGTTCGGCGTTTGAACGCGCCATTACCGAACACCAAAACCGTATCGCAAAATTAGACCGCGAAGCCGCAGATATTGCCCAGCGCCGCGAAGCATTGGCGGCACGTGTGGGTTCAACGGCTGATGGCGCAACCTTGGCCTCGGCCGTTGCGGTGGCTGAAACGACGATGCAGGAATCAGAGCAAGCCGCCAGCCATGCTGAAGTTGGTTTGCGCGTCACCCGCCAGCTGGAAGCCGACAAGCGCCAAGCCTATGATGAGGCGCGCCGCAAATCTGATCGCCTGCAAACGGAAGTCCGTACACTGACGAATTTGTTGAAAGCCGGTGGTGGCGATTTATGGCCGCAGTTGGTTGACCAAATTACTGTGCAGCGCGGCTATGAAGCAGCTTTAGGTGCTGCACTTGGTGAAGATATTGAAGCCTCCGCTGATGAAGGCGCACCTGTATTTTGGCGCGGGCTTCCACCTTTGGCCGAGGTGGCACCACTTCCAAGCGATGCGCCAGCCCTTTCAAAATTCGTCCAGGCACCGCAAGCCTTGGCCCGCATTCTGTCGCATGTTGGCGTTGTTTCCAAATCCGTTGGCGCGGCGCTTCAAGCGCAGTTAAAGCCGGGTCAACGCCTGGTTTCTGTTGAAGGCGATGTCTGGCGTTGGGACGGATTTACCGCCGCGGCTGATGCGCCAAGTGCGGCGGCAAAACGCTTGGCCGAACGCAACCGCCTCTCTTCTATCGAAGAAGACATGAAGTTTGCGATTTCTGCGGCTGAAGATTTGAAGCTTGAATTTGAAGCTGCGCGTACTTCTGTTGAAGCAGGTGTGAGAGCTGAGCGTGAAAAGCGCGAAGCGGCCCGTACAACGCGTTCTGCAATGGATGTGGCCCGTCAAGCCTTACAAGCCCATGAACGCCGTATGGCCGAAACCGCTGCACAAACCGCTTCTTTGGAAGAAGCCGCCCGTAGTTCTGCTGCGCGTATTACTGAAGCGCGAGGTGCACATGATGTTACCCACGCAGAATTTCTGGCATTAGCACCGTCTGATGACCTTCAAACAGAAGTTCAAAAACTGCGTGATGTGCTGAATGGCGAACGCGCCACTTACGCCGAAGCCCGCGCCAAGCATGATGGGTTGGAGCGTGAAGCTCGTATTCGTGCTGAACGCTTAAAAGCCATTGCTGCCGAGCAAGACCAATGGAACAGCCGCGCTGCGAAAGCCAAGGAACAAGCCGGATCGCTGACCAAGCGCTTGGAGGAAACCGAAGTCTCGATTACCGAGATGAGCCAGATGCCCAAGCAATTGGCTGATCGTCGTTTGATTTTGATGAATAGTTTGAGTGAAGCCGAGCAGGGCCGCAAATTGGCGGCAGATGCTTTGGCCACTGCTGAAAACGCGGTACGCGCTGCTGATCAAGCGCTGCGTATCGCACAGGAATTGGCAGCCACTTCGCGTGAAGATCATGCGCGTTTAGGGGCCCGTTTGGAAAATTCGTCCAGCCGCCACGAACATTGTATCGCCCGCATTTCGGAAACCTTGATGTGCGAACCGCACGAGATTTTGGCGAAAGCCGAAGTGGACCCTGAAAAACTGCCTGCCGCTGATGAAATCGAAAAGAAGCTTTTGAACTTGCGTGAAGATCGTGAGCGCCTCGGTGCTGTCAACTTGCGCGCTGATGAAGAAGCGCAAGCGGTTGACGAGCAACTCACCAAAATGAAATCCGAAAAGGACGAATTGGTGCAGGCTATCGCCAAGTTGCGCGGTGGTATTGGCTCACTGAATAAAGAAGGCCGTCAACGTTTGCTCGATGCATTCAGCACCGTGAACGACAAGTTCGGCGAACTGTTCACGACACTGTTTGGCGGCGGTAAGGCTGAACTACAATTGATTGAGTCTGATGATCCGCTGGAAGCCGGCCTTGAAATTATGGCCCATCCACCCGGCAAAAAGCAAACGACCCTGTCATTGCTATCAGGCGGCGAACAAACGCTCACAGCCCTCTCATTGATTTTCGCCGTGTTCCTCACCAACCCATCACCCATCTGCGTGCTCGACGAAGTTGACGCGCCGCTGGATGATCATAATGTGGAACGTTTTTGTAATTTGCTTGATGCCATGCTTCAGCGCACGGAAACGCGCTTCCTCATCATCACTCACCACCCCCTCACTATGGCCCGCATGCACCGCCTGTTCGGCGTGACCATGATGGAACGCGGCGTGTCGCAATTGGTGTCGGTCAATCTGGAAGAGGCAGAGCAATTGGCTGAGGCCTCTTAGTGAACGTCATTTTCGATATAGGCATGGTTCTGATTAAATGGGATCCGCGCAATCTTTATCGCAAAATGTTTGCCGATGAAGCCAAGATGGAATGGTTCTTGGCCAATGTCTGCAACAGCGCTTGGAACTTGGAGCAAGATCGTGGGCGCTCATTTTCTGATGCCGTAAAACACATTACGCCGCATCACCCCGAATTTGCCGCTGAGATTGACGCTTATGACAAGCGGTGGCGCGAAATGATCCCTGGCGTGATCGATGGCAGTGTGGATATTCTTGAAATACTACATAAGAAAGGCGCACCGCTTTATGCCATCACCAATTGGAACCAAGACAAGTTCAACGAAACCAAGCTGAATTATCCGTTCCTTGGCCTGTTCCGTGACATTGTGGTCTCTGGTGATGAGAAACTGATCAAGCCCGATCCTGCAATTTTTGAAATTTGTCTGGAGCGCAATAAGCTGAAAGCTGCCGAATGCCTGTTCATCGATGATTCTGAGAAAAATGTGAAAGCTGCACAAGCTTTCGGCATGCACGCACATCATTTTACCTCGCCTGAGAAGCTGCGGGCTGACTTGAAGGAGAGGGGTTTGCTGTAGATTCGTGTGGACTTTTCGACGCAGCACCAAAATCGCCATATTTCTTGAACAATATCAAACCGTTAAAACCCCACACCAGTGCTTGACACCTAAACGCTCTGTAACTATCAAGAGCGCGCTTTGAGAAACGGCTCTAGGGGGGCTTTTTTCGCAATGGAGAGGCATGAAAAATGGCACGTTCCGGCGACAAGAACCAACCAGAACCACAAGATTCAAAGCTTGGCGATATTTCGAGCCGTTTAGATGAACTTTCCAGCCGTCTTGATGCTGAAAAGAAAATTCATCAAAAGGCTGAAAGCCCGTCAACGAACTATGGCAAAGCCCAAGATTATTCCGAGGGCTACCGATTGGTCAGCGAATTTGTCGCTGGCATTTTGGTGGGAGCTGCGGTGGGTTATGGATTGGACCGTTTGTTCAACACATTGCCGCTGTTCATGATAATTTTTCTGATGGTTGGCTTTGGTGCTGGCATCTTGAATATGGCGCGCGCCGCCAACCGGGTTCCGCCCGCTGGCGCAAGATTAGATATTCCGCCACCAGCGGATGATGATGAAGATGAGGGTGATAAATAGTGGCAACCGAAACCGTGGTCAACGATCCAATCCACCAGTTCAGACTGCATAATTTGTTCGACCTTTTCTCTGTTGGTGGACATCAAATCAGCTTCACGAATTCGGCTTTTTTCATGGGCCTGATTGTATTGTTCATCACTGTCTTTCTTTTGATGGCTGCGAGCAAAGCGGCCATGGTTCCAGGCCGCCTGCAGTCGATTGGTGAAATGTGGTATTCCATGATCCACAACATGGTGAACAACGTGCTGGGCGAAGAAGGCAAAGTCTTTTTCCCGCTGGTATTCTCGTTGTTCTCATTTGTGTTGATCGCCAACATGCTCGGCATGTTCCCTTATTTCTTTACGGTTACCAGCCACGTGATTGTAACAGCCTCGCTTGCACTTTTTGTTGTGGGACTTGTGGTGGTCGTCGGCATTTATAAACATGGCCTTGGCTGGTTTAGGCTTTTTGTGCCCCATGGTGTGCCGATTGTTATCTTGCCGATTATTTCGGTCATTGAAATCATTTCATTCTTGTCTCGCCCCATTTCATTAGGCCTTCGTCTGTTTGGCAACATTCTGGCGGGTCACATTGTTTTGAAAGTGTTCGCGGGCTTCGTGGTCAGTATGATTGCAGCAGGCGGCATCATTGCTGTGTCCTCAGTTCTGTCGCTCGGCATGGCTGTTGCGCTCACCGCCCTTGAATTTCTCGTGGCCTTTTTGCAGGCCTTCGTCTTCGCCATTTTGACGTGCGTTTATTTGAATGACGCGCTTCATCCAAGTCACTAAACCTATCCAAACATAAACCTCGAGGAGAACTAAAATGGATCCAGTTTCAGCAAAATACATCGGCGCAGGCATTGCTTGTCTCGGCATGGGCGGCGCCGGCATCGGCGTGGGCCATATTTTCGGTAACTACTTGGCAGGCGCTTTGCGCAACCCAGCTGCTGCTGGCCAACAATTCACCAACGCGCTGATCGGCGCTGCTTTGGCCGAAGGCCTTGGCATTTTCTCTCTCGTTGTAGCGCTCGTTCTGCTGTTCGTTAAGTAAGCGAACCGACTTTATAATCGGGCTGGCCCAACAGGGCTGGCCCAACATCCTATTTGAGGCTTGATAATGGCAACAACCGAAACAACGGAAAGCACAGGCGCAGAAGGCGGCCACGAAAGTGGCGTTTTTCCGCCGCTTGACGCAACTTCATTTCCATCACAGCTGTTCTGGTTGGTGATTTTTTTTGGTGCGCTTTATCTTTTGATGAGCCGTATGGTTTTGCCAAAGCTCGGCGCCATTCTCACAACGCGTAAAGCGCAAGTCGATGGCGACATCGCGCGCGCTCAGGCGTTGAAAGATGAGACCGAAGCAGCCGTGAAACATTATGAAAAAGCTTTGGCTGATGCAAAAGCCAACGCCAATGATATTGCCCGCGACACGAAAGCAAAAGTTTCGGCCCAAATTGATGGCGAACAATCCGTTTTGGATGGTGAGCTTGCAAAGAAAATTAAAGACGCCGAAGCCCGCGTTGCCAAAGCTAAAGCCAAGGCGATGGAATCAGTTGAGTCAATAGCTGGTGAATCGGCAGCTGATATTGTGGCCAGCTTAACTGGCGGCAAAACCACTAAGACAGCCGTGGCCAAAGCCATCGCTGGCATCAAGCGCTAGGACAACATAATGTTTGATCAAACCTTCTACGCCCTCGTCGCCCTCGTCATTTTCTTAGGCATTGTGTTCTATGCTGGTGCCCACAAGAAGGCGGGCGCTGCACTTGATAACCGCGCAAACCTGATTGCCAAGGAATTGGCCGATGCCAAGAAATTGCGCATGGATGCCGAAAAGCTTCTTGCTGATTATAAGCAAAAGCGAGTTGATGCTGAAAAAGAAGCAGCCAATATTATCGCCCAGGCCAAAACCGATGCCGTGACTTACGCTGAAGAAGCCCGCAAAAAACTCACCGAAACCATCGCGCGCCGCACCAAGCAAGCCGAGCAAAAGATTGCCCAAGCTGAAGCTGCTGCTACCAAAGATGTGCGTTCCATAGCAACCGATCTGGCCGTGAACGCTGCAACTAAGTTGATTGCCGAACAGAAGTCTGGTGCGAAGTTGATCGCGGAATCGATTGCTGCGGTGAAGTCTCGGTTGAATTAAGCAATTCGACATTCAAATTCAAAACCCGGCTTGAGAGAGCCGAGTTTTTTTATCAGTTGTTTTTAACATTTTTTCTTGCCACCTGGCCCAATAGATTTTCAGTCGCAAACGCTTCGTTGAGCTGTGCCTCACTCATAAGGCCTCGTTCCAACACCACGGCGCGCAACGATTTTCCAGTTTTCAAAGCTTCTTTCGCTACTTCACTGGCCGTAGAATAACCCACGAATGGATTGATAGCTGTGACCGCGACCAACGAATGTTCAAGCAGACTTTTGCAGCGCTCGGCATCGGCCTCAATACCCACAATACACTTTTCGCGCAGCACTTTCATGCCACGCGTCAACATGCGCATCGACTGCAAAATATTCAAAACAATTACGGGCTCCATCGCATTCAGCTGAAGCTGGCCAGCCTCAGCCGCCATTGTCACGGTCAAATCATTGCCGATCACTTGATAAGCGATCTGATTAATAACCTCTGGCATAACGGGATTAACCTTGCCCGGCATAATTGAAGAACCTGCCTGAACGGAAGGCAATCTGATTTCGCCAAATCCAGCCCGTGGCCCACTGTTCAGCAAGCGCAAATCATTGCAGATTTTTGAAAGCTTGACGGCGACCCGTTTCAACACGCCGGAAAACGTAACGAAGGCGCCCATGTCGGACGTTGCCTCGATAAGATCCCCCGCGCCGATCATTTTCTCGCCTGATAGAGAGGACAGGTGTGCGATAACAGTTTTTGCGTAACCATCTGGCGTATTAAGACCCGTGCCGATGGCAGTTCCACCCAGATTGACTTCTCGCAACAAATTAGCCACTTCAAAAAGGCGTTCAGCATCTTCGCCAATCGTAACACCAAATGCCCTAAATTCATGGCCGAGCCGCATGGGAACGGCGTCCATAAGCTGCGTACGCCCCACCTTTATCACGTCGTGAAATTCAACACCCTTCTGCAAAAACGCAGCTTTGAGCGCCAACAACTCTGCAATCAACGCGGGACAGGCGCGAACCATGGTGAGGCGAGCAGCCGTCGGATAGACATCGTTTGTTGATTGAGAAAGATTGACGTGGTCATTGGGATTTACCACATCATATTGGCCCGCAGGTTTCTGCAATTCACGCAATGCGATGTTAGCAATCACCTCATTGGCATTCATGTTGGTTGAAGTGCCCGCACCTCCTTGCAACATGTCGACAATGAATTGGTCGTCTGCCTCGCCTGCAATTACCCGATCGCAAGCCCGCAATATCGCTTGGCCAACGCGTTGATCAAGCTCGCCCAATTCAATATTCGTGAGGGCTGATGCTTTTTTGACCATACCAAGCGATTGAATGAGCTCTGGATAGTCTTGGAGCAACATGCCTGTGATGGGAAAATTGGATGCTGCCCGCGCCGTGTGAACGCCATAGTAAACACTGCTTGGAAGTTCAATTTTTCCCAATGAATCAGTTTCGATCCGCGTTGTCGCCATGTTATTCAGCCGCCTCCAAATATTCTTCTATCGGTGGGCAAGTGCACATCAAATTGCGATCACCATAGACATTGTCCACCCGCGCAACAGTTGGCCAATATTTATCATTGGCGTAGCCTTTTAGCGGGAAGAAAGCTTGCTCCTTTGAATAAGGATGTGTCCATTCGTCAAACAACTCCCTATGTGTGTGCGGCGCATTTTTCAAAACATTATCCAATTTATCAGCGCCTCCATGTTCCACATCGGCAATTTCGCCCGCAATTAATATCATCGCATCACAAAACCGATCAAGTTCGCGCTTGGCTTCGGATTCAGTGGGTTCGATCATCAATGTATCAACCACGGGGAAACTCATGGTCGGCGCGTGGAAGCCGTAATCAGCAAGGCGCTTAGCCACATCGTCCACCGTGATGCCCGCCCGTTCTTTCATCCAGCGCAAATCAATAATGCACTCATGCGCCACATGGCCCGTAGCACTTGTGTAAAGTACAGGAAAATA
Source organism: Hyphomicrobiales bacterium (assembly GCA_025363755.1). GTDB lineage: Bacteria > Pseudomonadota > Alphaproteobacteria > Rhizobiales > Aestuariivirgaceae > Aestuariivirga. Next base: position 322,664 of record JANYLQ010000029.1, on the reverse strand, counting down.
CGGGTTCAAACGCTTGGCCATATAATTGGCGCTGAGAATGGCGATCTTCGTCGCTTTAGTTAACCCCTCGCCACCCATCATTGCGATATACATCCATGAGATAGGAAGAATTGAAGCCGAGCCCCAAGGTGCCGCAGAAACCGCATGTTTCTTGCGCTTGTTGATCGGAATCACACCATGTCCCGGCAGATGCGGCGTTAAATGTGCGCGCACCCCAATCGGCCCCATGCCAGGTCCGCCGCCACCATGTGGAATGCAGAAGGTCTTGTGCAAATTCATATGGCACACATCGGCGCCAAGTTCTGCAGGCCTCATCAAGCCAACTTGGGCATTGAGATTTGCACCATCAAGGTAAACTTGCCCCCCATTATCGTGAATGATTTTGCAAATATCGATGATCGATTCTTCAAACACGCCGTGCGTTGAAGGATAGGTGATCATCAGTGCTGCAAGGTTAGAGCTGTTGGCTTTAGCCTTGGCTTCAAGATCAGCTACGTCCACATTGCCGTGCGCATCGCATGCCACCACTACAATCTTCATGCCACACATAGCGGCAGAGGCTGGGTTGGTACCGTGAGCCGACACGGGGATCAAACACACGTCGCGATTTTTTCCACCATGCGCATCATGATAACTGCGAATGGCTAGCAGCCCCGCAAATTCGCCTTGGCTGCCAGCGTTGGGCTGCAATGACACGGCATCAAACCCCGTAATTTCACACAACATTTTTTCAAGATCGTCAAATAGCTCAGCATAGCCCTTAGCCTGTTCAATGGGAGCAAATGGATGCATATGCGCAAAGTTCCGCCAGGTGACGGGGATCATTTCACTGGCTGCATTGAGCTTCATGGTGCAGGAGCCAAGTGCGATCATTGCCTGATCAAGAGCCAGATCCTTTGATTGAAGATGACGCAGATAACGCATCATCTCGGTTTCTGAATGATAGGAACTGAATACGGGATGGCTGAGATATTTTGATTGGCGCTTAAGTCGGTTGGGGATACCAGCCGCAACCGCACCAAGCTTTGCACCGAATACACTCAATATACGGATTAAATCGTCTTCGCGTGTACTCTCATCAAAAGAGACAGCCACATGATCAGCATCCACCAATCGCAAATTGATTTTTAATTTCTTGGCCGCGGCCATAATTTTCTTGGTGCCCGCTAAAGTTTGAACTGTCACGGTGTCAAAGAAGCTATCATTCACAATTGAATAGCCAGAAATTTTAACAGCAGATACAAACTGTGCCGCGCAATGATGCGCATGAGTTGCAATCGCGCGAATGCCGTCTGGCCCGTGATATGTGGCATACATCGCCGCCATCACCGAGAGCAAAACCTGCGCCGTGCAGATGTTGCTTGTGGCCTTGTCGCGCCTGATATGTTGCTCGCGCGTTTGTAAAGCCATGCGCAAGGCACGGTTGCCCTTGGCATCAATTGAAACGCCAATCAGCCGCCCCGGCATCACGCGTTTATATTCATCCTTGGTCGCAAAAAATGCTGCGTGTGGCCCGCCATAACCCATCGGTACACCAAAGCGCTGGGCTGAACCCAAGGCAATATCTGCACCCATTTCACCGGGCGATTTGAGCAGAGCCATGGCCAGTAAATCCGACGCAACAATGGCCAATGCACCAGCACCATGCAGGTCAGAAATTGCAGACGTAAAATCGCGAATCTGTCCTGAAGAACCGGGATATGAAAACAGGGCAGCAAAAACCTTTGCCGGTTTTAAAGTAACCAGCGGATCGCCAATTTCAATCTCAATTCCAAACCCACGCGCCCGCGTTTGCAATACGGCAATCGTTTGTGGATGCGTGTCGGCATCAACAAAGAACACAGATGCCGACGACTTCGCCACACGCTTGGCCATGACCATGGCTTCAGCTGCCGCCGTTGCTTCATCAAGCAAAGAAGCATTAGCAATTTCCATGCCGGTCATATCAACAACCATCTGCTGATAATTCAACAGCGCCTCTAATCGGCCTTGGCTCACCTCGGCTTGATATGGCGTGTAAGCCGTGTACCAGCCTGGATTTTCTAAAACATTGCGCAAGATGACTGACGGTGTGATGGTGCCATAGTAACCCATACCGATCATTGACGTGAAAACCTGGTTCTTCTCCGCCACCTTGCGTAAATGTGAAAGTGCCTCGCGCTCGTTCATCGCAGGGCGCAATTCCAAAGCCCGCTTGGAACGAATTTTCGCAGGCACAGCCTTGTTAATGAAATCATCAAGCGAAGATGCACCAAGTTCTTTAAGCATGGCGGCTGTATCAGCAGCAGATGGACCAATGTGGCGTGGGATGAAGTCGGTGGTCATGTCTTACCCCACAAACTTGTCATAAGCGGATTTATCCATAAGCTTTGAAAGCTCATCAGGTTTGGACAGCTTCACCTTAAAAAACCACGCTTCGCCTTCCGCATCACGGTTGACCAATGCGGGGTCTCCGCTCAGTTCAGTGTTGATCGCAACAATCTCGCCTGACACTGGTACAAAGATTTCACTGGCGGCCTTCACACTTTCAACCACAGCAATGGAAGCATCGCACACAACCTGAGCGCCAATTTTTGGCAGTTCAATAAACACTACATCGCCCAATTGTTCTTGCGCGTGGTTGGTGATCCCGATGGTGGCCACATCGCCTTCAACAGTTACCCATTCATGATCTTTTGAAAAAACTTTGTTCATGGCAGTCCTCTTAACGTTTGAAATTGTTTGGAATGAAAGGAAGTTTGATAATCTGTGCAGGCAAGGCTTGGCCGCGGACGATGAGGTTCACTTTCGTACCGACATCGGAGAACGCAGTCTCGACATAACCTATGGCAATCGGCCCATTAACGGTGGGACCAAAGCCACCAGATGTGATCACACCGATCTTGTGACCATCAGTATTCTGAATTTCGGTACCGTCGCGGGCAGGGGCGCGGCCATCAGGCCTAATGCCCACGCGCTTGCGCAATACACCCTGCGCTAATTCTTTTTGAACGCGCGCAGCACCAATAAACCCGCCCGTCTCGCGCCGCTTTTTGGCAATCGACCACATCAAGCCTGCCTCGTTGGGCGACGTACTTTCATCCAGTTCATGACCATATAAGCAAAGGCCAGCCTCAAGCCGCAATGAATCCCGCGCACCTAAACCAATTGGTCGAACCAAAACATCCGCCATCAGCAAATTCCAAAGTCTCACTGCATCTTTGGCAAAAACTGAAAGCTCGAATCCATCTTCACCCGTATAGCCAGACCTAGTGACGTGAGCGGCAATGCCCTCAATATCCAACGCTGCGTAATGCATAAATTTGAGATCAGAAACGGCGGGCACAAATTTTGTCAAAACTTCCACAGCTCTAGGCCCCTGCAAGGCAAGCAAGGCCAAGTCTTCGCCCTTTTGCAGCTTCAAACACTCAGGCAAATGCTTTTCAAAATGCGCATAGTCAGCTTCTTTGCGCGAAGCATTGACCACTACATAAAGCCAGCCTTCATAATTTTTATAGGCGGCTCTGGTAATCATCAGATCATCAAGAACACCACCATCCTCATTCAACAATTGCGAATAACGTTGTTGATGTGGTGCAAGTCCCGCGATATCCGCAGGCACTAATTTTTCCATGGCGCGTGATGTGGTCTCAAAATCGGGGCCAACGATAAAGCATTGCCCCATGTGAGACACATCAAACAGCCCCGCATTTTGGCGTGTCCAATTGTGTTCAACCATAACGCCAGTTGGATATTGCACTGGCATTTCGTAGCCAGCAAAAGGCACGAGTTTGGCGCCAAGCGCTTTGTGCGCCTCATAAAGGGGTGTGCGTTGAAGGATTTCGTTCAATGTTTTGGTCTCCTGACAAGCTAAGGCTAAACCCAGTGCATACTGAGTCTGCCCCCTCTGTCAGGAACCTGAGAGTTTTCGCGAGGTCGTCACTCCGACACGACCCTGCTTTCTCCTTCGGTGAGCGGCAGGGCGATTTAGGCCCAACCTCTGCTCTCCAGAATTAAATATCACCAAGCGGTCCATTTGCCTGAGAGTTTCCGGGGCGGTTGCTCCTTCGGCGCTGGATTTTAAGGTCCAGTCTCTCCCGCATGGTAATTTACGCGAACGACAGTAGGTTAGGCTTGCCCACCATAATGTCAAGGTAGTCCGGCAATTAGATCTAATGCGCCCGCGAAATGCAAAATGCCACAGACTCAAGCAGTGCTGTCTTCCATTCACTATCCGGAAAAATCGCCAGTGCATCACAGGCCATAGATCCATAGTGCCGCGCCCGTTCAATCGTATCGGCAATCGCACCATGGCGTTCCATTAGTTTAGTGGCATAAATCAGGTCATCGTCGGTCTGATTACCATCTTCCATCACGCGCTTCCAGAAATTACGCTCTTCTTCAGCGCCGCGCCGGAATGATAAAACCACAGGTAAAGTAATCTTGCGCTCGCGGAAATCATCGCCCACGGATTTGCCCAGCGTTGCCTGCTTGCCAGAATAATCCAGCGCATCATCCACCAACTGAAACGCGATGCCCAAATTACGCCCGAAGGATTCCAGTGCTTCTTGCGCATTGCGTGGCTTGCCAGCAATCACACCACCCACCTTTGCCGCAGCCGAAAACAGCGCAGCGGTTTTAGCTCCCACAACTTTCAAATATGAATCCTCAGTTGTCGAAGTATCTTGGCTCACCGAAAGCTGCAAAACTTCACCTTCAGCAATGGTGCATGCCGCTTCAGACAAAATCCGCAAGCAATCGAGAGATCCCGTCTCCACCATCATCTTAAAAGCCTGGCCCAGCAAATAATCGCCGACCAATACAGAAGCCTGGTTGCCCCAGATGACGCGTGCAGCCTGCTTGCCGCGCCGCAAATCACTCTCATCGACCACATCATCATGCAGCAATGTAGCTGTGTGCATAAACTCCACACTCATAGCAAGTTTGAGGTGATGCAGTCCGGTATAACCACACATGCGCGCCGCAGCAATTGTCAACATCGGCCTGATGCGCTTGCCACCAGAATTGATCAAATGGCCAGCAAGCTCCGGGATCAACTCCACATGGCTCTGGGCTTTCTCCATGATGAATTCATTGACCAATGCCATATCGGAATTGGTCAAAGCCACCAGCGAGTCTAAACTCGCCGTCTGCCTCTGCCCACCTTCAAATGCGATGACAACACCCATTTTGCACCCTTTGCTTTTGCGCCGTTGCAATCTTTTAGGAACCCGTTTGGTTTGAATTCAAAGGTGACCCATTGCCGCTGGGGACTTGCAATCATTGCAAAATTTATATACGAGTAAATTACTCGGATAATAATAGAGGTTATGAAATTGAAGTTTTTCAGCGTTTTGACCGCAATTGTTGTTATTTCTGGCTCCCAACTTGCTTATGCAGAAGAACCGCTTACCCCGCGCCAGTCGCTTGGCCAGAGGATATTCAATGATAAAAACCTGTCAGAGCCCGCGGGCCAAGCTTGCTCTTCCTGCCATGACGAAAGCAAAGCCTTCACCGGCAATGGAGGATCCGCCATCGCGGCTATTGCCCAAGGCAGCACGGCCGATAAGTTGGGCGTTCGGAATGTTCCAACACTTAAATACATGGCCTATAGCCCGTCGTTGATTTTCAGAGGCGAAGCTGATGAGAAAGGCGAGGTTAATCTTGTTCCCACAGGCGGGCAGTTTTGGGATGGTCGCGCCAATTCTTTGGTTGATCAGGTGCACGGGCCCTTGTTCAACAAAGTTGAGATGAACAACACGGACGCCTCTGCCGTTGCTGCAAAAATCATGCGCTCAGACTATGCCGCTCAATTCGAAAAAGAATTCGGGCCATTTGCGAAGCAAGACCCAAAAATGATTCTGGCCAATGCTGCAACAGCGTTGGCAGTTTTCGAAAGCAGTTCGCGCTTCATGTCGTTTTCATCAAAGTTCGATTCGGTATTGCAGGGAAAAATGACATTTACGCCGCAGGAGGCGCGCGGCTTTGAACTGTTCAAAAATGAAGAGAAAGGCAATTGCTTAAGCTGCCATGTCGGCAAGGTTGAATCAACCGATCCTACTGATTGGCTGTTTACCGATTTCACCTATGATAATTTGGGGTTGCCGCGCAACCAAAGCATTCCCGCTAACATGAATGCCAACTATTTTGATCTCGGTATTTGCAAGCAAGAGGGCTTGGATAAAAAACTGCCACCCAGCATTAAATTGGAATCACTTTGCGGCGCGTTCAAAGTTCCAACCTTGCGCAATGTCGCCTTAACCGCCCCGTATTTCCATAATGGTTCGTTCTCAAACTTGCGCGATGCCGTAAAGTTTTACGTGACCCGCGACACCAATCCCGAACTTTGGTATCCAAAATTAGCGGATGGCACTGTGCAAAAATTCAACGATTTGCCAGTGAGTGCCGTGGAGAATGTAAATATTACGGAAAAGCCCTACGACCGTAAACTTGGCGAAACCCCGCGCTTGAACGACGAAGAGATTGACGCCGTGGTGGCTTTCCTTAAAACACTAACGGATGAGAAATCTGAATAACTGTAACTGGTTGATTAAGATTGCGAGAAAATAAATCTCTCTGGTAACCTCTCGCTAACCATCTTCAAGCTAGGTTCTCTGCCAATGCAAGTTGCAACTCAACCATCGCCTTCCCTCAGCCGTGCAAGCACTGCTGCAACCCCATCATCGCTCACCGATGATGCGTTTTTGGGTGGGAAACTGCAAATCCTGCAGCCCGAAAAAGGCTATCGCGCGGGTATTGACGCGGTTTTTCTGGCCGCAAGCATTCCAGCTGTAGACGGCGAAACTGTTTTTGAAGCAGGTATTGGCGCTGGCGTAGCCGCCATGTGCCTGCTGGCGCGCAACCCGCTTTTGCATGTAACAGGCATTGAGCTTAATTCGCGTTATGCCGTTTTGTGCGAGCAAAATGCCAAGCGTAACAATCTCAGCGACCATCTGCGCATCATCACTGGCGATGTTAAAGACGCTATGCGCCGCGATTTGGCGCACATGCCTGAACACGGCTCGTTTGCCCACGCGTTTGCAAATCCACCCTATTTTGAAGATGGCAAAGTCACCCAATCACCATCGCTGCTGAAAGCGGCGGCTCATTCATTTGGCCCAGACGATCTCGATCTCTGGATTAAGTTGCTCCACGCCATGGTCACATTGCGTGGCACGGTGACGTTGATCCACCGCGCTGAAACGCTGGGCAAAATACTGGCCAGCATGGAAAGTCGGTTTGGCGATATTCGCGTGGCACCACTTTACGCGCGTGAGGGCACTGCAGCGTCGCGAGTGATCGTGCAAGGCGTCAAAGGTTCAAAGGCGCCGATGCAACTGTTGCCAGGGTTGATTTTGCATGAACAAGACAATGGCTTTACCCCCGATGCCGAGGCCGTGCTGCGTGATGGTGCCGCTTGGCGTCTGCGCTAACTTGATATTTACGCTGGTGCGCCTTACATGGGCGTATGTTCAAACGACTCCGCAAACTGATCCCCGCTCGTTTTCGCAAGAAAACCCACACCATAAACATCATTCGTCTTGAAGGCATGATTGCCTCTGAAGGCGGCATTGGTGGCGGAAAGCGGCTCAACGGAAAATCGCTTGAACCGCTTCTGAAGAAGGCTTTCAGAAAAGGCGTTTCCGGTGTTGCGCTTGCCATCAACTGCCCCGGCGGATCTCCCGTGCAATCAGCAATCATCGCTAATCGTATTCGGGCACTGGCTGCTGAAAACAAAGTTCCGGTTTATGCATTTTGCGAAGATGTGGCTGCATCGGGTGGCTATTGGCTGGCTTGCGCGGCAGATGAAATTTACGCTGACGAAAATTCCATCATCGGGTCCATCGGCGTCATCAGCGGCGGTTTTGGCTTTCCGGTCGCGATGAAAAAATATGGCATTGAGCGCCGTGTGCACACCTCTGGCGAAAGCAAAAGCACCAATGATCCGTTCAAACCAGAAAAACCTGAAGACGTTAAAAAGCTGAAAGCGATGCTTTCGGAAATGCATGAAACGTTCAAGACGGAAGTGCGCACGCGCCGCAAAGACAAGCTAAAAGAATCAAAGGAGCTGTTTTCGGGTGCCTATTGGACGGGCCGAAAATCAATCGATCTAGGATTAATTGATGGATTGGGTCATCTGAATGAAGTCTTGAAACGTAAGTTTGGGGACAAGATTGATCTTGTCGAAATCGAAGCACCAAAGGGTTGGGGTTTGAAAAGATTAGGTTTTTTGGCTGCCACAGAAATGCCTGAAGCCATTCTTAACACTCTTGAACAGCGGGCATTGTGGCAACGTTTCGGTTTGTGATAACGTGTTGGAATTGAAGAGGTGGTAATATGGGTTTTTTTAGAACAGCTGCTTTGATGATCGTCGGTTGGATCGCCATCAAGACGATGAAGCGCGCCATTGAAAATCTTGAAGCACAACAGGTCAAAGCCAAGGTCAATCCGGAAAAGCAAGTCAAAGACATGCCGCGCTTGAAGCTTGACCCAATCACTGGCGTCTATGTTCCAGAGGTATGATATCAAAAGCCGATAAACGCATCGACAGCGTTTATCATTCTGCGTCACGCCAAGAGCTTGCCAAGAGTTATGATGATTGGGCGTCGGACTATGATGCCGATATGCAATCTACTGGATACATCCACCCCGCCATTATTGTAAGCCTGGTTGCCCGTTATGTGACTGATCGCGCCGCAGCGATTTTGGATGCTGGTGTGGGCACGGGCACTTTGGGTCAATTGCTTTCCATTTTAGGTTACACAAATTTGCTGGGCGTCGACATGTCGGAAGGCATGCTGAACAAAGCCCGCATTAGAAATATTTACACCGACTTGCAGCAAGGCGTTTTGGGCGAACCATTAGATTTCAAAACCGCTGTGATGGACTGCATTGTCTCAACCGGAACCTTCACCACCGGCCACGCACCTGCATCGGCTTTCGATGAGTTGGTACGAATTGTGAAACCGGACGGGCATTTGATTTTTACCGTTGGAACTGTGGTGTGGGAGGAGGCAGGGTTTGGTGCGAAGCTAGCAGCGCTAGAAAACGCTGGCCACGTGGCGCAGGTCGAAACAACTCCAATTTACCATCCCATGCCGCTATCCAAAACCGAAAGTGGGTTTACGACAAGAGCACACGTGTATCGCCGCACATAATTATTCATTCCTCCCTCAATTCAGAATGGCTATCGCATGTGGCAGACTCGCCCTCCGCCCAGCTCTGCTGGGGTAGGTGCCCGAAGGGCGGAGGGGGTTCTTGGCCACGAGTCGCGAACCCCAACATTTTTGCTTCACCCCCCATCCATAATGTTCTAAGCACCGCCCATCACAACATAAGAATTCGAAATGCCCTTAAACCCCACTAAATCCTTCCAAGACTTGATCCTCACCCTCCATAATTATTGGGCAGAGCAAGGCTGCGTTATCCTCCAGCCCTATGACATGGAAGTGGGTGCGGGCACGTTCCACCCCGCCACAACATTGCGCTCCGTTGGCCCCAAACACTGGGCCGCGGCTTATGTGCAACCCTCGCGCCGCCCTAAAGATGGCCGCTATGGTGAAAACCCAAACCGCTTGCAGCATTATTATCAATATCAAGTCATCATCAAACCATCGCCACCCAATTTGCAGGAGCTTTATTTAGGCTCCCTCAAAGCCATCGGCATTGATAGCGCGTTGCATGACATTCGCTTTGCCGAAGATGATTGGGAAAGCCCCACATTGGGTGCCGCAGGCCTTGGCTGGGAAGTGTGGTGCGATGGCATGGAAGTTTCGCAATTCACATATTTTCAGCAAATGGGCGGCATGGAATGCAATCCGGTGTCTGGCGAACTCACCTACGGCCTCGAACGCTTGGCCATGTACGTGCAAGACGTCGATAATGTTTATGATCTGAATTTTAATGGCCGCGATGAGGGCCATGGCCGTATCTCTTATGGCGATGTGTTCCTTCAAGCCGAGCAAGAATATTCGCGCTATAATTTTGAAGAGGCCAACACCGAGGCGCTGTTCACGCGTTTTGCCGAATGCGAAAAAGAATGCCAGTCGCTGCTGTCGCATAATGTCGAAGATGGCAAACCAACGCTGGCTCTGCCTGCCTATGATCAATGTATCAAAGCCTCACACACCTTTAATTTGCTTGATGCGCGTGGCGTGATTTCTGTGACCGAACGCCAAGCTTATATCGGCCGCGTGCGCGAGCTGGCCAAAGCCTGCTGCGTGGCGTGGAGTAATACGGTGGGAGGGAGCGCATAATGGCCGAGCTCCTCCTCGAACTTTTCTCAGAAGAAATTCCGGCGCGTATGCAATCTAAAGCCGCTGAGGATTTAAAGTCGATCATCACCAACGCGTTGGTTGATGCAGGCCTCACCTATGAGGGCGCGCAAGTTCACGCCACACCGCGCCGCTTGGTGCTTTCCGTCGAAGGCCTCAATGCCAAAGCTGCTGACACAAGCGAAGAGCGCAAAGGCCCGCGCGTGGATGCACCTCAGCTCGCCATTGATGGTTTTCTCAAATCAACGGGTTTGGCGCTCGATCAACTGACCATTCAGGAAGACAAGAAAGGCAAATCCTATATCGCCATCATCAAAAAATCAGGCCGCGCCGCAACTGATGTGATCGCCGAAATCGTGCCTCACATGGTGCGCAATTTCCCGTGGCCAAAATCCATGCGCTGGGGTTCGGGCACGCTGCGTTGGATCAGACCCTTGCAAAGCATTCTCTGCACTTTTGATGGGGAAGTGGTTCCGTTTGAAGTCGAAGGAATTAAAAGTGGCAACACCACTTTAGGCCACCGTTTCCTAAGTTCAGGTGCCATCGAAGCCCGCCGCTTTGATGATTATGTAGGCAGCCTGCACAAAGCCCATGTGATCGTTGACGCAAACGCCCGCATGGAAACCATTAAAGCGGATGCCAAAAACCTAAGCTTCGCCCAAGGCCTCGAAATGATTGAGGATGAAGCGCTGCTGAAGGAAGTGGCAGGCCTCGTGGAATGGCCCGTGGTTCTGATGGGTTCGTTTGATAAAAATTATTTGAACGTGCCCGAAGAAGTGATCATCACCACGATCAAGAATAACCAAAAATGTTTCTGCCTGCGGGGCAAAGATGGCAAGCTGTCAAACCACTATCTGCTGGTCGCCAACACCATTGCCAGCGACGGCGGCAAAACCATCATCCACGGCAACAACAAGGTGATCGCCGCACGTTTGAGCGATGCCAAATTCTTCTGGGATCAGGACCGCAAGGTGAAGCTCGAAGATTTACTGCCGAAGCTGGATGCAATTACATTCCATGCCAAACTGGGTTCACAGGGCGAGCGTGTGAAACGCGTTGAAGCACTTGCTGGCGAAATCGCCAAGACGATTGGCGCTGATGTAGAGAAATCAAAATTGGCAGCACGATTGGCAAAGGCCGATCTGGTTACCGGCATGGTCGGCGAGTTCCCCGAACTCCAAGGCCTGATGGGCCGCTATATTGCTCTGGAGCAGGGCATAGATCCCGAAGTGGCCGACGCTCTGCGCGATCATTACAAACCCCAAGGCCCGAGTGATTCAATCCCTGTTTCCAAAGTTGGAGTTGCTGTGGCGTTGGCGGATAAGCTGGATACGCTGGTAGGCTTCTGGTTTTTTGATGAGAAACCAACAGGATCAAAAGACCCCTATGCACTGCGTCGTGCGGCGCTGGGAGCGATACGCTGTTTAGTCGAAACAAATCAAAGTTTGAATTTGGTTTCAATATTTGAAACTAACTATAGTTCAATTGAAGGCCAGTTGATCGAGAGAATAAAGAGCGAAGGCAAAACCTCCGCAGTTGGTCAGTCACTAATTTTGTGGAATGGTCGGCAAGTTAAATCGCAATCTGTTGACCTCCTCGCCTTCTTCGCCGACCGTCTCAAAGTCTATCTCAAAGACAAAGGCGCGCGGCATGATTTGATTGATGCGGTGTTTGCGCTCGGTGGCCAGGATGATTTGCTCATGGTGGTGCGCCGCGTGGAAGCGCTGTCAAAATTCCTTGAAACCGATGACGGCAAAAACCTTTTGGCTGGCGTGAAACGCGCCGCCAATATTCTGCGTATCGAAGAAAAGAAAGACGATAAAAAATATTCAGGCGATGTGAATCCAGCCCAACTCATCAAGGGTGAAGAAAAAGCCCTGCATTCGGCCATCAGCCAAGCCTCGGCCTTGGCCCGCAAAGCCGTGGAGCATGAGGATTTCGAAGGCGCCATGAAAGCCATCGCCAAACTGCGCGTGCCCGTGGATGAGTTTTTCGAAGGCGTGATCGTAAACGACAAAGACGCCACCTTCCGCGAGAACCGCCTGCGCCTCCTGAACCGCATCAGAGAAGCCACCGCCGAGGTTGCTGATTTCAGCAATATTGAAGGGTAATCGTCCTCTACCGCTTCAGCGGGAGAGGAAAGGGGCCCATTTTGCTTCAGCAAAATGGGATAGGTGAGGGGCAGTCAAGCTTGTCTCACACACCCTCATCTATCCCATCTCACTTCGTTCGACGGGCCCCTTTCTTCTCGCGCTGAAGCGGTAGAAGACGTTTTTACAACTCCACCACAACTCGCCCACGCACTTTGCCCACCACAATTTCCTCGGCTACTCGTGGCACATCATCGAGCTTTACCGTCGTCGTCAGCGCATGCAGCTTTGTCATATCCAAATCGCGGGCCAGACGCTCCCATGCCAAAATCCGCCTTGGCTTAGGCGTGGTCACAGAGTTAATTCCAATCAACCGCACACCGCGCAAAATGAATGGCGCAACAGAAGCGGGCAAATCCATGCCTTGAGCCAGGCCACACGCCGCAACCGTTCCCTCCGGAATAATTTGCGAAATCACATTGGCCAGCGTCGTCGATCCAACACTATCAACAGCACCTGCCCAACGCGTTTTCGCCAGTGCCTTCACTGGCCCATTAAATTCGCTTCGATTAACAACCGATGTCGCCCCCAGCGATTTCAAAAACGCCTCTTCTTCCATGCGCCCCGTTGAAGCCACCACTTTAAAACCAAGCGTGCTCAACAATGCAACGGAAACCGAGCCAACACCACCTGCTGCCCCCGTCACCAAAATCTCGCCTTGCTCGGGCTTAACGCCTTGCTCTTCCAGCGCCATCACACACAGCATGGCCGTATAGCCCGCCACACCAATGGCCATCGCCTCCGCCGCGCTAAATTTCTTTGGCAATGGCACAAGCCAATCCCCATTCACCCGCGCCACTTGCGCATAGCCACCATAATGGCCTTCACCAACACCCCAGCCGCCCAGCACAACATGATCACCAATTTTATAATCCTTATGCACAGACTTCGTGACCACGCCCGCCAAATCAATGCCAGGGATCATCGGGTATTTGCGGAAGATTGGGCTCTTGCCCGTGATCCCCAAACCATCTTTATAATTCACTGATGAATGCGAGACTGCAATCGTCACATCACCGTCCATCAAATCAGCCTCAGTCAGCCGCGTGATCTCCACATGCTGCCTCGTTTCAGTTTTGCTCACCAGCAACGCACGGAATTTTTCCATCAGAATTTCACAGCCTCTCCAAAAGCTTTATTCACAATTTCACCTTGCCACATGGCAGGTCGCCCACGCACATAAGTGCCCACCACCCAGCCTTGAACTTTAACGCCATCATAAGGTGTCCAGGCGCAGCGGCTTTCGATCCATTTGTTTTCAATGGTCTCGCTGCGCTTTAAATCCACAATCGTGAAATCCGCATCATAGCCTTCAGCAATGCGGCCCTTGTTCTTGATATTGAAAATCCGCTGCGGCCCGTGTGATGTCAGATCAACCAAGCGTTCCAGCGAAAGCTTGCCCGCATTGACGTGGGTCAACATCATTGGCACCAAAGTTTGCACCCCCGTCATGCCCGATGGCGAAGATGGATAAGGTTTGGCTTTTTCCTCCAGCGTATGCGGCGCATGGTCAGACCCCAACACATCAACCAAACCGGAGTTAATCGCGGCCCACAACGCCTCGCGGTGACGTCCCTCGCGCACCGGAGGGTTCATCTGCAACTTCGTGCCCAGCCGTGCATAATCGTCCGACGAAAGAGTGAGATGATGCGGGGTCACCTCAACCGTCGCCAAATCCCGCGCGGCCGCCAACAACGGCAATTCTTCCGCAGTCGAAATATGCAGCACGTGAATGCACTTGTTATATTTTCGCGCAATCCGAATGAGGCGCTCCGTGCACAACCGTGCCGCCTCAACATCGCGCCATATCGGATGGCTGGCCGCATCCCCCGCCACTTGATATTTCACGCGCTCACGCAATCGAAATTCATCCTCGCTGTGAAACGCGGCACGGCGCGACAGTTTGGAAATGATCGCTTCCAATCCCGCATCATCTTCCACCAGCAAATCGCCCGTGGATGAGCCTATAAAAACTTTAATGCCAGCCGAACCCGGCAGTCTTTCCAGCGCGGAAATCTCATCTACATTCTCGCGCGTGCCACCCACATAAAACGCGAAATCACAAAACATGCGGTGCTGAGCGCGGGACACTTTATCGGCCAATACCGCAGCCGTGGTCGTCGTCGGATTGGTGTTGGGCATTTCAAAAACCGCCGTCACCCCACCCATCACGGCAGCGCGGCTTCCCGTTTCCAAATCTTCCTTATGTATGGGGCCAGGCTCGCGGAAATGCACTTGGCTGTCGATCACGCCGGGCATAATGTGCAAGTTCCGGCAGTCAAGTGTTTCGGCAGCTTTGAAACTTGCGCCAAAACCTGCAATCCGACCATTCAAAACAGCAATATCACGCTGTGTTGTTCCGTCTTGATTAACAACGGTGCCATTTTTGAGAATAAGATCAACATTCATTCCGAGCACATTCTCCTTGGCATCGTCATTCCCGCTTTCGCGGGAATGACGTATTAATTTTAGGCTGATTGATTTTCATTCACTGATGTTAGATGCTAAACAACCCTCATGACCACTAAATTTTTTGAAAATCAATTGCGGCCAGACCGCGCTGTGATCTCCATCAGCGGCGAGGGTGCGCTGGCGTTCCTGCATAATCTGCTCACCTGCGATGTGGCAACGCTGGCGCAAGGCCAAGCGGCTTATGGCGCATTGCTCAGCCCGCAAGGCAAAATTTTGCATGATATTTTTGTGTTCAATGCAGGCGAACAGGTCTTGCTTGATTGCGCGTTAGAACAGCGTGAAGCGCTTCTGCAAAAATTGATGATGTACAAACTCCGCGCCAAACTGACGATTACCGCGCGTGACGATCTCGAAGTGGCCGTGGGCGATGAAGGCTTTATCGATCCACGCAATGCACAAATGGGCCACCGATTCTTCGCAGCCAATGGTGCGTTTAAAGCGGGCGATGGCTATGACGCCGCGCGCATATCCCTCGGCCTCGCCGACAGCGTTCAAGACATTGGTACCAACAGCCTATTCCCCCATGAAGCCAATCTCGATCAGTTCGGCGGGGTCAATTTCACCAAAGGTTGCTATGTGGGCCAAGAAGTTGTCTCGCGCATGCAGCACAGGGGCACTGCCCGCAGCCGCGTTTTGCCTGTCACGGGGCAGGGGCTTACCAAAGGCACATCCATCACGAGCGCCGATAAAACAATCGGCGAAATTCTTTCAACCACCAGCGCCAACGCACTTGCCCTCGTCCGTCTCGACCGCCTTGGCGATGCTACTGCACCTTTGCTGTCAAATGCTGTCACACTGAAAGTGCAAAAGCCGGATTGGATCAAATATGACGTCACTATTCCAGAGGCCGTGCAATGACCGCAATGAAACACGAAGACGGAATTCATCGTTGCAGCTGGTGTGGTAATGACCCGCTCTATGTGCATTATCATGATACCGATTGGGGCGTGCCAGAATATGACTCCCGCGCACTTTTTGAAAAACTGATTTTAGATGGCTTCCAAGCAGGCCTCAGCTGGATCACGATTTTGCGCAAACGCGAAAATTTCCGCGAAGCCTTTGATGACTTCGTGCCGGAAAAAATCATCACTTATGATCGCCATAAGAAAGATGCGTTGATGATGAACGCAGGCATCGTGCGCAACCGCTTGAAAATCGAAGGCACAGTCCTCAATGCGCAGGCCTATTTGAAGATTGAAGATTTCTCGAAATATCTCTGGGATTTTGTGGATGGCAAACCCGTGGTGAACAAATTTAAGTCCATGAAAGATGTGCCGGGAAAAACGCCTCTCGCCGAAAAAATTTCAAAAGACCTCAAACAAAAGGGTTTCAAATTTGTCGGTCCCACCATCGTTTATGCCTTCATGCAAGCCACGGGGTTTTTCAATGACCACATGGTGGATTGCCACCGCCATGAAGCGGTCAACAAATTGGTGCGTTAATGGCTGATGCAGCACCCCGCGCGTGGCAACGCATGCTTTCAGGCCGCAGGTTAGATCTGCTTGATCCGTCGCCGCTTGATATTGAAATTGAAGACATCGCTCACGGCCTCGCCCGCGTGGCGCGTTGGAATGGCCAAACCAAAGGCGATCATGCTTTTTCCGTGGCGCAACATTGTGTGCTGGTGGAACAGATTTTTGCACATTGCAATGACAGGCCTAGCAAGCAATTGCGCCTCGTGGCACTTCTGCATGATGCGCCCGAATATGTAATCGGCGATATGATCTCGCCCTTCAAGGCGGCGCTGGGCGTAGACTATAAAGCTTTTGAACACCGCTTGATGGCCGCAATTCATATCCGCTTTGGTCTGCCGCAGAAGGCCACCGATGAAATTGAAGCCCTTATAAAACAAGCCGATAAAATGGCGGCTTATTTAGAGGCAACGCAGCTGGCAGGGTTCTCCATCCCCGAAGCCGAAAAATTCTTCGGCCGTCCTAAGGGACTCTCCGGCGATAGAAAATTCCACGCGCTTGAAACGCTGCCGACAAATGATGCAGCAGCGCTTTACCTATCAGCATTCAAAAGGCTCACACCATGATCATCGTCTGCGGCCTGCATGTCGCCCAATCCCAAATTGATCTGCATGGAGCAAAATCAGTGATTGGTATCCTCGGCCCGGAAACCCCGCACCCCGGATATAGTGGCGTCGACAATCATCTGAGGCTCACGTTCAACGACATCAATGATGATACACCGGGCCTTATCTCGCCGCGTGAACAAGACGCAAAACGCCTGATTTCATTCATCGAAAATTGGGATCAGAAACAACCAATGTTGATTCACTGTTGGGCCGGTATTAGTCGTTCCACGGCGTCTGCATTTGCAGCTCTTTGCATCCTGCGTCCCGAAGATGATGAAATGGCATTAGCGCAAGAACTGCGCGCGGCCTCACCTTCAGCCACTCCAAATAGGTTGATCACAACCCAAGTCGATCACCTGCTTGGCCGTAAAGGACGCATGTTAAAATCAGTGGAGGCAATCGGGCGCGGTGCAGATGCCTTCGAAGGTAAACCGTTTATCTTAAACCCTTAGCCGCCAGCGTAGAAAATGTGGTGGCCAATGCGTGCGAGACGGCGCATGGTTTTTGCCCAACGTGGCGTCACATAGTCAGCATGATAATTGGTGGCAGAACCCATCATCGCAATCGCCGGATCGCCGGCAATAGCGCGTTGAGCAATCGACTTTGCGTGTGACCAAGCACCTGGCTGGTTCACATCATCTGGCAAACCATCGCAGGCAAACGAGAACTGACATGAATTGCGCGTGCCCGAACCTTGATAAACCACACCACAGATTGACTTTGGATAGTCAGGCGATTTCACCCGGTTGAGAATAACTTTGGCCACAGCCAATTGCCCGAGATCGGATTCAGACCGCGATTCAAAATAAACCGCGCGGGCTAAACAATTTTCTTCAGCTAGGCGAACGCGGCGTTGCGCCACGACCTTTAGCTTGGTTGCATTATCGAGCTTGAATGACTGCTCAACAGCAGGTGCTGCCGGCGCCACAGCCATGCGCTTTACAGCTGAGGCAGGCTCATCGGGATGCTTCAAATCAATCGAAGCGGGAAGAATCCTGATATCTTTTTCAATCTTGGCAATTTTTACAGGCTTGGGCTTAGGTTTAGGAACCGGAACGGGTTCGACCACATCGAGCCCTTCTAAATCTCCCTTGCCGTCAATCAAAACAGTTTGATTGCGAAGCGACTTTACATTCAGCAAAGCAAATGTTTCACCTTCAGGCAAAAGTGAACCCTTAGTCGCCAAGGCAGACGTTGGCATGACAAGTGGGACCATATCTTCAACGGTTGCATTATGGGCATCTGCATTGCGGCCAATATAATGGCCAGCAAACGCAAAAGCCGTTACCAGCATAACGCCTGCAAACGCCATCGGAAATAAATCGCTAATTGATGATTTCGGACGCGCCGCGATCTCAAGTGAATTGAAATCTTCAAACCGCCGACGCTTCTTTAAACTTTGTTTACGATCCAATATACCGAATCCTGCCCACACACGAGTCTTTCGACCCCAGATTGATACTATACTCTAATCGCGTTTAGCATAGGTTAACCATGTCGACAACCCAAACTAGCCACTTTTTAGCCTAATAAACGTCAAATTAACAATTAGGTTAATGTTTTGATTTCAATGAATTTTTTATTGTTGCCTGGGCCGCGGCCAGTCGAGCAATGGGCACGCGGAAGGGTGAACAGGACACATAATCAAGCCCGGAAGCTTCACAAAACGCGATTGAGTCTGGGTCGCCGCCATGCTCACCACATATTCCAAGATGGATACCAGCCCGCCCCAAGCGGCCGCGTTCAACTGCGAAATTGATGAGTTCACCAACCCCATCAACATCCAAAGATATAAACGGATCATGCGGAAAAATACCCCGCGCTGTGTATTCTCCAATAAACCGAGCCGAGTCGTCGCGGCTAATGCCAAAAGTGGTTTGAGTCAGATCATTTGTGCCAAAGGAGAAAAACTCAGCAGCCTTGGCAATGTCTTCGGCCCTCAGTGCTGCGCGGGGCAACTCAATCATTGTTCCAACCAGATAGTTAATGGCTTGGCCCGTTTCTGTGCGCACTTCTGCCGCCACCATGTCAATCCGCTTGCGCACCGCATCTAGCTCAGCGCGCGATGAAACCAACGGCACCATAATTTCAGCGATGGGTGCTTTTCCGGTTTGCCGTTCCACATTGGCCGCAGCCTCAAAAATCGCTCGCGCCTGCATGTCAGTAATTTCAGGATAGCTTAGTAATAAGCGAACACCACGATGGCCTAGCATCGGGTTCTGCTCGCGCAGCTCTGCCACACGGCGGCGCAGCGCTGCCGGGTCAATTTTCAAATCCTTGGCAATGCCGACCACATCATCGGAAGCAGATGGCAAAAACTCATGCAGCGGCGGATCAAGCAAACGAATGCAGACTGGAAAGCCAGCCATGATTGCAAACAACGCTTCAAAATCAACCCGCAGCACGGGTAAAATCTTGGCCAAGGCAGCGCGGCGATCACGCTCACTATCGGCCAGAATCATCTCGCGCATCGCGATAATGCGGTCACCTTCAAAGAACATATGCTCCGTGCGAGATAAACCGATGCCCTCTGCGCCAAAATCCCGTGCGATCTTTGCATCATGCGGCGTTTCGGCATTGGTACGAACGTTCATGCGGCGTGCCTTGTCTGCCCATCCCAGGAACATCGCAAAATCCCCTGAGAGTGATGGTTTCACGACTGCCACTTCGCCTTTCAAAACCTGACCCGTGCTGCCATCAACAGTAATCAGATCACCCTTTTTGAGAGTTAGACCCGGCCCCTTTAGTGTTCCCTCCGCAGTATCAATTTTTAATGATGAAGCACCCGCCACACAAGGTTTGCCCATGCCGCGCGCAATAACTGCGGCGTGAGATGTCATGCCGCCTCGCGTGGTCAAAACGCCGTCTGCCACATGCACGCCCTTTATATCCTCAGGGGAAGTTTCAGGCCGAACCAATATCACATGCAACCCTTGCCCAACCAAAACGCGGGCTTCATCGGCATCAAAAATAATCATGCCAGATGCGGCACCAGGAGAAGCAGGTAACCCCACCGCTATAACCTCACGTTTGGTATCTGGCGCTAACGTTGAGTGCAGCAATTGATCAAGTGACAGAGGATCGATTCGCAATAGCGCTTCGTGTTCAGTCATCAAATTCTGACGCACCATATCTGCCACAATTTTAATCGCCGCCGCAGTGGTGCGCCGTGCAGGCTTAGCATCAAGAAACCAAAGCTGGCCTTGCGCGATTGTAAAATCGATCTCCACCGCATCGCGCCGCAATTGTTCCAGCTTGAACAAGCCAGCCCGCAATTCTTGAAACGCTGCCGGAATTGCAGTCTCCAAAGATGTAGCACCATTACGCAAAGGCAAACTATGCCGCAACCTTGCAATCAAATCCGGCCCCTGCGCATCCGCCAGATATTCGCCCTGCATCACCAGTTCGCCCGTTTGCGGATGACGCGAAGCGGCATGCCCAGCTCCTGAAAGCTCCGGTTGGTTTCCAAACACCATCGCTTGCACAACAATCGCCAAGCCTGCATCAGCATTGGCACCGTGCAGTTTGCGGTGCGTCTTTGCCCGCGGTCCATTCCAACCGCGCACCAAAGCCACAATGGTATGCCAAAGCTGCTCATGTACATCTTGCGGAAACACTTGGTTATCGTGCGCCTCAAGCTGTGATTTAAACCTTGCTGTTAATTCGCGCCCATCAGAGCCTTTTATTTCAGTGGCGGAAACATATCCGCGTTCTTCAATGAATAGGCTCAGCAAATCTTCAAATGCCGCCGGATCATCACCCATGACCACATGTGCATAATTCTGAATGAAGCGGCGATAGCACTCATGTGCAAAGCCAGGATCTCCTGAAAATTTTGCAAGACCCTCTACCGTTTCATCATTGAGCCCTAAGTTCAAAACGGCTTCTAAAGTTCCGGGCAGAGCCAGTGGTGTAGAAGGCCGCACGGCCAACAACAACAAATTCTTATAGTCACCCAGCGAACAACCCGTTTCTTCGGCCAATCGCTCCAAAGCCAAAACAATCTGCTGCTTAATCTCAAATGTTGCTTGGCCCCCAGCGATCAACTTTGCAGTTTCGACGGTCAAAACAAATCCCGGAGGAACAGCCAAACCCAACTTTGCCATCTCACACAAAGCTTCGCCCTTCTGGCCCAAAGCGCCAGCGCCGAGTTTTGCGCCTTCAGCTCCAAACTTGCCGAACTGCGCCAGATATTGGGTTACTGCTTTCGTCATAATCCTGTTGCAACGCAACAAAGCCGCTGCACAGCTTAAGGTCAAGTCCCAAGAGACGATAAGGTTAGAGTTAGGGTACTCCAACACGCCGGCTGCCCCTTGGAAAGCAACTACCCAAAAAATATTTTAAAGCCTGTCTCTTGAAAATACAGTCTTACGATATATCTTAAGACATGTCGTATAAATGAAAGGAATGATTATGACAGACCAAAATGAACACACTAACCCTGAAACCAACGCCGAAAACCACCGCTTCTCACACCATAATTATGGTGGGGGTTTTCGTCAGGGCCGCCCTAGCATAGATTGGGCAACAACGCCTGGCTTCCATCCCGGCAAGCTGGCGGCAGTTGTTGTAGGCACAGCACTCTTCCCGCCACTCGGCTTAGCTGCATTGGCCTATTTCCTATGGAATAGCCGACGCTATGCAAATGCTGATGGGCTAACTTCCTTTGCGCAAGGTGGTCGCTGCGCCCATCGTGGCACGGGTGGCGGAATGGGACGACGTGGTATGCGCTCCAGCGGTAATTCAGCCATGGATGAACACACATCTAAGGTGTTGAACGAGTTAAGGGAGACTCGTCATGAGTTTGCCGAACACCGCGCCGCTGCCAAGGCCAAGCGCGATGCAGAAGCCTTTGCGCAGTTCCAAGCGGCACGCGAAGCAAAGCCAAATTCAGAAACTGGCTCTGCTTGATAATTAGACACCCCACACAAAATGCCCCTGTGCCAAAGCTTCGGCGCAGGGTATCGTTTTAAAAGACGATGGATTGATAAAATGACAGACGACGAAGCAGGTAAACCACACGGCCCTCAATGGGGCTGGAAACGCAAAGCTGCAGGCTTTGGCGGCCCGCCTTTCATGCGCAAATGGATGGAAGCTGGAATGGCCGGAGGGCCCCCATTTGGCCCCTTTGCTGGACGCGGCCAACGCGGCCCCCGCATGTTTGGCCAAGGGGATCTCAAATTATTATTATTGGCCTTAATCGCCGATAAGCCCTCGCATGGCTATGATCTGATCCGCACTATTGAGGCAAAATTTCAGGGAAATTATGTGCCAAGCCCCGGCACTATTTATCCCACGCTGACATTGCTTGAGGAGCAAGAGCTGATTGCCAGCGCCACCGATGCAGGCAGCACGAAGAAGTCATACAGCGCCACATTGGCAGGCCGCCAGATGCTGGCCGAGAACGCCGAACACGTGAAAGCTTTAATGGCCCGGATTGATATTATGGCGGGTGGTGCTGAAAGTCACGGGCCACCCGAAAGCGTCGTGCATGCCATTCACACTTTGCGCTATGCCATCATGGCCAAACAAGGTGGCTGGGATAAGCCAGAACAGGCTAGGGTTCGCGTGATCCTAGAAGAAGCAGCAAAACGAATTTTAGAGCCAAAATAAGTTGTGTTGTTGCATTATGCCAAAGCAGCATTTTGCTTCGGTCGAATCTTGCCAATCAATAACCAAAATGCAATCGCCATATTCAAAAGATTCCAAGCCACACCGTGCAAAAACGCCAATTTGTAAGACCCCGTATGATCAAAAATCACGCCTGATAACCACCCGCCCAAAGCCATGCCCAATACTGTGGCCGTGAGTACCATGGAAATCCGGACGCCCGCTTCTTTGGCGGGGAAGTGATCACGCACAATCAAAGCATAGCTCGGTACGATTCCGCCCTGCGCCAGACCAAACAGTGCAGTCACCAGATAAAGCGAAGTAAGACCATTGAACGGAATATAAAACAGCAATGCCAAACATTGTAAAAATGAACCGATGATCAACGTTCCGATGCCGCCAATATGGTCAGACAGATATCCCGAAACCAACCTGCTCACCACACCAAAACCCAACATGACCGAAAGCATCTGAGCGCCGACCGCGCGGTCAAAACCAAGATCACCGCAATAGGCCAAAATATGAACCTGCGGCATGCTCATGGCCACACAGCAGGAAAGCCCAGCAAGGATCAAAATGGCTTGTAGAAAACCTGTGCCCTTGGCCCCTTGAGATGTCGCAGCCGCACTTGGGCGTTCAACCAGTGATGCCCGCTCGCGCAACATCAACGACAAAGGAACCATTATCACCACACAAACCACGCCAATAAACATGAAAGCCGAGCGCCAACCATATTGCTGCGTTAAATAAGTGAGTAAGGGAGGCCAAATTGTTCCCGCCAAGTAATTCCCCGAAGCCACAATGCCAACTGCAATGCCGCGCCGCTTTTGAAACCATAAGGATACATCAGCCACCAACGGCCCGAATGTTGTGCCACTGCCAAGTGCGCCAATGATGAGTGCTGAGGTCGCCACATAACTCCAGTAATTGGGAGCCATAGCCGTTGCAAAAAATCCAATGCACAGCATAACTCCGCTCATCATCATCGGAATCATAATGCCAAATTTATCAGCCAGCTTGCCCGAGAGAATGCCGCCAAAGGCAAAGCCAATCATCGTCATCGTATAGGGAAATGATGCGCCCGCCCGGTCGACGTGAAAGTCAGCCTGAATAAACGGCAATACCACCACGCCAGCCCAAAGCCCAATGCCACCCGTTGTTGCCAGCGCAATCGAAGCCGCGAGGCGGATCCAAGAATAACGACTATCGGGAAGGTGATTCATCGGAGCGTTCTAGCCGCTCCGGTAAGCGCACAATAGAGCCAGATTATTGGTGCGTTTTACCCACCGTAAACTCACCCGATCTTATGCGTTCGGGCAATCGTTCACACATCACAGCAACTGGCTCTTCGCCATAAGTGGCAATCATATCAGAAAGTGCTGCAAAGATCGCTGCCGTGGCGATGGCATCGGGGTCAAGCCCGTCATAAATTGCCTCTTCCCACGCTTCGAGAATATAGCGCAGCGCCATTTGTTTGGCTTCCTGCGGCGGCAGTTCGGCAATTTGTTCTTCTGATAATTTATACATGGAATCCAAATTTCATGACCACAGCTGAGCCCACCTCTACTGCGTTAACAAGTGTTACCAGACGCAATTAACGCAGCGAGTCCATTCTTAAGAAAGGGTTAATGGCTGCCCATAAGTTTGAACTAAAGCTTTAACAGTTTTGCAGCTTCTGCAATGGCTTGCGCAATATTTGGGGCAAGTTCAAAGGCTCCCAAGGCCTGTGGATAAACCCATGCCACGTCCGCCGCATCACTGCTGGCCACCGCTTCGCCCGAAACATAAAGCCCCGCAAAACAGATTATCGAATAAATCACAGTATCGTCTCGCCTGACTTCATAAGGCCCCATCGCCTGAACCAGCTTTGCGGCGACCTGTGTTTCCTCAAACAATTCGCGCACCGCTGCCGCTTCTGCTGACTCGCCAAATTCAATCTTCCCGCCTGGTAAACTCCACAGGCCCTTACCCGGCGGCTTGCCGCGCTTGATCAGCAACACTTTTCCACCGCGCCATATACAAGCTGATGCTCCTAGAATTGAGTCTGCCATATCGCTATTGTTGCCCTATGTGTGGTCTCTATAGTTTTCGCAAATCAGTTGATGAAGCAAGGGCTTTGTTCAAATATTTAGAACGCCCGATTTTCGCACCGCGTGAATATGTAACGCCTGGAAGTCCGATTGCCATTGTGCGAACCGGGCTTGATCACCAACGCCATTTCGAATTGGTGCGCTGGGGTTTTGTTCCAAGCTGGGCCAAAGAAATTCAACCGCGTCCTTTGATCAACGCCCGCAGCGAAACAGTTTATGAAAAGCCCAGTTTCAAAAATGCGATACGTCGTCGGCGCTGCCTGTTTCCAACTGATGGTTTTTATGAATGGGAAGGCGATGTGCCGGGCAAGAAGCGCCCATACTTTATTCACCGCCCGGATAACGGCCTCTTCGCATTTGGTGGCATTTGGGAACATTGGCAAAGCGCTGATGGTTCTGAACTTGAAACTGCAGCCATGTTAACAACCGACCCCAACTTGTTGATCGCAACCATTCACGACCGCAGCCCAGTGGTGATCAATCCAAAGGATTTCGACCGCTGGTTAGATGGCGCAGAAGAAAACGTGCGCGATTTGCTAAAACCACCACCCGATGATTATTTCACCATGGAGCCTACTGTAATCGCGCGAAACGCTCCGCCACTAAAACCAAAAAATAGTCCACCATCGTCCGGTCAAATGGGGCTATTCTAATTCAATGACCAAACACCTCCGCGTCCTTCACCCGCACAAGAACATATACGCTTATTACGATGGCCGCGTGCCGGGTTACCGCTTTATGGAACAAGAAAATTGGGTTGATAATGGCGCACTTTCATTGGGCATCGCCAGTTACGCCATCGTCGACGGCAATGAAGCTCTGGTTTACGATACGCATTGCTCGAACGATTACGCCCGCGCCATTCGCGAGCACTTGACGAGCATTGGCGTTACCAAATTCACCGTGCTCCTCAGCCATTGGCATCTTGACCATGTGGCCGGAACGGAAGTGTTCAAAGATTGCACGATTATTGCTAATCAAAAAACCGCTGATCATTTAGCAAAACATAAATCAGCCATTGAAGATGGGACTGACCACGGCCTTCCCGCCATCAATCCACTCATCATGCCCGCTCAAACATTTTCGAAATCAATGAACTTCAAGCTCGGCGCGCTAGATTTGCAATTCCTTGAATTCAATATCCATAGTGATGACGCAACAGTCGTGTGGATGGCAGAGCAGGGCATTTTATTAGCAGGCGACACCATGGAAGACACAGTCACCTATGTTGGCGAACCCGAACACCTGAACACACACCTCGCTGATCTCGACCACATCTGGGCACTGAGCCCCACTCACATTCTGCCTAACCACGGCCATGCCGATGTGATTGCCAAAGGCGGCTATGGCAAAACCTTAATCCGTGCCACACAACAATATATCCGCATGTTGAAACGCATGATCGCAGAACCGGAATTACGTGATCAAGATTTGCGCCACATCATTGCCGGGCCACTGGAAGCAGGCTGGGTAAATTATTTTGAGCTTTATGAGGCAGTGCATAAATCGAATGTGGAAATGGTTTTGAAGGCGAAATTGAATTAAGCAGGCGGCAAAACCTTGCCCGGATTCATAATGCCCTTGGGATCAAGCATCGCTTTCACCCCGCGCATCATGTCCAACTCCACAGGTGATTTAATCCGCAACATGTCATCGCGCTTTAACTGCCCAATGCCATGCTCGGCGCTGATCGATCCACCATGTTTCAGCACCACATCAAACACCACCCAATTGAGCGCGTGCCATTGATCTAAAAATTTCTGTTTATCCATGCCAATGGGCTGCGTGACATTAAAATGCATATTGCCATCGCCCATATGGCCAAAGCACATCACGCGGGCATCGGCCATAAACCCATGCACCGCCGCCGTGGCCTCATCAATAAACGCTGGAATATGCGAAACAGGCACAGACACATCATGCTTGATTGATCCACCCTCGTGGCGCTGCGACTCCGGCATTAATTCGCGAATGGACCACAGCGCTTGGCGCTGCGCGTCGGATTGCGCGATTGATGCATCGGTAACAATCCCCATCTCCATCGCTTTTTCCAGAATGGTTTCAAAACTGCCAGGCACTGCATCGGCCAATTCCGTCAACACAAACCAAGACGAAGGTGAAGCAATGGGATTGGTGATGCCCATATGCTTTACTGTAAAGCCCATCGCAATCTCAGGCATCAACTCAAACGCCACAGCGCGGTTGCCGCTCTCATTTTTGACCAACGCCAACAGTTCAACTGCAGCTCGCGGCGAGGGCACAGCGATGAATGCCGTGTCATTGCGGCGTGGTTTGGGATAAAGTTTCAAAACTGCTGCGGTGATGATGCCCAGTGTGCCTTCAGCACCAATGAACAGGTTTTTCAAATCATAACCCGTATTATCCTTGCGCAGCTTCTTCAGCCCATTCCAAATGCGCCCATCGGCCAAAACAACCTCAAGCCCCAAACACAAATCGCGCGTGTTGCCATAAGCCAAAACATTTAAACCCCCTGCATTACTCGAAAGATTGCCACCAATGCGACATGAACCTTCGGATGCGAGACTGAGTGGGAAGAGACGGTCAACGGCGTCCGCCGCATTCTGCACATTTTTCAAAATGCATCCCGCTTCCACAGTCATCGAATAATCATCGGCATCAACCGAAATAATCTTCGTCATCCTGTCGAGCGAAAGCAAAACCTCAGGCCCGGTCGGCATCTGCCCCCCCACCAATCCAGTATTGCCAGATTGCGGAACAATGGCCGTATTGGTTTCATATGCGATTTTCAAGATGCGCGAAACTTCATCAGTGTTGGCAGGCCGCAACACCAAGGGCGAACTGCCCGGCCAAAGGTCACGCCACTCGCGCATATAAGGCGCCATGTCAGTGACGTTACTGATGGCGTTCTTCTCGCCGACAATAGCGATGAAGCGTTGCAGAGTTTCAGGCGTGGGCATCATCGCGGAGCCGCCGCGCGTTTCAGGCGATCATTAATCGCCTCACCCAAACCGATCATCGGGATGGGTGCCACCGCAATCCGCTCCGGCTTTAACGCGTCCAGTTCGTGTAACATTCGAAATAGATTTGCAGCCGCTTCAACCACATCACCGGACGACGATAGATTATACTCACGCCCAAATTTTCCAAATCCCAGATAAGCCTCACCATTGATGGCAACTTCTGCATTCAGCCGCATTGCCGCATGTGGGGCATAATGACTTTCCATTTGCCCCGGCGAATGCATCACGTTGGCCAAACCCTCGGCCAATTTATAGCCAAGTGCTTCTTCAATTGCTTCACGCGCCAATCCTCCGGGCCGTAGCAACGTCGCCTTGCCCTCAAGAAAACTCACAACGGTGGACTCAACCCCAACAGTACAAGCCCCACCATCCAGCACCAGCGACACCTTGTCCCCCAACCCATCGCGTACATGTTGCGCCGTGGTCGGGCTGATGCGACCTGATGGATTGGCCGAAGGTGCCACAACGGGTTTACCCACAGCCCGCAACAATTCCAACGCAATGGCATGCTGCGGTACACGAATGGCCAGGGACGGCAAACCCGCCGAAGCGAGCAAAGAAACAGTGCATGTGCTCCAACGTGGCACCACTAAAGTCAAAGGCCCCGGCCAAAACCGCGCCGCCAATTTCAAAGCGTCAGCCGAAAACTCACCCAGCGCAAACGCCGCCTCAACATCGGGCACATGGGAAATCAGAGGATTGAACGTAGGCCGCCCCTTTGCGTCGTAAATCCGCGCTACGGCTCTATCGTCCGTTGCCAGCGCCCCCAGCCCGTAAACCGTTTCGGTCGGGAAGGCCACCAACGCCCCGCTCAAAAGCAGGTCGGCGGCTTTTGAAATGTCTTGGGCGCTGATCATCTGTGCCCTATAGCATCACATAAAATTTTCGGCTACCCAGCACAAATGTCCACCTTTGTTTTCTCCCACCCCGCCAGCATGGCTCATGTGACCCCCGACGGTCACCCCGAACGGATTGACCGCATTCGCGCAGTGCATGATGTTTTGCGCTCGTCCCATTTCAAATCCATCGTTAACCGTGAAGCCCCCTTGGGCCGCGCGGAAGATATCATCCGCTGCCACACGGAGGAGCATTATCAGCGCATCCTCAGCGCTGCACCGGAAGAGGGATTCGAATATCTAGATTCAGACACCGTCATGTCACCCGGCACTTTGCCCGCTGTGCTGCGCGCTGTGGGCGGGGCCACTGCGGCAGTCGATGCCGTTTTCAAAGGTGAAGCACAAAATGCATTCCTCGCCATGCGCCCGCCCGGCCATCATGCCGAACACAACCGCGCCATGGGCTTCTGCTTTTTCAACCACGCCGCCATCGCCGCTTTTTACGCCCGCGCAAAATATAATGCCGAACGTGTTGCCGTGATCGACTTTGACGTGCATCACGGCAACGGCACACAAGATATTTTCTGGTCGGACAAGGATATGTTTTATGGTTCCACTCACCAAATGCCGCTTTACCCCGGCACAGGTGCGGTGAGTGAAACGGGCGTTGGCAATATTTTCAATGCGCCTCTGCGTGCTGGCGATGGTGGGCCACAATTCCGCGAAGCCATGTCGACCAAAATTCTCACCAACCTCAATGCCTTTGAACCTGACTTGGTTATTATCAGCGCAGGCTTTGATGCGCATGTGCGTGATCCATTGGGCAGCTTGGAATTGGTGGAAGAAGATTTTGCGTGGGCCACTTTGCAACTCATGGAAATTGCGCAAACCCATTGCGATGGCCGCGTTGTTTCCATTCTCGAAGGCGGCTATGATTTGCAAGGGTTGGCAGGTGGCGTTGGTGCGCATTTGGCGGCACTCATGCATGGCTCTGCTGTGATGGGCGACGAAGATGAGTATGAAGAAGACGAGGAAGACTAAACATGGCTGAAGAAGCAGATATCAAATCCTTGTCTTTCGAAAAGGCGTTGGCCTTGTTGGAAGAAATCGTGGCCAAGCTTGAATCTGGCCGCGTGGATTTGGAAGAATCAATCAAAATTTACGAACGCGGCGAATCCTTACGCAAACATTGCGAAACCAAATTAGCCGAAGCTGAAGCCCGCATTGAAAAAATTACGCTTGGGGCCAATGGCAAACCGACCGGCACAACGCCTTTAGACGTAGAGTGATCCGCCAACGCCTAGATGAGGCTCTTGTTGCCCGCATGCTTTACCCAAGCAGAGCGAGGTCACGCGATGCTGTGTTGCGTGGGCTGGTGCAGGTGGATGGCGAACCCGCACGCAAACCTTCGCAAATGGTTTTGTCCGATGCCAAATTGGCGATCACCGACGAAGGTAGCCAATATGTTTCGCGCGCCGCACTGAAACTCGTTCACGCACTCGATCATTTCCAAATTAAAGTTGAGGGCCGCACATGCTTGGACATCGGCGCATCAACAGGTGGCTTCACCGAGGTATTGTTGGAACGCGGAGCCAAACACGTCTTTGCCATTGATGTCGGCCACAGCCAAATGATGTTGCGCGATGATCGGATAACTTTGCATGAAGGCCTGAACGCCCGTGATTTAGAAGCCGAATACATTTCAGAAGATGTATCCCTGATCACCTGTGATGTGAGCTTCATTCCTCTCCACATCGCTCTTCCACCCGCGTTGAACTTGATGAAGGGCAGCGCTCATCTTATTGCACTCATCAAACCGCAATTTGAAGTGGGCCGCGAAGGCATTGGCCGCGGTGGTATTGTAAAAGATAAATTGGCATTTGAGCGTGTGAACGAAGAAATTACGCAGTTTCTAATCGGTTTGGGCTGGAGTGTTAAAGGCGTAGTGCCTTCGCCCATGGAAGGTGGCGATGGCAACCAAGAGTTTTTAATCGCCGCCGAAAAATTATGAGCTAAGCGCCTTAACCTTTAACCGATAAGCGTGCAGCAGCGGTTCAGTATAACCATTTGGCTGCGCCTCGCCTTTGAAAATCAAATCGTAGGCCGCTTGAAATGCTAATGAGTTTTCAAAATTGTCCGCCATTGGACAATAAAGCGCATCGCCAGCATTCTGCCCATCAACCACTTTGGCCATACGCTTCAAAGTCTCCAGCACTTGGTGCTGAGTGCAAACCCCATGCTTCAACCAATTTGCAATATGCTGCGATGAAATGCGGAGCGTCGCGCGGTCTTCCATCAAGCCTACATTATTGATGTCCAGCACTTTGGAACAACCCACACCCTGGTCAACCCAACGCACCACATAACCCAGCAAGCCCTGGGCATTATTATCAAGTTCTTTCTGAATATCTTCAGCGCTCCAATTTGGCCGCTGCACTACAGGCACAGATAAAATATCATCGAGACTTGCACGCTTGCGATTTTTCAATTTTTCTTGAACCTCGCTGACAAGCACGCGGTGATAATGTGTGGCATGAAGTGTGGCCGCCGTTGGCGATGGCACCCAAGCGGTGTTAGCGCCAGCTTTCGGATGTGCAATTTTTTGTTCCAGCATCATTGCCATTTGATCAGGCATCGCAAACATGCCTTTGCCGATTTGCGCTTTGCCCGGCAGATGACAGGCCAACCCAATATCAACATTCCAATTCTCATAAGCCTGAATCCAAGGAGCCGATTTCATATCGCCCTTGCGCAACATCGGACCCAAATTCATCGAGGTGTGAATCTCATCGCCCGTACGATCGAGAAAGCCCGTGTTGATAAAAACCAGGCGATCTTTGGCAGCGCGAACACACTCTTTCAAATTAATTGTGGTACGTCGCTCTTCATCCATAATCCCGATTTTGAGAGTGTTTGGCTTCATGCCCAGCGCTTCTTCAACGTGATCAAATATCCTGCAAGCGAACGCCACTTCGTCTGGCCCATGCATTTTGGGTTTCACGATATAAACCGAACCAGTACGAGAATTCATGCCCTTATCATGCAGCGCAATCAACGCGGTGATCATCGCATCCATAATACCTTCAGGCGCTTCAAATCCCGAAGCATCGATGATTGCAGGGTTGGTCATCAGATGCCCAACATTGCGTACCAGTATCAAAGACCTTCCATGTAAAGCGAACGGCTTTCCGTCACGCCCCGTATGCTCGCGGTCAGGATTCAATTTGCGCGTGAACGATTTTCCATTCTTGGAGATCTCTTCAGCCAGATCACCTTTCATTAGCCCAAGCCAGTTGCGATAAACCAAAACCTTGTCTTCAGCATCAACCGCCGCAACCGAGTCTTCGCAATCCATAATAGTGGTCAAAGCCGATTCTAGAATGACATCGGCAATACCCGCTGCACCGAACTTCACTTCAATATGCAGGCCGTTATGTTTTAACAAAATAGCCTCAGGTTGATCGGGCCTACCTTTATATCCAACGAACTGCCTATCATCCGCCAATGCAAACGAAAGTGCATTCACGGATGCCCAGCTGCCATTCTTCAATGGTGTGGCTTGATCCAAAAATGCCACGGCCCAAGCAATAACCGCCGCACCACGCGCTTCATCATAGGCGCCCTTATTGCTGCCAACAGAAATAGCATCCGTCCCATAGAGCGCATCAAACAGCGAACCCCAGCGGGCATTGGCGGCATTTAAAGCAAAGCGTGCGTTGTTAACGGGAACGACGAGTTGTGGACCAGCCATCAAAGCAATTTCATCATCCACATTCTGCGTGGTGATTTCAAAATCTGGCCCTTCATCGTGTAAATAGCCAATCGATTTCAGGAATGCTTTATAGTCAGTCAAATTAAATTGAGAAGCATGCTCCGCATTCCACGCATCAATCTTGATCTGCAATTCATCGCGGATCTTCAGCAATGCCCTATTTTCAGGCGCGAGGTCATGAATAATTTTTGCAAATGACGTCCAAAATTGATCCTCTGAAATCTGAGTTCCGGGCAGGGCGTGCTGAACGATGAAATCCGCCAGCGTCAAATCAACTTTCAATCCGTGCAATTCGGTATTCATTTTGCCATTCCCAATACGCTTTGAACTATTAGGCAGCTTCACCAAGTGGTTCAAGTGCAGCTTTTGCTGTTGACCATTGCCTATGATGGATTTATCCTGAATATGACGAGGATTCCAAATGAATTATGATTATATCATCGTCGGTGGCGGCTCAGCGGGCTGCGTACTGGCGGGACGACTTAGTGAGCAACAAAATGTAACTGTTCTGTTACTTGAGGCAGGCGGCTCTGATCGCAACATCCTGTTCCATTGGCCGGCGGGCTTTGCCAAGATGACCAAAGGCATTGCTTCTTGGGGATGGTCAACGGTGCCGCAAAAACACATGCAGAACCGCGTGCTGCGTTTTACGCAAGCTAAAGTGATCGGTGGCGGCTCATCAATTAATGCACAACTTTACAATCGCGGCAACGCACTGGATTTCAACGAATGGCGTCAGCTCGACTGCGAAGGTTGGAGTTATGAAGACGTGCTACCCTATTTTAAGAAGTCGGAAAATTTTGAACGAAGCGCGGATGAATATCACTCTCAGTCCG
Organism: Hyphomicrobiales bacterium; assembly: GCA_025363755.1. Classification (GTDB taxonomy): domain Bacteria; phylum Pseudomonadota; class Alphaproteobacteria; order Rhizobiales; family Aestuariivirgaceae; genus Aestuariivirga. The sequence continues at coordinate 289,563 of JANYLQ010000029.1, read as the reverse complement.
GTCCGCTTGGTGTTTCTGATCCGCGATCATCATTGCCGATTTGCGAAGCTTTCTTTGCCGCGGCAGGCGAGCTGGGCATCCCCCGCAATTATGATTTCAACGGCGCATCGCAAGATGGCATTGGATATTATCAACTCACCCAGAAAAATGCCCGCCGTTCGTCCACCGTCACAGCTTTTCTCAATCCTGCGCAAAGTCGAAAAAATTTGACCATCAGACAAAATGCAATCGTCCGTAGACTGATTATTGAAAACCATAACGTCGTCGGCGTTGAAATGATGAATGATGAAATCATCAACGCAAACCGCGAAGTGGTCTTATCATCTGGTGCCATTGGATCGCCCAAACTGCTGATGCAATCTGGCATAGGCCCGGCTGATCATCTTCAATCCGTCGGCATAAAGACATTGCATGATCTTCAAGGCGTTGGCTCCAACTTCCAAGATCACCTCGATCTCTTCGTGATCAGCGAGTGCACGGGCGATCACACCTATGATAAATATGGCAAGCCCCATTGGGCGGCCCTCGCGGGGCTGCAATATATCTTCACAAAAACCGGCCCTGTGGCCTCCAGCCTCTTCAGCCAGGGCGGTTTTTGGTATGCCGATGAAAATGCCAGATCAGCCGATATTCAATTCCACTTCGGCTTGGGTTCGGGCATTGAAGCGGGTGTGGCCAAGATGAAAAACGCAGGAGCCACATTAAACTCCGCTTACATGCGCCCGCGTTCGCGTGGCACCGTGCGCCTAGCATCAAATGATCCAAATACAGCACCTTTGATTGATCCAAATTATTGGGCTGATCCTTATGATAAGGAAATGTCCATCAGAGGTCTGCGACTAGCACGTGAGATCATGAATCAAAACGCCCTAAAACCGTTCATCAAATCTGAACATCTGCCAGGTGCCAATTTGCAATCTGATAAAGATCTGATTGACTACGCATGCGCCAACGCCAAAACTGATCACCATCCGGTAGGCACTTGCAAAATGGGGCATGATGCGATGTCTGTCGTGACACCAGATTTAAAATTACATGGTCTTGGTGGCTTGCGCATTTGCGACGCTTCAATCATGCCGACTGTGGTGACGGGAAATACAAACGCTGCCACAATCATGATCGCTGAGAAAGCCGCAGATATGATCAAAGCCTCACACTGAGGTCTTGATCCGCTCAATAATGACGAGCAGAGTTTCGTCCATCGGCTTCTTCCACCAATTATGGGATGAAAAAATTTCTGTCTCGACAAGCCCTTCATATCCAACATCTTCAACGATCTGTCTGATTGACTTCAGATCAATCACACCATCGCCCATCATGCCACGATCATTTAAAATATCGACCGTTGGATTGAGCCAATCGGAAATATGAAAGCCGAAAATGCGTTTTGCCTTCCCCGCGCGTTCAATATCGCGCTTCAAAGTAGCACTCCACCAAAGATGATATGCGTCGACAAAGATTCCAAGCTGTGGGTCGGCCACTGGGCCTTCAATGGCATCACACATATCAAGCGCTTCCTCGGCCAGCGTTATGCAACTGCGATCTGCTGCATAAACAGGGTGCAATGGTTCCAGCGCCAGCTTTACATTCAAATCTCGGGCGTGCTCGAGCATCATCGCCACACCTTCGCGCACCTGCGCGCGGGCCGATGAAAGATCGCGCAATGTGCCTACAACCATCACAAATGATTGCGCACCAAGTTCCGCCGCGTCATTCAAAGCCAACTTGTTGTTTTCAATGTTTGCTACAAATTCTGCGCGAGTATTTGCTGGAATATAAGTGCTGCGACAATAGCCAGTGACTTGCAAACCAGAATCGCGAATTTGCTTCGCCACCACTTTCAAGCTCTGCCCTTCCATTTCCCTGCGCCAAGGTGCAATGCCAGCAAACCCATGCCGCGCCACGGCGTCGATAACCAAATTGATCGGCGCTTGAAATCCAAGTGTGGCGGTATTAATCGCGCAGTCTTTGGCTTCAAGAGTGCGCATCACAAACCATATATCGCTAATAATTGCTTCATGCGTTGAATGGCCAGCTCTGGCTTGCGCAACAGACCTGCACAATCAGCCAACTTAAAAATTTCGACAAAATGTAAAATCGATCTGGCGGATTGTGCACCCGCAATCATTATAAAATGATCTTGATGCCCATTGAGCCAGGCCAAAAACACAATGCCAGTTTTATAGAATTGTGTGGGTGATTGAAAAATCAGCCGAGAAAGCGGAACTGTGGGTGCAAGCACCGCGTGAAACTTCGCTGTGTCACCCTTGGCCAAAGCAGAAAGCGCAATGGATGCCGCAGGCGCAATGGCATCAAATATTCCGAGCAATGCATGTGAATATCCGCTCGCATCGCCTGCTATCAAATCAGCATAATTGAAATCATCACCAGTGTACATCTTGACGGATGCAGGGAGCAGTCGCCGCATGATGATTTCTTTTTCAGCATCGAGCAAAGATATTTTTATGCCATCAATTTTAGAGATATTTTGGTTGATCATCGTAAGGCAGGTTTCCATTGCAGTAGAAAAGCTATCAGTGCCCCAATAGCCTTTCAGCGCTGGATCAAACATTGGCCCCAACCAGTGCAAAATGACAGGGTGATCTGCCTCCTGCAAAACGCGGCCATAGACTTTTATATAATCATCGGGTGTTTTCGCCGCGTTCACGAGTGCGCGACTGGCCATCAAGATGTTCCGTCCACCAAGTTTTTGAATGGCGTGAAGTTGCTTTAAATACGCTTTAGTCACATCCTCGAGGGAATGCGCCTCAGCGAGATTCAAATGATCCGTGCCACAACCAGAATAGATCAGTTTAGATTTCCCTGATCCTGCATCATCAATAGAGCGGCGGATGAGCTCTAGTGCATCTGGCCAATCCAAACCCATGCCGCGCTGCGAGGTATCCATGGCTTCCGCAATGCCAAAGCCCAAATTCAACAGATAACGCCGATAAGCAATTGTGCCTTTCCAATCAATGCCGCCCTTTAAAGGGTCAGCCACCACATGCCCTGCCGCAAAGGCCACACGGTTAAATGGCTTGGATGGTTTGCGCGCCGATATTGGCTCGCCGATCAGTTTATAGGAACTTGATTTTTGATCATTCGTGGGCAGAAGAATTTTCATTTCAATATCTCACCGTCAATAATCCACCATCAACCTGAATCGCTTGACCCACGGTATAAGGCAGCAGACCCTGCGCCATGGTCGAAGCCACGCGCGCAACGTCGGCGGGCTGGCCGAAACGCTTGATCACTGTCAATCCCTCATCAATCATTTTATCATACTTGGCCTTTGCGGGGGCGGTCATATCGGTCTCGATAAAGCCCGGCTGAATTTCATAAACGCCAATTCCTTCATCTGAAAGCCGCGCCGCAAAAAGTTTTGACGTCATCGAAACAGCGGCTTTCGATATGCAATATTCGCCACGCGCTATTGAAACCGCCGTCACATTTGCAGATGAAATATTAATGATCGAACGATGTTTCGATGTTTGTGGTTGCGCTAATAAGCGCTTAGCAAAAGCTTGCGACAAAAAGAAAGTGCCGCGCACATTAATGTCCATACAGCGATTATAGCTGGCCTGTGAAACCTCAAGCAAGTCACCACGATTGAGGACTGACACACCTGCATTATTGATAAGGGTTGAAAGTGGCCCGATCGTTTCAGCTTGATCCAGCATTGTGGTATGAGATTCAATATTGGAGATGTCACCAATCACAGCGAGAGATTTTCGGCCAAAAGATTTGATCTCGGCAACAACAGCGTCGATTTCAGGTGAAGCCATCATATCATTCACGGCAACGTCGAACCCATCTTGCGCTAACGTTAAAGCAATGGCTTTGCCAATGCCGCGACCAGCACCTGTCACCAAAGCGGTTCCATTCATCATTCAGTTTCCAATTTACGAAGGGTTTCGGGTGTGCACACGATGCGGAGCACAGTTTGAATATTGAAAGCTAATCGATCTTTCAATGCTTTGGCTGACATCAAATCGCGCTCGAAAACAATCGAGCCAGTGTAACGATTTGTGAGATAGTGATAGGCAATTGCAGCGACTGAAATTTGCATTTGCACTGCATCTAAATTTTTGTGAAATAAGTTGGCTTCAGCGCCGCGATCCAGCAGTGCCTGCATGCGGCCCACAAAATTACGGCTCATCTCCTGCATGCGCTTTGAACTCTTGATGTGCTTTGCCTTATGCAGATTTTCTGAATTCACCAATGTGATGAATTCGGGGTTCTCTAAAAAATAATCCCAATTAAAACTCACCAGCTTGCGCAAGGCTACGATGGGTTCCTCGTGGTCAAGTTCGAGCGCTTTTTCAGCCTCGCGAAAATCGGCATAGACATCTTCCAGAACGAGTCTGAACAATGTCTCCTTGTTGCCGAAGTAATGATACATCATACGTTTATTGGATTTTGCGCGTGCGGCAATCACGTCCACTCGGGCGCCGCCCAAGCCGGATTTGGCAAATTCCACCTTTGCCGCTGCCATAATGCGCCGCTTGGTTTCTTCCGGGTCTCTTAACTGTTTCTTGGCAGCCACGAATTTCCTCTTGATATAACTAAATAGTTATTTATGATTAGTCGAAGTTCATTTCAAAGGCAAGAGCATGTATGACTACATCATCATAGGAGGCGGTTCTGCTGGTTGCGTGTTGGCGGCTAGGCTTTCTGAAATGCCGGATGCAAAAGTGCTGCTGCTTGAAGCAGGGCCAAGCGACACGAATCCTTACATTCACGTGCCCGTCGGTTTTTTCAAAATGACCAGTGGGCCTTTGACATGGGGTTTCAAAACTGCCCCTTTGCGCCACGCCAATAATCGCGAGACAGTATATCCACAGGCGCGCGTGCTTGGTGGCGGCAGCTCGATAAACGCTGAAGTTTATACAAGAGGCTGCCCGGAAGATTATGACGGCTGGGCCAACGAAATGGGGTGCAAGGGATGGAGCGCCAAAGACTTGCAACCCTATTTCATAAAATCAGAGGGCAATACAAAACTGGGTGGGGCTAATCATGGCATAGATGGGCCGCTGGGAGTTTCTGATAATGTGCCCAACCGCGTTTCTGCCGCTTATGTTCAAGGCTGCATGGATATTGGCATGCCATTCAATCCTGATTTCAATTCGGGCAAACAGGAAGGCACAGGATTCTATCAAACCACAACACGTGGCGGAAAACGCTGTAGTGCAGCCGTGGGCTATTTGCGTCCTGCATTAAAGAGGTCGAACCTTGAATTGCGGACGGGCGTTTTTGTTTCGCGTATCGCTATTGAAAACGGAAAAGCGACTGGCGTTGAAATAATTGAAGGCAGTGTTAAAAAGATACTGACAGCTTCGAGCGAAGTGATACTCACCGCAGGAGCAATCGGATCGCCCAAACTGATGATGCTATCGGGTATTGGCCCGGCGACACATTTGCATGACGTGGGTGTTTCGGTTCAACATGATCTCAAAGGCGTTGGCCAGAATTTGCATGATCATTTTTCAACGGATGTGACATGGGTGCTGAATGGCCCGCATTCTTATGACAAATACAAAAAACTGCATTGGAAAATTGCAGCTGGCCTTGAATATCTGATGTTCAAATCCGGGCCTGTTGCTTCGAACATTGTGGAAGCCGGTGCATTCTGGTGGGGCAATCGCGCAGACAAAACACCCGATTTGCAATTCCATTTTCTAGCAGGCGCTGGTGTTGAAGAAGGTGTGGGCACAGTGCCGGGCGGCAATGGTGCGACCTGTAATTCTTACTACACGAGGCCGAAATCGCGTGGCTCTGTTACGCTGCGCTCAAACAATCCAGCCGATATGCCGATCGTTGACCCTAATTCATTTGCCGAGCCTTATGATCTGGAACGTCACATTGATGCGATCAAGATTACGCAGGAAGTGGGCCATTCGAGAGCGATGCAAAAATTTGTAAGCGCCGAACATTTCCCGGGGCCTGTCTGCAAAACGAAACAAGACTATATCGAAATGAGCAGGGCAAGTGCTCGTTCATCTTATCATCCTGTGGGAACTTGCAAAATGGGTGTTGATGATATGGCGGTGGTTGACTTGGCCATGCGTGTGCATGGCATTGAGCGCTTGCGTATTTGCGATAGCTCAACAATGCCGCGCGTTGTTTCGTCCAACACCAACGCTCCAACCATCGCCATGGCTGAAAAGGCCGCTGACCTTATTCGTGGAAATCGCTGATGCCTAAAATCGTCTCTGCCGCCGAAGCTGTCTCGCATATTGCAGATGCTGCAATCGTTGCGGTTAATTCGTCATCAGGTCTTTGCTGCCCTGACGCGGTGCTGAAGGCTTTGGGTGAACGTTATACCAAAGAACAACATCCGCGCGGCCTCACTATGATTCACCCAATTGCGGCTGGAGATTTTTATGGTGTGAAGGGTATTGAGCACTTGATGGAGGGTGATCAGGTGTCGCGCACCATTGCGGGCTCTTATCCATCGGGGCCGTCAAGTGCCGAGCCGCCAAAGATTTGGAACAAGATAACAGGCAATCAAATTCCAGCTTACAATGTACCCTCAGGCATTGTGTTTGATATGTTGCGCGAAGCAGCAGCCAAGCGCCCGGGTGTTTTGACAAAAGTTGGATTGGATACATTTGTTGATCCTGACCAACAGGGCTGCGCCATGAACGCGCTAGCCGCTGCGGCACCTATTGTGAAGAAGATTAATTTTGAAGGCGAGGAACTCTTGTTCTTTCCGACGATCATTCCGCATATTGGAATCATTCGCGCCACCACATCAGACAAGCGCGGCAATCTGAGCTTTGAACAAGAGGGCGCGTATCTCGGTGGGATGGAAGTGGCATTGGCCGCCCATAACAATGGCGGCATAGTAATTGCGCAGGTCAAGCGCATCGTTGAAAACGAAACTATCAAAACCCACGACGTGCGCATCCCCGGTATTTTGATTGATTATATTGTCGAAGCGCCAGACCAATGGCAGACCACCCAAACGCCTTATGATCCGGCGATCAGTGGTGAAGTGCGCAAACCTCTATCCGATTTTGCTTTAATGGAATTTGGGACAGGCAAAGTGATCGCGCGCCGCGTTTCACAAGAATTGAAAAAAGGCTGGGCGGTGAATTTGGGCTTCGGCGTTTCCGCAAATGTGCCCCGCATTCTTTTGGAAGAAGGTCATCATGGCGAGGTGACATGGATGATAGAACAAGGCGCTGTGGGCGGAATTCCACTTTTGGAGTTTCAATTTGGCTGTTCCTCGAATGCCGAGGCCATTGTGCCGAGTCCACATCAATTTACATATTTTCAAGCGGGTGGCTTTGATTGCTCGCTGCTTTCATTTTTACAAATCAGCGAAGATGGTTGCGTGAATGTGCACCGCCTAGGTGCTAGGCCGCATGTGACGGCGGGGGCGGGTGGCTTTGTTGATATTACGGCGCGGGCCAAGAAGATTGTGTTTTCTGGTTTCTATAATGCGGGTGCCAAAATGGACGTGGTGGATGGCAAGCTGCGTATTGAGAAAGAAGGCAAGATCAAAAAGCTGGTGAAGGCTTGTGAGCAGATTACCTTTTCGGGTCGCAGAGGTGTGATGCAAAATCAGGACGTGACTTATGTGACTGAGCGCTGTGTTTTGAAATTAACACGCGAAGGAATTGTGGTAACCGAGATTGCACCGGGCGTAGAGTTGCAATCAAACATTCTCGATCAATCAGAATTTTCATTGATCGTTTCACCAAAATTAAAATTGATGGATGCTAAATTTTTCAATGCAGCGATGACAGGATTGAAACTTCATGATTGATACAGGCAGCGAATTTATAAAATTAACCGTAGACGGAGCAATTGCGACCATCATCGTTTCGCGGCCCGATAAATTGAATGCACTCACCTTTGAAATGATATTCGCGTTAGAACACGCAGCGCATTTGATTGATGCCAATGTTGATGTGCGGGTGGCGATCATCACGGGTGCAGGCGACCGCGCCTTCTGCGCGGGTGGTGATGTGAATGAATGGTCAAAAGTTCAACCGGAAGATTTCGGCCTGCAATGGGTGCGCATTGGGCACCGCGCATTTGATGCACTGACCCGTTTGCGCCAGCCTTTGATCGCGGCGCTCAATGGCCATGCATTGGGCGGAGGTTTGGAATTAGCCGCCTGTGCTGATTTTCGTGTGGGCGAACAACAAATCAAAATTGGCTTGCCTGAAACAGGCATTGGCATCATCCCCGGCTGGTCTGGCACGCAGCGCTGCGTGAGACGCTTCGGAAGCCAGATTGTGCGGCGCATGTCGGTTCTGGGCGAAATGTTAACGGCAGATCAGGCCTTGGCTTCGGGTGTCATTGACCGACTTGTCGCAAAAGGCGCGAGCATGGCGGCGGCTGGAGAAATGGCTACGCAGATCATCGCCCGTAGCGGCCTTGCCACATCATCAGCCAAAATGATGATCAATGCCACAGACGGCGAAGACGCAGGTCGTGCGCTTGAAGCGTTAGCAGGCATAGGCATGGCGCAGAGTGCAGAATTGCAAAAAGGATTACAGAATTTTCGCAGTAAAGCGAATAAATCTTAAAAATGAAAAATAATCCTTGACACCGTACGGTGAAGCTGCTAGTCCTCGTCATACTCCATAAATCCGCCATCCCAACAATAGTCTTGCAAGCTGACTGAAGACGACGTTGGGGGCGGGATTAGAGATTGATCAATTTTAATTGCTCCATTATTTCAAACCGTCATGCCCGCGAAAGCGGGCATTGGTGTTTTGCATCAAAGAAAACAGAGATTCCCGCCTGCGCGGGAATGACGACTTTAAAGCGAAAACTAATAAGTCTTATTCCCGTTAATCGCCAGATAACACGAATACAAACTGGTCGTTCCGCAGATAAACAAGCGGTTCAGCTTCGGGCCGCCGAAGCTGACGTTGGAGACCAGTTCGGGGATTAGAATTTTCCCGATCAGAGTTCCATCTGCATCATAGCAGTGCACGCCATCGCCAGCGCTGGTCCAGATGCGGCCGTCGCTGTCGATGCGGAAGCCGTCGAATAGTCCCACAGTGCAATCAGCGAAAATATGGTTTTTACCGAGCTTGGTGCCATCTGCACTAACATCGAAGCGGCGAATGTGTTTTGGGCCACCCAATTTGTGGGTGACTCCTGTGTCGGCGATGTAGAGATATTTTTCGTCCGGTGAAAAGGCGAGGCCGTTGGGCTTTTCGAAATCGGTGGCCACGCGGGTCAGCGCTCCTGTTGTGCCATCGATGCGGTACACATGAGCGCCATCTTGCTCCATGACCGAAAGATTACCTTCATAGTCAAACAAAATTCCATAAGGAGGATCAGTGAACCAGATCGAACCGTCAGATTTCACCACCACATCATTGGGCGAGTTAAGACGCTTACCATCATATTTATCGGCCAGCACTGTGATGGAGCCATCATGCTCAGTGCGCGTCACACGGCGCGCGCCGTGTTCGCAAGACACAAGGCGGCCTTGGCGATCCACCGTATTGCCGTTTGAATTATTCGATGGCTTACGAAACTCGCCGACATTTCCGTTGGCTTCATCAAAACGCATCATGCGGTTATTCGGAATGTCGGACCAAATGAGATAACGCCCCGCAGCAAACCATGCAGGCCCTTCGGCCCAGCGTGTGCCTGTCCACAATCTTTCAACCCGCGCATGGCCAATGAGACACGGCTCAAAGCGCGGATCAAGAACTTCATAACCAGTTCCTTCGGGTTGACCATAAAACATGCTTGATTTCCTCATCTATTTTTTTCTTATATTGGCTGTGCAACTTGCGTCATGCAAGACCCTAGTCAATCAGTCTTGCATCGGCTACCACGCGGCTAACATGGCAAATCTTTTACTCAATTTACAAAACACCAAACTCACTTTCGGCGGCAAGCCTGTGCTTGAGGGCGCAGAATTGATGCTGCACTCCGATGACCGCATGTGTTTGGTAGGGCGCAACGGCTCGGGCAAATCTACACTGCTGAAAATTGCAGCGGGGCTGATTGAGACCGATGACGGCACGCGGTTTTTCCAACCAGGCACCACCGTGCGCTATCTGCCTCAGGAGCCTGATTTCGGCGGCTTTGAAACGGTGCTGGAATATGTTGAGGCAGGGTTAGGGCCGACTGATAATCCCTATCGTTGCCGCCATTATTTGAACGAGCTGGGTTTGAGTGGCGACGAAAATCCGTCGCAGCTTTCAGGTGGCGAAGCCAGACGCGCGGCCATTGCACGGACGCTGGCACCCGAGCCTGACATACTGCTGCTTGATGAGCCTACCAACCATCTTGATTTGCCTGCTATTGAATGGCTGGAAGCAGAGCTGAAATCTCTACGTTCGGCTTTCATTTTAATTAGCCATGACCGAAGGTTTTTGGAAGCGCTGACCAACCGCACCATCTGGCTGGATCGGGGCATGGCCAAGCGCATGAACCGTGGTTTTGAATTCTTCGAAGAATGGCGCGACCAAGTTTTGGAAGAAGAAGAAATTAATCAACAAAAGCTTTCGCAGAAAATTGCCGCTGAAGAACATTGGATGCGCTATGGGGTGACGGCGCGCCGGAAACGCAATGTGCGGCGCGTGGGATTGCTGGGATCACTTCGCAATGAGCGGCGCGAATATGTGGGATCCCAAGGCAATGTGAAGTTGTCGGCTTCGACGGCTGATATTTCTGGCAAGCTGGTGGCAGAAGCCAAGAAGATTTCGAAATCTTACGGCGACCGCACCATCGTAGCGGGGCTTGATTTGCTGCTGCTGCGTGGAGACAGGCTCGGCATTGTTGGGCCGAATGGCGGCGGCAAGACGACACTGATCAAACTGATCACCGGCGATTTGGAACCTGACTCAGGTACAATCAAACTGGGAACGAATTTACAGATCGTAGCACTTGATCAAAGTCGCCAAAGCCTTGATCCCACCACGCTGGTGCAAGATGTGATCACTGCTGGGCGCGGGCAATCCGTGACCATCAATGGCGAGACCAAACATGTGGTTTCATACATGCGTGACTTTTTGTTTAAGCCAGAGCAGGCGCGAACTCCCGTTTCGGTTTTATCGGGCGGTGAACGCGCGCGGCTGATCTTGGCGCGGGAACTGGCCAAGGCGTCAAATTTTCTGGTCCTCGACGAACCAACCAATGATTTAGATTTGGAAACGCTCGACCTGCTGCAAGAAATGCTGGCCGATTATAAGGGCACGATTTTACTGGTGAGCCATGACCGCGATTTTCTTGACCGCGTGGCGACGTCAATTCTGATGTATGAAGGCGAGGGCCATTGGACGGAATATGCGGGTGGCTATACCGATATGCTGGCGCAACGCGGTGGCGGCGTCGCGGCGCGGAAATTGAAGGAACAGGAACGCGAGATACGGGAACCTGTTGTTGCGGTGGAGGTGAAACCCCAAGCCAAGCGCAAACTTTCGTTCAATGAGAAATATGCGCTCGATACACTGCCCGCTAAAATTGAGGCGCTCAAAACTGAGTTGCATAAGCTTGAAGACGTGATGGCCGATGTAACGCTATTTACGCGTGATCCGAAACTGTTTGAAAAGACATCACTGCGGCACCAAGCCGCCCATGATGAATTGGTGCGGGGTGAGGAGCAGTGGTTGGATCTCGAGATGATGCGCGAGGCGTTGGAGGGGAGATAGCTAACTTGTTGCAATTTTTCAAAACCGTGTTATTCTTACGATATGCTTATCGATAAAAAGAAGTAACCCATGTCTAACACTGCAACGCTATCATCTAAATTTCAAATATCTATCCCCAAGGCCGTACGCAATGAGAAGGCTTGGAAAGCGGGGCAGGAGTTTGCTTTTTTGCCAAAGGGTACGGGTGTATTGTTGGTGCCTGTGTCTGAATTATCTGAATTAGCTGGTTTGGCTAAAGGAGCCAACCCGAAGAATTATCGTGATCGGAAAGATCGCTTCTAGTGAGGGTGGTTGATACCTCGGCTTGGATTGAATGGTTAATTGCTTCACCGACAGGCAAGGCTCTGAAAAAATATTTTCCACCGCAATCAGAATTGATTGTTCCAACGATCGTCCAACTTGAACTCGCAAAATGGATCACGCGCGAAATGGGAGAAGACCAAGCAGATCAGATGATCGCCTATTCGCAACATTGCTTTGTGGTGCCGCTTGATACGCGCATTGCACTTTTAGCCGCTGAGCTTGGAGCTAAGCACAAGTTGGCGACTGCAGATTCTATTGTTTATGCGACCGCTTTAAGCCACGAAGCAGACCTGTTGACTTGCGATGCGCATTTCGAAGGGTTGGACGGTATAAAATTGATAAAAAAATAAAGTTCACTTCGCCTTCTTCGCCCGTTCCAGTCCTTCCAAAATCATCTGCTCGGCCTCAATGGCGTTGCCCCAGCCCAGAACTTTTACCCATTTGCCGGGTTCCAGATCTTTGTAGTGCGTAAAGAAATGTTCGATTTGTTGAATGGTGATATCTGGCAGGTCGAGATAATTGTGCACGTTTTCATACCGCCTTGTTAGACGCGGCACGGGAACGGCGATGATTTTTTCGTCGCCGCCAGCTTCGTCCTGCATCTTTAAAACCCCAACTGGCCTGCAGGCAACAACGGCACCTGGAATGATGCCGCGCTGATTGGCAATGAGAACGTCAACCGGATCGCCATCACCTGACAGTGTGTGCGGGATGAAGCCATAATTGCCGGGATAGCGCATGGACGTATAGAGAAAGCGGTCGACCACCAAGGTGCCGGCTTCCTTATCCATCTCATATTTAATCGGTTCGCCACCCACGGGCACTTCAACGATGACGTTGACTTCTTTTGGAACGTCGCGTCCGGGGGAAATGGCTTCGATGCGCATGGCAATACCTCTGATTTGAACTGATTTACTATTGCACCGCAAAGCGCTTAAGTTTGCAAGACCTGAAATCGGAATCGGCAAATGTTACCATCTGACCCGCTGTTACAGCCCTATAAGCTGAAACACCTGACCTTAAAAAATCGGATCATGACGACTTCGCATGAACCCGCTTACCCCGAAGACGGAATGCCGAAGGAGAAATACCGCGCCTATCATGTCGAGCGCGCCAAGGGCGGCATTGCCATGACGATGACGGCGGGGTCTGCAGCTGTGTCGAAAGATTCACCGCCGGTTTTTAACAATGTACTGGCTTATAAAGACGAGGTTGTCAGCTGGTTGAAAAAGTTGACCGACGAGGTGCATCAATATGATTGCGCGGTGATGATTCAGCTCACTCATTTGGGCCGCCGTACAGGGTGGAGCAAAGGTGACTGGTTGCCGGTCGTCTCGCCATCCCACAACCGCGAAGCATCGCACCGCGCGTTCCCCAAGAAAATGGAAGATTGGGATATTGAACGGATTATTTCCGATTATGCCGATGCCGCAGAGCGCATGAAAGCCGCTGGTATGGACGGCATTGAATTGGAAGCATACGGCCATCTGCAAGATCAATTCTGGTCACCGCTCACCAACTCACTTGATGCGCCTTACGGTGGGTCACTTGAAAATCGCACACGCTTTACATTTGATTGCTTGCGCGCCATTCGCAAACGTGTGGGCGAAGAATTTATTGTTGGCATTCGCTATACGGCTGATGAAACGATTGAAGGTGGATTGTCCAAACGTGATGGCTTGGCGATTTCGCACGCCTTGAAAGCTTCGGGGTTAGTCGACTATCTAAACATCATTCGTGGGCATATCGATACCGATGCTGCGCTCACCGATGTGATCCCGGTGCAGGGCATGACGTCGGCACCGCATTTGGATTTTGCAGGTGAGATTAAAGCGGCAACCGATTTTCCAACCTTTCATGCGGCACGGATATCTGATGTGGCCACTGCAAGGCACGCCATTGCATCGGGCAAGATTGATATGGTGGGAATGACCAGAGCCCATATGGCCGACCCGCATATTGTGCGCAAAATTATTGAAAAACGTGAACATGATATTAGGCCTTGTGTGGGGGCGACCTATTGCCTCGATCGAATTTATCAAGGCGGCGAGGCCTACTGCATCCATAACCCCGCCACAGGCCGCGAACTGACCATGCCACATTTGATTGAGCGCGCAGCTATCCAGAAAGATGTGGTGATTGTTGGGGCAGGGCCAGCGGGACTGGAAGCCGCGCGTGTGGCTTCGGCGCGCGGCCATAATGTGACGGTGTTTGAAGCAGCGCCTCAGGCAGGCGGCCAAATTCGTTTAACCGCCCGCACCAAGCGTCGTTCTGAAATGATCGGCATTGTCGATTGGCGCATGGCACAATGTGAAGCGCAAGGCGTGCAATTCAATTTTAATAGTTGGGCAGAGGCGGGCGCGGTGCAAGCGCTTTTGCCCGATGTTGTGATTATCGCCACAGGGGGCTTACCCCATACTGAGGTCTTGAAATCGGGCAATGATCTCGTGGTTTCTGCTTGGGATATTTTGTCTGGCGATGTGAAACCGGGCAGCAATGTTTTGCTCTATGATGACGCTGGCGACCATGCGGCCTTGCAAGCGGCAGAGGTGATTGCTGAGTCAGGGGCCAAACTTGAAATCATGACACCGGATCGTTCATTTGCGCCAGACGTGATGGGTATGAATCTGGTGCCTTATATGCGGTCACTGCAAAAGCGCGACACCACTTTCACAGTAACTTACCGCCTTGAAGAAGTGCGGCGCGAGGGCAATCAATTGCGCTGTGTGATTGGCAGTGACTATGGTGGCGTGATGAAAGAGCGCGTCGTTAATCAAGTCGTGGTCAACCACGGCACAAGGCCACTGGATGATTTGTATTTCGAACTGAAGCCACATTCGAAGAATCTGGGTGCGGTGGATTACAATATGTTGATCAATGGCGATGCGCAGAAGTTAGAAAAAAATCCAAATGGGACGTTTGTGCTTTACCGCATTGGTGATGCTGTTTCGGCCCGCAATACGCATGCAGCAATTTATGATGCGTTGCGACTAATGAAGGATATTTAAACGATGCGGATTGCAGCCATTGGCGAGTGTATGATCGAGTTGCGCGAGCAGACGGATGGCACTTTTGCGCGTAGTTTCGGCGGCGATACGCTGAACACCGCAATCTATATGGCGCGGCTTGGCGTTGATGTTGATTACGTCACGGCATTGGGTGACGACGCTTGGAGCGATGAGATGATCTCGGCTTGGCGGTCTGAAGGTGTTGGAACGTCGCAGGTTGTTCGTAAGACAGGCAGACTTCCGGGGCTCTATGTTATTCAAACCGATAAACATGGCGAACGCCGCTTTTCCTATTGGCGCGGACAATCACCAGCGCGCGATATTTTTAACGGTGACGAGCAGCGCGATTTTTCAAACTATGATTTCATCTATCTCTCTGGGATCACGCTTTCGCTATATGGTGAACAAGGGCGTATGAACTTGTTTGCAATCCTAAAGAACGCCGCGGCCAATGGTGCAAAGATTATTTTTGATACGAATTATCGCCCACGCAACTGGGCCACGCTGAATGAAAGTCAAACAGCATTCGCAGAAATTTATGCACTCACCGATCTATTATTTGCATCATCTCAAGATCTCGATCTGCTTTATGGTCAATCTGATCGCAGTACTTTGCGTAATATACTGCCAAATGCTGAAATTATTTATAAGCGCGCAGACCCTGCCTGTTGGGTGATGATGGCATCAGAGGAAATTTTAGTTCATGCAAAGTCAATCGCTAATGTTGTTGATACGACAGCGGCAGGTGATAGTTTTGCGGCTGCTTATATAGCTGCCAGAATAAACGGCGCTTCAGCTGAGGACTCGGCCATTGCCGGCCACCGCCTTGCGGGCCAGGTGGTGCAATTTCCGGGGGCCATTATCCCGCGTGACAAAATGCCGATAGCTGAATAGTCTGTGATTAATTTGGGAGATTATGAATGCTTAAAAATCTTGATCCACTTTTGAATGCAGAGGTGCTGCATGCTTTGCGCTCCATGGGGCATGGCGATGATTTGATTATTTGCGATACAAATTTTCCAGCAGATTCCGTGGCCCGTGCTACTGTTTATGGCAAGCTTTTGCGTATTGATTGTGATACTGCAGCACGTGCTGCCAGAGCAATTCTTTCTGTTATGCCGCTTGATAGTTTTGTTAAGTCACCGGCATCTCGCATGCAAGTGGGGTCAAAACCAAAAGATATTCCGCCCGTGCAGGCCGAGGTGCAGAAAGAAGTTGATCGTGCTGAAGGCAAGGTTTGGCCGATGGGTGTGATCGAGCGGTTTAAGTTTTATGACCTCGCCAAGAAATCCTATTGTGTTGTGCAAACGGGCGAGCGGCGGTTTTATGGCTGTTTTGTTTTCAAGTTTGGCGTTGTTTCGCCAGATGCGAAACTAGGTTGAGTGCCATGACCAAAAAAGGCGTTGTGATCCTCGGCATCTATGTAGCTGACCTTGCATTTCGGGCAGGCCGTCAGCCGGAAATGGGTGAAACTATTTTAGGCACATCCTTTGCAATGGGGCCGGGCGGCAAGGGCTCAAATCAAACTGTGGCGGCCGCGCGTGCAGGAGCTGCTGTCACCTTTATCACCAAATTAGGCAAGGATAATTTTGGTGATGCAGCTTTGGCTATGTATGAGCTAGAGGGCGTTAAGGCGCTTGCTCCGCAGGACCCAAATGTATCAACGGGTGCGGCCTATATTTTCGTGCAAGACGGAACCGGAAGCAACGCAATTATCGTCGTACCTGGTGCGGCGGGCACGATTACGTTGGATGATGTTGAGGAAAATGCTGCGACAATCCGCAGTGCAAAAGTTTTCATGACGCAGTTGGAGCAACCGATTCCCGCTGCGGTGCGGGCTTTGGAAATAGCCAAGGAAGCGGGCGTGATCACGATATTCAATCCTGCTCCCGCAGCACCACTGGATGATTCAATTTACAAGCTTTGCGATTATGTAACGCCCAATGAATCTGAGGCCTCGATGTTAACGGGGGTCACGGTGACTGATTTGGCAGGTGCCAAAAAGGCGGCGGATGTTTTGATCGCAAAAGGAGCTGGCGCGGTTTTGATTACTTTAGGAGGGCAGGGATCTCTGCTTCACACCAAAGATAGTTCAGTTCACATTCCGATTTTTAACGCAGGTAAAGTCGTCGATACGACAGGCGCAGGCGATGCGTTCAATGGCGGGTTCGCTGCTGCCTTGGCGCGCGGCGAAAGCCCGGAAGCTGCGGCGCGATTTGGCAGTGCGACCGCTGGTATCTCAGTTACGCGGCTGGGGACAGCACCATCAATGCCCTATTTGAAAGAGACATTAAGCTTGTTGGGAAAGTAAAACATCCTTTAAAACCCTTGTTTTCGCGCTTCATGAACACTATGTAATCTTACGTCATAAACAACCGAAGGACTAATAGAGCGTGCTCGACCAGTTATTTGCACCAGATGCAATGATCGCATTTTTTAAAGTTGTTATGATCGATCTGGTTCTGGCGGGTGATAATGCCATTGTGATCGGCATGGCTGCTGCGGGCTTGCCCAAGGAACTGCGCGGCAAGGCAATTTTGGTTGGCATTATTGCTGCCACAGTTTTGCGGATTGTTTTTGCTACTGTTGCAGTGCAGCTTTTGCAAGTTATCGGCCTCGTGTTGGTGGGTGGCATTCTTCTTCTCTGGGTGTGTTGGAAAATGTGGCGCGAATTGCGCGATTCTGAACACAGCAACGAAGGGCTTGAAACAGTTAGCCATGAAGATGTCGATCACGACGGCCAGATTGCCTCTAACGCCAAAACCAAAACTTTCGCTCAAGCCGCATGGCAAATTGTTGTGGCCGATATTTCCATGTCGTTGGATAATGTGCTTGCGGTTGCTGGCGCTGCGCGTGACCATCCATGGGTTTTGATTTCAGGTCTTGTGTTGTCAATTGCCTTGATGGGACTTGCCGCATCGTTCATCGCCAAACTATTGGGCAAATATCGTTGGATCGGCTATGCGGGCTTTGCCATAATTCTTTATGTTGCAATTGATATGATTTACCGTGGGGCCTTTGAAGTGATGCCCCACGTTATGCCGGCTTAAGCCAGTAACTTCCGAACCGCATCTTTCCAGCCCGCATATTTCGCATCGCGAAGTGCGGGCTTCATTTTGGGCTCGAAGCGCTTTTGGCGCTTCCAGGTTTTTGCGAAGATTTCAGGTTTTGGTAATAGGCCCGCTTGCAGGCCAGCAAGATAAGCAGCACCCAAAGCAGTGGTTTCCAAATTCTTAGGCCGATCAACAGGGGCATCTAAAATATCAGCCAAGCTTTGCATCGCCCAATCAGAAGCCGTCATGCCGCCATCAACACGCAAAACTGTTTTGCCCGCTGTGCCCCAATCTTTTTTCATGGCTTCAAGCAAATCACGCGATTGATAACAGACGGATTCGAGTGCGGCGCGTGCCAATTCCTTATTGGTCGTTCCGCGCGTAAGGCCAAAAAGAGCGCCGCGTGCCTCAGCATTCCAATAGGGCGCTCCCAAACCGACAAAGGCCGGAACGAGATAGACTTGCTGATGTGGATCAGAGGCTTTTGCCAAAGCGCCCGTTTCCTTGGCATTTTTGATGATTTGAAGGCCGTCTCGCAGCCATTGCACGGCAGCACCCGCAATAAAAATGGCTCCTTCAAGTGCATAGGTTCTCTTGCCATCCAGTTGGTAAGCGATCGTGGTGAGCAAGCGATTTTGTGATGGTACAATTGTATCGCCCGTGTTGAGCAAAGCAAAACAGCCCGTGCCATAAGTTGATTTCATCATGCCCGGTTCAAAGCAAGCTTGGCCGATCATGGCGGCGTGTTGATCCCCCGCCACACCGCCGATGGGAATAGCCGCGCCAAATAACTTTTTGTCAGTCACGCCGAAATCCGCTGCGCAGTCTTTAATCTCTGGCAACAACGCGCGTGGAATATTCAGTACACGAAGCAATTCATCATCCCATTGCCCGTCATGAATATTGCACATCAATGTGCGCGATGCGTTGGTGGCATCGGTGGCATGAACTGTGCCTCCGGTCAGCCGCCAGATCAAGAAACTATCAATCGTGCCAAAACACAGTTCGCCTTTTTCAGCGCGCGCCCGAGCCCCGCGCACATTATCCAACACCCAATTCAACTTTGTGCCCGAAAAATAAGGATCAAGCAGCAGACCCGTTTTCTGCGTGAACAAAGCTTCATGTCCTTGCGACTTTAGCTCTTTGCAAAATTCAGCAGTGCGGCGGTCTTGCCAAACAATCGCTTTGTGAATGGGCTTGCCAGTTTTGCGGTCCCACACCACAACGGTTTCGCGCTGATTGGTAATGCCGATTGAAGCAATATCTCGCCCCGCAACGCCAGCCTTGCGCAGCGCTGATCGGACAGTAAGCAAAACCGTTTTCCAGATTTCTTCGGGATCATGCTCAACCCAGCCAGAGGCCGGAAAAAACTGCTTGAATTCTTTTTGGGCTCTGGCTTTGGGGTTGAGCTTTTTATCATACACGATGGCCCGTGTTGATGTGGTTCCTTGATCAATCGCCAGAATATATTTTGCCATCGCTAAAGCCTCTAAAATGTTGAGGCTAATGTGCGATATCAGCGCTGATTGTCAAGCGGCCGCGCGCATTGCTTTGCCTTGAGCGAGATTATTAAACATCGCCTCGCTGACGCGGCGCATCTTCGGCATAAGGGGCAAGGCTTCGGCGCGAACCCGGTTATAAGCACCAGCACCGAGCGAGGCATCGAGCCATTCAATATATTGCGGAATTTCTGCCCATTTGGCCACCAGCTCGGGCGTTAACTCGCCATGGAACTGCGTGCCGACCATGTTTCCGCCGACTGACATAATCTGCACTCTCGTAATGTCTGAGGAGGCCAGAACATCGGCATCCGATGGAAGTTCAATGACCTCCGCATGATGCCATTGCATCATTCGAAATGTGCTAGTGAGATTGGTGGTTAGTGCATGGTTTCCAGTAAGCTTAACCGTGCCAATGCCAACTTCGGCCGCTCTTGCCAAGCCCACCTTGCCACCCAAGGCTTCCGCCAAGAGCTGCATGCCCAAGCAGACGCCAAAAAATGGCCGATTGCGACTGATGGCCCATTCTTTAATGGCCGCTTTTTCAGCGACCAGCCAAGGATATTGGGCCTCTTCCCACACATCCATGGCCCCACCCATCACCAACATAAAATCATAAGGGGCGAGAGATGGAATCTCCTCGCCCCTGTGCAGTTGAATAATATCAAGCTTTGCGTTACGCGCAGCGAGAAATTCACCAAACAGGCCGGGAGGTTCATTATCCATATGTTGAAAAGCGATGGCGCGAGAGATCATAAGACTGTCCACAATTAAGGTTCGAACGCGCTACATAATATCTAAATTACACAAGACAATGATTCGATTGTCGCAGTAAGTATAATCTTATCCAGACGAGTGAAGATTTCATGAACAACCCTATTATTGCCGAAGTAACCCGTGGCCCCATAGTGGAAAGCCGCCACCATGGGGCGTATGTCGTTTGTGATATGAACGGCAAAGTGGTGGTCTCCGCAGGTGACGTAAGCATTCCCATCTATCCGCGCTCTGCCATTAAAGCATTCCAATGCCTGCCAATGATTGAATCTGGCGCAGCCGATGCATTTGGATTTACTGATGAGGAAATTGCTCTTTGCTGTTCCTCACATAGCGGTGAGGTCGAGCACGTGCGTGTTGCAAAATCGATTCTGGCAAAATGCCAGGTTGACGAGGCTTGTTATGAATGCGGCGCGCATTACCCAAGCTCCAAAGAGGCAACATATGAATTGGTCCGCCATGGTGAGAAGGCGAGGCAGATTCATAATAATTGTTCGGGCAAGCATGCAGGCATGTTGGCTTTGGCAAAGCAATTAGGCCTTGATAGCAAAGACTATGTAAAGCTGGATCATCCGGTTCAAAGAGCAATTGCAAAAACCATTGAAAAACTGTGCGACGTTGATCTGTCCAAAGCACCTGTCGGTGTTGATGGCTGTTCTGTTCCCACCTGGGCCATACCCTTGCACAATATGGCGCTTGGGTTTGCAAAGCTTTGCGATGAAACTCATGCGCCTTATCAACGTATCATTCGCGCCGCCCGTAATCATCCGTTCATGATAGCGGGCTCTGGCCGGTTTGACACGCGTGTGATGGAAGCTATTCCACGACTGTTCATGAAATTCGGAGCAGAGGGCGTTTTCTGCGGCTCTATCCCTCACGCGGGGCTAGGCTTTGCGGTGAAGTGCGATGATGGCGCGGCCCGCGCTGTTGAAGTTGCGATGATCAGCGTAGCGCTGAAACTCGAAGTGTGGACGCAGCAAGAGCGCGAAAAGCTGGCTGGCTTTCAACATGAGACCATGAAAAACTGGCGCAAAATTGAAGTGGGACAAGTGCGTGGAATATCTTAACGCTGTCTCCACATGGAGCAAATCAATATGACGGATAACACCATTTTCCTCGGCAAAAGCGATAAGCCGCAGGTGCTTTATTTACCCATGGCCAATCGTCATGGTCTGGTGACGGGGGCCACGGGCACGGGCAAAACCGTTTCGCTTCAGATCATGGCTGAAGCTTTTTCGAAAATGGGTGTTCCGGTTTTTGCTGCTGATATTAAGGGTGATCTTTCTGGTATTTCGCAGGCCGGCAAGTCAATCGATTTTCTCGATGAACGTGCAAGGCAGGTGGGCCTTGATCCATACACACATGAAGCCACCCCCACTATGTTTTGGGACGTGTTTGGCCAACAGGGCCACCCGATCCGCACCACAATAACTGAAATGGGCCCGTTGATGCTGTCGCGCCTTATGGGGCTTACCGATGCGCAAGAAGGCGCTCTCAACATCGCCTTTAAAATTGCCGATCAGGAAGGCTTGGCACTTCTCGATCTAAAAGATCTGCGTGCATTACTGAAGGACCTAACTGAGCGCGGCAAACAAATCACCACGGAATATGGCAATGTGGCCACGGCGACAGTGGGTGCAATTTTGCGGCAACTCATTGTGATTGAAGAGCAGGGTGGCGATAAGTTTTTTGGTGAGCCTGCGCTCGACATAAAAGATTTCATGCGCACCACGAGTGATGGGCGCGGCTATGTGAATATCATCGCCGCCGATAAATTGATTTCGTCACCCATGCTTTATGCCACCTTTTTGTTGTGGTTGATGTCCGAGCTTTTCCAAACTCTGCCCGAAGTGGGCGACCGGGAAAAGCCAACGCTGGTGTTCTTCTTTGATGAAGCGCATTTACTGTTCGCCGATGCGCCTGCTGGCCTGCTGAAAAAAATTGAGCAAACTGTAAAGCTCATCCGTTCCAAAGGCGTGGGCATTTATTTCGTCACGCAAAATCCGCTAGATATTCCAGACAGCGTTTTGGCCCAACTTGGCAACCGTGTGCAGCATGCGCTGCGTGCCTATACGCCACGCGACCAGCAGGCGGTCAAAGCCGCCGCCACCACCTCCCGTCCAAACCCTAAGTTTAACACAGAAAAGGCCATTACCGAGTTGGGAAAGGGTGAAGCACTGATTTCGGTGCTCGATCCCAAGGGTGTGCCCACCATGGTGGAACGCACCTTCATCCGCCCACCGTCGGGCCAGCTTGGCCCCGTAACGCCCGCCCAACGCCAAGCCACGATTGCAGCTTCGCCAGTTGCCGGCAAATATGAAACAACAATTGACCGGGAATCGGCCTATGAAAAACTGCGCGTGAAGGCAGCGGCCAATGCGCCCGCAGCGCCTGTTTCCGCAACCACGAAAGCCATCGAAAAAGCTGCTGGCACATTTGCTAAACAAGTGGGCTATTCAATTGCGCGGCAATTGGGCAATGCATTGGTGCGGGGCGTGTTGGGCGGTTTGACGCGGCGGTAGTGACCAAAAAACACGCCGCCTCACAAAAAAGTGCATGCAGTTGATTTTTCTAATCACAAACACACATCTATATATTAGTCATCAGGAGTAACCCATGCAAAAATTCTTTCTCGCCGCCCTCTTAGCACTTTCACTCTCACCTGCCGCTGCCATTGCCAAAACTGAAACCGCAATTGTCGCTGGCGGTTGTTTTTGGTGTGTTGAATCTGATTTTGACAAGGTAAAGGGCGTCATCTCAACGACCTCTGGCTATGCTGGCGGCACTATGAAAAGCCCGACCTATCAAAATCATGAAGGCAACCAAGAAGCCGTCAAAGTTGAATTTGACCCTGACATCATTTCATATGATAAACTCATCGCTGGCTTCCTGCGCACCATTGATGTGACTGATGATGGCGGCCAGTTCTGCGATCGCGGCGAAAGTTACCTTTCAGGAATTTGGACAATCGACGACAAGCAAAAAGCCGCTGCTGAAAAGGCTGTGAAAGATGCTGAAGCCGCTTTAGGCAAGAAGATTGTAACACCCGTAAAGCCCTTCACCACATTTGCCGACGCTGAAGACTATCATCAAAATTATCACACCGGTGAAAACCGCGTGCTCACGCGCTTTGGCTGGGTGAAGCAATCATATGCTTATGAGCAATACCGCGAAGGCTGTGGCCGCGACGAGCAAGTAAAATCCGTCTGGGGCAAGGCTGCTTTCACAAACCCTGTTAAATAATTTCATCCTCATCAGCCATCGGCTGCACGGGCCCGCGTGTTTTAACTTTTATGCGGGCCACATGGAACAAGGCGTCACCGCGGTTCACAATGGGCAGATTGGTGCGGCCAATGATAATGCCGTCATCTTCCGCATAGACCGGAACCTGCACTTGGCCCAGCGGATCCGAAATAACTCCCACGGGTTCGCCCTTCCCAACCTTGTCGCCACTGCGCCGTACTGAATGTAAAATGCCGCCATCAGGTGCGCGAAGCCATGTACTTGATGAAGAATGCACTGGTGCAAAATGGCTGGGCGTTGCGGGCGCATCAGCAATCATGCCGATTGATTTCATCACCCGCAAAGTACCTTTGACAGCTACATCTATTGCAGACTCTTCAAAACGCAGCGCTTCTCCACCTTCGTAAAGGATAACTTTAATGCCGTTTTCTTTTGCACTCTCGCGCAAACTGCCCTCGCGCAATTTCGAGGTGAGAATAACCGGCGGCGCAAAAGCTTCGGCCAAAGCCATCAATTGTTTATCGTCAGGCGCGATGCGAATTTGCGGTAGGTTGCTTCGGTGCAAAGCAGCGGTATGAAAATCAATGCCATACTGCGCGCGCTTTACAACTTCACTGAAAAATAAATCCGCCAGCAAACTTGCCAGTGACCCACGCTCAGAGCCCGGAAATTCACGGTTCAAATCGCGCCGATCCGGCATATAACGTGAGTGATTGAGAAAGCCGAAACCATTGACAATCGGTACCGCCAGCAATGTGCCCGTCAACTTTGCAACATTAAGTGCCGCCAAAATGCGCCGCACAATTTCAACGCCTTGAATTTCATCGCCATGCACAACGCCAGAAATGAACATGCAAGGGCCGGGCATTGCACCATGCACAACATGTACCGGCAAATTCATCCGCGTGTTATTGGCTAAAAGCGAAACTTCAAGCTCAATCGTTTCGGAAGTTCCAGCAGCAATGGCTTTGCCGCCAATCTCAAACGCCGTCATCCTTTTCCCCGTGTCTTGGTGCGCCCTGGTTTGGCGTTCTTTTCTAAAAACTCGATCATCGCCTTGGCCACATCTTTGGTGGATGCTGCTTCAATACCTTCAAGGCCAGGAGATGAATTAACCTCCATCACCACAGGCCCGCGCTTTGAACGCAGCAAGTCAACGCCCGCCACATTCAGCCCCATGCTCTGGGCCGCTTTAAGTGCTGTTGCTTTTTCAGATTGCGTCAGTTCAACCATCACAGCGCTGCCACCACGGTGCAGATTAGAACGGAACTCGCCTTCAGGACCTTTGCGCTCCATTGCTGCAACAATTTTACGGCCCACGATAAAGGCGCGAATATCGCGGCCATCAGCCTCGGCCACAAACTCTTGCACCAGAATATTAATGTCTGCACCGCGAAACGCTTCAATCACCGACTTTGCCGATTTATGCGTTTCACCCAGCACCACACCAATGCCTTGGGTGCCTTCCAACAACTTTACAACAACCGGCGCACCGCCAACCATTTTTAGAATTTCTTCAGTGCGGCTCGTCTCATTTGCAAAGGCTGTGACCGGAAGCCCCACACCATCACGCGCCAAAATTTGCAAACACCGCAACTTGTCACGCGAACGCCCGATGGCGACAGATTCGTTTAACGGATAAACCCCCATCATTTCAAATTGCCTGAGCACCGCGAGACCGTAAAAAGTGTGCGACGCCGCAATGCGCGGGATCACCGCATCAAAACCTTCAAGTTTCTCACCCATATGGCGAAGCTCAGGCTTGCGCGACGTGATGTTCATATAACATTTCAAATAATCAATAGGCACAATCTCGTGGCCACGGCCAATCGCCGTTTCCATAATGCGCTGATGCGAATAAAGTTTTGGGTTGCGGGTGAGGAGGGCGATCTTCATGTACGTTTCTTCTTGATACGGCTGATGATAAATGATCTTGCCGGATTAACGATGAACCGCCCCTTAATGGAATTGCGCCCCAGCAACATGGGCACACCCATATCGGTTCGGTTTGTGAGTGTCGTCTCCACCAGAAACTTGTGGATGCCTACCTGAATCACAATCTCAACAATGGGCCTTAGTTCACTGAAACCATTAGAACTTTTAACACGCTTTGTGCCAATTACAGCCAATTCATGGCGCTGTTTATGACCACCCATTTCCAAAGCAAAAGAAACTTTTTTGCCCTTGATACTGATCTCCTCAGCATGCAGCGCCGCATTCCGCGCACCAGTATCAATCTTCGCAATAACCACCCCACCCCCAAACTCAGGCAACACAACATCCTCGCGCCAACCAATCAGGGGCAGAGGATAAAACATGGGGCGGGTTGCGTTCATCGCACGAGCTTATTTGAGTTTCTAAATTTGTGCTACAATCATCATTGAGCAACGGAATTTTGTTCAAGAACGTCTTTCCATTTTATGCATAAGGAATCAGGTATGAAGAGATATGTTCTGATCGGTGTCGCGGCCATACTTTTGGCTGGCGTAGCAATTTTAGTTAATGGCCCACTCGGTGCGCCGCCAGACGGCAAGATTTTAACTGCGGCAGAAAAATCCAACTGTGGCAAAACCGCTGAAGTCACCGAAGGGCCATATTATGTTTCGGGCACGGCTGAATTCAAAGATGGCAATGTGAACCCAACCAATCTGCCCGGTGACCCGCTGCAAATTTCCGGCCACGTTTATGAAGGCCTCGACAATTCAAAACCTGTGGCCAATGCCATGATCGAAATCTGGCATACTGATGCCACCGGAAACTATCATCCCAACGGCAATGGCCCGACCACAAATTACAAAGCCGAAGACATCGCCCTTCGCGGCTTTGTAAAAACCGACGCTACAGGTGCATACAAATTCAACACCATCTATCCCGGCGAATATTCTGGCCGCACCAGACACATTCACATCAAGGTCACTGAATCAGGAAAAGCCACGCTCACAACGCAGCTTATTCTGGCTAAGCCCGGCGACCAGATCAGCTTTGACGACGACACAGTCTCAAAAGGCCTGCCCACATGCCATCTCTTGAAGTTCGATGAAACCACAAAACCACAATCGGCGAGTTTTGATTTCAGGTTGTAATAACGCGAAGCACCGTCAGCGCACCAACCAAAATAAACGCCGCCCCGGCAGAACGCCCGATCCAGATCGTCACACGTGGATTGGAAATCAACCAATCTCGGCTTTTTGCAGCAGCCAAGCCTAACCCACCATAGATGATCATCTGCGTGATGATCGTCAAAATGCCCATCACCAAAGCCTGGCTCCACACGGGGCCAAAGCGTGCTTGAATAAATTGAGGATAGACGGCTAGCACAAACACATAGGCCTTCGGATTGAGAATACAGGTGATGAAGCCTTGGCCGAATGCGGCGCGCAAAGTTCCGGCACTGCGATCACCGATGGAGGAAACCGTGATCGAACTGCGCAGCAGCGTATAACCAATCCACGCCATATAAGAAGCCGAAGCCAGCAAGATGAGTTGCAAAATAATTGGCGCCATCTGAGAAATCACACCCACAAAGAATGCGCCGAATATCGTGTGAAAAATACCGCCAACCATAATGCCAGCCGTAGCCGCCATGCCCCGTGAGCGCCCGCCAATCAGCGAATTGGCCATCACGAAAAACATATCCATCCCCGGCACAATGATGATGCCGAAAAGGAGCACGAAGAAAATCCAGAGGTTTTGGGCGTAGGTCATGATGCCTTATGGCAGGCGTTGGTGTCAGTATTTGTCAGCAGTTTGAAGATTGGGCCCGTGTTACTCAAACCTAGATCTATGCGCCGAAGGCTAACTACTTTGACCTATCATTTGCGTGATCATAAAAAGCCTTCATGACAATCTGCCAATTTCCGTCGTGCTTAATCAAAGTGAGATAATCAGTCCACTTTGTGCCAAAGCATTCGTCACTAACCTTGGCGATTGCAATGTCGCCAGTGATGTCAATCGACGCCATCTCATAATTGAAGGGACTGCCTGCTGGCTCCTTCTTTTCTCCCTTGATGGCCTCGATAAACTCATCACGGGGTATGAATTCATATTGACCATCATAATGGCCCGCTTGCATACATTTGGGATGCATGGACTCACGAAGAAGATGGTCCTGTCCATAGATCATACCCTTAAGATAGTCGGTCACAACCATTTTGATTGACTGCAAGTCATCCTCAGTTGACATCTCTGACATTCCTTTTGAAATGATGCTTTCGTTTGAACTGAACCATAATCATCAGTTGCGAAGAAAGACTATTGCATCGCCATCTTCTCGTCGAGTGGGGGTAGGCACAAAACCAGAAATTCAAATTTTGCAGCGTCCCAACTCTAAAACCGATTGACCACGTTAATCCCCAGCCCACTAAAGCTATCCATATTCGCCAGCGCTGCTGGAGCATCATCCAGCGAAATCAAATTGCCAATCAACTTCTCAGGCGAGAGCACACCCTTCTCAATCATCGCCATCATATCACCATAGCGAAACGCCTGCATGCCGTGGCTGCCGCGAATTTCGAGTTCGCGCGAAATAACGATATCCATCGGCACTTTCGCATGGGCGTGTTCTTCGAGCATCAACCCCACCTGAATATGCCGCCCGCGTTTGCGCAAACAGGAAATGGAATTGAAACACGTCACTTGGTGCCCCAATGCATCAATCGAAAGATTTGCCCCGCCACCTGTCGCATCGCGCACAGCTTGTACCACATCGCCTGTGCCCTTGATTAAAACCTCAGCACCCAGCTTCTTTGCAAATGCTAATTTCTCATCCGTCAAATCCACGGCCACCACACGCGCGCCAGTCGCGGCTGCAATCATGATGGCTGATAATCCCACGCCGCCACATCCATGCACCGCAACCCATTCACCAGGCTTGCATCGACCTTGGTCAATAACGGCGCGAAACGAAGTTACAAACCTGCACCCCAAACCAGCGGCCGTTTCAAATTTCATGGAGTCCGGCAGCCGCACCAAATTCGCATCGGCATATTCCAGTGCCACATATTCAGCAAATGATCCCCAAGCCGAAAAACCAGGTTGAAATTGATTGTCGCAAATATGCTGGTGACCTGTGTGGCATTCCAAGCAATGGCCACAGCCGGCAACAAACGGCACCGTCACACGGTCGCCGATTTTCCAATTCTTCACATCGCGCCCGAGTGCTGCAATCACCCCCGCCATCTCATGCCCGGGTACATGCGGCAGTTTTGTATCAGGATCATGCCCCATCCAAGCATGCCAATCACTGCGACACAGGCCTGTGGCTTCGACCTTTAAAACAATGCCGCTGTTGCTAGGCATTGGATCCGGTAACGTTGCGATAACGGGCATCTGTTGGTAGGCTTCGAAATAAACCGCTTTCATTTTAGTATCCCCATGTTTTTTCCAAAACCCGCAACCAATTTTCCGAGGTGATCTTGCGGATCAAGGCCTCATCATATCCAGCCTTCTCCATCGCCTCCACAAGCCGAGGCAAGCCAGCCACATCACGGATGAAATTGGGAACGCCTGCGCCATCAAAGTCAGAACCGAAGCCCACACAATCTTCCCCTGCTACGCGCAACATGTAATCAAGATGGCGGATCATGGAGGAGGGTGAAAGATCATGGCGATAACTGCCATCTTCATTCAAGAAGATGACAGCAAAATTCAATCCAACAATGCCACCGCTTTGGCCAATAGCCTGCAATTGATCATAAAACAGATTGCGTGGGCTCGCGCAGATCGAGTGAACGTTAGAATGGCTGGCCACCAGTGGCGCATCGGTGATCTTGGCCAAATCCCAAAAACCTTTCAGATTGAGATGCGAGCAATCGAGCATTATCCGCAGGCGGTTACATTCCTGAACCAGCGCTTTGCCAGCCTCCGTCAACCCTTCACCAATATCAGGTGAACCCGGAAAGTTAAACGGCACGCCTTGGCCAAAAACATTATCGCGGCTCCACAATGGGCCAATGGAGCGCAGCCCCATTTGATATAATTCTGACAAGCCTTCGAGCGACGGCCCAATTGCTTCTGCCCCTTCAATATGCATCACGGCAGCTATGGCCGCAACTTTCATCGCCGCGCGAATATCAGCAACGCTGCGGCAAACTTTAAAGCCATCATTTGGCGTTTCGCGCTCTAATGCGAAAAGCAAATTTGCCATTTCCAAAGTTGTTTGCGCAGCAATCGATTGGGCCACAGGGGTATAAGGTGCAGGGTTCAAATTCTCGCGGTCAACACCGTCATCAAACGAGGGCGTATAAATCGCGAACAACCCACCCGCAAACCCACCATCATGCATACGTGGCAAATCAAGATGGCCTTCCCCGTCGTCATCGATAAAATCAACAACGGCTTTGGTTGTTTTTTTCAACCAAAGCCGCAACAGCACATCATTGTGCCCATCAAAAATAGGGTAGCGGATCATGCTTTCGCGTGCATGGCCTCAACATATTCCCAGTTCACGAGGTGATCAACGAACGCCTCCAAATATTTTTGGCGCGCATTGCGGTAATCAATGTAATAGCTGTGTTCCCAAACATCGCAGCCCAGAATAGGTGAGGCGCCATGCATCAATGGGTTTTCGCCATTTGGTGTTTTCATGATCACAAGCTTGCCACCCTTAACGGCAATCCAAGCCCAGCCAGAACCAAACTGCGTAAGACCAGCTTGAACAAAATCAGCGCGCATTTTATCGAACCCACCCAGATCAGCATCCACAGCCGCTGCCAGTTTCGCTGGCAGTTTATTACCGCCGCCATTTGGCTTCATCCAATTCCAAAAATGATTGTGGTTATAGTGTTGGCCAACATTGTTGATGAGGCCTTGGGCCTTATCAGCAAATGCTACTTTACAAATATCTTCAACTGAAGCGCTAGCAAGGGGCGAATCCTTCAGCAAATTATTGCCATTGGTTACATAAGCCATGTGGTGCTTATCGTGGTGAAACTCTAAAGTTTCCTTCGACATATAAGGGCCAAGTGCGTCATAGGCATAAGGCAGAGCAGGAAGTTCGAGGGCCATTTTATTTCTCCATGTTTAAAGAAACATTATCTAGTCGTTCGAAAGCCAGTCTGCAAGAAAAGCCTCATAAATGTCGAATTAATCCTTCGCAGATAATCATGATGACCAAACTAACGATCCAGTAGCCGGCATCGACATAACGTGCATAAGCTGATTTGCCGCTGAAGCCGCCGCCAGAATAGGCCAAAACAGTAAATCCAACAGTGGCGAGAATAACCGTATAAAGCGCGTTGTTGTTTGCTGTGACACCCACAAACCAGCTCATTAACAAAAGGCCAATGCCTTGGCTTGCCATGGCGCCGACTGGCATCTGATCGGCCGAACCCATTTTCACGCCAGAACCTGCCGCCCATTTTTCGCCAAACAACTTGGGCGAATACCAAAGCCAACCGACAATGAACGAAACCATGGCCCCAATGATCACCGCCAGCCAGCTAACGCCGTTTGTAATTTCAGCCATTTTATCCTCCCGATTTGATTACCCCCTGCAGAATAATAGCAGAGCTTTGCGTATTGGCTAGGCCGCTAGACCATTTCGCTCATTTTATAACTTGCTCCCTCCAACCAAGCTGGGTTGATCTCAACCCCCCAGCCAGGAGCATCAGTCACCTCGGCGTTGCCGTCCACAATTTTATAGGGCTCGCCCAAAAATAATCCGTCTTGCCAAGGGTAATAATCCAAACCCTCAATCGAAAATTCCAAATATTTTCCCGCGTTCGGAACGGCGCGCAATAAATGCATTGTGCACATTGTGACCAGCGAAAGATTGGCGGCATGTGGCGTGATTTTAAAACCTGCCTTGTCGCCACGCTTGCACACTTCTAACGTGCGCATCATGCCACCCATATACATGACATCGGGCTGCAAAATATCCACTGCACGTTTTTCAATCATCGCATCCCATGCGGTAAATTCACAATCTTGCTCACCACCCGCTACATCTATCGAAAGCGCGCGGGTCACTTCCGCTGTTTGATCGAACTCCCAATAAGGGCAGGGCTCTTCAAAATGTGAAATGCCCTCTTGTTCAAGCAGTTTTCCCACTTCAATTGCGCGCTTGGGTGAATAACACGAATTGCCATCCACGAGTTTTGCAACACCATCACCGAGTGCACGCGATACAATGGGCACAACGGCCTCGGTGCGCCCCGGCCATTCGTCCTTGTCGCGCCCACATTCGGAACCGACCCGCCATTTAAACGCATCAAAGCCAAACTCATCTCGCAGTTTTAAAAACCGAGCGGCTTCATCTTCCGGCGTGATGTCGCGCTTCATTGAAGACGCATAAGCGCGAATTTTGCCGGGGCTGCCGCCAAGCAATGATGTAACAGGCTTCTCCTCAAGCTTGCCGCGCAAATCCAGAAGGGCTGTATCGAGCCCCGTCATGGCGCGACGTAAATAGCTTCCTGGATATTTATGTTCGCGCTCGCCAATCAAATTTAATGTATCGGCAAAATCCAGTGCATTGGTGCCCAGCGCATGCCGTGCCACTTGTCGGTGGAATATCTCGCAGGTGATGTCGGCATTGTAAGTTGAAACCTGCCCCCAACCTTCTGCGCCGGTTTCCGATGTCGCGCGCACAAAGCCCACAAATTCATTGCAAAAAGTTTCAAGTTTTTTGATTTTCATTGGGGGCTTTCAAAAAATGGCTTCGCATACTGATTACGCCAAGCCAATGTCACATTCAATCAGGCCCTGAACAACGGCACCCCCGATGCACTCATCGCAAATATCGCAGCCGTCAAGAATATGGTAACTATTGCTGCACCATAAACCACACGCCGATCTCCACTCATTGCGGCCAGCGGTATAAATTGGGCCGCATGCAGTCCCACAAAATGTGCTACTCGCAAATCGCCACCCGTGGTCGACCAATTAAATAGCACTAGTCCGCCGGCATCAGTTTGTGCGCCACCAACCCAATGGCTGGTATGCGATGACAAATAGATACCGGCAGCCGTGCCTAGCACCGCTCCAATCATAAGCGCTATGCCCGCCGTTTCTGTCCACAACCCATGGCTTCTTTTGCGCCAAATTTTCCAACCAATAAAAGCTGCTGTGAATGTGAGCGTCAATGCACCTACACCCATCAAACCATAACCGATGGCTCCAGAGAGCGAACTCGAATTGAAGTGTGATGCCTCGGCCCGCGAAGCCCGAAAAATAATATACGCCATCTCGCCCCAACCGGCGATCAACATTAATGCTGCAGCCCAGTCTATGCTGGGTAACTTCGCGCTAGCGCGCGGCATCTGCGACAAAGCCCAACTCACTGTTGCGTATTGCACAGCAAGCGAAAGAAAAAATTTCGCAGGCTTGTCCCAAACGCTCACGCCATTGATGAGTCTTGCATCAAAAAACTGAAATACAATCATCAATGCTGATCCTATCAGCATTGCCACCACCGTGCGCCATAACCAAATATGACCGTGGCGCACATCTTGGGTCAGTCCGAAAATCTTCGTGTCTTGAAAGCGTGGCGCAGTTTCAACCATACTCATACTGCAATCTCCTTTTTAGCCAAAGCTGTGCGCACGATCACAAAACCCAAATAACCAATCGGACCAAACATAAATGTGAGTGGCAAAAGCACGATGAGGAACAGACGTGAAATGCCAAGCTTCATAATATCTCGGGAAATCACCGCACCGATGAAGAGGTCAAAAGCCAAATAGTGAACCCAGCCAGCAAGCGCAGCCCAAGGGAAGGTGAAAAGCTTTTGTACATTCGCCAATGTGTCAAACCCACCCTGAGCTTTGAAGAAGAAAGCACCGATTAAAATCGTATAAAGCACCGAAAGCCCAAGCGGCCAGACACGTCCTGCGATCTCATCGCGTAAAAAAGGCTTGTTCCAGACAATTCCCACCCCCAAAATGATCCAACCCAGCAACGCTGCGGGATTAGCCAAACTAAACAAAAAATCCGCTGTCATGCGTGTCACCTTTAATCTTTACAGTGTAAATATAAAAAGCATATCAGTTTTACACTGTCAAGTTTATTTTTACATTGTAAAGATATCGCTATTCATTTAGGTTATGACAATGCCAACGGCGACACAAAAACCCTATCATCACGGCGACTTGCGTGAGCATTTGCTTCTTGCTGGGGAGCAGGCGCTGTTGGAAATGCCAATCGATGATGTTTCTTTACGTGAGATTGCCAGGCGGGCGGGTGTTTCCCACGCCGCGCCCAAACATCATTTTGCGTCGATGGCGGATTTGTTGGGGGAAATCGCCGCGCGTGGCTTCCAAAAATTTGTAAACGCACTTGGAAGTGCCGCAGAAGAGTCCAAACGCCAAACGGCCGAAGATCGGCTCCACGCCATGGGCCGCGCCTATTTACGCTTTGCCGATGAAAATTCTGCCGTCTATGGCCTGATGTTTGGCCAAGTCGTCAAAATGTCAATGACACCCGCCCTCACCAAGTCATCTTATGAGGCATGGTCGCAACTCGAAAATGCCGTGGCCCAAGTCACGGGTGCATTGCGCGCGCCCATCGCTGCCACCCATGTGTGGTCATCCGTACACGGATTATCGATGTTAAAATCAGCGCGCCGCTTGCCACCGCATGTCTCGCTGCATGCTGTTGAAGAAGATAATCTGCGCATGATGATTGCGGGATTGAAAGAAGCATAATGCCTTTAACAACTTTAGCGCTGCTCGCTGTTGTCGCACTCGTCGCTGGCTTCATCGACGCCATCGCGGGCGGCGGCGGCCTGTTGGCTCTACCATCGCTATTACTCGCGGGCCTTGATCCCGTATCAGCATTGGCCACCAACAAATTGCAGGGCAGTTTCGGCACAGGCTCTGCGGCAATTGCCTTCTGGCGCAAAGGCCATATTGATTTCAAACAAAACATTCCGACAATTATCGCCACATTTATTGCCGCCTGTTGTGGTGTTTTAACAATTAACTACGCACCAAAAAATCTACTGGTTGTTGTGTTGCCAATATTGCTCATATTGATCGCGTTTTATTTCGCTTTCTCCCCAAGCCTCACCAATCAGTCCAAAGTACAGCGCATATCCTCAAGTGCATTTGCTTTTGGTGTAGCTCCCGCTCTTGGATTTTATGACGGCATCTTCGGCCCTGGCACGGGTTCGTTTTATATGGTGGCACTCGTAACGCTCATGGGCCTTGGAATTGTACAAGCCACTGCAAAAACCAAACTGTTGAACTTCACATCCAACATCGCCTCACTTTTGGTTTTTGCCTTTTCAGGAAAAATCTACATCTTGCTTGGTTTGGTGATGGGCATCTGCCAATTTATCGGCGCCCAGCTGGGAAGCCGATTTGCCATGAAACATGGCGCGAAAATTATCAGGCCACTTTTGGTCATCGTATGTTGCGCCATGGCTTTGAAGCTTTTGCTCGATCCCAGCAATCCACTCAGAGCATTTTTTCCATAAACACACTCAAAGGATCCAACTTATAATCCCCAAATGGCCCGCGCTCCACATAACCAAGCGAATGGTAAAGGCCCAATGCCTCAGGCTGCGAAATGCCAGTCTCAAGCCGCGCTACCTTAAGCCCCAATGTCCGCGCCTCATCTTCCAACACAGTCATCAATTTTCGTGAAAGACCAAGCCCTCGTGCCGATGGATCAATCCACACGCGCTTGATCTCAACATAATCTTCATGCGCCCAAAACCCGCCACAGCCCTTCACAACGCCACCAACCAGCACACCAAAAAAATTCATCTGTGGACGGAGCAATGTTTCCACATCCAGCATATGATTGCTCTCTGCCGGATAAAGCGAAGAGGCATAATCATCACTGGCCTGCAGAAACGAAATAAATTCGCGCGGATCAGCGCGTATGATTTCAATCACTATTGAAACGCCTGTATGCCCGTCTGCGCCCGTCCTAAAATCAGCGCGTGCACATCATGAGTACCTTCATAGGTGTTCACGGTTTCAAGGTTCACCATGTGACGGATCACGTGATATTCTTCCGATATGCCGTTGCCGCCATGCATGTCACGCGCCATGCGGGCCACATCCAGCGCTTTGCCGCAGTTGTTGCGCTTCATCAGTGAAATTGCAGGTGGTGCACATGTGCCGCGTTCGAGCCCGCGACCTAATGCCAAACAACCATGCAAACCTAACGAAATTTCAGTTTGCATATTCGCCAATTTCAATTGCACCAGTTGATTGGCGGCCAGCGGCTTGCCAAATTGCTTACGGTCCAAAACATATTGCCGTGCGCGGTGCCAACAATCTTCCGCCGCTCCCATCACACCCCAGGCAATGCCAAAGCGCGCTTTATTCAAACACGAAAACGGCCCGCCCAGCCCTTTAGCCAAAGGCAACAAAGCATCCTCAGGCACCTCAACATTTTCAAGAACAATTTCTCCCGTGATCGAAGCGCGCAGTGAAATCTTGCCTTTAATCTCTGGCGTTGAAAATCCCTTCATGCCGCGTTCAACGACAAAGCCGCGAATATCATCATCCAGCTTTGCCCATATGATTGCGATATGCGCAATCGGCGAATTTGAAATCCACATCTTTGAGCCATTTAAAACATAGCCGCCTTTAACTTTTGTCGCCCGTGTCTTCATGCCACCTGGGTCAGAGCCCGCATCAGGCTCGGTCAAACCAAAGCAGCCGATCATTTCGCCCGTCGCCAGCTTCGGCAAATATTTCATCTTCTGCGCTTCCGTGCCAAACGCCTCAATCGGATGCATGACGAGAGAGTTCTGCACACTCATCGCCGAGCGATAACCAGAATCCACGCGCTCCACTTCCCGCGCCACCAAACCATAAGCCACATAGCCAAGGCCACTGCCGCCATATTTCTCGTCCGTCATCACGCCCAGAAATCCCATTGCTCCAAGCTCAGTCATGATCTCAGCATCAAACCGCTCATCACGAAACGCACTTAAAACCCGTGGCTGCAATTTATCTTGCGCAAATGCCCGCGCGGAATCGCGGATCATCCGCTCCTCTTCCGTCAACCAGCTCTCAAGATCGAGCGAGTCTTCCCAGTTGAAATCAGACGTTTTAGCCATGTGAACTCCAGAATTTTTTGCAGTTTAAACTGCTATATTATTTGATCAATGCCGAAAGCGTCCTGAACATTGGCGTTCCCGCCTTTTCCATCAGCTCAAATATGGCCATCTCGGTATTGATCACTTGAATGCCCATACCCCGTAATCGGTCAAAGGCCAATGCGGCGGATTCCACCTTCCGCGACCCCATAGCATCGGCCACGGCAAAAACCCCAAA
Organism: Hyphomicrobiales bacterium; assembly: GCA_025363755.1. Taxonomy (GTDB): domain Bacteria; phylum Pseudomonadota; class Alphaproteobacteria; order Rhizobiales; family Aestuariivirgaceae; genus Aestuariivirga. Next base: position 252,815 of record JANYLQ010000029.1, on the reverse strand, counting down.
CCCTGCATTATAAAGATCGATGCAGGATTGCAGCACACATACATGCGCCTCAATTCCTGCCACAATAATCAGTGGCCGTTCATGCTCATGGAGTTCGATGAAAGCTTTACGCATTTCAATATCGCGCCAACACGAAAATGAGAGTTTCTCAAAAACTTTGGCAAAGTTCGTCATCAATTCCGGTACTGTGCGCCCCAAGCCCTTGGGATACTGCTCCGAAATCGTTACCGGAATCTCCAGAACCTCCGCCGCCTTCAGTAAAATCTGACAACGAGAAACGATCCGCTCAGGCTCAGCCATCGCGGGCAGCAAGCGATCTTGAACATCGACAATGAGAAGTGATGTTTTTGAGGCATCAAGCAGCATTCATCTTCCCCGCCACCTTCAACCCAAACGCATAAACCTCTGCTACTTCCTTCAAGCGGTCAAACCGCCCCGAAGCTCCGCCATGGCCAGCGCCCATGTTTGTTTTTAGAAGTAGCAAGTTAGAACCCGTATTGAACGCGCGCAATTTTGCAATCCACTTCGCAGGTTCCCAATAAGTCACGCGCGGATCAGTCAAACCACCCACGGCCAATAAATTTGGATATGCCATCGCTCGCACATTATCGACAGGTGAATAGCCAAGGATAGTTTCATATGCCTGTTTGCTTTCAATAGGGTTGCCCCATTCCGGCCATTCAGGCGGAGTGAGAGGCAGCGTATCATCCAGCATCGTCGTCAATACATCAACAAATGGAACCTCGGCAACAACGCCATCAAACATTTCTGGCGCCATGTTGACAACAGCGCCCATCAACAGGCCGCCGGCGCTTCCACCTTGAGCGATAATTTTGCCCTTTGACGTAAACTTCGCATCAATTAAATGCTGTCCGACGGAAATGAAATCCTTGAACGTGTTGGTCTTGAATTCCAGTTTGCCTTTCTTATACCAAGCGCGGCCCTTCTCTTGCCCACCGCGAATATGGGCAATCGCATAGACAAATCCGCGGTCGACAAGGGACAAAATATTTGTATTAAATCCAGCCGGCATCGAGATACCATAAGACCCATATCCATAAAGCCAAAGCGGAGCTGAGCCATCAAGCGGAGTCGATTTTCTATAGAGTAGTGTCACCGGGATATTCTCGCCATCATGCGCGATCGCTTGCACACGGCGGGTTTTATAAAGCAAAGCATCATGGCCCGACGGAATTTCCTGTGTCTTGCGCAAAACGCGTTCACGGGTTTTCATATTGTAATCGAAAATTTGGCCAGGCGTGGTCATCGATGAATAGCTAAATCTTAGCGTATCAGTATCATATTCACGCATCTCGCCAATGCCCAGCGAGTAAGCTTCTTCATCAAAGGCAATGGAATGTTCTTCGCCTGAATTCATATCGCGGATCACAATGCGGGGCAGGGCATTTTCGCGCTCAACCCGCACGAACCAGTTCCTCAAAACCATCATCCCAACGATAAATATTCCAGGCCGATGCGGAATGAAATCCTTCCAATTTGCAGGCGATGGATCAGAAACCGGTGCTTCAACAATCTTATAATCTTCTGCGCCGTTCCTATTGGTTTTAATCAGAAATTTATCGTTCCAATGTTCGACGTCGGCCTCAATTTTATCGACCCGAGAAACCATTAGGCGCGGTGCAGAATCAGGCTTATCTGCATCAATCAACCAAATCTCAGATGTGTCATGATCATGAATATCGACCGTGATAAATTTTTCTGAAAACGTCGAACTGACACCGGTAAATAATCCGGTATCCTTCTCTTCATAAACCAATCGGTCAACAGATTGTGCCGTGCCCAAAACATGCGCCCAAGTTTTCAGAGGCCGATGATTGTCATCTTGGGTTGTGTAGAAAAATGTTTTTCCGTCAGCAGCCCAAACAGCGCCGCCTGAAGTATTTTCGATTACATCATCATGATCAAGCCCCGTGCTTAAATCACGAACGCGCAACTCATAAAATTCAGAGCCCTTATTGTCGTAAGACCATGCCGCCAATTTTTGGTCAGGCGAAAGCGCAATGCCGCCAAAGCTAAAATACTCATGGCCCTTTGCAAGCGCATTTCCGTCAAACAAAAGTTCGTCTTCGCCGCCCGATTTCAAGCGCCGCAAATATCTCGGATATTGCCCACCCACCACATGCGACGAAAAATAAAAATACTTGCCATCGGGTGCAGGCACCGATGAATCATCTTCTTTGATGCGCCCTTTGATTTCAGCAAATAGCTTTTCCTGTAAAGCTTCCGTGTCGGCCATCTGCGCATGCGTGTAGGCATTCTCGGCTTCGAGATAATCGCGAATATCTTGTGGCAGAAGTGATGGCTCTTGTATCACTTCTTGCCAATTATCCGCCTTCAGCCATTTATAATCATCATGCTTGGTAATACCGTGATGTGTTTCAGTCGTTGGAATTTTCTTTGCGTGGGGAGCTTTCAAATTATGTCTCAATCTTCTTCATCTTCGGGGTGAAAATCTAGGGCAACACCATTGATGCAATAGCGCAGTCCAGTGGGCTTTGGTCCATCATTAAACACATGGCCCAAATGCGAGTCACAATCAGCACAATGCACTTCTGTGCGGGTCATGAAAAACTTTCGGTCTGTCGTGGTACCAACAGCCTCAGCCTTTACGGGTTCATAGAAGCTGGGCCAGCCCGTGCCAGAGTCAAATTTCGAGTCTGACGGAAAAACCGCGTTGCCGCAAGCCACGCAAACAAACATGCCCTCGCGCTTTTCATCGTTCAGCGGACTGGTGAATGCGCGTTCGGTGCCGTGCTCGCGCGCCACATGATAGGCCTCGGGTGAAAGTTCTTTTTTCCATTCTGCTTCGGGCTTCGTAATTTTGCTCATTTTATTCTCCTCGAACCCCAATATGTGAATAAGTCGTTGATTTGTGAAGGCATGAACACGTAATTTTTACCGAATGTTAACCATGACTCTAAAGGAAATCTATTTCCAGCATGCTTAATCGGCTGCGTTAATCAAGTTTGAAGCGGAACCCTGCATTGCTGTTTTGGGGGCAGTATGGGATTGGCTTGGGACTTATGACGGATATTTCAGCTTCGCAGGGACAAAGTTCTGTGACCACGCCTGCCTCGATACAAGGGGCAAGGATGGCTGATTCGTCGGCAGAATTGCGCAGGCAGGTTTCGGCTGAATCATTCCGCCGCTTAACTGCGCTTTTGAAGAAGCCAGCGGTTCCATCAATTATTGTACCAAAGATCAAAGTGAAGGCGGAAGCGCCCGAAGCTGCTCCAGCGATATTGGCCGAAATTTTTGGACAGAGTGCGCCGGCCGAATCTGTTCAAAAGATAGAAGCAGCGACTCAGCAGGCTGACCTCGCAGAACAGACCTCAGTAGAAAGTCGACCAGAAGACCATGTCTATTCACCAGATATTTCGACGCCAGAAAATGTCGAAGAGACAGAAATAGAAATTGCTACTGAATCTGTTGTAGTCAAAAAACCAGTAGTAAGACAAAGGCCGCGCGACGCTTTTGCTGTGTCTCCGGGAATTTTACCGCAAAGACAGCCCGCACAACCTATTCTGCAAACACCGGAACAAGAACAAGAAGCCGCCGAGCTCGCACGCAGTTTGTTGGATATGATGGCATCGAGCAATTCGGCCGGCCTGCCGCAAGAACGCGCCTTGGCTGCTGATACACTGCTGCGCATGCTGCCGCGCTTGCCGATTAAGTCTTTAGTGATGTTGGCAGAGCGTGTTCGCCTGATGGACAATCCCCCAGCGCTTTTGATGGCCAAGTTGATTGCCGATCCAAACATCGTTGTCGCCGGGCCACTTCTTGAAGACTGCATGCACATCACTGATGAAGATTTGATCATGGTGGTCGGCGAAGGTGATCTGGCAAAAATTCGTATGATTGCTCGGAGGCGCAGATTATCAAGAGCCATCACCAGCGAATTGGTCAATAGAGGTGACGACTCTGTTCTGCTGACACTGGTGAGAAACCTTGGCGCTGAAATTCCACAAGAGTCATTCTTGGATTTGCTGGAATTCGCCAAAGATTATCCCGACCTCTTGGCGCCACTTTGCACAAGACCTGATTTACCTGTCCCGATGGCGTTCGAGCTATTCTGGTTGGCGCCGGTTCCTCTGCGCCGTTATTTACTCAATCGTTTCCTCACCGACTCTGAAACCTTGACCAAGATTTTGAAAATCACTCGTGTCACAGATGGCGAAGAACAAAACGATGCTCAATTTGCTGACCCTGAAAAAATTGTCGCGGCATTGGATATGGCAGGCGAAGGTAATTTGGAGGGTGCTTCAACAGCATTAGCCGAATATGCAAACGTCAATCATGCCACTGTGAGTCGCATTTTGTCCGATAAGCAGGGTGAACCTTTGGCTGCACTGTTAAAGGCCGCAGGCGTTTCACGCGGGCAAGTGACTGAGATTTTTGAAAAGCTTAAACTATCAGCTTCTGGCTTGATTGACTCCACGCGTGAAGTTGAGGAACTGCAATCAACATTTGATTCGTTCTCCTTTAACAAGGCACGCATATTGCTCACCTATTGGGATTGGGCGACGATGAGAACTGGCCCTTACGCGCCGCTCAATTAGGTTCACTGACGAAGAGTAATAATTTTTAACCTTTGACTCTTGCGGATCAGCAAATGTGGATTCATAACAAAGACAAGCGGTGAGGCGCACCGATTCGAAATTGTTAAGGGGCGGCAGTGTTAAACAGACCGGAAACTGGGGCGTTCCGGGCACAATTGGTTGTGCCGGAACAACGCCAACTTTATGATTACTGGCTGGAAAAAGCGGCAGGCAGAAAAATGCCGTCGCGCACTGACATAAATCCAACTCAAATTCCACGCATACTTCCCAGCATCAGCCTTGTCGATATCAATCCGGAGCTAGGCCAAAGTCGCATTCGTCTGGCTGGCACCAGACTGCGCGAGATTTATGATCGCGAAATTACAGGCATGTGCATTGAGGATTTAGATTGGGGCGATAAGCGCGACTATTGGCTGGCCTCGTATCGCCGCACAGTTGAAGATGGTGTCCCAACCCAAGGCATTCTTCGCGGGCCTCGGAACCATAAAGAACATCTCGTGCAATATTGGTTGAAGCTGCCATTGTGCACCGAGAATTCTGATCAAATAAAAATCCTGCTTTGTTATGATTATTTCATGCCTGCCTCAGAAAGGTTGGAAGATCAAAGGCTTGCTTCTGGTGCGTGAAATCCCAAAATAGGTATTGATTCTGTATGAATGAATTGCTATGCAATATCTCCTAACAGGAGAATTGCAATGAGCAGCACGAATAACCCACAAAAAATCGAAGCCAGCGAAAGCCCGCTCAGCAGATTATTTCTGCGCAAAGACGCAAACGGAAAAACCTATATCGACGGCAGGCAGTTTCTCGCGGGCGAGCGTTTGCGCAAAGATTATGAAACTGCACATATGGCCCAACGCGTTACCAGCGCCTATGAAGAATCTTCAGGTTCTGGCGGGCGACATTGGCAGATGAGCGACAATGCTGTTTCAAGATTGAGTGATAACGCTATTGCAGCGCGCGAGCGCCTCCATCATGCCTTTGTCGCAGTGGGCTTGGAACTTTCAGGAATTCTCTATCAAGTCTGCTGTGTTTCATCGGGTTTTGAAAATGCAGAGTTGGTTTTAGCTCTTCCACCCCGCAGTGGAAAAGCCGTGCTGGCCTTGGCACTGACGCGTTTGGCGCGGCATTATGGTATCATCAAAAGCCAAAACCCCACACCTAGGGATTCGATCAGCCATTGGGCGCGAGATGATTACAAGCCAATGCTTATGCCGCAGCAGCATCAGCCTTGATGCGCGCCACCATCGACGCAAGACCATTTGACCTTTGTGGTGTCAAATGGTCTTTCAAACCCAGTCGCGCCAGAACCGCCACAGCATCGGTGTTCTGAATTTCTGATACATTCATTGGTCCAAATAATGTGAAGACAACCGCAATCAAACCTTTGACAATCAACGCATCACTATCACCTTGCAGCGCCAATTTTTTGTCTACCCCGTTGCCTGTCACACGAGAGTGAATCCACACTTGGCTGGCGCAGCCGTTCACCTTTGTCGCAGGTGTCTTAAAAGCCTGGTCCATCTCCGGCAAAGCCCGGCCAAGCTCGATCAAGTGCCGATAACGGTCTTCCCAATCATCAAGTAATTCAAAATCAGAAATAAGATTTTCGATATCAACATTCATGAAACAGCAGATAGTCGTTGGGCCAGCGAAACTCAACCCTCGCAAAACTTGAGGCTGCGGTGAACCATCGCGGTTCCGCAAAATAGTTGCGAACCGAAGGAACTTGGAGACGCTTCGGGCGTTAAAGTTCAAATCGAGCTACGGAGTACCACACATGAAAACAAAAAAGGCAGCGCCTGAAACCACGCGCAAACCGGCCAAGGTTTCCCATCCCGGCATGATGGGCGATGGTACGGAAGAGCAGAATCTGAATCAGAAGGGTAATCCTGCTGCGCGCATTGGCAAGGATGAGGTCGATGCTGCATTTGGCACGCAGCCAAAAGATCACGCAAAATTGGGCTCTGACCAAGGCCGAAAAATTGGATGATGCCAGTTAATTCAGTTGAAAATTCATTGAAATTCAACGCGGTCTGCAGGAAGACCGACTTATAGTTTCGTTACACTCAAAATGGAGAAAACACTATGTCAATTGGGCTCATTCTTGTTATTCTACTCATCATCTACTTGCTCGGTGGGTTCAGCGGTCGGTTTGGCGGCTACGGTTATGGTATGGGCCACACCGGAATTGGTGTTGGTGGAATCCTGCTGATTATTATCGTCGTCTTGTTACTAACAGGCCGCATCTAATTCTGTTAAATTTGCATCAGCGTTGTGATTATATGCCGAAACTCAACCCTTATCAGGCGTCAACGTGCCATGCCATTCGGGCACCAAGTCTTCGATTTTCAATGTTGAGTTTTCGGCAAGCGAGCCACGCAGTTTTATTTTTATTGTACCTGTATTGATCGGGTCGCTCGCTGCGAGATTTTGCGGCAGTGCTGCCGTTTGGCCCTGCGTTGACTCGTTGGCCCATTCATAAAGCAGCTTAGCACTGTATCTGGCTTTGCCTTCCATCGTCACAGCTAAATATTGCGCCGTACTGCAAACCTGTGGTTTGCGTCCACAAAAACTTTTCATATCTGCCACCGCATCAGCCGCTGCAGCAATATATGTCCAACTCGTTGAGTTGGGCATGGACTGGACTGTTTGCCCGGGCTGCAAAACAACAGGGGGCGACGGCATGGCAAATATAACGCCACCCACCAATATCGCTTTTCGAAGTAGTCCCATCACGGCACCTAAATTGTCGTCCCTCCTGAGTCTTTACCCTAGTTAAGTTTCCAGCCCGTGAAATTGCGTGGCTAATTTAGTGTCAATTTTTGTATCGCACTTTAGGAGACCATTAACCCTGACTATTCACCTTGGCGGGTATTGAGTCTTATCCCCAGTGTTGAAAGGGGCTGTTAACCTAAACAAAGGCAAATTGGGGCATAGGAATACGAGGTTGCCGTGTTTGTTCTGAGTGATGGATTTTTTGATGCGTGATATTTTGGATGACGATGAAAGCAGAGTAAAGCCCTTGGGGCTGCTCATGCTGACCACCGCCACCGTGTTAAGCGGCATGATCATTTATAATGTGACACTTGGCCAAACCCAAAATGGACTTGGCCGAACCAATGTGGCCATGGCAGCTGGCGCTTCAACACACGTAGAAGTGCCAGCGCCTGCAGAACTTTCCAACACTGTCGTATTTAAATATGATGCAAATGTTGAAGAGGTTCAGCGCGAGCTATTGGCAACAGGCCATTTTAAAGGTTTGGTTGATGGCGTGAATGGCCAGAAGACCAAACTTGCCATAGAGCAATTTCAACAAGAAATCGGCTTACCCGTCACTGGCGAAATCACCGCTGATTTGGTAAGTCGCATTCAATATACCCGAAAAGTAAAAGCAGCCTCTGAGTATACAGGCAGCGTTGATCCCGCTCCAGCAGCCATTCCACAAACTCAGAGCTTGCCATTTGCAGTAGCTCCAGTGGCCGAAGTACCGGAGCCAGAATCAGCTGCGGCTGCGCCCGTTGCAGCAATGCCAAAGAAACCAGCATCCAACAATATCCTGAGTGTTCAAAAAACGCTGAGTGCCAAGGGCTATCCTGTGGGCGGCGTTACCGGAAAAATGAATGCCGAAACCCGCGCCGCCATCTTGCAATATGAATTGGAAAACGGCTTGGCGATGGACGGCGTGGTTGATTCAACATTGCTGGCTGCCTTGGGCAGCGGCAAATAACCAACTTGGTTGACACCCATGCGGCTCAAATCAGACATTTGGGTTGCAGCCTTGCTCAGGCGCTGCTCAGCACAGGGACACTTTGGTGCAGTCATTCATCACGGTGCAGATGAAGCCGGTGTGATTTTTATTTATATCAATCACCTCGACGGTACTTATGACCTTTTGTCCCCACCGCCTGGCCCCGCCTATGACGAAAATGGTGAACGGCGTTTTATTAAGCAATTTGATTCCCCCGTGGACTGGGACAAAGCTAATGAAGTTGTTCAAAAACGGCGCAAGTTTGATCCTGATTTGTGGGCCGTCGAAATTGAAGATCGGAACGGATTTGCAGGTATTACAATTGAGACAGAAAACTTTAGCTGATTATTAACCATGTCCGTTCTTTATCAGCACATCAAGATGTTGATTGATGAGGGACTAAGGATGACGTCGGTGATTGCGTTGGCAGATTGGCCGAAACAGACAAAAATTCGCGAACCGCATGAAGGGTCCGCGCAAGTTTTGATATTTAATGGTGTGCGCTTTGAAAGATTGCGTGATGATATACAGCAGGTTGTTCGAACAGCAAGATTACCCCGCAGACACAATCAGGCAACAGCAATAGAACTCGAATAATTTAAGGCGCTTGCACTTTGCAGGTGCTGCCCGCCATGATTGATTCGATCTGAGGCCGCATCAATTCATCAGCAATGGGGATCCAAATCACCGCAATACCGCGCGGTTCTGAAGTTTCAGCATGCCAGCCTAAATTTTCAATCTGCGTTGCATCATCAGCGCGACCATTGCCCATCAGCTGTTGAAAAAATGTCTTGGTCTTCGCAAGCTCAACTTTAAATTCCGATGTCCCGGCCTGCACATCATTCAAAGCATAAACTTGGCGACCTGATTGTGAATATATCGAAAGCGTCCAGTAAGAACGGGGCAATTTTGCGTTTAACTCAACGGAGCCATTGCCTAAATCAAACTTACAAATTCCGACAACCGATTTGGAGCTGGCCACTGGCAATAATGCGCTTTGATTGGCGGGACTAGAAATGAAAAAGCTATTATAGGGCTTACCCTTTGTTGATTGCTCAAGTTGGCGCGCAAACAGGAACCCGGGTGCAAACAAAACATAGGAAATATGAACAATGACACCCATCAACAAAGCTGCAACAATCCAAAATGAACGCCCCATCTCAGCACCCACTCTTGGTAATGGTGGGGAGGATAATATCTTCTCCCAGAACAGGTTCATTGACAATGAAGCGCAAAGACAAGCTGCCGTTATCAGCGGGAACAATCCAGTTCCCCGGAGCAGGATGCGCAGATATTGTCATTTTCAAATTTTTGTCTTGTGACAACACGGCCTCGCCTGCCGATAATTCTGACCGTGGTGCTGCCGTTCCAGCGGGTGCCACACTCATCGTCCACCAACGTGCGGGCGTCACCTTGCCTTCAACAACATAGACGCAATCAACCCGCAAGCTATTTCCATCTTCATCTAAGCTGCGCACAAAATAGCGAACCGATTTTGGTGGCGGCAATTGCCCATCACTCAAGAAATGACCCAAGGAATAAACCAGTGTGGTGTTGGCGCTGTTCAATTGCCATTCATTCCACTTGGATGCGGGCGTGACAGGCTTCAACCCCACCGAGCCTAAAGCATTGATCGCCGATATAACGCCCAAAAGAACGCCAGCCAAAAGTACAACTGCGGAGAAGGATACTCTGCTCATAATCTAAAGTTTACTCGCAAATCATTTTGGCAATCTAACGTTTTTATGCGGAAGTAGGAGAAATATACGAAGATGCCTCAAATTCAAAATCCAAACAGATTTTTTTGTTTTTTCTTGGGGCCTTGATTGCCAAACAAAATATCCATCAATGTACGACGTTGTTTCGACGTTGTGTTGGGCTTTGGCAGAACCAATCCTGTAGAGTTTGAAACCGTATTGACCTTCGGACGAGATGCTGGCCGTACGGGGTCGGCCACTTTGCCATTTGTATCAAAAAGATTGAACATGCCGTCCAGAATATTTTTATCATCAGCGCTTGCGCCATAACCTTCTGCGGTGAGATCGGGAAGAGCGGGGTCAACAGCAGCGGCTGGAACGGTCTCGTCAGTCGCTGGTGTAACCGGATCAGCTGGATTAGCAGCAACAGGCGGTGCCACCTTATATGTGTCATCCATCGGCACACCAGGCAATCCTTCTGGTGTAAGCCCTTCTTCGGCCACGTCCATAATCCGCTTCCAAGCAGGTGCTGGAACGCGCCCACCTGTCACGGCAAATGCTTTTGAACCATCCATCGGCGTGTTATCGTCATTGCCAACCCATACACCCGTCACATAATGGGCGCTAAAGCCCAAAAACCAGGCATCACGAAAATTTGCATTCGTTCCAGTCTTTCCAGCAACGGGTGCATAGCCAAGTTGTGCTCGCGTAGCCGTGCCTTGCATCACCACATCATGCAACATGGAATTCAGTTCAGCCACTTTTTCATAGGGCTCCACTTGAGGCTGTTCTACGGAGTTGGTACCGTGGGCATAGAGTAAGTCACCATTAGTGCGGTGAATTTCCAACACAGCGTAGGGTTTCGCCAGCTTACCGCCCGCCGCCAAAGTCGCATAACCCGTCGCCAAATCCATCAGGGTAAGCGCGCTGGTGCCAATAGCCATTGTGGGATAGGGATCGATGGTTCCCTGAATGCCAACGCGGTGAACTGTCGCTTCAATCTCCTGTCTTGTAAATTCCTTCATCAACTTGACTGCAATCGTGTTGATCGAATGAGTGAGTGCAACCCAAAGCGGAATGCGCCCCCGAAAACTCGGTTCGAAATTATGCACACACCAATCGACAACACACACCGGCCCATCATCAACAATGGTGTTGCGGGTGTAACCATGATCAAGCGCTGTGAGATAGACAAACGGCTTGAAAGCCGAACCGACTTGCCGCTTGGCCGAAGTAACGCGGTTGAATTGACTATCACCATAGTCCCTGCCGCCGATAATGGCGCGCACTGCACCGTCGGGTGACATGGTGATCGATGACGCTTGGCTGAAATTCCGGTCTGGCCCTTGTGTGTCCACGACGTCGTTGACAATAAGCTGGCTTGCGTCTTGAAGTTTGGTGTTGATGGTGGTTTTAACTTCAACCACATAATTGCCCATCAAGCCGTGTGATTGCATAACATCAAGCGTGTCTTGATAAGCCCAATCAAGAAACCAGTTGGGGCTAGCTAATATGTCTTGCTTGACGATAACCGCAGGCGCGCGTCGCGCTTGCAACAACTCGCCCTGATTGATGAAGCCCGCATCCAACATCCGGTAAAGCACCACATTGGTGCGGGCCTTTGAAGCTTCAGGATTTGCATGAGGCGCATATTGGGTGGGTGCTTTGAACAGGCCCGCCAGAACGGCCGATTCTGAAAGATCAATATCGCGTACTGATTTTCCAAAATAAAACTGCGACGCGGCTTCCACGCCGTAAGTGCCACCACCAAGATAGGAGCGATCCAAATAAAGCTTTAAGATTTCATCTTTGGAGAGGCGCGCTTCAATCCACATGGACAGAAACGCTTCATTCACCTTGCGGCGAATGGTGCGCTCTGGCGAAAGAAAAAGATTCTTAGCCACTTGCTGAGTGATCGACGAGCCGCCTTGCTTGCTGCCGCCTCCCTTGGCGTTATGCACCATGGCGCGCAAAGTGCCGATCACATCAACACCAAAGTGATCATAAAACCGCGCATCTTCGGTGGCTAAAACAGCTTTGATTAAAGTCGGCGGAATTTCATCAAGCGGAATAGCATCATCCTGCCTGATGCCGCGCCGCCCGATAATCTCGCCATTGGCATCCGTAAAAGTGACGGCATATTCACGGCCCCGATTCCAAATGTCGCCCGTTCCAGAAAACGGCGGCAGCGCGAAAGCGAGCAAACCGAACAAGGCCACAACCCCAAACGTAAAAAAATCATCGATAAGATCGATGATAATGCGCTTTGGCCCCGACATTCTGAAATAGCGATAAAGAAAAGAAGAATAAGCCGAGCTGGCACGCCAGATGAAATCCCAAACCTCGAACAAGGTCGAACTCACATAGGAGTCACCGATCCATATCGCGCGGTAAAAGGCATTGCGGGTAGGCAGTTTGGTCAATTGGTTCAGCTCGTTTGCGGCAGAATTAAGCGTTGTGACGCCGGGATGCAAGCTGCCCGGCAATTATGGCGAAATGCGGGGATGGTCGAACGTTTTGAGTTTCATTTGCCAGTGATCTTTTATGAGCGTAAACGGAGTGTTGTGAGAGGTAATTTATGGAAGATGTTTTTCTACATCACATTTCAATAACAACTAAGGACTTGTCCCGCGCCATTTCTTTTTATGGGGATGTTTTAGGGTTCTCGCAGATTGAACGCCCTCTGTTTCCTTTAGGTGGTGCTTGGCTCAGGGCGGGAAAGGTTGAACTTCATCTTATCGATTTTCCGCAAGGTTCATTTCGCAACACAAAACTCGTTGGAACTGACGACATTCATTTTGCCATGCGCGTGAAAGACTTCGAAAATATTATCCGCAAGCTTAACCAACATGGTTATAGGGATGACTTGGATGAATCAAACAAGAAGCGGCTGATTGTAAAACGTAAAAGCATGGCAGGCTATTCACAGCTTTATGTAATGGATCCAGATAGTCATTTGATTGAAATCAATGCGGCTTACCGAGTTGCTTAAAAATATTTTTTGAGTACAGACGTTAGGAAATGCCACTGTAGAGTTTTACAATATGAATTGAGCTTTAACTCCGGCCCTTAGTGACAGTCTGGTTGTTGAAATCTGTGGCGCAATTTCGAGGATTGATGACTATGCAAGGCAATGGCTTCAGCCTCTCTCACTTGCCTAAGCGCGGAAAGTAATTTAGCTTAAAACCACAACAGAGGAACTTTCTCGGATGAAGAAAACCAGATTGCTTTTGGCTCTCACCACTGTCCTTTCCTTAACATTGAGCGCTGCGAGTTTCGCTGCGTCTCCGCTGCCTGTGTCTGCTGAGAAGGCGATGGTTGTGACATCGCAACATCTGGCAACCGATGTCGGTGTCGAAATCATGAAGCAGGGTGGTAATGCTGTCGATGCGGCCGTCGCCGTTGGTTACGCTATGGCTGTCACCAATCCTTGTTGCGGGAACCTCGGGGGCGGTGGCTTTGCCACATTGCATTTGGCGGGTGGCCGCGATGTGTTTTTGAACTTCCGCGAAAAGGCACCATTGGCATCCACTGAAAAAATGTTTCTGGATGCTAAAGGCGACGTTGTTCCAGATCTGAGTTTGAAAGGCTATCTTGCCGTTGGTGTGCCAGGCTCAGTGATGGGGCTCGATACGCTTTTAAAAAAATATGGAACCATGACGCGCGAACAAGTCATGGCTCCTGCCATCAAGCTGGCAGTTGAAGGCTTCATTCTCAATCAGGGTGACGTTGACATCATGAAGAATGGTGCCAAGTCGTTTGCTGCACAGCCGAATGTCGCCGCCATTTTTCTCAATGGCGAGAAACCATGGGCTGTGGGCGAGCGCTTTGTGCAAAAAGATCTCGGGAACACACTGCAACTGATTGCCAAGGATGGACCTGATGCGTTTTACAAAGGCCGGATCGCCGATGCCATTGTGGCGGCCAGTGCTGCCAGCGGCGGCATTTTGTCAAAGCAGGATTTGGCCGACTACACGGTCACCGAAACCGCACCTGTCCATTGCAGTTATCGTGGTTATGACTTGATTTCAGCTCCACCACCATCCTCGGGTGGAACGGCAATTTGTGAGATATTGAATATTCTTAAGGGTTATCCGATGTCTCAGCTGGGTTACCATTCTGCAGCCAGTGTGCATTTAATGGCAGAGGCCATGCGCCACACATTTGTGGACCGGAACTTTCAATTGGGTGACCCGGATTTTGTAAAGAACCCGGTGGAACATTTGTTGTCCGATAAATATGCCGAGGAAATTCGCTCGAAGATCGATCAAGGTAAAGCAACGCCGTCAAAAGCTGTACAACCCGGTTCTGCTCCCCACGAAGGAACAGAGACAACGCACTACTCGATCGTTGATCCAGCCGGAAATGCCGTTTCAGTTACCTATACGATCAATGGTTTTTTCGGTGCGCGCGTCATTGCAGGCGACACTGGTTTTTTCCTGAACGACGAGATGGATGATTTTACCACTAAGCCCGGCGTTCCCAACCTGTTTGGACTGGTGCAAGGCAAGACCAATGTGATTGCACCCGGAAAGCGACCTTTAAGTTCGATGAGTCCGACGATCGTGACCAAAGATGGCAAGACCATCATGGTGGTGGGCAGTCCGGGCGGCTCGCGCATCATAACCATCGTGGTCAATACACTTATAAATGTGGTGGATTACGGTATGAATATCCAAGAGGCGGTTGATGCACCGCGCATCCATCACCAATGGTTGCCTGACCAAATTACCGTTGAGCCTTATGCTCTTTCCCCGGATACGTTTCGTATACTGAGCAATATGGGGCACAAGATTGTTGAGCAAGTTCCATGGGGCGCGGCAGAGGCAATCTTCATTGCGCCAAAGCTGGCAAGCGCGTCAAATTTAGCAAGCTCAGGCAATGATGCAGCGGCCTCAGGAAAACCAATTCCAGGGCGTCTCTATGGCGCAAATGATGACAGGCGACCATCTGGATTAGCAGAGGGTTTCTGAACCTGAGAGTTTTTGCTTTTACCAGCCTCAATTGCCAGTTAGAAGCCCGCCATGACTGATAAGCCCTTTTGGAAAACCAAAACCCTGACCGAAATGACCAGACCCGAATGGGAAAGCCTGTGCGATGGCTGTGGGCGGTGCTGTTTGAATAAATTGGAAGACGAAGACACCGGCGAATATCTCTATACCCGTGCTGCCTGCAAACTGCTGAACCTCGATACGTGCCAGTGTTCAGATTATAAAAACCGCGCCAAGCGCGTTCCAGACTGCGTGACACTGACACCGGCCAATGTTCCAGAGCTCGGTTGGCTGCCCAGCTCCTGCGCTTACCGCCGTCTCAATGAAGGGCGGGGTTTGGCGTGGTGGCATCCATTGGTTTCAGGCGATCCTGAGACTGTGAGTCAGGCAGGCATTTCAGTTGAAGATGAAGCCTATTCCGAAGTTGGAATCAAAATCACCGAACTGGTGGATCACATCTGGAAACTGCCAAAGGCCAAGCGGAAGCAATTATAGTTTCACCGAACCAACTCCGCTTCCACCACAAATCTCTGCGGCCCATGGGTGATGGCATCAAAGGGATAGCACGTTGCCAACACCAGATTAAATCCAGCGGCATGTGCATCAATGCCAGACTTGTTCCAATCAACCACGCGCATGTTCGTGGCACGGTAGGTGAATGACAATCCATCATCACGCTCGACCTCAATTAAGTCGCCTAGTTTCACATTCTTTAAAAATGAAAAATGTGTATCCCTGTGCGCAGCCATCACCGATGTGCCACGCGTACCGGGGCGCGAAGTTTCGTTGACCAATGCTGGCCCAAAAGCCATCGCTTCGCCTGACGAACCTTGCAGCACAATCGCCTCGGCATTGATGCGGTTTATCTTGATCCGCGCCACAGGATAAGTGTCGGCCCAGTTCCAAGCTTTTACAGGCTTTCCAGTTAAGATGGTTTGCGTGAACGCCCGTTCCAACAAAACTTGCGCCAATTGCGCTTTGGCAAAAATCCAGATGGATTGACCAAAGAACACGAGGGACGCAGCAATCAGCAAGCCTGATACGGCATTCAAAATACCCCGGCGCGATAAATGCGCCGGAGTCTTGATTGTGAAACTAGCGTTCATGCCAGCACCGCTTTGCGGCGCGCAAAGAATTGCAGGGTCACGGCCAGCATCGCCAGAATGAAACCAATGATTGCCATCAATTCCGCATCTGTTGCACCTTGCGGCAGATTTACCTGAGTTGCCGGAGCAGGGGGCTTTGCAGGATCAAACTTTGCCAATTGTAAGAACTCAGCTTCAGCCTTTTGATCTGTATGCGGAACATTCTGCGCCGGTACATCATTTCCAAACACAGCTTCCCAAACCCAGCCCGAAGGCAAGTTCAGCGGAACATCAGCGCGCGTCAAAACATAGCCTGGTGGGCGTTTGGGTGAATGATCAACTGCCACCAAACTGGTCAAGCTTGAAACGATCTGATGATCCAAAGCTGTTTTAAGCACAGACTTATCAGCATCAGCTTGGGTGATCTGACCCAAGGTGGAAGCCACTTCTAGCTCAGCAATTTTGCGACGCGCCCAAAGCTTGGAAATGCCCTTGCCTTGCGCAGCGTCAACCAATGGCAGTTTTACCTCCCAAGGTTGATCACCAATCATACCCGTGATTTTCAGAACGCCAGACAATGAACCAGAGTCAGCCATCAACATCACAGGTTCGCCGCGATAGAGATCAGGCAGCTGTTCTGGCGTGATCTTGGCCGTGCTACCAAAAATCTGCGCATGAATATCAGTAATCACAGGATTGCCAATCTTGCCGAACAGATCTTTCATCTTGGAGGTCACTTGTGTGCCTTCACCAATCTGCGTGAACGTGCCACGCCCAAGTTCGGCAGCGCGCGTCATCAGATAAGAATTTGGTGCTGAACCGATGCCAACCATAAACACACGCGTGCGTCCACGGCCTTTGGCTATGGCGTCAAACAGTTCTTGCTCATTACCAATGGCACCATCAGTGATGAATACAATCTGGCGCAGATAGGTTTTATCATTTGGGGTTGAATCAATGAGTGCTGCCTTCATGGGCGCCAGCATTTCGGTTCCGCCACTGGCGTTCAAGCCTGAGACGAAAGCTTTAGCTTGTGCAATATGTTGAGCGTCGGCTTGAACTGCCGAGCCAAACAAATTATCCATTGTGTCATCAAAGCGGATCACATTGAAGCGATCAGCCGGAGTGAGCTGGGCCAAACCATAAAGCAAACTATCTTTGGCTTGCGGCATGGATGCACCTTCCATTGATCCAGAATTATCAATCACGAAGGTGATTTCGCGGGGATGAGCAGCGTTATTAGTTGCCAAAACAGGAGGCGTGACGAAGCCCAACATATAGTCATGGCCATTCACGGTCTCTTTGAACAAGCCAGCTTGTGGCGCAGTGCCAGCTGCCGTCCACGTCAAATCAAAATCCTTATCTGCTGGAACAACACCCGACAACGTTACAACGCGGGCATTGGCACCTTTCTCGACAATATCGACCTTGTGATAAGCGCTCTTCACTTCGCCTAAAGCAAAGCCAGCGTCGAGATTGACGGTGATTGAAACTGGATTAACAGGTGCTGATTCAGACGGGTTGAGAACAGGTGGCTGTGGCGCTTCATTCTGTGTGGTCGCCAAACCATTTTTGCTCGCACCGAAATCGACGGTTTGAACAATCGGTGCCGGATTATAGCGAGGCGCCACAACCAGCGGCAGGCGCAAATCATAAGTGCCGCTGCTTTGTGCAATGGTTTGTTGATATTCAATCTGCACCAAGATTTTTTCATGCGGGCCAATATTGGCCACTGAGTTAGTGAACATGTTGGGGCGGTCTTGCTCTAAAAGTGCCGCAGCTTCCCCCTTGTCCTTGGCCTCTTCATAAATCGCTTTGGCTTCTTGCTTTTCCTTCACCTCACCAACGATGACGCGTGTGCCAGAAACGATTTTCAAAGTGTCGACAGCAGAATTATCCGGCAACGGAAAAACATAAACGCCTTCAACCCAGCTTTCCGATGGATTGTAGAATTGCTGCGTCACCACCGTGCGGCCTGTTGGGCCTGAAATGGTAACGGTGTAATCTGACGCAACAGCGGGGGCGGCGATGTATTTGCCTGCCTCGCTGGATTTGAGCAGCAGGCTGCCCGCCGTCATGTCGTTTGGCGTGACCAATCTGGCCGATGCAAATGCGGCTTGTGCCGTCATGCAAGTGGCGATCATGGTAATGACCAGTTTGTAGAGTGTCTTTTTGTAGTTCAGGCTGCGGTGCAGCGTTATGGCGTTCACTTCATTCCTCCGTTGGGTTAAGTTGCCCCAGCGCCAAGACTACCCTCGTGTAATGCCGCGCTGCCAATGTGAAGAACTGTAATGTTTGTCAGGCTTCCGCCGCAGATTTGTTGCTTGTGACTGTTTCTTGTGGAATTGTACGGTTTTGTACGGATTCCGGAAACATGAGTGACGACGATTTATCGCCTGAAGAAAACCGCGCCATCAGCGGATTGATCCGCGAGGAACTGGCGCGGCGTCGTTTGACGAGGCAACATTTGGCTGACAAAGCCAAAATCAGCTTATCGACAATTGAAAAAGCGCTTTCTGGTCAAAGGCCATTCACCTTGGCCACCGTGGTGCGCATTGAAGAGGCACTTCAATATCAATTGCGCAAATTGAAACCCTCAAATGGCGAATCAGCGCTCGCCCCGCAATCTCTCGGTTCTTACTCACGCCCCGCAGTGTCTTGGCTCGAAGGTGATTATCTCACGCTGCGCACATCTTTCAGCGATCAAAACTCAATTTACTCCTATCTCACCGAAATCCGCTGGGACACTGCGCTTTCACATCTAGCCTTTCGTGAATCCGAGCGCATCGATGCGCAGTTCAAGCAAGATGGTTCTGTCTCCGTTCCACATCAATCGGGCTATATCTATTTGGTCACCAACAAACAGGGCCAATACCGGATGATCATTCTATCGCGCCCGATGATATCGGGAGAAATGTATGGTTTGATCACCACCTTGCAATCAGGCCGGGGCACGCAGTTGACCCCTGTTTCAACGCCGTTAGTATTGGCCCCGGTGAAAGATTTTGGTGATGCTATTCAGTTTGGAAAAATTGATGCATCATCGACTATGTATGATCGCTACCGGAAACTGTTGAACCGTGCTGTGGAAGAACCCTTTGTGATGATCATCAAATGAGAAAACTAACACTGACGGCCGAACACATCGCCAAAATTCAGCGCACCGAGCCTGACGAAGGTCCGCACCCTGGCTGCGAGCAGATGAACGATGCTGATTATAGTCAGTGGGCGGATGATTTGTTGGAAGAGCTTACTGGAACGTCGCTGCGCATCTTCGGCTATGGCTCGCTGATCTGGAAGCCCGAGTTTGACTATGTTGCAGCATCGCGCGGCTGGCTGCATGGCTGGCACCGCGCGTTTTGCATGAAGATTGAACGTTGGCGTGGAACCAGGGCCGTGCCCGGCTTGATGATGGCACTCGACAGCAAGGGCAGCTGCAATGGCATGGTCTATGAATTATCGGAAGAAAACAAAAAGGCCCAGATCGAAAAAATTTTGCGCCGCGAAATGACCAACAAACCACCCACCAATATGCCGCGCGTTTTGAAAGCCAATGTAGACGGTAAAATGCTGCGCGTCATTGCTTTCACATCAAATCCCGATGCTCTTAATTTTGTGAAAGACTTGCCTCTGCCCAAAGTGGCCAAAATTTTATCGCGGGCAGCAGGACATTGGGGAACCGGGGCTGAATATCTTTTCAACACGGTCAGTCATCTGGAGCAACTCGGAATCGAAGATCGTAATTTATGGGAGTTGCAAAAGCTGGTGGCTAAAGAGATCGAGAAACTTTAGCTCTCTTCGCCATGCTTTGGCAAATTGCCTTGATGTGTATCATGATCAGCAGGCTTCCTGATCATCGGCACGGCGGCGAGCACCATGGGATCAAAACCAGTATTGCCCTTGGCCACAAAATCAAAAAAATGCGAACGCATGCGCGGTTCCCAAAAATTATTGATGTGGGTAGCGATTTCCTTGGTGCCTTCCTCAGCGCCGTAGCTTTTGAAGAAAGTGGCAATTTGATTTGCCATGCGCACCATATCTTTGGATTCCATTTTATACTCCGTCAAAAATCATAATGCCTTGCTTTGATAAAGCGGCAAGTTTCAGTCCGGCCTGTTTCGCCAATTTGAGCGCTAGTGCAGTGGGTGCTGAAATCGTGGCGAGAGCGCCAATACCAACTGTGGCGCATTTTTGCACAAGCTCAAAACTACAACGCGACGACATGAGAACAAAGCCATTTTCTGGCTTAATAAGCCCGCGCGCCATCGCCCCGATCAATTTATCCAGTGCATTGTGCCGCCCCACGTCTTCACGTGCGAGCAGAATTGATCCATCCACTGAGCACCATGCAGCGGCATGAACTGTGCGATTGAGTTCGTTCATCGGTTGGAACGAGGGCAGGGCTTTGAATGCTTTTGCCAATGAGTCCGAAGAAATTTCGGGGGCATGAAGTTTGCGGTTCGGCATCCGAATTGCATCTGCCATTTCCTCAATTCCACAAAGCCCGCAACCGACCCGACCTTCCATTGAACGCGAAACAATCCGTTCACGGATCAATTTAGACTCATTGATTGAAAGGTCAACGCTAAATCCTCCACCTGATGTCATCACCAGCACGTTGTCGATATGGCTTGAATGGGCTACCAAGCCTTCAGACAAAGCAAAGCCCACCCCAAAATCCTGCAAATCAGCAGGCGTGGCCATCATCACGGCGTGAGAGGTGGAGTTGATCATGATCGCAACCGGAACTTCTTCCGGTAGTTGCCATATTGTTGATACGCCGTTGAGCGTGCCTTGAGCGGCAACGCTGTTCACTCCGCCGCCACGCGCTTGTTTTCTTCCTCGCGTGCTTCCCAATCCTTCTGCCATTCTGATGGCTGATTGGAAGGGCGCACTTGCACGGCGGTTACTTTATATTCGGGGCAATTTGTGGCCCAATCTGAATATTCAGTAGTGATCACATTGGCACCCGTCACCGGATGGTGGAACGTGGTGTAGATCACACCTTGTGGCATGCGTTCGGTAATCAGTGCACGGAGCGTTGTGCCACCAATGCGGCTGGTGAGAGATACCATGGCCCCATCGGCAATGCCGCGCAGCTCTGCATCATGCGGATGAATTTCCAACACATCTTCAGGATGCCAGCTTGAATTCTCTGTGCGCCTCGTTTGCGCACCCACATTATATTGCGATAGAATACGACCCGTGGTGAGGATCAGCGGGAAGTCGCGGTTGGCGCGTTCAGGTGTGGGCACATATTCGGTGATCATGAAGCGGCCCTTGCCTCTGACGAAGCCACCCACATGCATCATCGGCGTTCCGTTAGGCGCCTTCTCGTTGCAAGGCCATTGCACCGAACCCATTTCTTCGATCTTCTTGAAAGACACGCCAGCAAATGTCGGTGTGACCAAGGCGATCTCATCCATGATCTCGGCGGCGTTAGTATATTTCATGTCATAGCCCATGGCTTGAGCAAGCTCAGCCACCACTTGCCATTCATGCTTGCCTTGCATCGGCGCTTTCACTTGGCGCACGCGGTTGATGCGGCGTTCAGCATTGGTAAATGTGCCGTCTTTTTCGAGGAACGATGTGCCGGGGAAGAATACATGCGCGAAGGCGGCAGTTTCATTGAGGAACAAATCTTGCACCACCACCATCTCCATGGCTTCTAATGCGGCCGTCACGTGATTGGTATTGGGATCAGACTGCGCGATGTCTTCGCCCTGAATGAAGATGCCTTTGAATGTGCCTTCAACCGCAGCGCTCAACATATTTGGAATGCGAAGGCCGGGTTCGGAATCAAGCGTGGTGTTCCATACTTTGTTGAATAGATCGCGCACGACATTATCAGAGATATGGCGGTAGCCTGGCAATTCATGCGGGAACGAACCCATATCGCATGCGCCTTGCACATTGTTTTGACCACGCAGCGGATTAACACCAACACCTTCGCGACCAATGTTTCCCGTCAGCATTGCCAAGTTCGCCATGCCCATCACCATGGTGGAACCTTGGCTGTGTTCAGTAACGCCCAAACCATAATAGATGGCGCCATTGCCACCTGTGGCAAACAAACGCGCTGCACCGCGTATATCATTAGCATTCACGCCAGTTTCGGATTCAAGCGCTTCAGGAGAGTTACGCTCTTCACGAATGAATCCCGTCCAACGGGAAAACTCTACAGTGTCACAACGCTCTGCGATGAAGGCCTTGTTTTCCAATCCTTCGGTGAGGATCACATGGCTGAGTGCATTCACGATGGCCACGTTCGTGCCGGGGCGCAATGGCAGATGGAAGCTGGCTTCAATATGTGGCGAGCGAACTGAATCTGTTTTCCGTGGATCGGCCACTATCAACTTTGCACCCGCGCGAATACGCTTCTTCATACGTGATGCGAAAACGGGATGTCCGTCTGTTGGGTTGGCCCCGATAATCAAGATCACGTCGGCTTTCTCAACTGATTTGAAATCTTGTGTGCCTGCTGATGTACCGAATGTCTTTGACAAGCCATAACCCGTTGGCGAATGACAAACGCGGGCACATGTATCGACATTGTTGTTATGAAATGCCGAGCGGATCATCTTCTGCACAACATAAACTTCTTCATTGGTACAGCGTGATGATGTGATACCGCCGATGGAACCACGACCATATTTTTTCTGAATGGCTTTGAACCCGCCTGCCGCGTGGGCAATGGCTTCGTCCCAGCTCACTTCTTTCCACGGGTCAGTAATCCGTGTACGGATCATTGGTTTTGTAACACGGTCCTTATGCGTGGCATAGCCCCAAGCAAAACGACCCTTCACGCATGAGTGGCCTTCATTAGCGCCGCCATCTTTATAAGGCACCATGCGCACAACATCATCGCCCTTCATCTCGGCTTTGAACGAGCAGCCAACACCACAATAGGCGCAGGTGGTGACGACAGAATGTTCCGGTTGGCCTTTCTTGATCACTGATTTTTCAGTGAGTGTGGCCGTGGGGCAAGCTTGCACGCAAGCACCACAAGAAACACATTCCGACGCCATGAAGCCTTCATCCATACCCGCAGAAACATGCGATGCAAATCCGCGCCCATCAATGGTGAGCGCGAATGTGCCTTGTACTTCCTCGCAGGCCCGCACGCAGCGCGAGCACACGATGCACTTGGCAGGGTCAAACGTGAAATATGGATTGCTCTCGTCTTTTTCTTTGAAACGGAAATTTTCGCCAACACCTTCCCGTTTTGCCGAAACGTGGTTGTCTCCCTCATAACCATAGCGCACATCGCGAAGGCCAACAGCGCCTGCCATGTCCTGCAATTCGCAATCGCCGTTTGCGGCACAGGTTAAGCAATCAAGCGGATGGTCAGAAATATAGAGCTCCATCACGCCCTTGCGCAAATTGCCTAGGCGATCAGATTGGGTTTTGACTTTAATGCCGGCGGCAACAGGAGTGGTGCAGGATGCAGGCGTGCCCTTGCGGCCTTCGATTTCAACGAGGCATAAACGGCATGAGCCAAATGAATTCAGCGTGTCTGTTGCGCAGAGCTTTGGGATCTTGGTGCCCAGCTCCATCGCTGCCCGCATAATCGATGTGCCTTCTGGCACAGTGATGGAATGGCCATCAATCTCCAGCGTGACCATCTGTGTGGCTTCAGATTTAGGCGTACCGAAATCGGTTTCTTTGATCAACATGATAAGTTCCTATTCCGCGGCTTGAAGGCGCGCAGGTTTATCGAAATCTTCAGGGAAATGTTTAACTGCACTCATAACCGGCATCGGCGTTAATCCGCCCATGGCGCAGAGCGAGCCATCTGTCATTGTTTGACATAAATCTTCGAGTAGTATGAGATTTGCATCGCGATCAATACCGGCCACGATCTTATCAATCGTTTCAGCGCCACGTGTCGAACCAATGCGGCAAGGCGTACATTTGCCACAAGATTCAATGGCGCAAAATTCCATGGCAAAACGCGCCTGCGCGGCCATATCAACCGAATCGTCAAACACCACGAGGCCGCCGTGGCCGACCATTGCGGCGTTTGCTGCGAAAGTTTCATAATCCATTGGAAGATCAAGTTGTGATTCAGGAAGATAAGAACCCAGTGGCCCACCCACTTGCACGGCGCGAAGTTTGCGGCCCGTGAATGTGCCGCCACCAAAATCATTAATCAGTGTACGGAGCGTTATGCCAAACGCTTTTTCAACCAATCCGCCCTGCTTGATATTACCAGCAAGTTGGAAGGGCAGAGTTCCACGTGAACGACCCATACCATAATTTTTATAAGCGGTGCTGCCTTTGGCGAGAATGAATGGAACGGCGGCAAAGCTGAGAACGTTGTTAATTATTGTTGGCTCACCGAATAGCCCAACGAGCGCCGGAATCGGAGGCTTAGCGCGAACCATGCCGCGCTTGCCTTCCAAACTTTCCAACATCGCGGTTTCTTCGCCGCAGATGTAGGCGCCAGCACCACGGCGCACTTCGAGGGTGAAAGAATGATCCGTAGACTGAATATTATTGCCGAGCCATTTTTCAGCAGTCGCAATGCCAATTGCTTCTTTCATCGTGGCAATAGCATCGGGATATTCTGATCGTATATAGATGAAGCCTTTCGTTGCACCACTTGCAAGACCGGCAATTGTCATGCCTTCAATCAGCATGAAGGGATCACCTTCCATAACCATACGGTCGGCGAATGTGCCTGAGTCACCTTCATCAGCATTGCAGCAGACATATTTTTGATCAGCTTTTGTATCGTGGACGGTTTTCCACTTGATGCCCGTTGGGAATGCAGCGCCACCACGCCCGCGAAGGCCAGATTCGGTGACCTCGGCAACGATGGCAGCACCCGTCATGACCAAAGCTTTCTTCAAGCCTTCAAAACCGCCATGTGAAATATAATCGCCCAGCGAAACCGGATCGGTGATGCCAGCACGAGCGAATGTGAGTCGCTCTTGATTTTTGAGATAGGGCAACTCGTCGACCAACCCATGGGCAAGCTGATGTTTCCCGCCTTCGTAAAACTTTGCCGCAAAAAGACGCTTCACATCGCCCGCTTCAATCGGGCCGTAACCCACACGGCCCTTCGATGTTTCAACTTCGACAAAAGTTTCCAGCCAAGCCATGCCGCGCGAGGAATTACGAATGATCTGTATACTGATGTTTTGCGTTACCGCCTCAACAGCAATAGCCTTTGCCACTTCATCAGCACCAACGGCTTTAGCGGAACTATCTCGTGGCACATAAATTTTGATCATGCGCGAAGTCCTTCAACAATTGATTTTACTGTATCCGCATTCACGCGAGCCATTGGTTTGTTATCAAACATCATCGAAGGTGCTGAAGCGCAAAGGCCTAAACAATAAGTTGCTTCCAATGTGATGAGGCCATCAGAGGTCGTTTGGCCCATTTTCACGTTCAAGAATTTTTCAACCGCTGCCACCAAATCCCGCCCACCCATCGATTGGCAGGCTTCAGCGCTGCAAAGCTTCAAGTGGTGTTTGCCCGTCGGTTTCAAATGAAAATCATGATAAAATGTGGCAACGCCATAAACTTCTGCACGCGAAAGATTCAAGGCGTGAGCAATTGCGGGCAGCGATGTTTCAGGCACATGGCCCAATTCATGTTGCACATCATGCAAAATCTCGAGAAGTGCATCAGGCTTGTTGTCATGCTTTGCACAAATGGGTGTGGCCGGATCGGACTTGCCGAACTGGAGATCAATTAATGTGGTTTTTTTTGCCATATGCGATTATCGCAGATCAGCTAGTCCTTTACCAATTGCGCGGGTCAATACCGTTATAGGCGCGGCCTATGAACTTCATTCAAGGTAGGTTTGCGCCAATGCCTTTTTCCACAGGGCAAGCAAGGCGGGTTTTGGTTTTCCGTTATAGTCATAGAACCCCATTGTTCCGAAAACCTTGTAAATCAGCTCCCCCAGCACTCCATCGCCGCCAAAGGCTTTGCGAAAGATGTTAACGGCTGCGCATTGTATGTCGCCTTTGCAGGCCCCTAATGAAAATAGGCCAATTGTGGGGTAGCAAGTGCCCATCACGGCTTTTGGCAATAGATCGCGCTTAGACCACCAGGTGACCAGCTTCACATTATTGGACTGCGATGTTTTGAGGAGCCAACGCAGATAAGATGTCGCTTCGTCTTCTGAAGAAACAACAGCATTGGATATACACTGGGCGGGAGTGCCATATGAAATAGAGTTTGAGTTCCAACCTGTCTCAGTGATCGCAATCAGTTTCTCCAGCGGATTTTGAATGCGAACCCGCGTGAGTAAATCTGCTGGCAGATCACTGGGCAGCGGCGGCTTGTCATCGGCACGTTTTAATATTTTGGGGTATATTGATAAGCCGAAACGATCACGCTTCAAAGCACTCAGCAATTTGTAGGTGCTGGGATCAAATCCAATTACGTGATCAAGATAAAGCGGCCCTGCTGTGAAAGAGGGATAGGCGATAATTTTAGGATCGACGGACTTCACAGCGTCATAGGCCTTGTTGCTGACTTCAACCACGCTGTTCCATCCATCGCCCTTGCCACAGGTATGCAGATATTCATTGACTTCAACCGCGACGACAACTTGGCGCGGCTTGAAAGTGCGCGTCATCCATGCTGCGTATCTGGCATATGCTAAAATATATTTTGAATTATCACCGCTGAAATTAAAACACTTTGAAGCCCAATTATCATCGGGTTTCAAACTATCATCAGCCATTGCCAATCCAGTTAGTCTTTCACGGGTCAAGAATAATTGCAGAATAATGGGCTTTCCCCCACTGCGCAAATTGGCGGCCATGCTGGTCATCGTCTTTGTCCACACGTGATTGGGTGGGGGCGTTTCAGATTCAGCAAAAGCATTCCACGGAACACCATATGCTTCGACAACTGCGGTGACCATGTCGGCATCTTTAGCAAGATCAGGGCCGCTGACATTCAGGCCATAAAACACATCGCTGCCCGGCTTAGTTTGAATTCCGGCGACCGACATTACGAAAGAACGGGGTTCTGCGTTTGCGAAATTGAATTGGAAGCTAATAATTATAATCAGTATACTGATTAGTAATTTCATTCGTCAAAATCCTGTCGGTCAGTGTACTTTAAAATTCTTGGCAGCCTGAAACAGTGCCGCAACAGCGGGCGATAGCGGATCGCGATCGACACCGACCAATCCAACTGCATGACTAACAGTCGGTTCACTGAGTGGAACTGCCACCACACCTTCAAGCGCGCCCATGGCATTGCGGAAATAATCGGGCATGATCGAACAGAGGTTCATGCTGCGCACTGACGAAATGAGATTCATGATTGAATTTGTCTCAAGCCTGGGTGAAGGGTGAACTTTGGCGGCGGCAAAGGCGCGGTCGATGATGCGACGATTTTGCATGTTGGGTGTGAGCAAGGCCAAGGGCTGTTGAGCCGCTTCGAACCAAGTGACGAAATCGCGCGTTGCATATTCATGGGCGCTTGAAATGAATAGGCAATAGTTTTCGCGGTAAAGTTCAACGCTCATCAAACCTTCAACCGGCTCATTGTCGAGATAGGTGATGCCGGCTTCAATCGAAAAATCACTCAGTGCACGGATGATTTCTTCGGAACTGTGCGAGAGGATGGTGAAATCAACAGCCGGATGCATGGCGTTCATGGCTTTGGTGAGAAATGAGGCCATGGGCAGGGCAGAAGGAATGACGCCCAAAACCATACGGCCGACCAATTCGCCCTTCTTGCCTTTGATCTGAACCAGCTCTTGTTGCAAGTTTTGCCAGTTGTCCAAAATGAGATGCGCCCATTTCAAAACGCGCTCGCCCTCTGGCGTCAATCCGATGTAACGCTGCCCACGCTCCACAATGGGCACGCCAAGTTCTTGTTCCAACTGACGAATCCGGCCTGATAAAGTAGGCTGGGTGATGTTGCAAGCCGCCGCCGCGCGCGTGAAATGCTTTTCGCGGGCCAAAGCCGCTAGATATTGTAACTGCCGAATGTCCATTGCGTTACAATAACTTAAGTAGGATTTAGAAGCTCGTTAAAAAAAATAATGACTATAACAGGAAATAGTTCTTGACATGCGTACGGTGATGATGCATGTTCTTGGTATGTTCCAGAAATGGGTTTGAAAATTAACCAACTGACATGAGCGAACTCAAAACCTTTACAGAACCAATTTTTTCGTCATCCTCGCGAAAGCGGGGATCTGCGTTTATCGTAAGACAACAGAGATTCCTGCCTTCTCGGGAATGACGGAATTACCAAAAGTAATAAATAAATCCTATATTGCGAAAATAACTATTGACACTGTACGGTGAGCCTGCTAGTTCTCGTCATACTCCACAAATGGGCCCGGAATTTCGGGGCTCGAATTTAACCCCTGAAATAATTGATTTAGATAAAAACAAGTTCACCCCCGACTCGTCATCCTCGCGAAAGCGGGGATCTGCGTTTAAAAAACAGAAAACAGAGATTCCCGCTTTCGCGAGAATGACGGATTGAGTTGGGTTTGTTCCGAATAGACCAAACTGCTCCAACGAAAGAGATTTGAAATGAGTGAAGACGCTAAGCCTGCGCCCGATGCGGACGCTTGGGCGCATATTCGTATGCGCTATGAACAGACGGTGGAAACCGTGACTCAGATTGCTGAGAGCATCGGCATGTCCGCGATCACGCTTAGCAAAAAAGCCAAGCTCGAAGGCTGGTTGATGCGCGGTGCTGCAAACAAGAAGCAGAAGATTGAAAGCACGCGCGACACGATCAAACGCTTAAAGGAAATTCTGCAAAAGCGCCTCGCAAATCTGGAACGCGAAATGAATGAGATCGGCGAAGACATTTCAGCATTGGCAAATGAACGCGATATTCGGGCCACCAACACTTTAGTGCGCACATTGGAAAAGGTTTTACAACTTGAGCAAAAAGATCGCAGACAACGCGGAGGTCACGAAACTAGAAAGCTCCACAATGCAGAGCGTGATGAACTTGCGCGCCGCATTGCGAATTTACCGGAAGAAAGCGAATTCATTCGCGGCAACACTCAAGCCTTACCAGGTTCGGAGCCTATTGAGGGAGTGGCGCTATTGGGCGAGGCGGGACCAACTTCCACATGACGGTTTAAGTTGGCGGCGCTGGCTGCTTTTGGGTGGTCGCGGTTCTGGCAAAACCAGAGCCGGGGCCGAATGGGTAAAGGCCATCGCCTTGGGGGAATGGGGAGCTTCAGCAAAGCGCATTGCTTTGTTGGCACCAACTTTTGATGAAGCACGCTTGGTGATGATTGAAGGACAGTCCGGATTATTATCCGTGCACGGAACAAATGAGCAACCACTATTTGAGCCATCCAAACGCATGGTGAGCTGGCCCAATGGGGCTGTGGCGCATGTGTTCAGCGCGGAAGAACCCGATGGTCTGCGCGGGCCGCAATTCGATGCAGCTTGGTGTGACGAGCTGGCAAAATGGAAACAGGCTGAGAGTGTGTGGGATATGTTGCAGTTTGGATTGAGATTGGGGGAGAACCCAGTGGCGGTGATCACCACGACGCCGCGGCCCGTTCCGATTCTGAAAAAATTGATCAATGCGGCAGGAACTGTGACCAGTCATTCGACGACATTCGATAATGCTATGAACTTGTCTGGTGGATTTATCAAAGATGTGACGGCGCGTTACGCTGGAACCAGATTAGGCAAGCAAGAACTGAACGGTGAATTGATCGAAGACGATCCAGATGCGCTGTTCAACCGAGATATGTTTGAGACATACCGCATGTTGGAAGCGCCATTATTGAAACGCATTGTGGTGGCGGTTGATCCGCCTGCGAGTGTGGGCAAGAAAAGCAATGCATGCGGAATTGTATGTGTTGGTTTAGGGCGCGATGATCGGTTTTATGTTTTGGCTGATCGTTCGGTACAAGGTCTTAGGCCCGCGCAATGGGCCAAGCGTGTGGTGACACTTTATCATGAACGCAAAGCTGCGCGTGTTGTGGCTGAAGTGAACCAAGGTGGCGCAATGGTTGAACAGGTGCTCCGCGAAGTTGACCGCAATCTTTCGTTTCGTGCTGTGCATGCCAGCACAGGAAAATCTGCACGCGCCGAACCGATTGCGGCTTTATACGAGCAAGGCCGTGTGAGCCATGTGGGTCTGTTTCCGGAATTGGAAGACGAAATGTGCGCAGGGCTGGGGCAGGGGGCAAAGAGTCCCGATAGGTTGGATGCGCTGGTGTGGGCCGTGCATGATTTGATGCAAAAGCCGAGAGCTGGGCCACGGGTGAGGGTGCTTTGAAAAGTAAGCGCCCTCATCCGCTCTTCGGGCACCTTCTCCCATTCCGCTTTGCGAAACGGGCGAAGGCCATAATCATATGCGCCTTCGCCCGTTGGTCCTTACCAATGGGAGAAGATCCCGAAGGGGGATGAGGGCACTTGCTAGCCACACGCGAAAGCCCTCTTGTCTGCTGCTCAGACTCTCCTCCCCTGTAGTAGGGGGGAATGATAGATCAAACCTTCAAAGGATAGTCCATGACGACTTGGCCTAAACAAAGCGGGGCGGAATTTTTTTATGGTAATCCGCGGCGGCATGGCGCTGCTGTGGTTTCTCAGGATTGGTATCGCTCGCATATCATCCACATCGCGCCGCCTTTTTTTATGCGCATGATCAAGCCTGTGGTGAAGTTTCCGATTCACAGGGCATGCGCTGCGGCCACTCTCGAATGGCTCAACGAAGTTTGGAAAAATGCCGGGTACGATCAACGTGTCATAGATGATTGGGGCATGAGCGTTTTTTCGGGTTCTTATTGCTTCCGCCCGATGCGCGGCCTGCAACATCTTTCGATGCATGCTTATGGCTGCGCGATGGATTTTGATGCGCCACGTAACGGGCTGCATGACCAGACACCGCATTTTGCAACGCTGCGCCAGGAAGTGGTTGAACCATTTTTGAAACTGGGTGGCGTGTGGGGCGGGGACTGGAATGGTGATGGCTCATCGGCTGACGAACGCCGCGCCGACGGCATGCATTTTCAATTTGCCCTTCTGGGCTAAAATCCGCCGCCGTGGCGGAACCACGGTAATCAAGGAACATGAATGATGAACACCGATATGATTGGCGGCGTGATCCGCGCTGTCTTGCCCCCAGTGATTGCTTATATGATCGGCAAAGGCGTGCTGCCTTCCGGCGACTATGGTTCTGTGATCACAGGGCTTGTGGCATTGGTCACGGCTGTATGGTCGGTGCGCACTAACACAACTGGCAAGGTGATCAAGTGACAGATTCATTGTTGCTGATTGCGACGATGATCGGCGTGTGCGCCGCGGCCTTTATGGTCGCGCGTTCACCCAGCTTTTGGGTTGGGTTGGTTGAGATTGTTTTGGGGCAATTGAGGCCACATATCTGGAAGATCATTAAGCCCAAGAACTTTACCAAAGAGCAATTAGACAAAATTGCCAAAGGCCAAGATCCGTTTCGAGGTAGGCCGAAGGGCGAGTGATGATTGTTCATCTTGCATTCAGCTTGCCTCGGCTATAGCTGCAGCCTGAACTTTTCGGGGGTTATTGACGTGAACAAGATGATGTTGGTTTTTGGTGTTTTGATGAGTGGCGTTTTGGCCTGTGGCGTCGTCCCAGCAAGCGCCCAATCTCTGCATTTGCCGATGATCCAACTTGTTGAAGATGTTGGTCAATTTCCGATTGCACCGTCTGAAGCAGCGGTGATTGCCAAGGACTCTGTACCAGGTTCCAAGGTTTTGAATGTGAAGCTCTTGCCCTCCGGCGTTTATGCTGTCACTCTTAAGGTTGGGGGCAGCGTGACACGAGTCATGGTTGACGCAACATCGGGTGCCGTCACCTAATTCCAGTTCGCGCTGCCGCAACGCAGAAGGACCGGATTTATGCGCATTCTTGTGGTGGAAGACGATGTTGACCTGAACCGCCAACTGGTGACGGCTTTGACCGATGCGGGCTATGTGGCTGACAAAGCTTTTGATGGCGAAGAAGGCCACTTCCTCGGCGATACCGAACCTTATGATGCGATTGTTCTCGACATCGGCTTACCCGTGATGGACGGGGTGAGCGTTTTGGAAAAATGGCGGCGCTCGGGCAAAAAGACACCTGTTCTCATTCTCACAGCGCGCGACCGCTGGAGCGACAAAGTGGCGGGCTTTGATGCCGGTGCCGATGATTATGTGACCAAGCCATTCCACATGGAAGAAGTTTTGGCGCGCGTGAGAGCACTGCTGCGGCGCAGTGCGGGCCATGCCACAAGCGAATTAACGTGCGGGCCTGTGGCGCTTGATACGGCCAACGCAAAAGTTACGGTGAACGGCAATGCCGTTAAGTTGACGTCGCTCGAATTTCGCCTTTTGTCTTATCTGATGCACCATAATGGCAAGGTGGTTTCGCGCACGGAATTGGTTGAACATCTCTATGATCAAGACTTTGACCGTGACTCCAACACAGTGGAAGTATTTGTCGGCCGCTTGCGCAAGAAACTTGGTGTTGATGTTTTGCAAACCATTCGCGGCATGGGCTATTGCATGAGCGAGCAAGGGAATGCGGGTTAATTCACTTTCGTTTCGGCTGCTTGCGTCATCGGCTTTAATTGCCATCGTTTTATTGGCCGCCGCTGCATTTTTGTTGAACACGCTTTTTCAACAGGCGTTGGAAAGAAATTTTGACCAGCGGTTGAAAGCGGCATTGGACGGCATTCTCGCCAATGTCGAACTCACTGCGGATGGAACGCCCAAGCTCCAGGGACCAATTGCTGATACGCGGTTTTCACTGCCGCTGTCTGGTTGGTATTGGCAGGTGAGTTCAATGGACAAGCATGAAAGACTATTGGCTTCGGATTCTCTCCTCGAGCAACATATTGCTGTGCCAGCCGATGCGCTTAATAAACGCGATGCTGACGGTGTTGCTAGTTTTTCAGCAATCGACAAAGAAGGCAAACAGCTGCGGGTGATTGAGCAACGATTGAAATTGTTTGGCAGCCCACAGGATTTTTCATTTCTAGTTGCAGGCAACTTTGATGAGTTGAAAACTGAAGTTGCCTCATTTCGGCAGACGCTTTTAACAGTGCTAGGACTTCTCGGTGCTGGTCTATTGTTGGCACTGTTGGCGCAGGTGCGGTTTGGTTTGCGACCACTTACCGAAATGCAACACGCACTTAATGATATTCGCAGCGGCAAAATTGAAATGCTGCATGATAATTTTCCAGGTGAGATTCAACCTGTGGCCGATGAGCTTAACCTTTTGGTGCAGGCAAATTTTGAAGTGATCGAACGGGCGCGCATGCAGGTTGGAAATCTCGCTCATGCGCTCAAAACACCCATCAGTGTTCTGACAAACGAAGCCCGCGACAACAAAGGACCTCTTGCTGATAAGGTGAAAGAACAGATCGATGTGATGCGTGACCAAGTTAATCTCTATCTCGATCGCGCGCGCAGAGCAGCGAGGGCACAAACCATTGGGTCTGCCACTGATGTTGAGCCCGTGCTGCAATCGCTGGCGCGAACATTAATGAGGATAAACCGTGATCGCGATTTAAAAATTACAGTCGATGCTCCGGCAAATTTACGATTTCGCGGCGAGCGGCAAGACTTGGAAGAGATGGTTGGCAATGTAATGGATAATGCTTGCAAATGGGCGAAATCCCAGATTCTCGTAAAGGCCGTTCAACTCGCTTCCAATGGCGACGATGGCAGGTCTTGGTTGATGCTAACTATCAATGATGACGGCCCGGGAATTCCAGCTGGAAATAGAGCCGCAGCATTAAAGCGTGGTGAGCGTTTGGATGAAAGCAAACCTGGTTCCGGCCTTGGGATGTCGATTATTTCGGAGACTGCTTCAATGTATGGCGGAACAATTGAGCTTTCTGATTCCGAGTGGCGGGGCTTAAGCTTCAATCTTAAGTTGCCGTCTATCGCTTAAACGCCTGAATACAACGATGTCGTTAATCGAAACCTGCAACATTACAGTTTCTTGTTGTAAGCGACTATAATTCAACTCATGCGATCACTTTAGGCATAACTTAACAAATTTAGTGAATACTATTGACCAGAGTTATGAGAATGTGCTTTGTATTCTTTAGAATTGTCCGCAATCTTTAATTGCAAGAGATCGGCGGGCACATCTTGTTTACTGCCCCCAGTCGCAATTTGTGCTAGCCGGGGGAGCGAGCTGTAAGGCTTGCTCCCCGATTTTATGCTGCTTCAGAAACGGGAACGCCACGCTCGCGGTAAGGTGTTCTGCCATAAAAAGCCCGGTAACATTTTGAAAAATGCGAAGGCGAAGAAAACCCACAGGCCAGTGCTACGTTGATGACCGACAGGTCGGTCTGCAAGAGAAGTGATCGCGCTTTCTTTAACCGCAACTCCAAATAGTAGCGCTTTGGCGAGCGATCGAGATAGCGCCGAAATAGACGTTCGAGTTGTCGTGTTGAAAGTCCCGCCTGTTTTGCCAACAGGCTGGGCGATAACGGATCTTCGAGATTCTCTTCCATTTTTTCAATAATAGAAACCAACTTCGGATGCCGCGCCCCGATGCGGGCTGGCAATGACATGCGTTGATTTTCGCTATGATGGCGAATAGGCGAATGCAAAATTGCTTCCGCAACAGAGGCAGCCAGATCTACACCATGCTGGCTGGCGATCATGGTCAACATCATATCTATGGCTGTGGTGCCACCCGCGCTGGTAAAACGTTCCCCGTCAATTTCGAATAATCCGCCAGTGGCTTTTATATCCGGGAATGCTTCCGAAAAGCCCGGCAAATTCTCCCAGTGAATGGTGCAGCGATAACCATCCAGCAAGCCGGCTTCAGCCAAGATATGCGCACCCGTACAAACAGCACCAATTACAGCGCCGCGCCGCGCCGTTTTACGCAACCAACTGAGCAAGCGCTTATCCGTGTGACGCTGCACATTGAGGCCAGCACAAACGACGATAGTGGCATCTTGGTGGATCGTCTCAAGATCGCCATTCACCATAGTGAGAATTTGGCTTGATGCCGACACGGGCTGGCCGTCGAGGGAATGAAGAGTCCATTTATAGAGGTTTTTTTCTGAAAGCCGATTTGCAATCCGCAATGGCTCAATGACGGAGGTTACCGGCATCATCGTAAATTCAGGAATGAGAACCAATGCCACAGTTTGCGGCAGTTCTTTTGCTTTGTCGCCAAACATTAAAAAAACTCCATTGGATTCATTTTGCGCTAATGTGGAGCCATTGTCCACTAGCGCCACTCAATTGTTTAAAAACGACTTATGCCATCGTTAACAGTCGTATTCCGGCAAGGCTTGTCGTTAATGACTGAGCGATTTGAAGGGCTTGGGGCAATATTCTAGTGATCAATTCGGAGTCTAAATCGATGAATGCCCCCCATTTGCACAGCAAAGCCACCTCGGCGACGATGGAAAATCCGGGCAAAGTATTTCTTGAAAAGCTGTCGATTGAAATAACGCCAAAGCAAATTGAAAAATTGCCGTTGTTGAGTGCCAATCTGGCCAAAGGCACGAGCGTGTTTATAGCTCTGATTGATCCCGCCGAAGTTCCTGCGCAAATAAATGCTTGTGTTGCTCTGCGAGAAGCTGGCTTTGAGCCGATCCCGCATGTGCCCGCCCGCTTTTTGCGCGATCTGGAGGATTTGAAATCGCGCATCGGCGCTTTTGCTGATCAAGCGAAAGTGACTATGATATTGTGCTTGGGTGGCGGTGCACCGGAGCCAATCGGTAAATACACCTCGGCGATTCAATTGATGGAATCGGGCGTGTTTGAAGCCAATGGATTGAAGCGAATTGGTATTGCGGGCCACCCAGAAGGCAACCCAGACATCACCAAAATTCACGGCGAGCCTGAACTCTTGGCGGCGCTGAAATCGAAACAGGCTTGGTTGAAAGAAAAAAACATCGATGGCTTCATAGCCACGCAATTTTTGTTTGATGCTGGGCCATTGGCACTATGGGCTTTGCACCTGCGCGAACAGGGCATTGATCTGCCACTTCATGTGGGCGTGCCTGGGCCTGCCACGATTAAAACATTGGTGCGCTATGCTGCAATGTGTGGTGTTGGCAACTCAGCACGATTTATTCGCAAGCAAGCGCTGAACATCACTAAGCTACTATCGGTTTCCGAGCCGACAGAATTTGTAGATCAACTTGCGCTCCTACATTTTGATAAGCCAGAGCTGGGCATTGCTGCTCCACATCTCTATCCGTTTGGCGGATTTGATAAGTTGTTTGATTGGTTGAACAGCCGAAAAAAATAAACCGACCGGATAT
The DNA here is from genome assembly GCA_025363755.1 of Hyphomicrobiales bacterium. GTDB lineage: Bacteria > Pseudomonadota > Alphaproteobacteria > Rhizobiales > Aestuariivirgaceae > Aestuariivirga. The sequence goes on along the minus strand of JANYLQ010000029.1, from coordinate 216,476 downwards.
TTCCGGCCGGCTATTTTTCAGATTTTCAGGGAAAATTAGTAGCTGGAACCCATGTCGTTATTTTTTTCAAACAAACGGGTCATTTCTTTTTTTGTCAATACGCCTCTGTAGTTCAATTGACCGACGTTGGAATTAGTCGTGATGGATGCATTGTTGTCTAACAATGTAAACATTCCGAGTGAGTCAGTGTAGCCACGGCTATCGCGATTATCACTTGCAAAAGCGGTTGTCGAAACTGCGGCTAATGCCAAAAGTGTGATTGCAAACTTGTTCATAATATATCTCCATTTAAAACTAGATCAATTCTCACGAGCTGATTTATTTCAGTTCGTTGATGTAGTCTAAACGTAGAGATATGAGTGCTGGTTTTGATTTTCACTCAACGATGTCGTGAATATCAATCACACAAGCGTGTGGAAAAAATTGATTTGATTGCACCTACCAGAGCTTCAGTCTTTTATTAAATTTGGAAATAATTTCACTTCGCTGCCCCTGCGCGCGGACTTCACCAAAAACTCCCACGCATAATCGGCGTAAGATCGGAACACATAAATATCGATCATGTTCTGCTCGACCACATGAAGCAGCGCTGCAATTTCGGCAAAGCGCATGCGGCGCACAGTGCCTGGGGCGTAGTCATCGCTGATCAAATCGAGGGTTGAGCCTTTCATCAGAGTCTCACGAACGCCATCACCTTCGAGACGAATAATGGCGCGCATGTCGGAGACGTCTACGGCCAGCGAATGGATTGTGCCGAGAGCTTTGCGCAGATCGGCCAGTAACGCTGTGACGCGGGCGCGGCCAGTAAGCACCAGCCATTGATCAGTTGAAAGCCAAAGCACTTGAACGTCGCCGAATGTTGTTGAAGTACGCGGGACTTTGGGAAGTTCAACACCTAAAGCTGCTTTCGCAGCGGCCACGAATTTTTTGTCGGTGGTGAGCCCGCGCAAATCAATCATGCCACGCTCAGAAATTTCTCGCATTGAGATGCTGGTGTTATCTGGCATGGAGCGATGAGCGAGCGCGCTTTGAAAATGAAGATCAGCCATTTATGCGCGCTCCGTCCTTATCATAAAATACTGTGCCTGTGATTGTGGCCTTCATCACCTTGCCGCCTTCCAGCGGGAATGACAAAACTTCACCCATTCGGTCGCGGCCATTCTCTATCAGTGCCATGGCAATAGAGCGGCCTAATGTTGGTGACATATAAGTGGAAGTCACTTGGCCAATCATTTCCATCGGCGGCTTATCTTTCAACACGCGCACCGCATAGGCACCATCGGGCAACACATCATTTGGTTCTTCGGTGAGAAGGCCCACGAGTTGCTTACGGTTTGGCCCTTTGAGGAAAGATTGTTCCAGCGAGCGCTTGCCGATGAAATCAGGTTTCTTTTTTGAAACCATGCCGTCCATTCCCACATCAATTGGCGTGGTGGTGCCATCGGTTTCATCACCAATAACGATATAGCCTTTTTCAGCGCGAAGCACGTGCAGCGCCTCAGTGCCATAAGCCGTAAGGTCAAATTCTTCGCCTGCTTCCATGATCGCATTCCACAAGCCTTGGCCAAAATTGGCGGGGGTGGCTACTTCATATGAAAGCTCACCAGAAAAGCTGATGCGGTAAATGCGGATCGGATAGCCTCCGATGTGGCCTTGGCTGAACGACATATGGGGCAGCGCTTCGCTGGACAAATCGAAATCGGGATCAAGCTTGGCCAACACGTCGCGAGCCTTCGGCCCAGCCACCGCAAACTGCGCCCATTGTTCGGTAACAGGAGTGACGAATACTTTATAGTGTGTCCATTCCGTTTGCAGCCATTCTTCCAGCCAAGCAGCGATGCGGTCTGCTCCGCCTGATGTTGTGTGCATGAGGAAGTGATCATCAGCGAGACGCACCGTCACACCATCATCCGTCAAGAAGCCCAACTCATTCATCATCAGGCCGTAACGGCAGCGGCCTACTTTGAGGGTGGAGAATGTGTTGGTGTACATGCGGTCAAGAAACTCAGCAGCATCTGGCCCCTTGATCTCTATCTTGCCGAGCGTTGATGCATCAAGCATACCCACTTTATTCCGTACACAAAGGATTTCTCTGGTGATCGATGCGTGTTTATCTTCGCCAACTTGTGAATAAGTGTAGGCTCTGCGCCATTGGCCAACAGGCTCGAAGGTTGCACCATGCGACTTGTGCCAATTGAAAATCGGCGTCTGGCGAATAGGCAGGAACAACGCGCCAGTATGCGCACCCGCAATCGAACCGAATGAATAAGGCGTGTAGGGCGGGCGGAAGGTTGTTGTACCAATTTCCGGTATGGTTTTGCCTGTGGCTTCAGAGAGAACCCCCAAACCATTGACGTTTGATGTCTTGCCTTGATCAGTGGCCATGCCGAATGTGGTGTAGCGCTTGGTATGCTCGATTGATTCATAACCTTCGCGTTGAGCGAGTTCGAGGTCAGCAGCAGTCACATCATTCTGGAAATCGATGAAGTGTTTATTACCTTCATTATAAAGACCAGTGGCAGGCGCGAACCACATGGATTCGAGTGCGCCACGTATTGGTTCTTCGATTTTAAACTTAGTTGCTTTTATAGTTTTGGCTTTTTTCAGAACCGACTTAGCGGCTGCTTCACCCGCAACTTGCGCTTCAACTAATGTATCAGCGACACTCATCGTACCATTGGCAGCACCGATGGCGGTGATGGCATCAGTGTGAGACTGCGGACGGAAACTTTGCAATCCATCATCAAACTGTATCTTACCACCATTGTGACACCAGAGATGAAGCGCAGGATTCCAGCCGCCTGACATGGCGATGAAATCGCATTCAACGCGGCGCTCAGTGATCACCCGGCCTTGGCCTTTGCGGTATGCGGCGATCTTCACGGCTTTCACTTCCAACGTGCCTTCTACGGCGGAGATCACGGAGCCCAGTGAAACATCAATACCATCGGCAATCGCGCGCTTGACCAGAGCACCGTCCGACCGCGAACGTGAATCGACCACACGGACATTGATGCCAGCTTTCTTGAGCGCGAATGCCGTGAGATAAGCGTCATCATTATTGGTGAACACAATGCCAGTGTTGCCTGGCGTCACACCATAGCGACCAATCATGCCGCGCACAGCAGAGGCGAGCATGATGTTAGGGCGATCATTGTTTGCAAAAGCGATGGGGCGTTCGAGAGCGCCCGTCGCAACAATCACATGATGTGCACGAATTTTCCAAAGGCGGTGCTTTGGTGCACCAGATGCGAGGATTAGGGGGTCGTGATCGCCAACGCGTTCAAACGCCATCAAATAGTTTTGGTGGAAATGGCCGACGACTGTCGTGCGCGAAAGCACATGCACATTTGGCATTGCGCTCAACCGTGCTGCCAAGGCCTTTGCATAATCCTCAACACATTCACCATCAATCATACCAGCCGTGAGATCGGCAATGCCGCCCAAAACTGGATTCTCATCACACAGCAAAACTTTTGCACCAGCAAGGGCTGCAGCTTCTGCGGCGGCAAGTCCAGCAATGCCCGCGCCGACGACAATAACATCAGCATGAATATGCATGTGTTCGTAAGTGTCGGTATCGCGGCCTTCTGGCGCTTTGCCAAGGCCTGCGGCTTTGCGGATGAATGGCTCGTAAACATGTTTCCAGAAAGAACGCGGCCACATGAAGGTTTTATAATAGAAGCCACCGGGCAGGAAGCGCGAGAATTTCGAATTGATCGCACCAATATCATATTTGAGGGACGGCCAACGGTTTTGGCTTTCCGCAGAAAGACCGTCAAAAATTTCAATCTGCGTGGCGCGCAAATTTGGCTCGTGCTTGTTACCTTGGCCCACACCGATGAGCGCGTTCATTTCTTCTGAGCCGAGGCCCACGAGCCCGCGCGGACGGTGATATTTAAAACTGCGTCCGAAAATCTTTTGGCCTGATGCGAGCACGGCCGAAGCCAATGTGTCACCAGCAAAACCCGAAACATCCTTGCCATCAAAGCTGAATGTCACTTTGCGCGAACGATCAATCAGGCTGCCGCCTTGCGCTAAACGATAAGGTTTGCTGGCCATTATTTCTTTGCCTTCATGCGTTCTTTAAAATAATCCGCCCACGGACCTTTTGCTTGCGCAATGATTTCGGCTGGTGGCAGTTCGGTGATCCCGTAATAGGCTTTAAAATCGAGCGAAACAGTATCGCGCGCTGCATGGAACCATTTTCCACAACCACGATCACAGCGCCAACGTTCGAAATGCAGGCCCTTTGGGTTGTGGCGAATAAACAAATAATCGCGCTGCTCTTCGTCAGTTATATTTGCAGCATCAGTGGTGGCTGGTCTGCGCACATGCGCCTGCCCACCATAATGAAAATCAGTCTCATCACCAGAGGCGTTACAGACGGGGCAGGTGACGATGATCATTGGAAATACCTTTCTGCGTCCTCTACCGCTTTAGCGGGAGAGGAAAGGGGCCCGCGAACGAAGTGAGTGGGATAGGTGAGGGGAAGTTGGCTCAGGGCCTGTGGTCCCTCACCTCCCCCAATGCTGCGCATTGGGTCCCCTTCCTCTCCCGTTAAAGAAACGGGCGAGGACTTACGATCAATGCGCAACGGCGGCGGCAACAGATTCATCAATCAGTCGTCCTTCTTTGAAACGGTTCAAACTAAAAGGTGCTGCAATCGGGTGCGGCCGGTCATTTGCCATTGTATCTGCAAACACCAACCCCGATCCCGGAATGGCTTTGAAACCACCCGTGCCCCAACCACAATTCACATACAGCCCTTCAACGTCAGTCTTCGATAAAATTGGCGAACGGTCACCCGTCATGTCCACAATGCCGCCCCATTGCCGCAACATGCGCAGGCGGGAGATGATCGGGAAAGTTTCAACCAGCGCCGTGACAGTATGTTCGAGTGCTGTGAAAGAGCCGCGTTGGGAGTAATTATTATAAGGATCCGTGCCGCCGCCAATCACCAACTCGCCCTTGTCAGACTGGCTCATATAGCCATGCACAGTGTTTGCCATCACCACACAATCAAGCACCGGCTTGATCGGCTCAGACACCAGTGCTTGCAAGCACATCGATTCAATCGGCATACGAACCCCAGCCATGTCCATAATGGTGGACACATGGCCCGCAGTGACCACACCAATCTTTTTGGTTTTAATTTCACCTTTGCTGGTTTGCAAACCAACAACTTTGCCGCCATCGCGCAGAATGCCTGTGACCTCACATTGCTGGATAATATCAACACCCATCGCATCCGCACCGCGCGCATAGCCCCAAGCCACAGCATCATGCCGCCCTGTGCCGCCGCGTGGCTGATAATATGCGCCCAAAATAGGATAGCGGCATTCAGCATCAGTATTGATAATCGGCGCAATCTCTTTCACTTCATTTGGTGAAATCATGCGGCAATCAAGACCCGCCAGTCGGTTGGCATGTGATGTACGCTTCATGGCGCGAAGTTCATGCTCAGTTTGACAGAGCATCATCAATCCGCGCGGGCTGAACATCATATTGTAGTTCAGCTCTTGGGACAGGCCCTCATAAAGTGAACGCGCCAATTCATAAATTGCAATTGACGCATCCTGCAAATAGTTGGACCGGATGATCGTGGTGTTGCGCCCCGTGTTGCCGCCGCCCAGCCAACCCTTTTCGATTACGGCAATATTCGTCAGCCCATGATTTTTGGCCAGGTAATAAGCCGTGGCCAGCCCGTGCCCACCAGCGCCCACAATCACGGCGTCATATTCGGCCTTAGGATTTGGAGAACGCCAAGCGCGCTCCCAATCCTTGTGATAGTTCATCGCGTTTCGGGCGATTGAAAATATGGAATAACGAGGTTTCATATGGTGTATCCCGTGAATGATCACTATCTAACAGATTGAATCTGCCCCCTCCAATCCTTTCCGACACCAACTATCCACCATGCGACAATCAAACACCCCATAAAATTCATCCCAATTGATAGATTAATCCATGACCCGAAAGCAAAGAAGAACCACAATGATTTTCTCAGCCGCGGCCGTTTTAGGCGTTGCTGCGTTTCTGATGTTTCAAGTTCTGGGTGATACAATGGTGTTTTTTTATACGCCAAGTGAGATTGCAGCCAAGACATTAAAGCCGGGCCAGCGCATTCGTTTGGGCGGCATGGTCGCGGCAGGCACTTGGAACAAAGGTGACGGCATTCACCAGGATTTTGTTCTAACCGACACAATCAAAACCACCAAAGTGAATTACAGCGGGGCAGTGCCCGATCTTTTCCGCGAAGGTCAAGGCGCTGTGGCTGAAGGCGTGATGCAGGCCGACGGCACATTTTTGGCCGACTCAGTACTTGCCAAGCATGACGAAAAATATATGCCCAAAGAACTCGCTTCGAGTTTGAAGGCCAAGGGTGTGAAACTGGGCAAGACTGCTGATCAATAGTGCGTGAATGTGCGTGATTAAGCCTATGAATAGCCACATTTAAGGCCATTTGCCACCAAACCGCCGCGAGACTAACCAAAGTTTCATTACGGCGTAAGAACCATGTAATTTGACCACGCGTATATCTTCATTATCGACTTAATGGAGATTAAATCATGCCTTCGACTTTTGCTCTGACGAAAAAAACTGTTCTTGGACTTTTCACCGCAGGCCTTCTGGGTGCCACGGTGCTCACCTCAACGTTTGTTGCATTGCCACCTTCTATTGTGCACGCCGAACAAGCTGCGGTGTTTGATCCACATCAAAGCCTCGCTCCCTTGGTCGAAAAAGTAATGCCCTCCGTGGTCAGCGTTGAAGTCAAGTTTTCGAATGCAGCAGTTGCTGACAGTGGTGAAGACACTGGCCCTGACCAACTGCCACCCGGCATGAAAGAGTTCTTCGACCAATTTCCCCAGTTTAAAAATCGCATGCCACCACAGGCCCCACATGGCGGCGGTGGCGCGTTAGGTTCTGGTTTTGTGATTTCGTCTGACGGCTATGTTGTGACCAACAATCACGTTGTCGATCATGCTGATGAAGTTAAGGTCGCCTTCCAAAATGGCGATAAATTTGATGCAACAGTCATTGGCACCGATCCAAAGACCGATTTGGCCTTGCTCAAGATCAAATCAGATAAGAGCTTTCCACACGTTGATTTTACCAAAACCGAAGCTAAGGTTGGTGATTATGTCATGGCCGTTGGTAACCCATTCGGTTTGGGCGGCACGGTGACATCTGGCATCGTTTCAGCACGTGGTCGTGATATTGGTTCTGGGCCCTACGATGACTTTATTCAGGTTGATGCTTCCATCAATAAAGGTAATTCCGGCGGCCCCACATTCAATATGAGTGGCGAAGTCGTGGGTATTAATACGGCGATCTTCTCTCCATCAGGCGGATCGGTGGGCATTGGGTTTGCAATTCCAGCGTCCACCGCAACAGGTGTCATTGAGAGCTTGAAAACCAACCACAAAGTGACACGTGGCTGGCTGGGTGTTCAGATTCAACCTGTAACGCCTGATATTGCAGAGAGCTTAGGCCTTGAAAACGCAAAAGGTGCTATTATCTCTGAGTTAACCGATGGATCACCAGCTTTGAAAGCAGGTTTGAAGTCTGGCGATACGATTTTAAAAGTTGACGGCACAGACATCGCTGACGCGCGTGATTTGGCAAAAGTCATTTCTCACGTGGCCCCAGGCAAAGTGGTGCAATTGTCCATCATTCGTGGTGGCAAGGCCCAGACAGTGCCAGTGACTTTGGATGCAATGCCGACAGACCCTAAAATGGCCTCGGCAAAGGTTGAAGAACCAAAAGCCGGATCGCTTTCAGCTTATGGCTTGGACGTGACAGCGGCAGATGACGGCGCGGGTGTGAAGGTGACAAAAGTTGATCCCAACTCAGCTGCTGCCGAACGCGGAGTAAAAGAGGGTGACGTGATCCTCGAAGTTGCCGGAACACCTGTGAATGATCCAGCAACCCTTGCCTCTGCGTTAAAAGGTGCAACAGGCAAGAAGATCTTGATGTTGGTAAGAACGGCAGACGGCCAACGTTATTTGGCCTTGCCACACGCAAAAGGTTGATTGGCCAGTGAACAGGATCGCGGCCAATCTTTTGAGAACAGGTGTTTGGCCGCCGTCCCCGCTGGCTGGCCTACACTTGATAGCGCGGAGACTGGTCGCCACCCCCCCGGCGTTCCCCCGATGAACTGGTCTCCGCGCACATTTTTTCAAAACCACAAAGGGCAATGATATGCAACACGCTGAATTGACAAGTGGGCCTGAGCAGGGCACAGAATCATCTATGCGCATTCTGGTAATCGAAGATGATCGTGAAGCAGCGTCTTGGCTGGTGAAAGGTCTACGGGAAAGCGGTCATATCGTTGACCTCGCCACTGAAGGTTTGCAAGGGCTCACCATGGCTCTTGAAGGTGTTCATGACGTGTGCATCATTGACCGAATGCTGCCCTTGATGGACGGCCTGACGGTTATCCAAAAGATGCGGAGTTCAGATTTAAAAACGCCAGTGCTGATTTTAAGCGCACTGAGTGATGTCGACGAACGCGTCAAGGGTCTTCGCGCCGGAGGCGATGATTATCTGGCAAAGCCCTATGCTTTCGCAGAGCTTCTAGCGCGTGTCGAAGGTTTGGGCAGCCGTAAATTGCTTGATCCAAAAGATGCCAAGCTCAAAGCTTTGGATTTGGAGATTGATTTGATGAGCCGCACGGTCACCAGAGGCGGCAAGCCCATCGTGCTCCAGCCCCGCGAATTTAAATTGCTTGAATATCTTGTGCGCAACGCGGGCCATATTGTAACCCGCACCATGCTTCTTGAAAATGTTTGGGATTATCATTTTGATCCGCAAACCAATGTGATTGACGTGCATGTTTCGCGGTTGCGTGGGAAGCTTGACAAAGGTTTTGCTGAACCCTTGCTGCAAACCGTGCGCGGAGCCGGCTACATGATCCGTGCCCGTTAATAACAGTATATTTCAGACTTCGACGTTTCGGCTTGCCGCTATTTATCTCTTGGTTTTCGCGGCTTCGGCAGCTGGAATTTTAGGTTATGTTTACTACACGACCGTTGGTCTCCTCGAACGCCAAACCGAGGACACAATTCATGCCGAAATACTTGGTCTGGCAGATCAATATCGACTTCTGGGCGTTGCCGGGTTGGTTGACACGGTACAGCGCCGCAGCCGCGATGCAGGCGGCGCAATATATTTATTAGAAGGCCCGAACCAAGCGCGTATTGCCGGTAATCTCGATGCGATGCCGCCTGGGGTAACTCAAAATCAAATATGGATAGATTTCCCGATTACTGTTGGACAAGAGCCAGTTGCAGTCCAGCATACAGCGCGCGGTTTTCAAGTTGAACTTGCAAATGGTTATGACCTTCTCGTCGGCCGCGATGTGAACGAGTTGCGCCAATTTCGCGATGTGATCCGCGAAGCAATTTTTTGGGCTGTTGGTATGTCGTTGGTTGTAGGCCTCGGCGGGGGCTATTTCATGAGCCGAAATTTCTTAAGGCGCGTTGACGCAATTACCGGTGCCACTCGCCTCATCATGGCAGGTGATCTTTCTGGGCGCATGCCTGTGAGCGGTGCCAATGATGAGCTTGATCGTTTATCTGGTTCGCTCAACGATATGCTCTCACAAATCGAGCGGTTGATGGATGGCATGAAAGAGGTGTCAAGCAACGTTGCTCATGACTTGAAAACACCGCTCACGCGCATGCGAGCGCGTATCGAGGATGCTTTGCGTCAAGACAACGCCCTAGAGTATAAAACGGCGCTCGACCAAACGATTGAAGAATGTGACAAGCTATTGCGTACTTTTAACGCACTTCTTTCTATTGCCCAAGCCGAATCCGGCCAAATGCGGCAAGGCTTACAACCGCTTGATCTCTTTGACACGCTGCGAGATGTTGTAGAACTCTATGAACCTTTGGCTGATGAAGCGGGAGGCTCGTTAAAGCTTGAAGCAAGGCCCGGCTTGCGTGTGCGCGGTGACCGGCAACTTTTGGCACAAGTGCTGAACAACTTGATCGACAATGCAATGAAGTATGGCCAGACCAGCGCTGATAAACCCGCCGATATTGAAGTGATCGGTCGCGTCGATGCTCAAACCGTGATCATTGAAGTGGCAGACCACGGCATAGGGGTAAATTTGGAAGACCGTGAGCGCGTGCTGGGTCGGTTTGTCCGGCTTGATGAAAGCCGCTCAAAGCCGGGCAATGGCTTGGGATTAAGCCTCGTCGCCAGCGTGATGACTTTGCACAGTGGGCAAATCCAGCTTGAGAATAACAGGCCGGGGCTTCGGGTCATACTGCGTCTTCCCCTTTACACCGAAGCATCTTAAAACACTGGTGTGAACAAGAGCAGCTTTATTGCCCGAATGAATTTGGAAAATCTGCAAAGCGCTGAGGCAGGCGTGACAGCAGGTTTTTGGCAAGATTGCGGTGCTGCTCTGACAGAAAAACTGTTGCCAGTTCGCAAACTAATCGACTCTGCTGTTTTAGGTTCCCCCTATTTGACCAAATTGATTTTAAGGCACAGTGATTTCGTTATCAATTTAATGAATGCCGAACCCAATGATGTATTGGCAAAATTGAATGTAGAAGTTCTGATACTTGAACATTTAGAAACCAGAAATGAAATCTCCGCAAGCTTGCGCATTGCCAAGCAAAAGGCCGCCCTTTTTATAGGCCTCGCCGATCTATGCGCTGTTTGGTCGGTGATGGAAGTGACGCATGCACTGACCCTGTTTGCTGATGCTTGCTTGAATGCAAGTGTCAATTTTTTGTTGCGTGAAAATGCAGCTAAGCAAAAACTCACGCTGCGCCACGCTGAAAACCCATCTCAACAATGTGGCTATGTGGTGCTTGCCATGGGCAAACATGGCACGTTCGAACTTAACTATTCTAGCGATATCGATTTAATCGTTCTCTACGATCCTGAAACAGCGCCGTTAGCTGAGGATATTGAACCATCAATGTTCTTCGTCCGCTTCACGCGTGATGTGGTAAGCTTGCTTCAAGACATTACAGAAGAGGGCTATGTATTTCGCGTTGATCTGCGCCTGCGCCCTGATCCACGCGCTACCCAAATGGCAATCGCACTTGAGGCCGCTGCGATTTATTATGAAAACCAAGGCCAAAACTGGGAACGCGCCGCCATGATCAAGGCCCGCCCAGTTGCTGGTGATTTAGCCCTTGGTGAAGAGTTTCTCAAACGCCTGACCAGTTATATTTGGCGCAAATATTTAGACTATGCGGCCATTGCCGATGTGCAATCGCTGAAACGGCAAATTCACGCGGTAAAAGGCCACGGCGAAATTGCTATTCAGGGCCACAATCTCAAACTCGGTCGCGGTGGCATTCGCGAGATTGAGTTTTTCGTGCAAACCCAACAATTGATCGCAGGTGGGCGAAACCCAAAACTGCGCGGGCGTTCAACGTTGGAAATGCTGGATGCTCTCGTTGAGGCCAAGTGGATTGAACGCCAAACCGCCGACGAACTAAAAGATGCATATGTTTTTCTGCGCATGCTCGAGCATCGCGCACAAATGGTTGATGACCAACAAACCCATCTTGTGCCCGCTGGTGCAGAAGCATTCGAAAAATATGCACGCTTCTGTGGCTTTCAAAGCGGCACTGATCTGTCTGTGAAGTTACGCGCAACCCTTGAAACTGTACAACGCCACTATGCAGCTCTGTTTGAAGATGCAGGGGCACTTGCATCTGAATCAGGCAGTTTGGTTTTCACCGGTGGAGAAGACGACCCAGCCACCATTGAAACTTTGGAGCACATGGGATTCAGGCAAGCTTCAGAAATTTCGGCCACGATTAGGGGCTGGCATTTTGGCCGCTATGCCGCCACGCGAACCGCGCGCGCGCGGGAAATATTAACTGAGTTGATGCCCACACTTTTGCAAACACTTGCAAAGCGCGGTGACCCCGACCAAGCATTCTTGGCCTTCGATGAGTTTATGAGGGGCCTGCCGTCTGGCGTACAGCTCTTTTCAATGTTGAAGGCCAATCCTAATTTGCTTGAGCTCATCGCTCAAATATTGGGGCAAGCGCCAAGACTAGCCGAACAACTGAAGCGCCAGCCCAGAACTTTAGAAGCTGTGGTTGGCGCTGATTTCATGCGGCCACTTCTTTCCATGGCAGAGTTAGCCGAAGAATTTGATACCATCATCCCCAATGCAACTGCGCGCGATGAGGCAATGGACCGCACGCGCGTGTTGGTGCGCGAGCATCAGTTTCGCGTTGGTGTCAGGCTACTCGCAGAAACCATCACCGCAGAGGAGGCAGGCTTAGGGTTTTCAAACATCGCAGAGCAAGCAATAGCCAAGTTGCTTGCCGTGTGTGTTTACGAGATGAAACAAAATCACGGCTCAGTTGTTGGAGGGCAATGCGCTGTCATATCTATGGGAAAACTGGGCGGCAGGGAGATGACTGCAAGTTCCGATTTGGATTTGATGTTGATCTATGATCATGATCTAAGCGCCGAGCTTTCGAGTGGCCAAAAACCGTTAAGTCCCAATCAATATTATGCCAGGCTAACGCAACGATTGATCACGGCTTTATCTGCGCCCACAGCCGAAGGTACGCTCTATGAGGTCGATTTGCGTTTGCGCCCGTCCGGCAGCAAGGGGCCAGTTGCGGTTAGTTTTTTGAGTTTCGTTTCTTACCAAAAAGATGAAGCTTGGACTTGGGAAAAACTCGCCTTAACCCGCGCTCGCGTTGTGGCAGGTGAAGCAGAACTTCGAGTTAAGTTAGAACGCGCCATCAAAAACACGCTCTGCGAACCACGCGACCAAGCGAAGACTTTGAATGATGTGCGCGATATGCGAAATCTGATGTTGGCCGAACATGCAAAATTAGGATTATGGGATATTAAACGTGCCAAGGGAGGCCTCGTTGAAATCGAGTTCATTGTCCAATATTTGCAACTGATCGCCAATAATCCAGAAATGTTGGATACTAACACATTGAAATCGGTTAAAAAAATAGCCGAGAAGAACGTCTTAGCTGCTGGTGCAGCATCAGAATTATCCACTGCCTGCCAGCTCTTTCAGCGCCTAACCCAAATATTGCGCCTCTGTGTTGCAGATCAATATAAGCCTGAACAAAGTGCCAAAAGCCTGAACGAAGCGGTGGCGAGGGCGGCTGGTATGCCAGATATTGCGGCCACGGAGGCATTGCTGGCTGAAACACAGAGCCGTGTCGCCTCAATTTTTAATGATGTCATCGGCAGGTAAAGTGCACCCAGCGACGGAAATTGAAACGGCATGCGTCCTATTGATCAAGCAACGAAAGAGGGCGCTTGGTGCCGGAAGCAGTTTTGATGATTGACCGGCCGTTGACGCCACAAAACGCGAACTGGCAAACCGCGACAGACGCAGCACTTTTAGCGGCATCGGCAGAGCGCAATCAACAGGCCTTTGCCGTGCTTGTGCAGCGCTATCATGTGCCTGTTTACCGCGTCGCGTGGCGTCTAAACGGTGGCCATGCTGATACGGACGACATCGCGCAGGAAACATTTTTGAAATTATGGAATAACCCCGGCCAATTGCGCGAGGCTGCGGCTTTAAAGGGATGGCTTATGCGTGTGGCTTCAAATTTGGTGATGGACAGATATCGACGCAAACCAATGTTGGAACTCGAACATGCGGAAGATGTTGCTGATGCTGCAATGTCCGCACCCGCTATGATTGACCAATCTTACGTCACCAAAATGATTGATGCAGCGATTGCGAGTTTGCCTGATAGGCAAAAGCTGGCATTGGCACTGGTACATTTTGAACATATGACCAATATCGCCGCCGCCGCAGCAATGGAAATCAGTGTTGACGCATTAGAGTCGCTTCTGGCGCGCGCCAGGCGTGGCTTGAAAGAAAAGTTAGGGCCGAGTGGCAGGCAACTGCTCGCTACGCTGGCCACACAAGGGGAATGAAGATGGCTAATTTTGACAAAGACACAGGACTGAGTGATGCAGAACTTGACAGCTTGCTCCAACATGCATCAATCCCTTTGCCGCACAATGATTTTGAGGAACGCTTGTTGGCAAAACTAACTCTCGCTCCGATTCCGAATAACGTGATTGCATTTCCTAGCAGAAAGAAAACCTCGCTGTGGTTAGCTAGCCTGCCTCTTGCTGCTTCATTGGTTTTAGGGGTTTGGTTGGGGGCGAATGGAACAGCGGCTGAATTTTTGCCCTTCACGACGGAAAGCGTTTCCCAAAACGACACCGCATTGCTCGGAGCGCAGAGCACCGATGAACTTGACTTTTTGACTGAGGATAATGTGTCATGACTGAACCAACTTTGGTAACCACGCCTCCTAAAAGCAGGTTCATTCCCGAACTGCGTTCGCCGTGGTGGGCCGCACTATTGGTTTTGTCTTTGATGGCTAATCTGGTGATTGGTGGCGCTGCTATTGGAGCAAGGATGAAGGGTGGCGGTTGGCAGATGGCGCTCATGGAAAATCGTGCACAGCTTCTGCCGCGCAAATTCTTTGCCGAATTACCCCATGAGCGGCGGCGCGAATTGATGGATATGTTTAAAGCAAAGAAGGATCAATTCGCTCAAGGCCGCGAGGCTGCAGATGCTATATCACTCAAGTTTGCTGAACTATTGGAGCAGCCAGATTTTGACCAAATCAAAATCAAAGCCGTGATCAATGACTTCACATCAGGCGTCACCAGCTTTGCCACGCAGGGCCAAGACGTGATTCTTGATATCGTTGCAAAGCTAACCCCCGACGAACGTAAAAATCTTGCAGCTAATATTCGTGAACGAGCAGCCCGCAGGGGCAAATAGAACTAAGCCAATAGTGCTACGGGCACCGCATTTATCGGAAGATCGACATGCACCGTAGTGCCATGGCCTTCTTTGCTCGTAATGCTTAAATGTCCGCCATGAAGATCAATCAGTGATTTTGAAATCGCCAAGCCAAGGCCAGATCCGCCCTTGCTCTTGGTGAACTGGTTCTCAACTTGCTCAAACGGTCGCCCCAATTTCTGAATGTCGCGCTGGGGAATACCAATTCCCGTGTCAATAATTTGAATATTGACGCCTTGTTGTGTGGCGCTGGCTTTGACGGTCACGGACCCATGCTCAGGCGTAAATTTTATGGCGTTGGAGATCAAATTGATGAAGACTTGTTTTAGGGCGCGGCGATCAGCATGAATATGCGGCCCCTCGTTCAAGTCCAGTTTCAAATTAATTTTACCCTCGGCAGCCCGTGGCCCCACCAAGCGCAACACATCTTCCAAAACGCTGCGCAGATCAACATCTGAAAGTTCAAGTTCAACCCTGCCTGCCTCAATCTTCGACATATCAAGAATATCATTGATCACATCGAGCAGAAATTGCCCGCTCTTACCAATATCAAAAGCATATTCGCTATATTTTGCGGCCCCCAAAGGCCCGAACATTTCCTGCGACATAATTTCGCTAAAGCCAATTACGGCATTGAGTGGCGTGCGCAGTTCATGGCTCATATTAGCCAGAAATTCAGACTTCGATCGATTGGCAGATTCAGCACGGGTTTTTTCACTGGCATATTTATCTGCGAGCTCCGCCAGCCTCTGCGATTGCTCCTCAGCAAGTTGACGCTCTTTCTGCAAATCACGAACTGTTATCATCAAGTTGCGCTCAGAGTGAATGAGGCGTTCTTCCTGCTGTTTTAGCGGCGTAATGTCTGTGCCCACCGAAACAAAGCCACCATCTTTCGTGCGTCGTTCATTGATTTGCAGCCACCTGCCATCAGCAAGTTGAACTTCCATTGAACGTGCCCCAGATGTGTCATTGGCTTGCCCAGGCACAAACTGCCGAACCACTGGTTCTTTGGAGGCCGCCGCTACATCACCATATGGCGTACCCGGTTGGCAAACGGCAGACGGCAATGAATGGAATTGCTGATATTTTGAATTACATAAAACCAATTTGCTTTCTGTGTCCCACAACACGAACGCCTCAGAGATGTTTTCAACCGCATCTTTAAGGCGGACTTCCGCCTCGCGGTTCATCTTGTCGAGTTTCTTTTGACGTGAAATATCAAAAACAATTCCCACCAAATGTGGCTCACTCTCGCCCTGCCCAGGCGCCAAGGCGGCACGCGCGCGCAGCCAAACCCAATTGCCCTTTTCATGACGCATCCGAAATTCTTGATCGAATACCTTGCGGTGACCACTGAGCAGATCTTCGATCAAATTATCAAGCTTGGCATCATCAGGATGGATAAGGGATGCCACTTCGCCGTAACTTAGGAAATCTCCTTTTGGTGGCAGCCCCAGAATTTCAAACATGGATTTTGACCAGAAAATATGCCCTTCAGCCAAATTCCAATCCCACAATCCACACTCGCCACCATCAAGCGCCTTATCAAGCCGCGTGGTGGCCACGGTTAGCATTTCATCAGCATCAGAGGCCTTCGCGGCCTGCCAATGAAAAGCCCCTGACAACATCATCAAAACCAAAAATGTAACAGCAAATAAAACCGCAAGCTCCATCACGCCGTTTCGCCAAACTGAAAGCACATCCGATTTTTTTTGAAATGCCAATAAGCTTCCCGGGAATGGCGATAGATCTCGCGACGCCATCAATGCATCATCACCATTGGCCAATTTCGTCGGCGTCATGCTGGGTGCATTCACCGCCGCATCCAAAACAAATCCCGGCCCCATGACACTGTCAATACTACTGCCGTTATAAGTGCTGTTGGTGGGAATGCTCCCCACGATGCGCCCTTCTGACGAAAGCAAAAGATAAACCCGGTTCAAACCCATAGCGTCAGCAGGCACTGCCTGTTCGAGCAAAGTCTGCGATAGATTGGAAATAGTCTTGCCCGAAGCTGCATCACTCAACAGTTTCACTTTCAAGCTTTGCGCAACACGGTCAGTCTGTAGCAGTGAGACTTCGCCTTGATCTGCAAGGTGTTGCGCACGGCTGAGAAGCAGTTGAGAAATCAGCGCAGCTGCAAGCGTCAACAAAAACAACGCGGTAAGAATAGTAATGAGCCTGCGCATGGCGCGTTCAGAAACATTAAATCCGGCGTGGCCCGGCCAAGGAATTGGCAAGTGTAAAGTTCGGTCGCGGAAAAACAGTTCCTTAATATGTGCGTTGGCCAACATGCGCCCAGTTCAATATGAAGTTAAATGCCGGACTTCAAATGCAACGCCGTTTACAAACGAATCAGCCTCGGCTTCCGTGTAATAGAATTACCGCCTGCGAATCTGATTTGCCAAGTAAAAGCTGAACGAGATTGGTTTATGCTTTCAATGTTCTTGATATGATCTCGAATACATCGTTGGAAAGAGCAGGCGTTGCCAATATGCGCTGCATATTTTTCTGCGCATGAGTGCGGCGCTGCACGTTATAAAGTTTCCAACTGCGAAATGCCGTAGCCAACCTTGCAGCAACTTGCGGGTTAATCGCGTTGAGCGCGATGATCACATCAGCCACAACGCGGTATCCTTCGCCGCTCGCAGAATGAAAGCCAGTCGAGTTGCCATTTGCAAAATTTGCGACCAGAGCATAGACCCTGTTGGGCGTTGTGAGTTTGAAATCAGGATGCTTCAACAGTCTTTCAATTCGTTGTGCAGCGTCAACGCCGGGAACTGCGGCGTTCAACCCAAACCACTTATCCAAAATCAGATGATCATCTTTGTGACGCTGATAAAACTGCTCCAACATCGCTTCGCCTTTTGGCCGGTGGAGCGATCTAAGGCAAACCAATGCGCCCATTTCAATGGTCATGTTATCGGGCTTTGCGAATTCCTTTTGCGCCAACTTGATGCCCATATCGCCGTCAGCCGCCGCAATCATCGTCAACAGCGTCAATCGCAACGAGCGCCGCGCGGTGCCACGCGTATCGGGCTTATAGGAACCCGCATCATTCGTCTGTTCAAATGCCACCAACAGCGCGTTCAGCAATTGCTTTGCAATACCTGAACGAACTGCCTCTCTTGCGACGTAAACCAAATCGCTATCGACATCTTTGCCAATAGCCGCAGTAATATCAGCCTCGCTCGGCAGAACAAGAATGAGTGCTTTGAACGCGTCATCTAATTTAGAACTTTCCAAACACTTGCCCAACGCATCCGCGAATGCAGATATATTCGGAATCTTTTTACCCAAAGAGAGTGCCTTGACGGCCCTTACAATCAAAGCTTTGCCAATTGTTTGCGCGGCTTCCCAGCGATTAAAATTATCGGAATCATGACCAATCAAAAACAATTGCTCATCCGCAGTAACGTTGCTTTTCAAAATCACGGGTGCAGAAAATCCGCGATTGATTGAAAGAGCAGGGGCTTCAGAAATATCCTTGAACTTGAACGACTGCTTGCTCTCAACAATTTCAACAACGCCAGATTTGAGATTATTTTTACCCTTTAATATCAATGGCATGTCCTTGCCTTTGGGGTTCACCAATCCTACGCTCAACGGAAAGTGCAACGGCAATTTTTTTGGTTGGCCTCTGAGGCGAGGCTGCGATTGCGTGACCGTCAGCTCATACGTTTTCTTCTTCTTGTCATATGTTCCGCGCGCCGAAACCGTTGGCGTTCCTGATTGTTCGTACCACCGGAAAAACTGCGTCATGTCGCGGCCTGATGCATCAGCCATACACGCAACAAAATCTTCAACAGTCGCGGCCTCACCATCATGACGCTTGAAATAAAGTTTCATCGCTTTTGCAAAGGCCTTATCGCCAATCAACGTCTTAATCATCCGACAAAGCTCAGCACCCTTTTCATAAATCGTTGGGGTGTAAAAATTATTGATCTCGATGTATGAAGAAGGTCGCACTGGATGCTGCAATGGGCCTTGATCTTCCGGAAATTGGCTTGAGCGCAACCGCTTCACATCCTCAATCCGCTTAACCGGGCGCGAGCGCATATCGGATGTGAACTCTTGATCACGGAAAACCGTCAGGCCTTCTTTCAAGCAAAGTTGAAACCAATCGCGACACGTAATGCGGTTACCTGTCCAATTGTGGAAATATTCGTGGGCGATGATGGCTTCAATCAGAATATAATCGGTGTCGGTGGCGGTCTCGGGCAATGCTAAAATATACTTGTCGTTGAAAATATTTAGGCCCTTGTTCTCCATGGCCCCCATGTTGAAATCAGAAACTGCAACAATGTTAAAAACATCGAGATCATATTCGCGGCCAAATGCTGTCTCATCCCAGATCATAGAGGCTTTAAGTGCATCCATCGCCCAAGAACAGCGGCCCTCCTTGCCCTTCTCAACGTAAATGCCAAGCTCAACGTCACGGCCATTCATGGTTTTGAATTTACTTCTCACATGAGCCAAGTCCCCGCCAACCAAGGCAAACAAATAGCTGGGCTTGGGATGCGGATCATCCCAAACCGCATAATGGCGATCTCCATCAAGCGGCCCATGTTCAATGGGATTACCGTTGGACAGCAGAACCGGCAACGAGGATGGCCCCTCAATCCGCACTTTAAAAACCGTCATCACATCCGGGCGATCATAAAAATAGGTAATCCGCCTGAACCCCTGCGCCTCACACTGCGAGCAATACATGCCGTTTGACATGTAAAGGCCAGTCAACGCCGTGTTACCCTGCGGATCGCACTCGGTAACAATCACCAAGGAGAACTCACCCTTGGGCAAGTGCGCGATCATCAAACTCGCTGCCCCCAATTCATATTCGGCAGGTGACAACTTGCGCCCGTCAATCTCGACTGTAATCAGTTTCAGTTTTTCACCATCAAAAATCAGAGGCGCGTTTTTCTCGGCAGACTTCTGATTGCGCTTCAATCTGATATGCGATGTAACGCGCGTTGCATGTGGAGCAAGCTCAAACTTCAGCTCTACACTCTCAATTTTAAAGGGAGCAACTTTGTAATCCTTGAGACGAATGGTTGGTGGAACATCAGCGCGCATAATCTACTTTCCATGATTTTTCTGAACGTCATTTTCGCACAGTCTTGAAATAATCAATACAGAATTTTTCAAAGACCTGCGCAACCCGCGTCTGACGCACGGTTTTCAGATGTGCAATGGCGATCACCCCGCGTTCAGCTTGCCCTGCTATTTCGTGAACGCTGAGTTTCTCACCATCATAAGACAAATCGCCCGCGGGCCGCGTGATCAAAAGCGAATACCCCAACCCCTGCGCTACCATGCCGCGCACAAGTTCGAGAGAGGCAGATGAAAACCCGATGATTGGCTTTACACCTTGTGCTTCTAACAGCCGTAAAAAATAGGTTCGGCTAGGCTGGATGTCGAGCAGGATAAGTTTATCATTTACCAAATTAAAAAGCGATATTTTTTTGAAACGTGCAAGCTTGTGCGATGCCGATAATAACACGTAAGGTTTAAGTGACACCACTTCCAACGCTTCAACATCTGCGGGCAGATCAACATCGTAAAGGAGAGCCAGATCATGCTGCCCATTCCTCAAGCCGCTCAACAATTCGCTTTGAACACCTTCTCCGAGAATAATCTCAACATTAGGGTATAATGCATTGAATTTGCTTATAAGAATTGGTGCGTAGGTGGGTGCTAAAGTGACAAAACTTCCGACCTGCAAACGCCCTTTGAGCGGCCCTATTTCCGAGTCAGATTGGCGTGCCAATTCCTCACTCTGGGTCAGCAGTCGCCGCGCATCCGCCAAAAATGTATTACCACGAGACGTCGGTGTGAGACCCTGCGCATGATGTCGAATAAAGATCTGCATACCAATGGTGTCTTCAAGCTTTTTCAGCGCGGCCGAGATGGAAGGTTGCGCAACTCGTAATATTTCTGCCGCAGCGGCAACTGATCCGCTATCAGCAGTTTGAACAGCATATTCCAATTGTCGAAGCGTAAATTTTAACATAGTTTAAAACTATACTCTGCCTAATAATTATCTATTTTTTCTAATCAAAGATCTATGCGATGTAAAGCACCATGAACATGCAAATCATTCCACCTTCGTTCCCCTCCGAAACAAAAGAGCGCTTTGTTGACGCCATGGCAGCTTTGGCCAATGGTGTGAGCATAGTGACTACAAATGGGCCAGCTGGAAAATTCGGCCTCACAGTGAGTGCGGTCACCTCGGTTTCCGCCGAGCCGCCAATTTTATTGGCCTGCTTAAATCGTAAAAATGTTGCCGTTTCGGCGATTAATCGAAATCATCGTTTTGCGATCAACATACTGAATGTGGAGAGCCAAGAGATTGCACAGGTTTTTGCAGGGCGCGCGGTAGGTGGTAAACACTATGATTTTGACCAACATGGGTGGACAGAAGGCCAAGCACTTGGTCTTCCCATCCTGAAAACTGCTACCGCGAGTTTCGAATGCGAACTCGAAAGCTATCATGACGCGGGCACCCACCGCATATTCTTGGGCCGCGTGATCTCGGCATTGCGCGGCGATACCGAGCCCATGGTTTATTCCAACCACAACTATGGTCGCATGACGAAGACATGAGGAACAGTGATGATTAGGACAGGCGAACAATATCGCGAGTCAATCAGAGATGACCGTGAAGTTTGGATCAACGGCGAACGCGTAAAGGATGTAACCCGCCATCCGTTGTTCAAACCAGCTATAGATATCCGCGCTCGCATCTATGACATGCAGCACGAAAAGGCCAAGCAGAATGTGATGACCTATGAGGAAGGCGGGGAACGTTTTGCGATCGGCAACAAACTGCCACGCGTTCAGCAAGATTGGCACGATAAGCGCAATGCCGTTGACACGGTGATGAAAGATATTGGCGGTGTCGTCACCCGCATGGGCGACGAAACCATCGGCGAAATGTGGTCACTTTGGGATGGTAAAGATATTCTCAATGAAATCGATCCGCGCTTTGCCTCCAATATTGAACGCCATATCATGAAGGCGCTGCATGATGACCCCTTTCACGTATCGGCCAACACAGACCCCAAGGGTGATCGTTCCAAACCACCGCAAGACCAAGATCCAGATATGCTGGTGCATGTGGTCAAAGAAACCGATGCTGGTATCATCATCCGAGGTGCTAAGTATGAAACCGCCGCGGCCTATGCCAATCAAGCTTTTCTAAAACCTACCATTGCCAATTGGGGCGATAGTAAACTTTCGAGTTATGCACTGGGCTGCATTGTGCACATGAATGCGCCGGGTGTGAAACATATCTGCCGCACCGGTTTCACAAATCGCGCACCTGCGCGTGATTATCCACTCTCGAACAAGTTCGACGAAGTCGACACCATCATGATTTTGGATAATGTTCTGATTCCGTGGGAGGATGTGTTGTTCTATCAACACACCAAAGCCGCAGCCTTTATTCGCCAAACACTGCACCGTTATTCGGCTTTTCCATTTGTTCAGCGCACGCTTTCCTATGCTGATCTCATTATTGGCGCGGCCATGTGGAATGCCAAACAAACCGGGCTTGATAAGCAACAAGCTGTGCAGGAAAAGCTTTCCGAGCTCGCAGTCTGGCGCGAAGGCATCAATGCGCATCTCACCGCTTCGATCTACACCGCCGAGAAAAGCCCGAATGGTCTGTTGATGCCCAACCAATCCTTGCTAATGACAGGCCGTGTGCATGCTCTCAACAACTTGCCAAAAATGATGCACATTGCCCGTGAACTTTGTGGTGGTCAGATTTGTGTAACGCCAGACTCAGCAGTGTTTGACCACCCGGAAACCAAAAAATGGATGGATAAATATTACACCATCAACGACCAATGGTTGGCCGAAGACAGGCGGAAATTACTGGCCCTTGCGCGCGATTTATTAAACTCCGATTATGCAGGCCACCGCCTTACCTTCCAACTGTTCGCTCAATCCGCCCCCTTCGCACAGTCCGCGGCAGTCTATCGCAACTTCGATTGGAACCAAGCCATGTCCTTCGCCCAAAAAGCGGGCGGAATGTCAGACCGCATCTGGAGCGAAACCAAGAAAGCAGCGCAGTAAATCATGACAGCCCACACCCGCATTCGCTCCTTCAACACGAAGGACACATATCCCGAACAAAAACTCGACAACGACCTATGCCAGGCAGTTGTTGCGCGTGGCACGATGGTGTTTGTGCGTGGCCAAGTCTCCCAGGATTTAGACTCACGTGAAAGCTTGCATGTTGGTGACGCAACAGCTCAAACCGCCAAGACCATGGCCAACATTAAATTGCTGATGGAGGAGTCAGGTGGCCATATGGATCACATCTGTCGCATTGTGGTTTATCTAACTGATGTGCGTTACCGCCAAGATGTTTACCGTGAAATGGGCAAATGGCTGAAAGGCGTGTTTCCCTGTTCAACGGGCTTGGTGATCACGGCTTTGGCGCGGCCAGAATGGCTAGTCGAAATCGAAGTCACCGCTGTGATACCCGATCCGAAATGACATTCTCAATTGCAGGCCGCTGTGCCAAAACTGGAGCCTTCGGTGTTGCCATCACCACCTCTTCGATCGCTGTCGGCGCGCGCTGTCCACACGCGCGTGTCGGTGTTGGTGCAGTTTCAACGCAGAATGTAACCGACCCTCGGCTTGGTCCTTTGTTGCTTGATTACATGCAAGACGGTTTGAGCGCAGGCGAAGCCATCATGGCGGTCACGCGCAATCGCAAGAATGTAAATTTCCGCCAGCTCACTGCTGTAGATCAATTCGGAAATTCAGCGTCTTACTCGGGTGACGAAATCCTCGGCACACATTCTGTGAGCGAACAGAAAAATTGCGTTGCCGCGGGCAATCTATTGAAGTCATCAGAGCTACCAAAAGTGATGACCGATGCTTTTGCTGCCAACGTGGATCAACATTTGGCTGAACGACTGCTCCGTGCATTAGAAGCGGGGATTACTTCTGGCGGTGAGGAAGGGCCTGTGCATTCCGCTTGCCTTCTCGTCTATCATGAACAAGACTTTCCACTTGTAAATTTGCGAGTTGATTGGGATGACGAAAACCCAGTGGCGTTCTTGCGTAAGCTGTGGACTGAATACCAACCGCAAATGAGTGCTTACCTCCAACGCGCCCTTGATCCAACACAAGCCCCCAGCTACGGCGTGCCGGGCGATCCTTAAACCGAAAGCCGCTCCACCAACCTATCTAACATCGCATCGCAAAGCGCCATTTGTGCTTCAGAAACATATTCATCAGGCTTATGTGCCACAGCAATATTCCCCGGGCCGCAAACCACAGCAGGAATACCAAGCTCTTTTTGAAATAAACCACCTTCAGTGCCAAACGTAATCTTGCCCGTTGAGTTCCCACCCGTTAGTGCGCGGACGAAATTTACAACTTCACTATCGACGGGAGTATCAAGCGCCGGATAGCTCTGCAAATCTGCGAACACAAATCGTGCATCAGCAAAAACACCGCGATAGCGCTTGGCCACATCCTCTGCTGCCTGCTTGATCCGTGTAACAATGGCATGCTGATCATCCTGCGGCAGATAGCGAATTTCAAAATCAAAGCTGGCATCATTAGGAACGATATTCATCGCCACACCGCCCGCCATTTTCCCCACATGAAGCGTCGTGTACGCCACCTCATAATCCCCATCGCGAGCACCATGTACTGCCAGATCATCTTGAATGCGACGAACTTCGGAAATCAAATCGCAGGCCATATAAATCGCATTGGCCCCTATGGGCGCCAAACTGGAGTGCGCCTCCAGCCCATGCGCCGTTACGCGAAAACCCAGCTTTCCCTTATGCGCTGTTACAACTTGTAACATGGTAGGTTCGCCCACGATGCAAAAGCGCGGGCGAAATGGTAAAGTCTTTAACATATCCAACAATCGCCTTACGCCGATGCAGCCAATTTCTTCATCATATGAAAACGCAAAATGAAGAGGCGTCTTCAATTTGGACTGGTCAATACGCGCCACCATCGCCAAACAGCAAGCGATAAATCCTTTCATATCCGCCGTTCCGCGACCGTATAAATTGCCGTCGCGCCGCGCCATCACAAATGGATCAGAACTCCAGTTCTGTCCGATCACGGGCACCACATCAGTGTGCGCTGAAAGTGCCACGCCACCCATATTCGCAGGCCCAACCGCAGCCCATAAATTTGCCTTGGTCTTTTCTTCATTGTAGACAATTGACGATTGGATGCCCAATGCGCTGAGGAACTGCTGCACATAATCAGTTAAAGCCAGATTGCTGTCTTTGCTGACGGTTGGAAATGAAATCAGTTTTTCTAAAATCGCGAGAGATTGGGTCATGCCCCTCATTGTCAAAAATTCACAATCAAGTACAGTGCCAGAATGCAAAATTCTGAAAAACAAATCCAACTGATGCGCGCCATGTTTGATGCCGCCGTGAAAACCGCATTGCCGTTAAACTGCATACCCGCTCACATGCCATCTCTTCCAAAAGGCCGCACCATTATTGTGGGCGCAGGCAAAGCCTCGGCGGCCATGGCGCAAGTGTTTGAGAATAACTGGCATGCCCCGCTCGAAGGGCTTGTGGTCACTCGTTATGGTCACGGCGCCATTTGCAAAAATATCGAAATCGTTGAAGCCGCCCACCCCGTTCCCGATGGTGCAGGAACGCGCGCCGCCGCTCGCATGTTAAAAATGCTTGATGGATTGACCCAAGACGATTTGATAGTTGCGCTGATTTCTGGCGGCGGCTCGGCTTTGCTCAGCCTACCCGCCAGTGGCATCAGCGTTGAAGACAAGCGTGCAGTGAATAAAGCGCTTCTGAAATCAGGTGCACCGATTGGTGAAATGAATTGCGTGCGCAAACACCTATCGGCCATCAAAGGTGGCAGATTGGCCGTTGCGGCATTCCCGGCTCGTGTCGTCACATTAGTAATTTCCGATGTGCCTGGTGATGATTTAGGCTCCGTCGCATCAGGCCCAACTGTAGCCGATTCAACGACTTTTGCTGAAGCCCGCCAGATCATCGCAAAATATGAAATCGACGTGCCGGCATCGGTCACAAAACATTTGGCCGAAGCGCAAGATGAAACACCAAAACCTGATGATCCTAGATTGGCAAACACCAAAGCCACTTGCATCGCCTCACCACAAAAATCGCTTGAAGCCGCAGCAGCAATTGCCAAGGCATCAGGTTATGAGCCAATCATTTTAGGTGATGCGATCGAAGGCGAAGCCCGCGAAGTTGGCATTATGATGGCCGGCATTGCAATGCAAGCCAAGCGCTTTGGCCAACCAATCAAAACACCCTGCGCCATCATCTCGGGCGGCGAGACCACTGTTACTGTTAAGGGCAACGGAGCAGGGGGACGGAATGTTGAATTTCTATTGTCGCTTGCAATCAAACTGGGTGGCGCAGAAGGAATTCACGCGCTTGCTGGCGATACCGATGGTGTTGATGGCGCGCGCGAAGTAGCAGGCGCATACATCACGCCGACGAGTCTGGGCGAGGCACGCAGGTTGAAAATCGATCCATGGGCCTCACTCAGCAAAAATGATGCGCATAACTTTTTTCAGAGCATCAATTCACAAATTATCACTGGCCCAACTTTGACCAACGTCAACGACTTTCGCGTGATCCTTGTAGACTAAAGCGAAAGCAGACCGTCATCATCTACCGCAAGCGGAACCGGATCGCTGACCTTTCCGATAAAATTCCCTGCGATGTCATAATACAGAAACCCCATGATAAACAGCTCGCCGTCCTTCTCCACAATCTTGCCCGCATAACGCTCGCAAGGATTGCGACCATCAAGAAATTTATTCGTTGGTGCCGTCCATGGCCCAAGGTGGCTATTTGCAATCAAATAATGCGAACCTGTAACAGGTGTCTCTTTGTTCCTCGAGCGGTAACCTTCCGACCAATGTTCGGCCGCCGTGCAAAACGTCATGTACCACTTCTTGCCAAATTTAAAAACTTGCGGCACTTCCAATTGGCCAAAATCTCCACCGTCATAAATTGGTTTCTGCAAAGTCCAATTCATTAAATCCGGCGATGTTGCAAAACCAACTGCACCTCCCGCATTGGGTTCCGTACGGTCCGGCACGCGCGCGGTAAAATACATCAGCCAGCCTTCACCATCTGGATTCTGGATCAGCCAAGGGTCGCGCATTGCACGGTCACTCCAATGGCCCGGCGTGTATTCTTCGTAATATTTTGCGTTTGGCCCAGCAAGATCGAGACACAAACCATTGCCCACCCGCACCCATGAATGCATGTCCTGGGAAGTGGCATGCCCAATGCACTGCCTCACGCCTCCTTCAGCATGCGGTGTGCCCGTATAAAATAAATGCCAAGTTTCATCTGGCCCTTTGACCACTGAGCCAGTCCACGTTGTCCAATCATCAAAGGCTGGCCCCTTGGAAGGTTTAAAACATGTGCCTAAATGGTTCCAGTTCACAAGGTCGTTGGAAACCGCATGTCCTTGCGTCACATTGCGGTGGCGCATTTCAGCATCAGCTAATGTGTTATCAGCTTGCAGGAAATAGATATGCCAGTCGCCATGATCCCTCACTAGCCAAAAATCCCAAATCCATTTATCGTGAAGTGAAAGAACCAAAAATAAGACTCCGACTAAACTCTATTGATAATGCAAAAATTCGAAAGGATGAAAGCGTTATGCCCTCGGTTTCTTCCCCTTAACTGCGATCTTAAGAAATAGCGCAACACGATTCCCGTTCCACAACAGGGCACGGCACCAGAATTTTTGGCGCCCAGTTTGCGTCGTTTTGTTTGGCCTCGCGCATCGTCTCCACTGCCTGCCTGCCAATTTCAAAATAAGGCAGGGCTACAGTGGTGAGGGACGGCCGCAAATTTTCTGAAATAACTTTTTGATCATCAAATCCGATCACTGATAAATCGCGTGGAATGTGCAAATCCAAATGTGCCGCAGCAGAATAGACTTGCAAGGCCACTTGGTCATTGCCGCAAATAATAGCACTAGGTCTATCCTTCGCAGATAGCATCTTCACAGCAGCATCAAATGCAATCATGCGTTCAAAATGCACCGGCCCATCCATGCCACGTTGTTCAAGGCTCTCATCAAAACTTAGCCCCGCATCGCGAAAAGCTTGGCGAATTCCGGCCCCACGTAGCGTTGTGGCTACAATATCAGGAATAAGAGTTAAAACGCCAATGCGGCGGTGGCCCAGTTTGAGCAAATATTCTGCTTGTGCGTATCCCCCACCCTCATCATCTGGAATAAGCGAAGGTTTGTCGCCAAGGGCCGCAAAACAATTGGCCAGTACGATCGGGTCTTTGAAATCAGGTTGACCAACAATATGTGGGCGGTGGAACATTGAGGCATAGATGACACCTGCAACGCGGTGCGCACGGAACATACGCCAATATTCTTTTTCAAGTTTTTCATCACCATCAGTATTGGCAATTAAAAGCGTTTGGTTTTTTTCATTCAATGCGGCCTGCGCACCGCGCACAATATCCACCGAGTAAGGTGTTGTAGCCACGGCATCCGTCATAAATCCGAATACCGACGATGATCCACCTCGCATCATGCGTGCAGCGTGGTTTGGCACATAATTTAGAGATTCGAGATGGTGTTGAACGGCAATACGAGTTTTTGCATTAACTGCGGGATCGCCGTTTACGATGCGGGATACCGTTTTAATAGAAACGCCAGCACGCTCAGCGACTTCCCGTAAAGTTACCATAATGGCTCTCCCGCACACGCAACCTGTCATTGACAACGTTGTCACTTACCCCTGTTACATCAAAATGTGAAATCTTAGTCAATCTCAGATTTAAAGAATTTGCAAACTCGACGCACACCCTTGTCTTGAGCTCGCTAAAATGCAACTTTGTGTCCTAACAGGAAACATAAGCCTGATGGGGGGAAGTGCGAAAATGCTGGACAAAAAGAAGAAACCAAAATTTCAAAATCCACACCGCAGTGCTAATAGTCAAACACGCTTCCTCGAAGAGGCCATTGGCCGCGAAGTAAAGCGCTATCGTGAAAAACTCGGCCTCACCATCTCCGAACTCGCCAAAGCTGCCGATATGTCTGCAGGCATGTTATCGAAAATTGAAAACGGTGCAACCTCACCGTCGCTCTCTTCGCTGCAAGCCTTAAGCAAAACCTTGGCTGTGCCATTCACTGCCTTCTTCAAAACCTATGAGGAAATCCGCGATGCCACTTTCGTTAAATCCGGCCAAGGCCTAACCATTGAACGGCGCGGAACCAGAGCAGGGCACCAGTATCAACTGTTAGGCCACTCAACCCATGGCCCAACGATGGTCGAGCCTTATCTCATCACGCTCACCTCCGAAACCGATGTGTTCCCATCGTTCCAACATCCGGGAATGGAGTTTCTGTATATGCTTGACGGCAACGTAGTTTATCGCCATGGCGAGAAAACCTACGATATGCATGCAGGCGACGCACTGTTTTTCGACGCCGAAGCCCCTCATGGCCCCGAGGAAATGCGTAAACTCCCCGCACGTTACCTATCAATCATAAGCTATCGCCGCGAAGAATGATCATTCCCCTTGTGAAAAAATTGTTCCTAACAGTTGAATGTTCCAAAACACACTGCTAGGCTGCAATCAACAAAGAGGTGCCACCATGTGCGGTATTGTCGGACTATATCTCAAGAACCCCAAGTTGAAGTCAAAGCTGGGGGCAATGTTCAAGCCCATGCTGATTGAAATGACCAATCGCGGACCAGACTCTGCGGGCGTTGCCATTTACCGCAACCCCACAAAAAAGGCCGAAACTAAATTCTCCCTTGCCCATGATGATGCAAACTATAATTGGAAAAGCGTTGTTTCCGGTCTAAACAAAGCGCTGAAAGCCAAATCTTCGGGCAAAAAAATCGGCAACCACTTCATCTTGGTCACCACCGCCAAGGAAGCCGCAGCAGTCGCTTGGCTCAAGCAACACCACGCAGCCGTGCGGGTCGTGGGCTCTGGCCACTCTATCGAAATCTTTAAAGAGACGGGTCTTCCCGCCAATGTCTATGAAAAGTTCGATCTTGATCATGCTTCAGGCACCCACATCATCGGCCACACCCGCATGGCCACTGAAAGCGCGGTCACCACCGCGGGCTCGCATCCATTTGCGACCGGCGCTGACCTTTGCCTTGTGCATAACGGCTCACTCTCCAATCATAACCGCCTGCGCGAAACCTTGCGCAAGGAAGGCATGGAATTCCAAACTGAAAACGATACCGAAGTCGCTGCCGCTTACATGACGCATAAGCTGCGCACCGGTTCGACACTGAAACAAGCCCTCGAATCCAGCCTCACAGATTTGGACGGCTTCTTCACATTCCTCGTGGGCACGGGTGATGGTTTTGCCGTGGTGCGTGATCCTATTGCCTGCAAACACGCGGTTATGGCTGAAACCGATGACTGGGTGGCCATGGCCACGGAATATCGCGCCATCGCCCATTTGCCAGGCGCCGACAAAGCCAAAATCTGGGAACCAGAACCATCCAAAGTTTACAGCTGGGGCGGAAACGCATGAACGAACTCGACCTCAAAAAAGAAGGCATTCGCGGCATTAATTCAAAGCTGCAAACCTTGCCAAAAAATACCAACGAAAAACATTGGGTGGTCACCAACCCAATGGGCCAACATTCAATCGCCGTGGGACTCGATGGCCCGCTCCAAATCGACATCAAAGGCCATGTCGGTTTTTATTGCGGTGGCATGAACAAGGAATCTGAAATCACCATTCACGGCCATGCAGGTGTTGGCACCGCTGAAAATATGATGTCGGGCATTGTGTGGGTCAAAGGCAACTCATCGGAGTCAGCCGGGGCCACGGGCAATGGCGGGCTTCTGGTGATAGATGGTGATGCCTCATCGCGTTGCGGCATTTCAATGAAAGGCATTGATATCGTCGTTGGCGGAAATGTGGGGCATATGTCAGCCTTCATGGGCCAGCGCGGCAACCTCGTTGTGTGCGGCGATGCTGGCGATGCGCTGGGAGATTCAATTTACGAAGCCCGTCTCTACGTCAAAGGTAAAGTCGCAAGCCTTGGTGCCGACTGCATCGAAAAAGAAATGCGCGCGGAACACTTAGCCGATTTAGAGCGCTTGCTCAAAGCCGCCAAACGCAAAGAAAAGCCGTCCGAATTCAAGCGCTATGGCTCAGCCCGCAAGTTATATAATTTCAGCGTTGACCACGCAGACGCATATTGAGGTTTTAATGGATACCAACATTCCACGCACCGTACCGCGCAAATCAGCCACCTTTGATGATGCAACATTGGCCGAAATCCGTCGCGCCGCATCAACTGGCATTTATGATATTCGTGGCGCAGGTGCCAAGCGCAAACTTCCACATTTCGATGATCTGCTTTTCTTAGGCGCATCCATCTCGCGCTACCCTTTAGAAGGTTACCGTGAAAAATGCGGAACCGATGTTGTACTTGGCACACGCTTTGCCAAAAAGCCCATTCATCTTAAAATTCCAATCACCATTGCAGGCATGAGCTTTGGCTCACTGTCTGCCAATGCCAAGGAAGCATTGGGCCGTGGCGCTTCCGCAGCTGGCACATCAACCACCACGGGCGATGGCGGAATGACACCGGAAGAACGTGGCCAATCGAAACATCTTGTCTATCAGTATCTACCCTCACGTTACGGCATGAACCCTGACGATTTGCGCAAAGCAGATGCGATTGAAGTCGTCATTGGCCAGGGTGCTAAACCAGGCGGTGGTGGCATGTTGCTGGGCCAGAAAATTTCCGATCGCGTGGCCGCCATGCGCTGCTTGCCCAAAGGCATTGATCAACGCTCGGCCTGCCGCCACCCAGATTGGACTGGCCCTGATGATCTTGAAATCAAAATTCAAGAACTCCGCGAAATCACCAATTGGGAAAAACCGATCTATGTCAAAATCGGTGGTGCGCGGCCCTATTATGATGTGGCATTGGCCGTAAAAGCCGGCGCCGATGTTGTAGTCGTGGACGGCATGCAAGGCGGAACAGCTGCAACGCAAGAAGTTTTCATTGAACATGTTGGTCAACCCACACTCGCTTGCATTCGTCCCGCAGTGCGCGCGCTCCAAGAACTCAATATGCACCGCAAGGTGCAGCTCATTGTATCAGGCGGCATTCGTAACGGCGCTGATGTGGCCAAAGCCTTGGCATTAGGTGCAGATGCAGTGGCCATAGGCACCGCAGCCCTTGTGGCACTTGGTGATAATGATCCACATTATGAGGCTGAATACAACGCACTTGGTACAACAGCAGGTGCTTACGATGATTGGCATGAAGGCCGCGACCCTGCAGGCATCACCACGCAGGACCCGGTTTTATCCGCGCGCCTCGACCCCGTAAAAGCCGGCCGCCGCCTTTATAATTATCTGAAGGTGCTCACCCTCGAAGCCCAAACCATCGCAAGAGCCAACGGTAAATCCCACGTGCATAATCTTGAGCCAGAAGATCTCTGCGCACTTACAATCGAAGCCGCGGCCATGGCTCAAGTGCCATTGGCGGGCACAGATTGGATTCCGGGGAAGGTCAGATTTTGATTTTTTCACATAGATACCACTCCACAACCGTCATGCCAGCGAAGGCTGGCATCCAGCTAATTTACAGGCGCTGAGCTTGAAATGAAGCTGGACCCCAGCCTTCGCTGGGGTGACGTAATAAGTGAGGTGGGCTAACAAATAAGCCGACAAAATAGTCGGCGCTAAGGAGACGAAAAACATGTCGATGGATTTGGTAGCCTACGCCAAAAAGAACAAAGTAAAATATTTCTTGTTCAACTACACAGATTTGTTCGGCACCCAACGCGCCAAACTCGTGCCTGCTGAAGCAGGCAACAAAATGCAAAAAGCTGGTGCTGGTTTTGCAGGCTTTGCAACTTGGCTCGATCAAACCCCAGCTCACCCAGACGTTCTGGTTTACCCCGACACAAGCACCTTGATCCAACTGCCATGGAAGCCCGAAATCGCGTGGATGGCGGGCGACCCGCACATGAGCGGTAAGCCATTGGAACAGGCGCCACGCTTAGCTTTGAAACGCGGCATGGAACGCGCTGCCAAACAAAACATGAAATTGATGGCAGGTTGCGAACCTGAATTTCACTTGATCAATGCTGACGGTTCAGCACCTTCAGACGATAAAGATCACCAAGAAAAACCGTGCTACGATCAATCCGCCATTATGCGCCGTCTCGATGTGATCACCGAGATTTGCGATATCATGACGAAGCTCGGTTGGGGCCCATATCAAAACGACCATGAAGACGCCAACGGCCAATTTGAAATCAATTGGAACTTCAGCGACGCGCTCACCACCGCAGATCAACTCGCTTTCTTTAAATTCATGGTCAAAGCCATTGCCGAAAAGCACGGCATGCGCGCCACGTTTATGCCAAAGCCCTTCATCAATCTCTCGGGCAACGGTTGCCACGCCCATCTTTCCGTGTGGGATAAAGCGGGTAAGAAAAACCTATTCGAAAACGCAAATGATGAAATGGGCCTTTCACCATTGGCTTATAACTTCATCGGCGGCTTGATTGAACATGCTGACGCCTTGGTGGCCATTACCAATCCTACTGTGAACTCCTACAAGCGCATCAACGCGCCGCGCACAATATCGGGCGCTACGTGGTCGCCCAACACTGTAAGCTTCGGCGGCAATAACCGCACCCATATGGTGCGCATTCCAGATGCTGGCCGCTGCGAATTCCGCCTGCCTGATTGCTCTGCTAACCCATATCTAATGCTTGCTGGAATTCTGGCCGCAGGCATGGACGGCATTGAACGCAAAACCAATCCCGGCAAACGACTTGATATTGATATGTACACGCAAAGCCACACTGTCAAAGACTTGAAAAAACTCCCTCTCAATTTGTTGGATGCTTTACGTAACTTCGAAAAGAATAAGCTACTTTGTGCCGCACTGGGCGAAGAATTGTCGGCAGGTTATCTTAAATTGAAACACAATGAGTGGAACCAATACGCAAGGCACCTCACTCAATGGGAACGTGATACGACATTGGATTGTTGAACATTGAATGCAGCTTAGTTTCGTAATGCCCACACCAAACACCGTCACCCCAGCGAAGGCTGGGGCCCAGCTTTCGTCTGGGCTCACTCGAAGAAAGCTGGATTCCTGCCTCCGCAGGAATGACGGATACAAAGTGTTAAAAATCCGAAACGATTTTCTCTAATGAAGTATTCCATTTTTTCATTGTTGCGGAACTCTTTTAGTGGCCACAAAAATTGGCAACCCGCATGGCGCAATCCTGACCCGAAACCGGAATATGATATCATCATTGTGGGCGGCGGCGGCCATGGTTTAGCCACGGCATATTATTTAGCCAAAGAACATGGTCTCAAAAATATCGCCGTGCTCGAAAAGTCCTGGCTCGGTTCCGGCAATATCGGACGAAATACCACTATCATCCGCTCAAATTATCTGCTGCCCGGCAACAACCCGTTCTACGAACTCTCCATGAAGCTCTGGGAAGGGCTTGAGCAAGATTTCAATTTCAACGCCATGGTCTCCCAGCGGGGCGTTCTCAACTTATGTCATACGGATGCCCAGCGCGATGCTTTTGCAAGGCGTGGCAATGGCATGCGTATTGATGGCGTCGATGCCGAACTTCTCGATGCTCACGCCGTACGCGAAATGTATCCATACTTCGATTTCGAAAATCCGCGCTTCCCGATAAAAGGCGGCTTGTTGCAACGGCGCGGCGGCACCGTACGCCATGATGCTGTTGCTTGGGGTTTTGCACGCGGTGCTGATATGCGCGGCGTTGATGTGATTCAGGGCTGCGAAGTGCAGGGCATCGATATTGAAAATGGCAAAGTTGTCGGTGTTCAAACATCGCGTGGCGCAATCAAATGCAAAAAGCTGGCGCTGTGTGCCGCTGGTCATTCATCCGAAGTCGCCTCCATGGCTGGCCTCAAACTGCCTATCGAAAGCCACGTGTTGCAAGCCTTTGTATCTGAAGGTCTGAAGCCTTTCATTGATGGCGTGGTCACTTTTGGCGCGGGCCATTTTTATGTCTCGCAATCAGACAAAGGCGGTCTTG
Organism: Hyphomicrobiales bacterium; assembly: GCA_025363755.1. Classification (GTDB taxonomy): domain Bacteria; phylum Pseudomonadota; class Alphaproteobacteria; order Rhizobiales; family Aestuariivirgaceae; genus Aestuariivirga. Next base: position 181,607 of record JANYLQ010000029.1, on the reverse strand, counting down.
TGTTCGGCGGTGATCTCGATGGTTATAATTCTTACGCCCGTCGCGGAAACTTGCCCATGGTTGAACATGTAGTCGAGGCTGGCGTGGCTATGATCCCCGCCCTCTCGCGCATCCGCACCTTGCGCTCATGGGGCGGCGTCATGGATATGTCGATGGATGGTTCGCCGATCATTGATAAAACATCAGTACACGGATTATATTTAAATGCAGGTTGGTGCTATGGCGGTTTCAAAGCGACACCCGCATCTGGCTTTTGCTACGCGCATTTAATAGCCAAAGATGAACCGCATGAAGTGGCCACAGCCTACCGCTTGGATCGCTTCCGCCGTGGTCTTGTGCTGGATGAGAAAGGGCAGGGGGCTACGCCCAATTTACATTGATGATGAACCCATGCTGATACCTTGCCCCCATTGCGGAACGAGACCCGTCGAAGAGTTCACATTCTTAGGCGATGCAACAGTCACACGCCCCACCAGCCTTGAACCATCATCAATGGATGCGTGGATGGACTATGTTTACCTGCGAGATAACCCGCGTGGCGATTACACCGAATATGTACACCACTCCGGTGGTTGCCGCGCTTGGCTCGTGGTAAAGCGCAACACCGACACGCACGAAGTTGACAGCGCGGTTGCAACTAAAACCATGAAGGCCAAAACATGACTGGCTTTCGCATTGCAAACGGCGGTCTGATTGACCGCTCCACAAACCTGACTTTCAAATTCGATGGTAAATCCTTTAAGGGCCATCAAGGTGACACACTCGCTTCAGCGCTGATTGCAAGCGGCGTGCATCTAATGGGCCGCTCATTCAAATATCACCGCCCGCGCGGCGTCATTTCGGCCGGCGCATCTGAACCAAACGCTCTTGTTGAACTGCGCGAAGGCCCACGCAAAGAAGCCAACACCCGCGCCACCATGGTCGAACTTTATGATGGCCTCATCGCCACCAGCCAAAACCGCTGGCCTTCACTGGAGAATGATTTTCTGGCGATCAACTCACTTGCTTCATCAATCTTTGTTGCGGGCTTCTATTATAAAACCTTCATGTGGCCCAAAACCTTTTGGGAAAAAATCTACGAACCGTTGATCCGCAAAGCAGCAGGCCTCGGCACTGCCTCGAAAGAAGCAGACCCCGACACTTACGAAAAATCTTATGCCCATTGCGATTTGCTCGTGATCGGCTCCGGCCCCTCCGGTCTCATGGCCGCACGCACCGCAGCAAGATCAGGCGCACGCGTGATTCTTGCTGACGAGGGCTCCGCTCTCGGCGGATCACTGCTGTTTGAGAATGAAGAAATCGACGGCACGAACGGCTTGAGCTTTGCGCAAACTATTATCGCCGAATTAGCATCATTGCCAAACGTAACCCTTATGCCGCGCACCACAATTTTCGGCTGGTTTGATGGTAATATTTTTGGCGGCCTTGAGCGCGTGAATGATCACGTAGCCGTGCCACCCGCATTCGAACCGCGTCAACGCTATTGGCGCATCCATGCCAAACGTGCCGTGCTTGCCGCTGGTGCAGAAGAACGCCCACTCGTGTTTGGTGGCAATGATGTGCCCGGCGTCATGCTGGCTTCTGCCATGCGCCACTATGCCAATCGCTATGGGGCAGCAGCAGGCAAATCCATCGCCGTCTTCACCAACAATAATTCCGCGCGGCGCACGGTGGGTGACATGAAAGACCACGGCATAAACATCGCAGCCGTGATTGACACGCGCAAAAATGGCAAGATCATCAATGTCAAAGGTGGCAAGGGCGTTAAATCCATCGACCTATCTGATGGCTCGCATTTTGAATGCGATGCCGTTGCCATGTCGGGCGGCTGGTCACCCATCGTAAATCTGATGTGCCACCGTGGCGCAAAACCAATCTGGAATGAAATAATAGCCGCCTTCATGCCGCCTGATGTCGGGCCGCAATTCAGGGCCATCGGCAGTGCTTCCGGAAAAATGCTGCTGTCTGAATGCTTGAACTCAGGCATCGTCGCTGGAACATTAAAGGGCAAAACACCGCCCACACCAAAATGCAAAGACGAAGCCTTCGCCATTCAGCCTTTCTGGTGGGTCAAAGAATCCACCAGCAAAGCCTTTATCGATTATCAAAATGACGCCACTGCCAAAGATTTGCCGCTTGCTAATCGCGAGGGCTACGGCCATGTGGAATTGGCCAAGCGCTACACCACAACCGGCATGGCCACGGATCAGGGCAAGCTCGGCAACGTCAATGCCATCGCTATCCTCGCAGAAGCGGCGGGCAAATCCATTTCCGAAATGGGCACCACCACCTTCCGCCCCATGTACACGCCTGTGTCTTTCGGCGCATTCGCCGGCCCCTTCACGGGCCATCATTTCCAGCCTGTGCGCAAGACCCCGTTGCATGATTGGGCTATCGAACAAGGCGCTGTATTTGTAGAAACTGGATTATGGATGCGCTCTAGCTGGTTTCCCAAAGCTGGCGAAGATTGGCTGGCTTCAGCTTCACGCGAAGTCAAAGCCACGCGTGCTGGTGTAGGCCTTTGCGATGTATCGACATTGGGTAAGATCGACATCCAAGGCAAAGACGCTGGCGCATTCCTCGATAAAATATATTGCAACACTTTCTCCACACTCGCAATTGGCAAAGCTCGTTACGGCCTGATGCTGCGCGAAGATGGCGTAGTGTTTGACGATGGCACCACGTCGCGCCTCGCCGATGATCATTACTTGATGACCACGACCACGGCCAATGCAGCTCGCGTCATGAGCCACATTGAGTTCTGCCACCAAGCGCTGTGGCCAGAGCTCGATGTGCAATATGTTTCCGTCACTGAGCAGTGGGCGCAAATGGCCATCGCCGGACCAAAGTCCCGCGCCACGTTGCAAAAACTGGTTGATGGTCTCACGCTGAATGATGAGACAACGCCTTATCTCGCCGCCAAAGACATCACCATTTTAGGCGGCTTAACTGCGCGTCTTTTCCGCATCTCATTTTCAGGTGAACACGCTTATGAACTGGCTGTACCCGCCGACCACGGCAACATGGTGGCCCGTGCCATTATGCAAGCAGGCCAGGAATTTGAAATCGTGCCTTATGGTGTTGAAGCGCTTTCAATGATGCGCATCGAAAAAGGCCATGTAGCGGGTGGCGAGTTAAACGGCACGACCACGGCAGGTGACTTAGGCCTTGGCAAAATGATGTCGACCAAAAAAGATTTCATCGGCCGCATGATGGCCACGCGCGAAGGCATGGTCGATCCAGCGCGCCAATGTGTGGTGGGTATTAGGCCTGTCGATAGAACGATGAAGATCAGATCGGGCGGACATCTCCTGAAACAATCAGATAGACCAAGCATGGCCAATGACCAAGGCTATATCTGCTCGGTTGCATGGTCGCCCATGCTTGATATGTGGCTGGGCCTAGCTCTGCTCTCAAATGGTCGCGCCCGCCATGGCGAAGTGGTCAAAGTGTTTGATGGTCTTCGCGGGCATCATTATCTCGCTGAGATTTGTGACCCCGTGCATTTTGATCCCGAAAATCGGAGGCTCCATGCATAGAGTTTCCTCATTACAGACAATTGCTATTCAAGGTCGCTTCGGTGCCGACAAAGGCGCACCCGGCGTTACCTTGTCAGTCGTGCATCCGCTGGCAATCGCTATGGTCATCGCCCGCAATGGAAAATCAAAAGCATTAAAGGATGCTCTAGCATCATTGAAATCTGTCAATGTGCTTTGGGCAGGCCCGGATCAATATTACGTGCAATCCGCAGCCAAGTCCGAAGCAGCCCTCTACACCGAACTGAAAACTAAACTGGCAAACATCGCCTCTGTCACTGATCAAAGCCACGGCCGCATAACCATCCGCATTTCCGGCCCTAAAGCCCGCGCCGTGCTTGCCAAGGGCACACCAATTGATTTGTACACAGATGAATTTCCGGTGGGCAAATCCGCGCTCACTCAAATGGCGCATGTTGGCGTGCACATCACACGCACGGGCAAAGATGAATTCACACTCTCAGTTTTCCGTGGCTTTTCTGAAAGCTTCTGGGAATGGCTCACGTCACAAGCTGCGGAGTTTGGCTATCAGGTGAGTTAAAACCTCAGCCTCTATTCTTGAACTTCACATCCAAGAACACGGCAAACAACAGCACGGCACCTTTGATCACAAATTGCCAATCAATGCCGATCCCCATAATGCTCATACCATTATTCATCACGCCGATGATGAAAGCGCCGATTACCGCGCCTACAATTTTACCAACACCGCCAGTCACCGCGGCACCGCCAATGAAGCAAGCGGCAATAACCTCAAGTTCGAAACCAGCGCCTGCCTTTGGCGTGGCCACATTTAACCGCGCGGCAAATATGAGTCCGCCCAAAGCAGCCAGCGCACCCATAATGGTGAAAATCCAAAATGTCAGCCGCTCGGTATTTACACCCGAAAGCTTAGCCGCCTTTTCATTACCGCCCATCGCATAAATGCGCCGACCAAACGTGGTGCGCGTGGTGATGAACACAAACAACGCGATCAAGGCAAACATCACAATCAGCACATTGGGCAGACCCTTATATTGCCCCATGATAAAACTGAAACCAATAAGGGCTACTGCAATCAATAGGTTGCGACCATAAAAAATTGATTCAGGTTCTTCTGCCAAACCATGTTGCAATTGGCTGCGGCGTTCCTTGAAATTAAAATAGATCAGTGCGGCCGTAATCAATGTACCAATCAACAGTGCCAGCAAATTAAACGGCGCGCCTAAAAGTTGAATGTCAAACACATCAGTTAAAAAACCAGTGCTGAGAAGTTGGAATGTGGCTGGTAACGGCCCAACTGATGCACCACCCAAAACTGAAAGCGCTAAACCTTTGAAAATCAACATGCCTGCCAAAGTCACGATAAAGGCTGGAATTTTATAATAAGCAATGAAATAGCCTTGAATAGCACCAATCGCGGCACCTACGCCTAAGCAAATGATCGAAGCTGTGACGAAATCAAATTTAGGAATCGTGAATAAATCAGGATTGGGTGAAGTGCCTGTCATTAACACGGCGGCAAGTGCGCCGATGAATCCTGAAACTGAACCAACCGATAAATCAATATGGCCAGCCACAATCACCAGCAACATGCCCAATGCCATCACAACAATATAGCTGTTCTGCAACAAAATATTAGTCATGTTCACGGGCCGGAACAATGTGCCGTGTGTGTTGAATTGAAAAAATACCATAATAGCCAAGAGTGAAAGCAACAAAGCATAATCGCGAATATTGCTGCGTACAAAGCGCATAAAATCAGGTTTCACTTGTGGTGTGGAAATATCAGTCATTCGCTTTGCCCCATGATTTCATAATCGCCCGCATAATCTTTTCTTGGCTCGCTTCTTTAGCTGGCATTTCAGCAACAAACTTACCTTCATTCATCACATAAATGCGGTCGGCCACGCCCAAAAGCTCAGCCATTTCCGAGGAAATAACGATGACCGCTTTACCAGCTTCAGCCAGTTGATTGATGATCCCGTAAATTTCATATTTTGCCCCCACATCAATGCCGCGCGTGGGTTCATCCAAAATCAAAACATCAGGTCCTGAGAAAAGCCATTTCGACAACACCACTTTTTGTTGGTTGCCGCCAGAAAGATTGACCGTCGTTTGAAAAACTGAAGAACAGCGAATGCCAAGATCGCGGCGGTATTTATTGGCAACTGCCAATTCCACCAAATCATCAACAACTGAATATTTTGCAACACCATCAAGGTTAGCCAAGGTGATGTTGTGCTTGATATGATCAATCAGCACGAGACCATAGGTTTTACGGTCTTCTGTGGCATAGGCCAATCCAGCATCCATTGCCTTTGGAATGGTACTCACATCAACAGGCTTGCTATTGATCAATACATCGCCCGTAATTTTTTGACCATAAGAGCGGCCAAAAATTGACATTGCCAGTTCGGTTCGGCCAGAACCCATAAGCCCGGCAATGCCCACCACTTCTCCGCGTTTGACATGAAGATCAACATTTTTAATCATCTGCCTTTCGGTGTGCAGCGGGTGATAACAGCTCCAGTTTTTCACCTCGAAAATCGGCTCACCAATTTTGGCATTGCGCGGTGGAAACCGGTCCGTTAACTCGCGGCCCACCATGGCTTTGATAATGCGGTCTTCGCTGATTTTTTCCGCATGGCAATCCAGCGTGTCCACAGTCATCCCGTCGCGCAGCACAGTAATGCGGTCAGCCACTTTGGAAATCTCGTTCAACTTATGCGAAATCATAATCGACGAAATACCTTGATCACGAAACTCCATCAGTAAGGCTAAAAGTGCGTTGGAATCCGTTTCATTCAAACTCGATGTCGGTTCATCGAGGATCAGTAGTTTAACTTTTTTATTTAACGCCTTGGCAATTTCGACCAGCTGCTGTTTGCCCGTGCCCAAATTAGTGATCAGGGTGTTTGGGTGCTCATTTAACCCTACTTTTTTCAAAAGCTCTTTGGTGCGCGCAAATGCTTCAAACCAATTGATCACACCAAGCTTGGCTGGCTCATGTCCGAGGAAAATATTTTCAGCAATCGAAAGCAGCGGCACCAAGGCCAGCTCTTGATGGATAATAATAATGCCTAAATCTTCGCTGTCGGAAATTTTGCTGAACTTGCGCTCAACGCCTTCATAATAGATATCGCCAGAATATGTGCCATGCGGGTATACGCCTGAAAGCACCTTCATCAATGTCGATTTGCCAGCGCCGTTTTCACCAACAACGGCTAAAATCTCAGCAGGGCGCACATCGATATGAACAGCCGAAAGCGCGTTCACACCTGGAAATGTCTTGGTAATGCCACGCATTTCAAGAATAGGCTGCATCAACTCCCCTTATCCCTAGAACACCAGTTTGCCCGGTTGTTATTTTTAATAACATGACAAAAAAACACGGGCCCTGCAAGAAGCAAGGGCCCGCGCGGCGATCAATTAATTATCGATTTTTTCTTGGGTATAATAACCTGAGTCAACCAAAGCAGTCTTGATATCTGCTTTGCCAACAGAATGTGGTGTGAGCAAATAAGACGGAACAACTTTTACACCATTGTTATAAGTCTTGGTGTCGTTGATTTCTGGCTCTTTACCACCCAGAACAGTGTCCACCATCTTCGCAGTTACTTTCGCGAGTTCGCGTGTGTCCTTGAATACGGTTGAATATTGTTCGCCAGAAATCATGCCTTTTACGGATGGCAATTCAGCATCTTGACCTGTCACGATCGGCATTTCAGCGCCTGGCGTATAACCAACACCCTTAAGCGATGAAATGATACCGCGCGACAAACCATCATAAGGCGAGAGAACACCGTTCACTTTTTTGTCGGTATAGTTGGCAGACAAAATATTATCCATGCGGGCTTGGGCCACAGCGCCATCCCAACGCAGCGTACCAATCTTTTCCATACCCATTTGGCCGGACACGATCTTGATCGAACCGTCCTTGATCATGGGATCCAAAACTGACATTGCGCCATTATAGAAATAGCCAGCGTTTGTATCGTCTGGCGAACCACCAAACAATTCAACATTCCAAGGTTTAACACTTGGGAAGCGTTCTTTGAGGCCCGCGACCAACGAGTTGGCTTGCAACACGCCAACACCAAAATTGTCGAATGTTGTGTAGTAATCAACGTTTGCGGTCTTTGTGATCAACCGGTCGTAAGAGAACACTTTAATTCCAGCATCATGTGCCTTTTGCAAAATGTCGCCCATGGTTGAACCATCGATTGCCGCAATAATCAAAACCTTGGCACCCTTGGTGACCATATTTTCGATTTGCGCGAGTTGGTTCGGAATATCGTCTTCCGCATACTGCAGATCGGTGGTGTAACCCATAGCTGTGAATTCCTTTACCATGGAATCACCGTCGGAAATCCAACGAATCGACGACTTTGTTGGCATCGCAATACCAATAAGGCCCTTGTCAGCAGCAACGACTGTACCAGCGGCAACAGCAGCAGCGACGCCAGCAACCGAAGCGATAAAATGTCTACGATTAATCATAAGGTATCCTCCCTTTACGAACAGACCGCCCAAGACTTATTCTTGGTGCTTGCCTGTGTTGGCTCTACGTCATAATTGGAGTTGGACCAATCGGCAATTGTTTTTTGTATGACAATTGCAAATATGGAAAACAGGCATCATGGCAAACGCAAAAACCAAGACCAAAAGCAATCTCCACGTCAAATTTGCCCGAAATATAGGCGAGCGCATTTTGCTGGGTGAATTTGCACCTGGCAGCTTGCTGCCTAACGAAGCTGCATGGGGCAAAGCCTTTGGCGCCAGCCGGACTGTCGTGCGCGAAGCGTTAAAAACCCTGATGGCCAAGGGTTTGATTGAATCGCGCCCGAAAATTGGCAGTCGTGTTTTGCCGCGCACGATGTGGAGCATATTGGACCGCGACGTGCTTGAATGGCACCATGCTGCAGTTGACCGCCATGCTTTTATAGAGTCCACCCAAGAAGTACGCAGGTTGGTTGAGCCGGGGGTAGCACTGCTTGCCGCCCACAAACGAACGCCGCTCCAGCTGGCCAGAATGCAGAATGCTTTAACTGCAATGAAGAAAGCTAAAACCACTGCGGAGACTGTTGAGGCCGATGTGGAGTTCCACGAAGCATTGATGGCCGCAGCCAACAATGAGCTGCTCTTGCCCTTTGGTATCATTATCGAGAAGGCATTGGGCAATCTCTTCGATTTCACAACAACTTTGCATCCCAACCCGAAAACCGCAATTAGACTTCACGAGCGGATATTGCTTGCCGTCGCTTCGTCTGATGGGGCTGGTGCGAGCAAAGCGATGCAAGCCTTATTAAATGACACCGACGAACTGATCGCCAAACCGGTTCGCAAAGTCAAAAAGTGATTTATTGCTACAGTAGGTGTTTAAATCGATTTTAAAGGCCATCAGAGACTATTCCTAGGGTGGGGCGCTGCAGGGGTAGCTTGGAGGGTGGGATTCTGCCCCAGCCTCAAATTAACCAAGTAGAAATTAAATTCAATCTATAGGAGTATTTGTTGATGCATTCAATCATGCATTGAAGGCGGGCTTGAAGCGCTTTGCGGAATGATCCTTCCATTATCAATATAGATTACATCTCCAGCTAAACGTTTCACCTCGTGGGCAGAATGGCTGACATAGATAATCGGAAGCTTCATCTCATCACGTAAAGTTTCGATGTAAGGCAATATTTCTAACTTCCGCTCCTCATCAATCGATGCCATTGGTTCGTCCATCAACAGCAAACTTGGGTTTGACATAAGGGCGCGCCCAATGGCCACGCGCTGCTTTTCACCACCCGAGAGATTGATCGGTTTACGTTTCAGTAAGACAGCCAAATCCAACAGTGAAATAATAACACCGGGTTCCAGCACCCCACGATTGAATCTGCGACCATAACTCAAATTCTGCTCAACCGTAAAATGTGGAAACAGCAATCCATCTTGAAACACATACCCAATGCGGCGTTGATGCACGGGAATGTTCACGCCCAAGTCGGAATCAAATAGCACGCGGCTATCAACAACAATTCGACCTTCTGTAGGTTTGACCAACCCTGCAATCATATTGATGATTGACGATTTTCCAGATCCCGATTTTCCAAAGATCGCCGTCAGTCTGCTGGTTGCCTGAAATTCGACATCGATCAGCGTTTTTCCCATTGGGTGTTTGAGACGAACTTCCAAGCTCATGAGAAGTCTATCCGGTGATCAATGCGCTTTGCCAGATGTTCCGAAAGCATCAGTGCGGCAAGCGAAATCAAAATCGAAATGACCGTCAACCTCGCGGCACCAAAGTCACCATTCGGCACTTGCAGAAAATTATGGATGAGCGAGGGCAGCGTCTGTGTTTCACCTGGAATATTCGAAACGAAAGTGATAGTCGCACCAAATTCTCCCATAGCCTTGGCGAAGGATAAAATCATACCAGCCAATATGCCGGGCAGGGCGAGGGGTAAAGTGATGGTCGCCAAAATCCAAAACTGATTGGCTCCTAAAGTACTGGCCGCCCCTTCTAATTTTCGGTCGACCGCATCAATTGAAAGTTTGATGGCGCGCACCATCAACGGAAACCCCATGACCCCGCAAGCCAGTGCAGCACCCGTCCAACGGAATGAAAAAGTGAGCCCTAAATAGGCGTCAAGAAATTTGCCTATGGCACCTTGTTTTCCAAACGACAAAAGCAACAAATATCCCGTCACCACGGGGGGCATAACGAGAGGCAAATGCACAATTCCATTCAGCAAGGATTTACCCCAGAACCGCCCCCTTGCCAAAATCAGTGCCGTGAGAATTCCCAGTGGCAAACTGAAAATCATCGCCCAAAAAGCAACTTTCAGGCTGAGCGCAACAGCAGTCCATTCCTCTGAACTTAAAGTGATCCAGTCGGTCAAAATCTAAAGCTTTAAAACCACAAAGCCCTGCGCTTCAAAAATCGCCTTGGCTTTATCGGATTGCAGAAATTTAAGAAATTCAGCGGCGTCTGGATTTTTTGATGCTGCAATCACGCCAGCGGGATAAATTATTGAGGGATGTGAATCGGCGGGAAACGTACCAACCACTTTAACAGCAGCATCAGCTTTTGCATCGGTTGCATAAACAATTCCCAGCGGTGCTTCGCCCAGATCGACGAGCTTCAATGCGGCACGAACGTTTTCAGTTTGCGCCACTTTGCCTTCGACTGAAGCCCAGACGCCCAGCTTTTGCAAAGCGGCCTTTCCATATTTGCCAGCTGGAACTGAATCTACATTGGCCATAGCCAGTTTTCCACTGCCAATCGCATCCATAAGATTAAATCCGCTTTCGATCTTCAAATCGATTTTGGAGTCTTTTGCAGCAACGAGAACAATCTGATTTCCAAGTAGTTGAATGTCGCTGCCCTTGGCGATCAAACCCTTGTCGCCTAAATATTTCATCCAGGTCAAATCAGCCGAAACAAAAATATCCGCAGGCGCGCCAGACTCAATTTGTTTGGCCAGAGCATTGCTCGCTGCATAAGTGAAAGTAGCTTCTTTTGCCGTGTCAGCTTTCCATGAGGTGCCAACCGCATCCAATGCATTCTTCAAACTCGCGGCGGCAAAGACGTTTATCTTTTCGGTGGCAAAACTTGAGGTGCTCATTAAAACGATAAGCGCAGCTGCGTGAATAATACGGCGAAGGATCATGTGCGAACTCTTGGGGTTACGATTTCGCTATATACGCACGAATATAGCGACGGAGCAAGTTGAACCAACAATTCCTTTATTCCGTCACCCCAGCGGAGGCTGGGGTCCAGCTAGCCACCCACTAAATGATTCAAAGAAAGCGGGATCCCTGCCTTCGCAGGGATGACGGAATCTCGGAGCTAAATCTAAATATTAGACAATCCCCGAACTCGAGCCCGCCACTGCTGGACGTTCTTTGGCTTTTTCATTGCGGTATCCACTGGCGCGGTATGTCGCAAAAGGATGCAGCGCGCCACCTTTGCGCAGACGCGCTTCGCACAGAATCGGCGTGACATCGGTGTTATAGGCTTGCTTCACCAATCGGTGCGCGGCCATCACGTCGCTTTGATCTTGCATACCAGAAAGCTCTAAACGGTTGATAAGCGATGCCTTGATATAAGAGCGCTGAATTTCCATAGCCGACGAAATGAGACTCTCAATCGGGTCAGTCACATTATGCGATTGGTCAATCATGTAAGCGGGGTTGAAGCCTTTGGCATTGCTCAGCTCAGCATCAACCAATTCATTGAACACCAGAAACAACCGGAATGGATCAACCGACCCCGCATCCAAATCATCATCACCATATTTGGAATCGTTAAAATGAAAGCCAGCCAGTTTTTGTGCGCGGATCAAACGCGATACAATTTGCTCAATATTCGTGTTAGGCGCGTGGTGACCGAGATCAACAAGACATTTGGCCTTGTCGCCGAGCTCAGTCGCCGCCATCAAGCTTGAACCCCAATCAGCAATTACCGTTGAATAAAAAGCCGGCTCATACATTTTATGTTCGAGAAACACGCTCCAATTTTTGGGCAGCTTGTCATAAATCGACTGCAGTGATTGCATGTAGTGATCGAACACTTTGCCCAAATTTGATTGACCCGGAAAATTACTGCCATCGGCAATCCACACTGTCAGCGCGTTGGAGCCAAGTTGCTGGCCGATTTCGATGCACTCAATATTATGTTCAACAGCCTGCTGGCGGGTTGATTTATCCGCATGCGTGAGTGACCCATACTTATAAGATTTGGCCTGTTCGGTTTGATCTTGAAAGGTATTGGAATTCACACAATCAAAACCCAACTCATAAGATGCCGCCTCTTGGCGCAGAGCGCGGTAATCCGAAACCTTGTCCCAAGGAAAATGAGGCGAAACAGTTGGCGTGGTGCGAGCGAGTTGGTGGATCACACCGCAATCTTCCAACTTCTCATGAATGCCGCGTGGTTCTCCGGGGCCGGGAAAGCGCGCAAACCGCGTGCCACCTGTGCCTACACCCCAAGTGGGAACCGCCACAGCATAAGCCATGGCACGCGTGGTCATGGCCTCAATATCAATGGCACGACGTTCAAGTTGGCGCGCGAGCGCGGAATAGTCTTCTTTATGTGCGTCGAGTGCTTTTGCATTTTGAGTTGCGATAAAATCGGTTGTGATTGCAAAGGTCATCGTGTCACCGTGTGAATGAAGCTAAATGGCCAGCATCAACATTGATGATGTTACCTGTTGATTTGTTTGAAGCGTCAGAAGCAAACCAATAAACCGCTTCCGCTATGTCCTCAGGATAAACGCTACGTTGCAAAAGCGAACGCTTACGGTAGTGATCTTCCAATTCATCAGGCTTGATGCCCAAACTATTGGCGCGGCTGGCGCGGTAGCCTTCCGACATAATTTTGGAACCGCGCAAAACTGCATCCGGGTTCACAGTGTTCACGCGAATACCAAACGGTGCGCCTTCGGCTGCAAGCACGCGCGCCAAATGAATTTCAGCGGCCTTCATTGCGCCATAAGCAGATGTGCCCGGAGATGCCACCATGCCATTTTTCGATGCAATATAGATCATTGAACCTGCACAATTTTGGCGTTTCAAAATCCGGAAACCTTCGCGGCCCACAAGAAAATATCCCGTGCCCAAAATTGCCATCTGCTTGTTCCAAGTTTCAAGCGATGTTTCGTCAGCGGGCGAGGGGATGGCGATGCCAGCATTATTCACCACAATATCAAGCCCGCCAAAACACGCCACAGTGTCGGTGAAGCCTTTGATCACCGCTTCTTCCTTCGTTACATCCATATGAACAGATGTGACATTGTCTTTTCCATATTTCTTTCCGAAATCTGCAACCACTTCGGCCATGCCATCAGTGTTGATGTCGGCAATGGCAACACAAGCCCCTTGCTGCGCCAGCTTTTCTGCAATCGCCAGACCAATGCCTGAAGCACCGCCTGTCACCAATGCAATGCGGCCCTGCAAGGGCTTAGGTTTCGGCATGCGCGAAAGTTTGGCTTCTTCAAGCAGCCAATATTCAATGTTGAAGGCCTGCTGCTCGGGCAGGCCCATATAAGTGGAAACACTGGATGCACCACGCATAACATTAATGGCATTCACATAAAATTCCGATGCAATCCGAGCCGTCGCCTTATCTTTTGCAAATGAAATCATGCCAACACCGGGCACCAGATAGATGACCGCATTGGGATCGCGCATAGCTGGAGAGTTCGCGTGTTTGCAGCGATTGTAATAGGCGGCATAATCATCTGCATACTGATGAATTAAGTTTTTTAATCCGTCGCCAACTTCGCCATTCGCAGGCAAAACCAAGGGTCGAATTTTTGTGCGCAGAAAATGATCAGGGCAAGAGGTGCCCAGAGGGGCCAGTGCATCGAGAGCATTCGAATTCACAAACTGCAAAACTTCAGACACGTCGGTGAAATGCCCAGCCTTGCTTTCATGTGTTGAAATCAAACCTCGAATGGCGGGCATCAATTTTTGGGCGATAGCCGCACGCGCTGTGGCATCAAGAGACTTAATTTTTTCTCCACCAAATACCGGAGTTTCAACATGTTCCTCAAGCCAAGTTGCTGCATGATTGATGATGCGCAACGTGGTTTCATAACAGCCCTTGGCCGTATCACCCCATGTGAAAAGCCCATGCGCACCCAAAACCACACCTACCAATTTTGGATTGGACTTAGCCATCGCCCCGAGCTTCAAACCCAGATCAAACCCCGGTCTTTGCCAGGGCAGATAACCAATCTCACCACCAAACACTCTTGCTGTCAGCTCTTCTGAATTCTTTGCCGCAGCAATCGCAATAACAGCATCGGCATGCACATGATCAACATGGGCGTAGGGAACAAACCCATGCAACGCCGTGTCGATTGATGTAGCGCGTGGATTAAGATTGAAAGTGCAGTGATTAAACATACCCACCATCGCATCTTCTTGTGAAATGTCTTTGTAGATATTTTTCAAGCTGTTCAGCTTGTCCATATAAAGTGTGGAAAACCCATCCAGCTTCATTGAACCGATATCGCCACCAGAACCCTTCACCCACAGCACTTCAACTTCAGCGCCCGAAAGGGGATCCTTCATCATCACTTTTGCCGATGTGTTGCCGCCACCAAAATTGGTGATGCGCAAATCACTGCCGAGCAAATTTGAGCGATAAAGCAACAAGCCCGGCTCATCTTTCCCCTTCGCATCAGCATCTCTCCAAAGATTGGGGATCAAATTTGTGGGGGCTTTTACCATGTTGGAAACTCCGGATTGAACTTTCAACTTAAAAACCAAAGCGATCAAGGTCAATCATAATCGCGCATATTGCATCGCAATAATATATTGCACTGCGAATTTTGAGTTATCAGAGTCTTTTTCGTTGACAGTCGTGATCGACTTTGATTAGTTTTGCGCGAATTGGAGGATGCAATGCACGAGCGCGAAAGGTGGCAGGTGATACAAGGCATGTTGCGCACCAAGGGGCTTGTGCAGGTGTCGGACGTTGGCGCAGCCACAGGCGCATCCGCCGCATCGATCCGCCGCGATTTTGCAAAGCTCGCTGATTTAGGACTAGCGCGCCGAATTCACGGCGCACTCGAGAGCATCGACAACACTGTTAATCAGCCCGAAACACCAAGTCTCGCCACGCGCTCATTTGATGTGTCGCAAACCCACAACATTGCCGCCAAACGCGCCATAGCCAAAGCCGCTGTTGATCTTTGCAAAGATGGCGAAGCGATCATCATTAACGGCGGCACCACCACTTTCCATATGGGTGAATTTTTGCGTGACCGCAAATTGAAGATCCTTACCAACTCTTATCCTCTGGCGGAAACTTTAATCCACGACAGCAAGTGCCGCGTTGCTTTGCCGGGTGGCGAAGTTTACCGCGAACAAAAATTAATCGTCTCGCCTTTTGATGATGATGCCATTCAACATTATTCTGCGTCCCATATGTTTATGAGCGCAGTTTCGGTTGGGCCTTTAGGTGTTGTCGAAGGTGATCCATTGATTGCCCGCGCTGAAACGAAACTTTTAAAACGCGCCGAGAAGCTATGCGTGATGGTTGATGGTTCTAAATTCGCCAATCGGGGCTCACTGGTTGTGTGTCCATTGTCGCGTGTTGATATTTTGATCACTGATGAATCTGCACCTGATGCCAGCTTAGAAATGCTGCGCATTGCAGGTGTGAATGTTGTGATCGTCAAAAAAGAATTCGTGCAGGTGACATCAGCGGCATGATGCCGCCAACATCTGATAACGATAATATCTCGCAATCAAGCGAGCAAATTGGGAGGAAGTTATGAAGCATATTTCACGTCGTTCCGTTCTAACATTAATGGGCGCATCTGCAGCATCTATGGCTGTTGCAACGCCAGTCTTCGCCGCCGATAAAGTGCGCATCGCACTGGTTGTCAAAGCATTAGGCATTGGCTTTTTTGACGCCTGCCGTGATGGTGGCATGGAAGCCGCAAAGGAACTCGGCAACATCGATCTGATTTATACCGGCCCGACCAAGACCACTGCCGAAGAGCAAATTGCAGTGATCGATTCATTGATCGCGCAAAAAGTTGATGCAATCGCGATTTCTGCAAACGATCAAGATGCGCTCGTGCCTGTGTGCAAAAAAGCCATGGAACGCGGCATTAAAGTAATCTCGTTTGACTCAGGCGTCGGCAAAGATGGCCGCATCATGCATCTTAATCCATCAAACAATGCATTGATCGGTTCAAAATGCGTGCAGATGATGGCCAAGACTTTAAAGAACGAAGGCGAAGTTGCCATTCTTTCGGCCACCGCGCAGGCCACCAACCAGAACATCTGGATTGAGGAAATGAAGAAGGAATGGGCCAAGCCAGAATATGCAAAAATGAAATTGGTATCGACAGTATATGGCGATGACCAAGCTGATAAATCTTACCGTGAAACCCAAGGCTTGCTGAAAGCCAATCCAAACCTCAAGGGTATCATTGCGCCAACATCGGTGGGTATTGTTGCTGCGGCCAAAGCTGTGGTTGATGCTGGTTTGGTTGGCAAAGTGTTTGTATCTGGCCTCGGCCTTCCTTCCGAAATGAAGGGCGCAGTTCTGGCTGGTGCGACCGATACATTTGCAATCTGGAACCCAATTGATCTGGGCTATTCAGCTGTAATGATCGCCGCGATGATCCAGTCTGGCAAAGCAACAGGCGCACCAGGCACATCAGTCATGGCTGGTCGAATGGGCGAAATTAAGATCGGTGATGATGGCCAGGCCGCCATGGCCGATCCATTCACTTTCGATAAATCCAACATCGAACAATTCGCTAAGATATTCTAAGACAATGCGGCCCTCATTCCCCTCCGAAATGAGGGCCGTTTTTCATCATGAATGATCAACCTTCCATTCTGGTCCTCTCCGGCCTTTCAAAAAGCTTTCCCGGCGTGCGCGCTTTAAATGATGCCAAACTGACTTTGCGCAGTGGCGAAGTGACAGCCCTGCTTGGTGAGAATGGCGCGGGGAAATCGACTCTCGTTAAAATTCTGACCGGTATTTACAGGCCCGATGCTGGTGAAATTTTGATTGATGGCAAGGCGCAGCACTTTAATCAGCCGACGGACTCCTGGGCCGCTGGCATCGCTGCAATCCACCAAGAAACGGTGATGTTTGATGAGCTATCAGTGGCTGAAAACATTTTCATGGGCCATATGCCGCGCAAGAAATCGGGCTTGATCGATTGGCCTCTCTTACATTCTAAATCGCAAGAATTGCTGAAACGCATTGAGGCGGAATTTACCAGCGACACGATTTTGAAAACTCTAGGCGTGGCGCAAAAACATATGGTCGAAATTGCGCGTGCGCTCAGCCACAATGCGCGCATCATCATTATGGACGAACCAACAGCTGCTTTATCTGGCCGTGAGATTGATGACCTGTTTGACATCATCAATCAGCTAAAATCACAAGGTTGCGCCATCATATTCATCTCTCACAAATTCGAGGAGATTTTCAAAATTGCTGATCGCTGGACATGCCTGCGTGACGGTGAATATGTGGGAGACGGTGCCATAAAAGATGTCACTCAAGCCCAGCTTGTTAAGTTGATGGTCGGTCGTTCGATTGATCAGGTTTTTCCAAAGCGCAATGTGACAATTGGCAAAACTGTTCTCGAAGTCGATGACCTTTCCAATGCCACCGAATTTGATGGCGCGAGTTTTAATTTACGCCAAGGCGAAATATTGGGCTTCTATGGTTTGGTCGGCGCTGGGCGTTCTGAATTGATGCAGTCCTTGTTCGGAATCAGCCAAGCAGAGCGTGGCACCGTGAAAGTGAATGGCAATATTGTAAAAATCGAAAACCCGTCTGACGCAATTTCAGCAGGCATTGCTTATGTTCCCGAAGACCGTCAGGTACAGGGAACTTTTCAACCATTTGGAATCCGCGAAAACATCACACTCCCCAGCATCGCTAACCACGCCGCAAGTAATGTCATTTCATATACTGACGAACTTGCAACCACGCGCAAATTTGGTGCGCGCCTTTCGGTCAAAGCATCGAGTTGGGAGCAGCGCCTCAATGAGCTTTCTGGCGGCAATCAACAAAAAGTCGTCATCGCAAAGTGGCTGGCAACCAAGCCTAACATTCTCATTCTCGATGAACCCACCAAAGGCATCGATATTGGTTCCAAAGCGGCTGTGCATGAATTCATTGGCGAACTGGCTGGCGAAGGTCTCGCCATTATCCTGGTTTCAAGCGAACTCCCCGAAGTCATCGGTATGTCGGATTCTATTCAAGTGATGCATGAAGGTAAATTTATCAGACGCTTCTCGGGCGCAGAAATATCGCCCGAAGCCATTGTGAATGCGGCTTCTGGAGGTGCGCATTGAAAGCGCTGGCCAAAAATCGCGAAGTACTTCTTGGCTTTATCGTCGCCGCGATTGTCTTGGCGGTTGGTATTCGCGCACCTGTGTTTCTCACTGGCGAAAGCCTGGTGAATGTCATCACCGACACATGTTTCCTGTTCATGCTGACGCTGGCGCAAATGGCCATCATTCTCACACGTGGCATTGATCTTTCACTTGCTGCAAATCTTGCACTTACGGGCATGGCTGTGGCTTTGGTTTCACGCGCCATGCCCGAAGTGCCGCTGGGATTGATTATTCTTCTTGCCATTGTGATTGGCGCAGCACTTGGCAGTATCAACGGAGCTTTGGTCGCATATGTTGGCATTCCACCAATCGTTGTCACGCTTGGCACATTAGCTATCTTCCGTGGTCTGATCTTTTTATTGGCAGGCGGCCAATGGCTGACTTCCAAGGATATGAGCGAGGCATTTCTGTCTTTCCCACACGCAAACTTGCTCGGTGTTCCAAGTTTGATATGGATCGCAGGTCTGGTAATTGCCGCATTTTGGATACTCTACCGGCAAACACAATTTGGGCGCGGGCTTTATGCCATTGGTGGAAACCCTGTGGCGGCGCGCTATTGCGGCATCAACATTCCGCGCCAGCAATTCATTGTCTATACCATTGCAGGTGCCGTTTCCGGCCTCTGCGGATATCTCTGGGTGGCGCGCTACGGAATTGCCTTCGTCGACAATGCCCAAGGCTATGAACTCACCATCATCGCGGCATGTGTGATTGGTGGTGTGTCAATTGCAGGTGGCATTGGAACAGTGTCAGGTGCGTTGTTGGGTGCATTATTTTTAGGTGTAATCGTAAACGCGCTTCCAGTCATTAACGTCTCGCCGTTTTGGCAAATGCTGATTTCTGGATTTGTGATATTGGCGGCAGTGATCGTCAATGCGCGTTCTGAACGTCCTATCGGAAAATTGATTTTAGCCAGCGCCCGCAAATTGGAGCGCAAAGCATGAGTGATACGCAACGGTACCACGTTTTAGATCGCGCCCCCTTTAACCTCGCATCGTATCTGTTGCGTTGGGAAAGCATTTTGGTGATGTTGCTGGTCGCCGTGATTATTATCAACACGGCAATTTCTCCCTATTTCTTAGACATTTACAATCTCTCCGACGCCACATTTAATTTTTCCGAAAAGGCCATAATCGCCCTAGCGATGGCACTGCTTATTATCACGCGTGAGATTGATCTTTCCGTTGCCGCAAACATTGCCGTCTGCTCCCTTGTCATGGGCCTTCTCTCGCAAATGGGATATGGCACACCAATACTGGTTATGGCGGGGCTTGCTGTCGGTGCAACAGCCGGAGCCGCAAACGGCGCATTAGTGACCAAGTTTCGCCTACCATCCATTGTCGTGACGATCGGAACAATGTCGCTTTTTCGAGGCATCGCACAAGTGGTGTTGGGTGATCAAGCCTTGACCAAATATCCAAGCGCTCTCACATCATTTGGCCAAGGCTATATTTGGCCTGGTGTGCCCATTCCAAATTCCTTCGCATTGTTTTTAATTTTAGCGTGCATGTTTGGTTTTGTTTTGCATCGCACAGTGATTGGCCGACAAATATTTGCAATTGGCCATAACCCGACAGCAGCGCGTTTTTCGGGGATCAAAGTAGAAAAAACCCGCTTCTGGCTTTTTGTCTTAACAGGTCTGATGGCTGGTCTAGCCGCTGTGTTGCTGACTGGTCGTATTGGTTCTACCCGACCGAACATCGCACTCGGATGGGAGCTTGAAATTGTCACGATGGTCATCCTCGGTGGCATTTCAATTGCGGGTGGAACCGGAACGATATTGGGACTCGTGCTGTCGGTTTTCATTTTGGGCCTCACAATTTTTGGCCTGTCGCTCGTCAACATCCCTGGTATTGAAATTGCAATCTTGATCGGATTGCTGTTGATCATCTCCATCGCAATTCCTATCATGACCGCAAAATGGCGTGGACGAACATAATCGGATGAACACTGCAGTTCTCGATGTCGGCAAGACAAACCTGAAGTTTGTGGTGTTTGATGACGCTGGTGTTCTATTGTTCGAACGCCAAATGCCCAATGCCTCTTTGCCGGGCCCGCCTTATCCTCATGTTGACGTGGAAAAGATCTGGAATTTTCTGGGCTCATCGTTGAGAGAGGCGACGAAAAGATTTAAAATCGAAACCCTCATCCCCACAACGCACGGCGCATCTGGTGCGGTGATGAATGAGCAGGGTCTGGTGTTGCCGATCATGGATTATGAGTTCACGAACGCCGAGGACATCAACTCTCGTTATGAACCTTTACGCGATGCTTTCGACAAAACATATTCCCCCAGCATGCCAGCGGGTTTGAATGTTGGGAGGCAACTCGCATGGCAAAAATGGAATTTAAGCGAAGACTTTGAGCGGGTCACGAAAATCGTAGGCTATCCACAATATTGGGTCTGGCGACTTTGCGGTCAATTCGCTTTTGATATTTGCTCGATGGGTGCACATACAGATCTATGGTTGTCTGGTGAAAACAAACCTTCAAAATTAGCGGAAGCTTTAGACTTCGACAAATTGATCGCGCCCATCACCTCTCCATGGACTGAAATGGGAATGATCAGCGCGAAAGCCGCAAGCGATCTGGGCGTTGAACCGAACATAAAAATTCTCTGCGGCATTCATGATTCAAATGCCGCGTTGCTGCCCTATCTCGCATCGCGCAAATCACCTTTCACCGTTTTATCAACCGGTACTTGGGTGGTCGTCATGGCCGTGGGGCATTCGCTCACAAGTTTAAAACCCGATATGGATATGTTGGGCAACATAGACGCGGAAGGCAGGCCCACAGCCACGGCAAAATTTATGGGAGGGCGCGAATTTGCCACCATCGCTGGTGATTGCATAAATGCGGAAGCGACCGAAGACATAAGACACTTCATTGCTTCGAGTGTTTTTCCTTTGCCATCCTTCAACACAAGTGGTGGCCCCTATGCAGCACGCCAAGGAGAAATTGTTGGCACGGTTAAACCCGAACAGCGCAACAGCTTGGCAACGCTCTATGCTGCTTTGATGTGCACTGTGACGCTCGATAATTTAGAAATCGAGCAAGGCGACTTAATCGTCGATGGCAGTTTCGCACAAAATCACTTGCTTTGTGAAATCATTGCAGCCCTACGCCCCAAACAAAATCTATTTGTTGCCAAGGATCAGGCAGGAACGGCGCGCGGCGCTGCTATGCTCGCAACGTGGCGCCAACCACATGCTGCACCTGAGGCGAGTCTGGTTAAACCCGCAGAACTATTCGGCCTCAAAACTTACTATGAAAATTGGAAAGCTTTGATTGTTTGATCAGAATGGAAACGCGCAAAATGAAATCAAATACAATGATCAATCTCAATGCTGTTGAATTTTGCCGCGCTGAAACATCCTTGGCAGAGCATGGCGCAATTAAAATTTCGACTCTGAGATATGCTAGCGGCGTTGCAGCGCTGCGCATCACCAACAAGATAGGTGAGATCATTTTTCTACCCTACCATGGGCAACAAATCTGGGATGCAAATTTTTATGGCCGCCGCCTCACCATGCGTTCAATGTTTGATGATCCTACGAGCTCCACCGATTACCTTAGCAATTATGGTGCCTTCCTGCTCCACTGCGGAGCCACGGCCATGGGCAATCCAGGGCCGGGTGATACGCATCCGCTGCACGGTGAATTGCCGAATGCGATTTATCAAAGCGCTGAATTGAGTTTTGGCCAAGATGAGCAAGGCGCGTTTGTTGAGGTGAGCGGTCGCTATCGCCATACCGTCGCCTTCACGCATAATTATGTTGCGACCCCGCGCATTCGCATGAATGAAAACAACGGTCGCATCGGTATGAATCTTGAAGTGAAAAATCTCAAAGCCACACCAATGGATGTCATGTATCTGGCCCATGTGAATTTCAAACCAGTCGATGGTGCAAAACTGATCGATACAGCTTCGGATGATCCATCAAAAGTAAACGTGCGGGACAAGTTCCCAGAGTTTTTTAAACCAACTGTGGAATATTTAGGCTTCATCAAATCGCTTCAGAAAAATCCTGAGCTGCACCGCGAAATGACCACCGGCAAAACGTTTGATCCAGAACTGGTGATGGGATTAACGTTTAATTTTGATGCACAAGGTTGGGCCCATTCGATGCAAGCTTTACCCGATGGCACAGCCGATTTCATCAGCCATCGCCCCAGCGAGTTGCCACGCGGCGTGCGCTGGATCACCCGCACCGCTAACCAAGATGCAATTGGAATATATCTGCCTGCCACGGCCGAGGCCAATGGTTACACTGCCGAAAAAGCCAAGGGCAATGTGTTGAGCATTGAAGCGGGAGGTAGCTTTAAATGTGCGCTGGAGTTTGGCGCTTTGGATGTGAAAGACGCGGCACAGATGAAGAGTTTGATTGAGCAGGTTTAGTTTAAACTAACCCAAGCAGAATCTTCTTCGCTTCAGCTTTCATATCCCCACTTGTTGTACCCAAAATCATATTCCGATCAAAGATTTGCGGGTTTTCACTCAAGTATTTTCTGAGCGATGTGCCAAACGCTAAACGCAGTTCAGTTCCGATGTTGAATTTCTTCACGCGGGTTTCATGTGCCAACTTCGCGCGAACATCGAGAGGAATGCCACTGCCACCATGCAACACGAGTGGCAATCGCGTAACAGCTTCGATAGCGCGTAAAACTTCAAAATTGATGCCGGACGTTTTCTCAGTGTTGAGATGAACATTGCCGATCGAGATGGCCAATGCATCAGCACCACTCTCTTCATCAAAGCGCTGCGCATCTGCTGGTGCAGTGTGTGCGGATGCAGCTCCACTCATATAACCCACAACACCAACTTCACCCTCAACTGAAACATTGGCGCGATGTGCAATCTCAACCACGCGTGCGGTGAGTTCAATATTTTCAGAAATTGGCAGGGCCGAACCATCTATCATCACGGAAGTAAATCCATTGTCGATACCTAAAATACATTCTTCAATCGTCAGAGCGTGATCAATATGGCACACTACGGGCACCTTCGCTTGCTCGGCCAAATGCCGAAACATTTTTCCCAAGATCGGAACAGGAGTGTGCTTGCGACAGCCGGGGCCAGCTTGAAGAATAACAGAAACGTCTAATTCTTCAGCAGCCTCCACATAAGCCCGCGCATCCTCCCAACCGAGCACCACCAAACCAGCCACACCATATCGACCAGCAAGGGCAGGCTTCAATACATCTACGAGATTGGCAACGGTCATTTAAATTTCGCGATCATATCTTTTATGCCGGGAATGGTTTCCACTTGATAGGCATGCACAGGTTGGAAAAATTGCACCAATGAGCGCTGGCTAAGGCCGCCAAGAATAGTGAAATAATACATTTCATATCCCGGCCCCACCACGCAAGGGTGATAGCCTTTGTCGAGCACAATCGTGGAACCATCGATGATATGGTAAGCATCGCCCACCTTACCATCCTCGCGCTGCACCAGTTGCATGCCAAACCCATGATTGGGGCGGAAGCGGAAATTATAAGTTTCATCATGGCGCGTTTCGAGGGGAAGACGGTCTGTGTCATGCTTATGCGGTGGAAACCCCGACCAGCCGCCTTGACCAACCGTGAACAATTCCGAAACCAGCAAGCGCCCAACGCGGTCTTTATATTTCGTGCCGAAAATATGTTTGATCTTGCGGTGGGTCTTGGTGTCATCACTGCCATATTGAATTTTATCAATATCTGCCGCTCGAACCGCAAAGGGTGCAAGCACTTGATCAAACTTTGCGCCCGCCACAAACACTTCTGCAGTATCCGATTTGCATACCATGCGAACTTTTGAAGCGGTGGGCGCATAAACTCCCTCCGGTTCGCCGTCCCATACATCAACACCGCGATTGCCGATGTTTTCGAAATTCTCGCCTTCAACAGAAACTTCAATCGTTCCCGTGGCTGGGACAATTGCCGTTTCATAACCCGGCACACGATATTCAAAAACCTGATCGCGCTTCAGTTTTACGATGTTAAAATAATTAAGCGGCACGCGCGCATCATCTACATCGACGATGGCTTTGTTTTTGTTATCGTATGGTGGAATATGCATCAGGCATGGTCTTTCATAAATTGATCGAGTTCTTTTGCTTCGGGCATCGCTGGCGCACAGCCAACTTTAGTAACGACGATGGCGGCTGCTGCAGAACCGCGCTTAACGCAAGTTTTGATATCGAGACCATCTGCCCAACTGGTGATGAATGCACCCATAAACGCATCGCCGGCCCCAGTGGGTTTGAGTGCAGTGACGGGATAGATTCCAGTCTCAAACTCTTGCTGCCCAGTTAAAGTGATAGAACCTTTCTCACCCATTTTATAAATCACAACATCGGCTGACTGTACAAGTTTTCGCGCTAACGTTAGGCCTTCGCCCATTACGCCAAATTCAACATCATTGCCGATCACAATATTGCACATTGCGGCAGCACCTAAATAAATCTGTGAAGCTTCATCCGCATTCGCCCAAGAATAAGGGCGATAATCGATGTCAATGACGACAGGCAATCCAGCATCACGCGCATGTTTCATTGCGAGTAGGGTTGCACTTCGAGAGGGTTCAACCGCCAAGCTTGTTCCAGTCACAATCAATGCGCCGTAATCGGAATACGAAATATTCTGCACATGCATGTTATCCAACTGAAAGTCAGAAGCGCCGTTGCGGTAAATCACCGACTGGCAATTTTCAGCGCGGGTTTCCACCACAGCCAAACTGCTCCGTGCTTCTCCTGCAACGATATGCATATGATCACACGCAACGCCATAAGCTTTCAGTTGATTTAAAATGTAACGCCCAACTGCATCATCTGAAACACAGCTGATCAGCGAAGCCCGCCCGCCCAGTTTTGAAATAGCCACAGCAATATTCGCCGCTGAACCACCCAGCGCGGATGAAAACCCCATTGCCTCTTCAGTCCGCGTTCCCGGCGGATCGGCATAAAGATCAAGGCCTGCGCGGCCCAGAACCAGAAAATGCTTGTTTTTGATATTTTTCACGTGTGCTCACAATTTCTAACGTGTCGTTCTTGACGGTTCAGCTTAAATGCGGTGTGTGATGTTTGCAATCGATTGCAAATCAGAGGCTCATGAATTGACTAAAATTGGTATAGCTATCGTTGGCGGCGGCTATATGGGTAAGGCACATTCTGTGGCGATGGCCGCAGTAGGTGCGATATTCGACACTAAGTTGCGCCCCAGCTTAGAGATGATCTGCACCACAACAGACCAAGGCGCTGCCGATAAAGCTCGTCAATTTGGCTTTGCACGTTCCACATCAGATTGGCGCAAATTGGTTGATGATCCAAAGGTTGAAGCCATCGTCATCGCCAGCCCACAAGAAACCCACCGCGAAATTGCCATTGCTGCATTTCAAAAAGGCAAACATGTTTTATGCGAAAAACCATTGGGCTTGGGGCTTGAAGACAGTCGCATGATGATGGCCGCAGCCGAACAGTCCGGCCTTATCAATATGACTGGATTTAATTACATTCGCACTCCCGCATCGCAAATGGCGCGTGAGATCATTGCATCAGGTGAAATTGGTGAAATGACATCTTTCCGTGGCGAGCACACGGAAGATTTTTATGCTGATCCGAACTTGGCCTTCAATTGGCGCGCCAGCGGCAGATCAAACGGCAATATGGGAGATTTGTCGCCCCACATCATCAACGCTGCTTTCGCACTTGCTGGCCCTATCACATCACTGATAGCCGACATTGAAACCGTTCATAGAATGCGGCCCTCGCCGGAAGGCCCAAAACCTGTGACCAATGATGACCAAGCGCAAATCATGTGTCGCTTTGCATCGGGTGCGATGGGTTCGTTATTCATCAGCCGCGTCGCCACAGGCCGCAAGATGGGTTACATCTATGAAATCTTTGGTACAAAAGGTGCTATTCGGTTTGATCAAGAAGATCAAAATGCACTCTGGCTCTATAAGGGTGGTGCAGCGGCAAATCGCCAAGGCTTCACAAAAATTCTAACAGGCCCCACACACAAGGATTACGAACCATTTTGCTTGGGGCCGGGCCACGGCACGGGTTATCAAGACCAAATCATCATCGAGGCAAAAGATTTTCTGGAATCAATTGCTGAGGGTAAATCACGTTGGCCTACATTCCGAGATGGAGTGTTAGTGAACCAAGTAATTGAAGCCGCCTGGGCGTCGCATGAATTGCGCCGCTGGGTTGAAGTGACAAGTTTTTAAGGGAAGACATAAATGAAAAAATTATCTTGGGGCATGATCGGCGGGGGCAGGGGCAGCCAAATTGGCCCAGCCCACAGAATTAGCGCTGCACTCGACGGATTGTATGATTTCAGAGCAGGCGCACTTGACGCCAATGCCGAAAGCGGCCGCAGCTATGCCCAGGAACTGGGCATCCACGAAGACCGCGCCTACGGAAATTGGCGCGAAATGTTGGAAGGTGAAAGCAGTCGCACAGACCGCGTTGATTTGGTTACAGTGGCCACGCCAAACTCTACTCATTATGAAATCACCAAAGCTTTCCTTGAAGCGGGCTTTAACGTGCTCTGCGAAAAGCCAATGACGATTACCGTCGAAGAAGCTGAAGACATTGTGGCCACGACAAAACGCACCGGCAGCATATGTGCTGTGAATTATGGCTATTCGGGTTATGCACTCGTGCGCCATATGCGGGCCATGGTGGCGCGGGGCGATTTGGGCAAAGTGCGCTTGATCAAAGCCGAATTTGCACATGGCTTTCACGCCGACGCCGCAGATGCAGATAATCCTCGTGTGCGCTGGCGTTACGACCCTGCAATGGCTGGCATCTCTGCACAGTTTGCTGATTGCGGCATTCACGCATTGCATATGGCGAGTTTTGTGTCGGGCCAAGACGCAGAATCTTTAACGGCTGATTTCGCGTCGTGCCTTGATGTGCGTACGTTGGAAGATGATGCGATGGTCAGTTTCAAAATGAGCGGTGGTGCCAGGTTGCGCCTCTGGACAAGCTCGGTCGCCGTAGGCCGAATGCACGGGTTAAACATACAAGTCTTCGGTGAAAAAGGCGGCTTGCGCTGGGCCCAAGAATGGCCAAACCAGCTTTACTGGACCCCACTGAATGGCCGCACAACTGTCCTCGAGCGCGGCGGGCCTGACCTTTCCCCCGAAGCCGATCGCGCGAGTCGCGTTACCATGGGCCACGCCGAAGGCATGCCTCTCGCATTTGCGAACATTTATTCTGATCTATCTGAAGTCATTCACGCCAAGAAAGAAGATCGCACGCCAAATCCGCTAGCCTGCCATTATCCAAGCGCCGTCGATGGTCTGCGTTCCATTGCAGCGATTAAAGCAGCTGTCGATTCTGCTGGGCAAGACGGCAGATGGTTAGACGCAAGGCCGCCCAGTTTGAGATAATCCGCTCCAACAGTCTCGTCATTTCCGCTCTGCTCTGCTGGTGGGCAGAGCGGACAACATAGCAACGTGCGATATTTTTTCCCCAAACCCCAAATCACCCCTAGACTAAAACACATTTTTAGAGCGATGATGCGAGTCCGACGAAGAACGATAAAAATGTCTCGTCAAAAATTTTAAGACATTATCTGGGAGGATCCAAATGTCCGTTGTTAAAATGAAGCTAAACGGCAAAGCCGTGAGCGGGGACGTGGAAGCGCGTACCTTATTGGTCGATTTTATCCGCCAGTACCAAGGGATGACAGGCACGCATGTTGGTTGTGACACGAGCCAGTGCGGCGCTTGTGTTGTGCATGTAAATGGTAAGGCGATTAAATCTTGTACAACGCTGGCTGTGGCTTGCGAGGGTGCAGAGGTGACCACCGTTGAAGGTTTGGCAAAGGGTGGTGATCTGCATGCCATGCAAGCTGCGTTTAAGGAACATCACGGTTTGCAATGCGGCTTCTGCACGCCAGGAATGATTATGTCTGCAATTGATATTGTAAAACGCAATGGCAAAAATGTGAGCGAAGACGTCATCCGCCGTGAGCTATCAGGCAATATCTGCCGGTGCACCGGTTATCATAACATCGTCAAGGCCGTACAGGCCGGCGCAGCGAATATGTGAGGGAAGAGATTATCATGGCTGATACGAAAACCGGCATTGGCGCATCAGTGCGCCGCAAAGAAGACCTTCGCTTCATTACAGGCAAAGGCAATTACACCGACGACATTAATCTGAAAGACCAAACGATTGGTTATTTTCTGCGCTCACCTCATGCGCACGCCAAAATAAAAGGCATCAACACTGCCAAGGCCCGCAAGATGGACGGCGTGGTTGGCATTTTCACTGGCGAAGATGTGGCCAAAGACAAACTCGGCGGCTTGATTTGTGGTTGGATGATCCACTCCAAGGATGGCTCGCCGATGAAGGCTGGCCCGCATCCCGTGTTAGCACTTGATAAAGTGCGCTTTGTGGGTGATCAAGTTGCCCTCATCGTAGCGGAGACGAAAGAGCAAGCTCGCGCTGCTGCGCAGGCCATCGTCGTATCATATGACGTTCTGCCCCACGTCGTGGACGTGGCCAAAGCCATGAAGTCCAAGGCCAATGTGCATGACCTGGCTCCTGATAACCGCGTGTTTAATTGGAGCCTCGGCAACGAAGCCGACACCAACGCGGCTTTTGCTAAAGCAGCGCACGTTACATCGATGGATATCGTCAATAACCGTCTGATCCCAAATGCAATGGAACCACGCGCGGCGATCGGTTCATATGACACCGGCACTGAAAGTTATACGCTTTATACCACCAGCCAAAACCCCCATGTTGCACGGCTGGTGATCTCCGCTTTCCACGGATTGGCACCTGAACACAAGCTGCGCGTGATTGCGCCAGATGTGGGCGGTGGCTTTGGTTCCAAGATCTTTATTTACGGTGAAGAAGTGGCCTGTGTTTGGGCTTCGAAATTTATCGGTGGCCGTCCGATCAAGTGGACGGGCGAACGCTCCGAAAGCTTCCTTTGCGATGCCCATGGCCGAGACCATGTAACCAAGGCCGAACTGGCGATGGACGCGAGCGGAAAGATTACCGGCATGCGCGTTCATACCAAAGCATCAATGGGCGCATATCTCTCAACGTTCTCGGCTGCCGTTCCAACCTATCTCTATGGAACATTGCTCTCAGGCCAATATAACATCCCCAATATCTATGTTGAGGTGGATGCGATTTACACCAACACCGCTCCTGTGGATGCCTACCGTGGTGCAGGCCGCCCAGAAGCCACTTATGTCGTGGAACGCCTTGTTGAAACCGCAGCGCGCGAACTGAAGATGGACCCAGCAGAGTTCCGCCGGAAGAACTTCGTGACCAGCTTCCCGCATCAAACCCCAGTCATCATGATGTATGATGCTGGCGATTATGGCGCTTCGCTTGATAAGGCCCTTGCCATGGCCGACTACAAAAACTTTACATCACGCAAAGCGGAATCTGCAAAAAATGGCAAACTGCGTGGCGTCGGCTTCTCAGCTTACATCGAAGCTTGCGGTATTGCCCCGTCAGCAGCCGTTGGTTCGCTTGGTGCAGGTGTTGGCTTATGGGAATCCGCTGAGGTCCGCGTCAACCCCATTGGCACCGTGGAAATTCTCACGGGCTCACACAGCCACGGCCAAGGCCATGAAACAACCTTTGCGCAATTGGTATCTGAACGCTTAGGCGTGGATATCAACAATGTGCTGATTGTGCATGGCGACACTGACAAAGTGCAAATGGGCATGGGCACTTATGGCTCACGCTCGGGAGCGGTTGGCATGACGGCAATCTCCAAAGCCTTGGATAAAATTGAAGCCAAGGCCAAGAAGATTGCAGCGGCGGTGATGGAATCCTCGGTCAATGACGTGGAGTTCAAAGACGGTACATTTACAATTAAAGGCACCGACAAGAAAATGGGCTTTGGCGAAGTGGCCTTGGCCTCTTATCTGGGCCACAAGTTCAATACGTCTGAAATTGAACTGGGCCTCAAAGAGTCAGCCTTCCACGATCCATCAAACTTCGTGTTCCCAGCTGGCGTTCACATCTGCGAAGTAGAAGTGGACGTTGATACCGGCCTCACCAAAATTGCCAGCTACACAGCTGTCGATGACTTCGGCAATCTGATCAATCCGATGATCGTTGAAGGTCAAGTGCAAGGCGGTGTTGCCCAAGGCATTGGCCAAGCCCTTCTTGAAGGTGCTGTCTATGATGAAGATTCCGGTCAGCTGCTGACAGGCAGCTTCATGGATTACAACATGCCGCGCGCCGCCAATATGCCTCACATTGAAAACTTCCAATTGGGCTTCACCTGCACGCCATGTCCGTCAAATCCGCTCGGCATGAAGGGCTGCGGCGAGGCGGGTGCCATTGCTGCTCCTCCTGCCGTGATCAACGCCATTACCCATGCTTTGGGCGTGCGTGACATCGCCATGCCAGCCACGCCACTGACAGTGTGGACGGCCATGCAATCCATGAAAATAGCTGCAGAATAGAACTGGGAGAAAAGAATAATGGAAAATTTCAATTATCATCGCCCAGCCACAGTTCTTGCGGCTGCGGCCATGCTCAAAAAATCCAAGGACGGCAAATATATGGGCGGCGGCCACACCCTTCTGCCCACCATGAAACAAGGCCTTGCCTCACCCACTGATATTATTGATCTGACGGCGATCAAGAACTTCGGTGGAATCAAGCTTTCCAAAACCATGGTCACCATCAAAGCTGGCACCACCCACATGGAAGTGGCCACCTCAAAAGAAATAAAGAAAGCCATTCCAGCCCTTGCAGAAATGGCCGGAAAAATTGGTGGCGTTCATGTGCGCCATAAAGGCACAATTGGTGGCTCCATCGCCAATGCAGATCCAGCAGCTGATTATCCATCAGCATGCTTAGGTTTGGGTGCCACAATAGAAACCAACAAGCGCAAGATCGAAGCTGATAAATTTTTTACTGGCATGTTTGAGACAGCGCTCAAAGCTGGTGAAATTATCACTGCGGTGCATTTCCCAATCCCGAAAAAATCCGCCCACCAGAAGTTCCCCAACCCTGCTTCGCGCTATGCTTTAACAGGTGTCTTTTTATCCCAAGACGCTAAAGGCAAAGTGCGCGTTGGCGTCACCGGAGCTGCCGCATCGGCCTTCCGCGCCACCGATATTGAGGCGGCTTTGGCCAAAGACTTCTCCGCCAAATCTGCATCCTCTGTGAAAATCGCAGCCAAAGGCTTAATGTCTGACATGCACGCCACAGCAGCCTACCGCGCTCATTTGGTGAGTGTGCTGGCTGGAAGAGCCGTAGCTGCGGCGAAGTAGAAAATAGCGCTCCTCCAAACTGAAATTTGGGGGAGCACCACCCAACACCCGTCATGCCCGCGCAGGCGGGCGTCTGCGTTTGGGAACAACAGAGATTCCTGCCTTCGCGGGAATGACGGAAGAAAAGTAAAACACGTCATGAACCTTCCCCAATCCATCGATGCCACAGTCGATCTCCTGAAATCCACGGGTTATGTCGCTGGTCGTGATCTCGCGACTGTGGTTTTTCTAACACTCAAAATGGGCCGCCCACTTTTTCTCGAAGGCGAAGCAGGTGTTGGCAAAACTGAAATTGCGAAGGTTCTGGCAACATCGTTAGGCCGCAAACTCATCCGCCTGCAATGTTATGAAGGCCTTGATGTTAATTCCGCCGTCTATGAGTGGAACTATGCCGCTCAAATGATCGAAATCAGATTGGCAGAAGCGGCAGGGCAGGTGGACCGTGACCGCCTTAGCAATTCAGTCTTTGCTGAACGATTCCTTATCCGCCGCCCACTCCTCCAAGCACTCGAAAGCGAGGGTGGTCAAGCGCCTGTCTTACTGATCGATGAGCTGGACCGCACCGATGAAGCCTTCGAAGCTTTTCTGCTAGAAGTACTCTCCGACTATCAGATCACCATTCCTGAGCTTGGCGTAATCAAAGCCGCAACTCCGCCCATCGTCATCATCACCTCTAACCGCACGCGTGAAGTGCATGACGCATTAAAGCGCCGGTGCCTATATCACTGGGTAGGATACCCCGATGCAGCGCGCGAACTGGCCATCATCAAAGCCCGCAGGCCCAATGCCTCGGACGCGCTGGCCAAGGAAGTCGTGGCGTTTGTACAAGCTCTACGTAAAGGCGATATTTATAAAGTGCCAGGCGTTGCCGAAACGCTCGATTGGGTGACGGCCCTTCATGAACTTGATTGCGTGTCGCTCGATCCACAAATGGTCAATGATACGCTTGGTGTGTTGCTCAAATATCAAGACGATATTTCGCGTATGGAAGGCTCCGACGCCAAACGGATTCTTGATCAAGTCAAAGATGACATCCGCCATATGAAGCAAGGCTGATGCTAGAAGCCGCCAATCAAAACAAACCCGTGCCCTCAGGCAAGCTCGCCGAAAATATTATGCATTTTGCGCGTATCTTGCGTGAAGCCGGATTGCCGATTGGGCCAAGTGCTGTGCTCGATGCGCTCGATGCGGCACAGGCGGGCGCGCTGCGCGAACGCCAGGATTTCTATTGGATGCTGAATGCGATTTTCGTGAAGAAACGCGAACATAATGAAATTTTTGAACAGGCCTTCCACGTATTTTGGAAAAAGCCCAAAATGCTCGAGCAGTTGATGCAACTTATGTATCAACAAATAGCCCGTAAAGCTGACGACAAAAAAAAACCACCCAGCTATCGCCGTTTGGCCGAAGCGATGTTTGACAAAGAGCAAACGATCAACGTTCCGAAGCAGAAAAATGATGTGCTGGAAATTGACGCAACTTTTACCGCCTCATCAGATGAAGTGCTGCGGGCCAAAGACTTTGAACAGATGACTGTGGCCGAACAGTCCGAAGCCAAAGCCGCCATTGCTCGGATGACGATGCACCGTGCCGAAATCAAAACCCGCCGCTTTGAAGTGGCATATACTGGCAACCGCGTCGACATGCGCCGTACTATGCGCGACTCTCTGCGTTCAGGCGGGCAAATGATTAAACTGGCACATAAGAAAAACAAATGGCGTGAGCCACCACTTGTTGTGCTCTGCGATATCTCTGGATCATGCTCAAATTACAGCCGCATGTTTTTGCAATTTCTCCATGCCCTCAGCAATGATCGCCAACGTGTCAGCGTATTCCTTTTCGGAACGCGCCTTACGAATGTGACGCGTGATTTGAAACGCCGGGATGTGGATGAAGCCATCGCACGGGTTTCCGCAAACGTTAAAGATTGGAGCGGCGGCACCCGGATTGGCACCACGCTGCATGAGTTTAATTTCAAATGGGCCAGACGTATGTTGGGCTCAGGCGCGCATGTATTGATCATGACTGACGGGTTGGACCGCGAAGACGTGATGCATCTTAAAGAAGAAATGCAGCGCCTGCGACGCTCAGCAAAACGCATCATCTGGCTCAACCCGCTTCTGCGCTTCGATAAATTCCAAGCCAAAGCCGAGGGCATCCGCGCCATGATGCCATATGTGGATGAGTTTCGTCCGGTTCATAGTTTGGACAGCCTGGCGGATTTGGCGCAGTCGCTTGTGTCGGTTGATAGATCACAACATGATCCGAAGAAATGGCTTGTTGTTGGCTAGCGCAGTTTCATTCTTCCCCTGCATTAGGGGAAGAATGGTTTCAATTGCTAAAAGCCGCTGCCATCAAATTACGCGTATATTGTTCGCGCGGGTGATCCATAATATCGTCAACACTGCCTTGCTCGACCATCGCGCCATCTTTCATCACAATAACGTAATCGGCCATGGCTCGCACCACCGCAAGATCATGGCTGATAAAGAGATATGAAAGGTCATTTGCTTTTTGCAAATCGCGCAATAGGTCAACAATTTGCTTTTGTACTTGGCGGTCTAGCGCCGATGTTGGCTCATCGAGCACTATCAACTTTGGTTTCAAGATAATGGCGCGCGCAATCGCGATGCGTTGTCGTTGCCCGCCCGAAAATTCATGGGGGTATCTATTACGTAAAGCCGGATCGATCTGCACTTCTTCCAAAGCTTGAATGGCACGCAAATCTCGTGCGGCTTTGGTCATCGCAGGTTCATGCACGATGAGACCCTCGGTGATAATCTGGCCAACTGTCATGCGCGGGGAAAGCGAGCCAAAGGGATCCTGAAAAACAATTTGTGCCTGTTTGCGCAACGGTCGCATTTGCGTTTTATCCAAACCAGTGATCGACTGGCCTTCAAAGTTGATAGCCCCTTGGCTTGGCAACAAGCGCAACAAGGCCCGCGCCAATGTCGATTTGCCAGAGCCTGATTCTCCCACAATGCCAATCGTCTGGCCTTGCTTTAAAACCAGCGAAACGCCGTCGACTGCTTTCAGTTGGATTACTGGTGACCCCAGAAAGCCTCCGCCGATATTGAACGTGACGCGCACATTAGACCCGCTCAAAACGATCGGAGCTTTTGGTGAAGTCGGAGATTTGCGCCCTGATGGCTCAGCGTCGAGCAGCGCCTTAGTATATTCATGTTTAGGTTTTGCGAAAACAGTTTTGGTGTCACCTTCTTCAACAACTTCACCTTTGCGCATCACATAAACCCGGTTGGCGATGCGCTTCACGATGCCAAGGTCATGGGTGATAAAAATCATCGCCATGCCCATTTTCTTTTGCAAGCTGGCCATGAGTTCGAGGATTTCCGCTTGAACCGTCACATCGAGTGCAGTCGTCGGTTCATCGGCAATGAGCAATTCTGGATTGTTGGCGAGTGCCATAGCGATCATCACGCGTTGGCGCTGCCCGCCGGACATTTCATGGGGATATGAACGCAACCGCCGTTCTGGTTCTTTGATCTTTACGAACTCCAGCATTTCAAGCGCGCGCATTCGGGCGGCAGTATGATCAAGATGAGAATGGCGTTTGATAGGCTCGATCAGCTGGTTGCCAATGGTATAAAGCGGATCCAACGAAGTCATTGGCTCCTGAAAGATCATGGTGATCTTTGAACCGCGAATACTGTTAAGCTGAACTTTGCTCATGCCGATGAGGTTCTGATCGCCAAACAGTGCCTTGCCTTCCGCTTTACCGTTGGCTGCGAGCAACCCCATAGCACCCATCATCAACTGGCTTTTGCCGGAACCAGACTCACCGACGATGGCAATGGTTTCTCCCGCTCTTACAATAATGTTAGCGCCCTTAACGGCGGCAACATTTCCGTCCAGCGTATCGAAACTCACTTTTACATTTTTAAGTTCAAGCACAGGTTTCATATCAGCGATCCTTTGGGTCCAGCGCATCGCGCAGACCATCGCCGATAAAGTTGAGTGCAAATAAAGTGCTCGTCAAAAACAGCGCGGGGATAATGAGCAGATAGCTTGCCCCCTCCATATTGCGCGAGCCTTGTGAAATCTGAACACCCCAACTCGACATTGGCTCTTGAACGCCGAGGCCCAGATAAGAGAGGAAGCTTTCGAGAATGATCACTTGCGGCACCAACAAAGTGACGTAAATGATAATTGGCCCCAACATATTGGGAATGATGTGGCGCATCAGGATGCCCCAGCTGTTAACCCCCATCGCTTCAGCAGCCTGCACATATTCTTGGCGTTTCAAAGAGAGCGTTTGCCCGCGCACAATACGCGCCATATCAAGCCACAACACCGCACCAATAGCCAAAAACATCAGCATGAAGTTACGACCGAAAAATACCACAAGCATGATCACAAAGAATGTGAATGGAAGCGCATAGAGAATATCAACAATGCGCATCATAAATTCATCAGTCTTGCCGCCGAGAAAACCCGATACCGAACCATAAAGAACACCGATAGTCACAGCGACCATACCTGCAAGGAGCCCAACCAAAAGTGACACGCGTCCTGCCATCAATGTGCGGGTGAGAAGATCGCGACCGCTGATATCTGTGCCGAAGAAGAAATAGAGATGTTGCACCGAAGCGCTTAACGTCATCTCCATGCCATCAGTAGATTTGCTTTCCACCTTGCCGTCTTTGAATGAGTCTGATCGATCAAGATACCGCGTCACACGATCATCAATCGGTTTGGTAGACGTAACAGTCACCAAAAAGCGCCCACCCTCCTGCTTCCACTCTTTCAAAGTGAGATGAGCACGCGTGATAATCTCTTTGATCTCTTGATCAAGCTTATCAGCCTTTGGATATGGCTCAATGCTGGGTGGCACACGCACATAGCTTGGATATTGTGTGGTGAATTCATGGCCTGTCAAATTGGGGCCGATGATTGTCAGCAGCACAATGAAACACAAATAGATGGCACTGATGATCGCCGCGCGGTTGGCCTTTAAGCGGTTCCATGCATCGATCCAAAGTGAGCGACCTTTCATCGCAACAACATCAGTCATAACGCACCCGCGGATCAACCAAAGCATAAAGAAGATCGGATAAGAAATTGAAAAGAATCGTAAAAATGGCAATCAAAATCACTGTGCCCATCACCAAAGTATAATCGCGATTGAGCGCACCATCGATAAACGCGCGACCCACACCGGGGATTTGAAATATGGTTTCGACTATGATGGAGCCGGTGACAAGACCCGCAGCAGCAGGGCCAGCATAAGAAACGATAGGCAACAATGCGCCGCGCATGGCGTGCTTTACCACAACCGAAAAATCCGAAAGCCCCATGGCGCGCGCAGTGCGAATGTGATGGCCATTCAAAGCTTCAATCATCGACCCGCGCATAAGCCGCGCCACGGTCGCCAGCTGAGGTAATGCCAATGTTACGATTGGCCCGATGGCAGCAGACAACTCCCCATCATGCCAACCGCCAATCCAAATCCAATGCAGTGTAAGACCAAAGATGAGTTGAATGAGGGGCGCGGTCACGAAGGTCGGCAAGGTTGATCCACCTGTGGCCAACGTGACGATGAAGAAATCAATAAACTTGTTGTGCCGCAAAGCAGCAAGAACGCCCATGGCAGAACCAACCACAAGTGACAGCAACATGGCCCAAGAGCCGATGCGAATGGACACCGGCAGGCTCTGGGCAAATAATTCGGCCACGGAAAAATTAATCAGAATATAGCTCGGCCCCAGATCGCCATGCGCCAGATTTCCGAGATAGCGGAAATACTGCATCCACACGGGTTCATCCAAATGGAACACGCGCTCAATATTGGCCTTGATCTCGGGCGGAATGCCGCGTTCCATATTGAACGGGCCACCCGGTGCGATATGCATCAGGAAAAATGAGATTGTAATGATGAGAAACAACGTGGGGATTGCCGTCAGCAACCGCCGGAACACATATCGCAGCATAGGCTTTCACCTGTAAAAAGGCCCGCCTGCATAAATTGCAAACGGGCCTAGAGTTCAGTGATTAGTCTTTGCTAACAAAACGTGATGGGTGCTTATCCATAACATTGTCGACGAAGCCATGAAGCTTCGATGAAACCACATTATGGTTGCCATAATAGAGCAGTGGCAAAAGTGGAATGTCTCGCATGAAAATCACTTCTGCTTCTTGAAGCAATTTCATGCGCGCAGCTGGATCAGCTTCAACGGCAGCTTTGTCCAACAACGCGTCGTAATCTTTGTTGCTGTATTCTGCGTAATTATTGCCATCACCTGTGTGGGCAAGGTTTAGGAAGGTTACAGGATCTTTAAAATCTGCAATCCAACCTGCCCGCGCCACGTCAAAATCACCATGCTGTTCAAGATAGCTATAATGGGTTTTACCATCGGTGTTGATCAACGAAACATCAAAGCCCCAAGGCTTCAGCATTTCTTGAATCGCCACAGCGGTGTTCTTGTGGTTTTCAGAAGTGTTGTAGCGAATTTCCAATTTTTGCGGTTTGGCCGGTGAAATGCCGAGTTCATCAAAAATTTTCTTGGCGGCGTCTTCGCGGTCGAGTTGCGGCATTGTGCTGTAACTCATCATGCTCGGCGTGTAGCCCTTAACGCCCGGGGGCACCATGGAGTAGGCCGGGATCATGGAATTCTGCCACGTTTTTGAGGCCAGCTGATCGCGGTCAATCACCATGGAAATGGCATTGCGCAGCTTTACATTATTCCAAGGCGCTTTCTTGTCTTTGAACACGTAGTAGTAAGTCCCTAATTCTGGGGTCAGATGAATTTGGTCACCAAATTTTGCTTTAAGGTCGGCCAATTGCTCGGTCGGCATGTCATTCATCGAGTCTACTTCGCCTGCCTGAAAACGTTTAATGCCAGCAGCGCGATCTTCGGTAGGGATGTAATTCACAGTGTCGAGTGCAACATTTGCAGCATCAAAGAACTTTGGATTCTTCACCAGTTTGATGTGATCACCGGGAATATTTTCAGCGAGCATAAAGGCGCCATTGGAAACCAGGTTGCCAGCCTTCACAAAATCATTACCAAATTTTTTGACATTCGCTTCGGAGACGCCATACATGGCTTGGTGTGTGAGCATTTCAAGGAAATAAGGGGTGGGGCCTTTTAAAGTAATTTCAAGCGTCAAATCGTCAATCGCTTTAGCACCAACATCTTCAAGCTTCGCCTTGCCACCATTTGCTTGTTCGGCATTTAAAATTGGAAACGCCATAGAAGCGTATTCTGAGGCTGTTGCCGGGTCGACGACACGGCGGATTGAAAATACGAAATCTTTAGCCGTCACGGGAGTTCCGTCAGACCACATTCCATCTTTGCGCATTTTAAAAGTATAAACTTTGCCATCGGCAGAAACCGTCCAGCTTTCAGCTGCACCCGGAATGGTGTTGCCCGAGGAATCAACAGCAACCAGCCCCGTAAA
This sequence comes from Hyphomicrobiales bacterium, assembly GCA_025363755.1. Classification (GTDB taxonomy): domain Bacteria; phylum Pseudomonadota; class Alphaproteobacteria; order Rhizobiales; family Aestuariivirgaceae; genus Aestuariivirga. Next base: position 142,535 of record JANYLQ010000029.1, on the reverse strand, counting down.
CAAATCGCCAGTAATGTTGCCTTCTTCGATTGTTGAGGTTTTATGCGGGTCGAGCGATTGCACATCGCCATTCGCACCCCGGTTCCATGTGCCCGCGGCAAAGGCTGCGCTGGTCATTAATGCAAAAACGGCGGCCCCCGCCAGAAGTGATTTGAGATTAGTCATTTTTATATTTTTCTCCTCTGCTTTAGTTTCTAATTTGGAGCATGTAAGCACCGCCTGCGTGGCAAGACAAGAATAACCGGATTTTTTATACCCAAACTGTTTGACACACCCGTCACCAACGCTTTAAGCCAATACACAGAAAGGGATACAAAGTGATTGCAGAAAACTCAAAAGTAACACGTCAGGCCATTATTGATGCGTGCCAAGAATCAAATCGTTCGGGCCTCAATCAAGGCACATCCGGCAACATCAGTGTGCGCACCAATCAAGGCGTTGTGATTACCCCAACATCGCGCCCCTATGAAACTATGATGCCCGATGATTTGGCGCTGCTGCCTTTCGGTGGCAAATATGGCGATTATTCTGGCCCTTATAAACCTTCGACAGAGTGGCGCTTTCATTTTGATATTTATGAAGCGCGTCCAGATGTAAACGCCATCGTTCATGTGCATTCAACCTATGCAACTGTGCTATCGATGCTGCGTAAAGAAATCCCCGCTTGCCATTACATGATAGCAGCTTTTGGTGGGCCAAATATTCGCTGTTCGGAATATGCAGTGTTCGGTTCAAAGGAATTATCCGCCCATGTGGTAAAAGCCTTGGATGGTCGTTCAGGCTGCATCATGGGCACGCATGGCATGATTGCCGTTGGCGCGAGTTTAGATAAAGCCATGTGGCTGGCAATTGAGCTCGAAACAATAGCCAAGCAATATTATCTAGCCCTTCAAATAGGCCAACCTGTCATCTTGTCAGACGAAGAAATTGAACGCGTGCGCCTTCGCATGAAAGACGGCTACGGTATTTGGACCTAAGTTCGGTCTAGGCGATTAATCGCCGCCACATTTTCAGCTGATGTTCCATTGGGATCAAACTCACTGGCTAAAAACATATCGACGATCGCCTTGGCCAGTTCTGGCCCAATCACCCGCGCACCCATTGTAATGATCTGGGCGTTGTTAGATTTTGCCGCCCGTTCTGCCGAGTAGGTATCATGCGTCAGCGCAGCGCGGATGCCCGGAATTTTATTTGCTGAAATACAAACACCAATACCTGTGCCGCAAGATAAAATAGCGCGGTCAACCGAACCATCAATAACGGCACCTGCAATTTTTGCAGAAAGGTCGGCATAGAACCCGCTCTGGCTCATATTCACAACGTAATGTTGCCCTCTTGCTTTCAAATGCGCCTCAATCACATCGATCAAAGGTTTCCCAGCGCTATCTGCACCCAACGCAATTTTCATGAATTGGCTCCTTTTTATTTCTTTGCCGATTTTTTTGGGTTCTTCGCAACGTTATCGCTCATATAGTCCTGTAGAGCACTCTGCTCTTCAGCACTCATATGCAAGCCAAGTTTAGAGCGCCGCCACAAAATATCATCAGCACATGTCACCCATTCATTGGCCCGCAGGAATTCGATTTCACGTTCGCTGACTGGGCCAAAGAATTTACCAAGGTCAGATGCAAAACGTGCTTCGCCCAAAATCTTATCAATCTCCGTGCCATACGCTTTGAACATTCGCACGACATTTGCTGGTTTGAGGAATGAGTAAGCTTTCTTTTTAGCTTCAATATGTTTAGCCACATCACCAACTGCAAAATCACCGCCCGGCAATTGTGCGTTTCGGTTCCATGGCGCAGTCGCATTTGGAAAAAATACCGCCAACTTTTCTAACGCATGCTCTGCAAGTTTGCGTGAAGTGGTAATCTTGCCGCCAAATACCGAAAGTAACGGCGCTTGGCCTTCAGGTTGATCCACCTTTAAAACATAATCGCGCGTTGCTTCCTGCGCTTTGCTTGCACCGTCATCATATAAAGGGCGAATGCCAGAATAAGACCAACGCACCATGTTGCGCGTGACTGGTTTTTTGAAATATTCGCTGACGGCAGCCAGCAAATAAGTCGTCTCTGCTTCGGTGATTTTAGGCTTACCAGGATCGCCTTTGTGATCTTCGTCCGTCGTGCCGATGAGCGTGAAATCATTTTCGTAGGGGATAGCGAAACAAATACGCCCGTCAGCGTTCTGAAAAATGTAGCAACGGTCATGATCATAGAGTTTATCGACCACGAGGTGGCTGCCTTTCACCATGCGAATCTTATCAGGATCATTGCGACCAATCACCGTGCTCAAAACTTCGCTCACCCATGGCCCAGCAGAGTTCAACAGAACTTTGGTCTCGATTGTCTCCATCGTGCCGTCGTCGCCAACAATATCAACACTCCAACCACCATCAATCCGACGCGCCGATTGCACTTTCGTCCGTGTACGGATAACCGCACCTCTTTTAGCTGCATCGCGCGCGTTTAAAACCACAAAACGTGAATCTTCAACCCAGCAGTCTGAATACTCAAACGCTTTTGTAAATTCTTGCTTGAGCGAGGTGCCGGTTACATCAGTCGTCAAATCAACACTACGCGTAGGCGGCAGAATTTTGCGACCACCCAAATGATCATACATAAACAACCCTAGCCTGATCAGCCAGCGCGGGCGAAGCCCCTGATGATGAGGTAAAATGAATCGCAGTGGCCAAATAATATGAGGTGCAGACTTGAGCAATACTTCCCGCTCGATCAACGCCTCACGCACCAAACGAAACTCGTAATGTTCGAGATAACGCAGTCCGCCGTGAATGAGCTTTGTTGATGCCGACGATGTGCCAGACGCCAAATCATTCATCTCAGCCAGAAACACTTTTATGCCGCGCCCGGCCGCATCGCGCGCAATGCTGCATCCGTTAATGCCACCACCAATAATAAAAAGATCATACATCATGATGCCAACGCTTCAATATTAGTTTCGGATTGCGTGCCAACCACATCAATTTGAACACCTTTATGTTTGCAGAGTTCAATAATTGAATCTGGTGGCTGAACGTCTGTCACAAATACATCCACCTGCGAAAGATGCCCAATGCGCACAGGCGCTGACCGTGAAAACTTCATGCCGTCTGATACCAAAATAACGTTCCGGGAATTTTGCATGATGGCTTGAGCAGCGCGCACTTCGCGGTAATCAAAGTCGAGTAATGCGCCATCATCATCAATGGCCGATACACCCATCACGGCATGATCGACCTTAAACTGCGCAATCATATCGATGGCCTGCTCTCCAATAATGCCGCCATCTGTTCTCCGCACCATGCCGCCCACAATCATGACTTCAACATTCGGGTAAGGCATTAAAATTCTGGCCACATGGATGTTGTTGGTGATTACCAACAACCCTTCATGATGGATCAAAGCGCGTGCCACCTCTTCAGTGGTTGTCCCGATATTGATGAACAGCGAACAATTATTTGGGATAAGTTTTGCGGCGTGTCGACCAATCGATTGTTTTTCAGTTGCAGCAATTTGCCGCCGCGAATCGTAGGTCATATTCTGCACGCCTGAAGAAAGCATCGCTCCGCCATGGGTGCGCGCTAACAAGCGGTTGTTGCAAAGCTCATTCAAATCTTTGCGTATAGTTTGTGGCGTCACGTCAAAGCGAACAGCCAAATCATCCACCAGCACATTGCCGGTTTGGCGAGCAAAGCTCAAAATTTGCGATTGGCGCGGGGTTAAAACAAGCATCTCAAATCATTCAGTTTTCGGTTTCCAAAGGGCTTTGAACCCTTGCGCCACAATCGCAAGTGAAAATGACGACAGATTCACATAGTTTCACTTTTTTTCGTTTAATGCAACATTGCACTGCAAAATTTTCGTTGCAGTGCACAACGCTTTCGTTATTTTAGCTATTGACGTTCGTTTTGTTTCGTTTGATAGTGTTGCCAGCGCTGGAAACAAGGGCGCAGAAATATTTAATGGAGGATCCCCCAATGAAATTGAAACTTATGGCAACGGCTGCCGCGGCATTATTTTTGCTTGCAAGCCCAAGCTATGCGGACGATGCCGCAGCAAAGAAATGGATTGACGCAGAGTTCCAACCTTCGGTTTTGTCGAAGGATGACCAGATGAAAGAAATGCAATGGTTTGCAAAGGCAGCAAAACCATTCAAAGGCATGGAAATAAACATCGTATCTGAAGATATTCCAACCCATGAATATGAAAGCAAGGTTTTGGCCAAGGCTTTTTCTGAAATTACCGGCATCAAGATTAATCATCAATATATGGGTGAAGGCGATGTTGTGCAGGCTATTCAAACGCAGATGCAGACAAACCGCACAATTTACGATGCCTACATCAACGACTCGGATTTAATCGGCACGCACGCTCGCTTACAAGCCGCTGTAAATTTGACAGACTATATGGCCGGTGATGGTAAAGATGTGACCAACCCAGGCATTGATCTGAAAGACTATATGGGCACAGCTTTTACAACAGGCCCAGATGGCAAATTGTGGCAATTGCCTGACCAGCAATTTGCGAACCTCTATTGGTTCCGTAAAGATTGGTTTGATCGTGCTGACCTGAAAGAAAAGTTCAAAGCTAAGTATGGCTATGAGCTCGGCGTTCCAGTGAACTGGTCGGCCTATGAAGATATCGCCAAATTCTTCACTGAAGACATCAAAGAAATCGACGGCAAGAAAATTTACGGCCACATGGATTACGGCAAGCGTGCGCCCGATCTCGGCTGGCGCATGACGGATGCTTGGCTTTCAATGGCTGGTGAAGCTGATCCTGGTCTTCCAAACGGTCGCCCTGTTGATGAATGGGGTATTCGCATGGAAAAAGGTTCGTGCAACCCCGTTGGCGCATCAGTGTCGCGCGGCGGCGGTGCCAACAGCCCAGCAGCAGTTTACGCTGTCGCCAAATGGGATGAATGGCTGCGTAAATATGCCCCTCCAGGTGCAGCTGATTTGGACTTCTACCAATCTCTGCCATCCTTGGCTTCGGGCAATGTTGCTCAGCAAATCTTCTGGTACTCAGCGTTCACAGCATCGCTCGTGGTTCCAAAAAGTGAAGGCAACAATGTTGTAGATGATGCCGGAAAGCCTTTGTGGCGGATGGCTCCTTCACCACATGGTCCATATTGGAAAGAAGGCTCTCAGCGCGGTTACCAGGACGTGGGTTCTGCCACTTTGATGAAAGCAGTTGATCCAGCTCACACAAAAGCAGCCTGGCTCTATCTGCAATTCATCACTTCCAAAACAGTCGATACGAAGAAGAGCCATGTTGGTTTAACCTTCGTACGTGACTCCACAGTGCGTCATAAGTCTTTCACTGAACGCGCACCAAATCTTGGTGGTTTGATCGAGTTCTATCGCTCACCAGACCGTGTGTCGTGGACGCCAACAGGCGTGAACGTTCCTGATTATCCGAAATTGGCTCAGCTCTTCTGGGAAAATATCGGTGACGTGAATTCAGGTGCCTTCACAGCCCAACAGGCTATGGACCGTTTGGCCGATCAAATGGATACATTGATGGGACGTATGGAAGCGGCTGATAAAGCCAACCACACTTACCATGATTGCGGTCCACGCTTGGCTGAAAAGAAAGATCCAGCGACAATGTTGAGCAAGGATCATGCGCCATGGGCTAAGCTCGACAATGAAAAGCCGCCAGGCGAAACGATTGCCTATGATGAGCTGATCAAGCGCTGGACAACAGCGCAATAACGCAATCTAACGTCTCCTCCCTGTGACGTAGCCGAGGTGTGTACGATCCACACCTCGGTAATTTTTCCGATTAGGACTTATTGGTTCTTTATTTTTAAGGTAATGCTGAGCGCCATGTCGCTTGAACTTCAAAACATTGTGAAACGTGTCGGCGCAGACACACACATTTATGAAACTTCGTTGAAGCTTGAACCGCGCAGCTTCAACGTTTTGCTTGGCACCACGCTAGCTGGCAAGACCACATTGATGCAGCTCATCGCAGGTATTCAAAAACCAACCAGCGGCAAGATTTTTTTCAAAGGCCGAGATGTAACAGGCGCTGCCGTGCAAAAACGCAATGTCTCCATGGTTTATCAACAATTCATCAATTATCCGAATTTCAATGTTTATGACAACATCGCCTCCCCGTTGCGTGTAGCGGGAATGGAGGCTGTTGAAATTGAGCGCCGCGTCGGCAAGGCCGCCGAGCTACTGCGTCTTGGCCCTATGTTAAAGCGTAAGCCTTCTGAACTCTCTGGTGGTCAACAACAGCGCACAGCCATTGCAAGGGCACTGGTCAAAGACAGCGACATCATTCTACTCGACGAGCCGCTTGCCAATCTCGATTACAAATTGCGCGAAGAGTTGCGCGATGAACTGCCTAAGTTGTTCGCAGATCGTGACGCAATTGTAGTTTATGCCACGACCGAACCTAATGAAGCACTTTTGTTTGGTGGCAATACAGCCACCATGCATGAAGGTCACATCACCCAATTTGGCCCCACATCATCAACTTACCGTAAGCCACATGATTTATTGACAGCACAAGTCTTCTCTGAGCCGCCAATGAACACGGCAAAAGTCGAGAAGCGCGGCAATCAATTAACAATTTTCGGAAATCAGAAATGGCCCATAGGGCAGGCGGGTTCTAAATTACCTGATGGAAATTATATGATTGGTGTGCGCCCCTATAATGTATCACCGAACAAGGACGGAAAGGCACTTGGCAGTTTTGATGCTGAAGTTCTTGTGACTGAGATTTCCGGTTCTGAAAGCGTCATTCACACCCGCATCGACAACAGCACTTGGATTTCACAATCACATGGCATTCACGCCTTGCCCTTAGGTTCACAAGCAAAACTCTACGTTGATATTGATCAAGCTATGTTCTTTGACGCCAACAACAGGCTGGTGTCATAATGGCCAAAATCTCAATCGAAAATCTGCGTCACTCCTATTTGCCTTTTCCAAATCCGGACCGCGATGAAGATTATGTTTTGAAAAAATTATCGATCGATTGGGCCGATGGTGGTGCGTATGCTCTGCTTGGTCCATCAGGCTGCGGCAAAACCACATTGCTGAATTTGATTTCGGGATTGTTGGTGCCGACTGAAGGTAAAATTCTATTTGATGCGCGCGATGTTTCTCGTGCCAGCCCGGAACAGCGCAATATTGCCCAAGTATTCCAGTTCCCGGTTATCTACGACACGATGACGGTTTATGATAATCTGGCTTTCCCACTGCGCAATCGTGGTGTTGCAGAATCCGTCATTGATCCACGCGTTAAAGAAATTGCGGGAATGCTTGATCTCACTTCCACGTTGCAAAAACGTGCATCCGGCTTGACTGCCGATGGTAAGCAAAAAATCTCACTGGGCCGCGGCCTCGTGCGCTCTGACGTGGCAGCAATCATGTTTGATGAACCGCTTACGGTGATTGACCCGCACCTCAAATGGCAACTTCGTTCCAAATTAAAGGAACTTCACCAACGCACTAGGCGCACCATGATTTATGTTACCCATGATCAAACCGAGGCGCTCACTTTTGCAGATCAAGTTGTCGTCATGAACAATGGCGAGATCGTACAAATCGGAACCCCCATCGAACTCTTTGAAAAACCTAAACACACCTTTGTCGGCCATTTCATTGGTTCCCCCGGCATGAATGTTTTGCCTTGCGAAGTGAAGGGCGGAAAAGCCAGTTTTGCTGGCCAAACAATCGCATCTGAGAACGCCGCAAATTTTAAAGGTCAAAGCCAAAAGCTCGAAATTGGCGTGCGCCCTGAATTTGTGAGCTTCGCAAAAACTGGCATTCCCGCAGACGTCGTAAAAGTCGCCGACGCCGGACGCTTCCGTATCGTTGAAACCCGCGCCGCAGGCAGTTCAATCAAACTTCTCCTACCTGAGGATCAAGTAGTTCCCACAGGCAAAGTGAACTTGGCCTTTGATAAAGCCCACACCCAAATTTATGCCGACGGGTGGATCATATGAGCAGCAAAACCCAAAACAATAAAGCATGGTGGCTGGTTGCCCCCGTATTCATCATGGTGGCTTTTAACGCGCTTGTCCCATTGATGACCGTGGTCAATTATTCTGTTCAAGAAACATTCGGCGATAATGTTTTCACGTGGGCGGGTGTGCATTGGTTTCAGGATGTTCTACATTCCGAACGCTTCCATTCCGCTTTGCTGCGTCAGCTTCTATTTTCCGGCATCGTGCTGGCGATTGAAATTCCGCTCGGCCTCGGCGTCGCCCTCACCATGCCGCGTAAAGGTCCGTGGGTGTCTGTGTGTCTCGTCTTGATGTCATTGCCACTGCTCATCCCTTGGAACGTCGTAGGCTCCATGTGGAATATTATGGCGCTGCCTGATATTGGTTTGCTCGCTAAAGTAATTAACGGTCTTGGTATCGATTATAACTACACGCGCCAACCCGTGGCCGCATGGTTCACCATTGTGCTGATGGATGTGTGGCATTGGACATCGCTTGTGGCACTCCTCTGCTATGCGGGCTTGGTGTCAATTCCGGATGCTTATTATCAGGCAGCCAAAGTCGATGGTGCGAAAACCTGGGCAGTGTTCCGGTTCATTCAATTGCCCAAGTTAAAACACGTGCTGACAATTGCCGTGCTGCTGCGTTTTATGGATAGCTTCATGATTTACACCGAGGTGTCTGTACTCACCGGCGGTGGCCCAGGCAGCGCCACAACTTTCCTGTCAATTGATCTGGTTAAGATTGCGCTCGGTCAGTTTGATTTAGGGCCAGCAGCAGCAATGTCTCTGATCTATTTCATGATTATTCTGTTCCTGTCTTGGCTGTTCTACACTCTGATGATGAAGAACGAGGACGCATAAAATGAAAAACCTCAGCCGCTATGTTCCCGTGCTTTACGTGACATTTTTGATGATCCCAATTTATTGGCTCCTCAACATGTCATTCAAAACTACCAATGAAATTTTGGGTGGCTTCACGCTTTATCCCCACAATTTCACACTCGCCAGTTACCAGACAATCCTAACTGATCCATCATGGTATTCAGGCTACATCAATTCAATTGAATATGTTGTGATCAACACTGTCATATCGGTGGCCGTCGCTCTGCCCGCAGCTTATGCTTTCTCGCGCTACAGATTTTTGGGCGATAAGCATCTGTTCTTCTGGCTCCTCTCAAATCGCATGGCACCACCTGCAGTGTTTGCCCTGCCTGTGTTCCAACTCTACTCGCAAATCGGTTTGTTCGACACCCCGTGGGCCGTCGCACTTTCCCACACGCTGTTTAACATCCCATTAGCGGTGTGGATTTTAGAGGGCTTCATGTCGGGCGTTCCAAAGGAACTCGACGAAACGGCTTATGTCGATGGCTATTCTTTCCCGCGCTTCTTCTTTCGCATCTTCATCCCCACAATTGCCGCTGGCATTGGCGTGGCCTGTTTCTTCTGCTTCATGTTTTCATGGGTTGAGCTGTTGCTTGCCAAAACGCTCACCTCTGTTGCCGCCAAACCCATCGCTGCAATTATGACTAAAACTGCCAGCGCATCAGGTTATCAACTCGGACTATTGGCTGCTGCCGGAGCGCTGACGCTGATCCCCGGCGCAGTTGTGATCTATTTCGTGCGCAACTATATCGCCAAGGGCTTTGCCCTGGGCCGCGTTTAAGGAGGCTTAGACATGCAGACTACATCAATCTTCGACCTGTCATGGATGGTCTGGACTTGGCCGACGGGAATTTTCTTCATTGCCATCTTCACCTCAATCGCCGCCATGGGCGCGTTGGAATATCGCTCCCCCGGCGGCGCGCCGCGACATGGTGCATTTGGGTTAGATACGACCCGAGGAGACCGCCTCTTCATAAGCATTCTCGGCAGTTGTTTCATCATGTTGGCTTGGGTCGGCTGGGCAAGCGACGAAATTTGGGGTGGGCTGGTGGTGTGCGTGCTTTGGGCGTTTGCGATTTTTAAATGGGTTTAAGTTCTATGAAATGGGTGGCGTTTTGTGTTTTGCTGGCGATAAGTTCGGCGCAAGCAACACCTGCCGATGATCTGGTCAGGCAAGGTGAAGCAGCACTCGCTGCAAAAGATGTAGCGAGCGCTCTAAAAGCTTTTGACGCTGCCTTAGATTCGGACCCCAGAAATGCAAAAGCTGCTTATGATCGTGGCCGCATCAATCTCGTGCTCCATAAAAATGCGCAAGCCGTAGCCGATTTCACCAGCGCAGTGCTGTCTGACCCAACACTCGGCGTGGCTTACTCGGCGCGTGGCGAAGCCAAGATTATTCTGAAAGATGAAAAAGGTGGCTTTGCAGATTTAGATGCAGCCATTGTCGCTTCGCCCAAAGAGCCCGAAGTCTACATTTTGCGCGCCACCTATCTCATGCGTAGAGGTAACGCCTCAGGTGCCAAGGCCGATCTCATCACAGCCAAGTCCATTGCGACGGGCGATATGGCAAAGATGCTTGATGCAATGATTGCAAGAATTCAGTAGTTTATTCATCGGTAAGTTGAATTTAAACAGATTCTCTAGCTCCATAATACCGTCACCCCGGCGAAGGCCGGGGCCGGGCTAACAACGAGTTGTGCCAGTAAAAGCCCAATTCCGGCCTTCGCCAGGATGACGTTGTGGGTGGTCGCAAAATCACAGTATCTAGCTATGCTGAAAAACTAAATCAACGGCAATAAAACCGTACGATTTTGTGCACGAACCAGTCGCCGCAGTTTTTGCAACGGCATGGCTTCGTCCTTGATGAAACCCATGAACATCATATTCAGATTATTGAAGATCACTTCGCCAATCACCCTTGCTTCCACATTCCGGTGAAACAATGCCAACGATTGCAACTTCTCAATCACGTCACAGGTCTGTTTGACCAATGCGCAGTCCAATGCCGAATATGCAATTCCAAAGGGGCTCGAAGGTTGTTGCGTCGAAATTGAAATCGCCACCCGCCACATTTCCTTGCTCAGATACACCAGTGAATGTTTGTAATAAATATCAACCAAAGTATTTATCGCTTTGACCGCATCGAGGGGCGGGTGCTCTAGCAAAACTTCACCTGCCTGCAACACCTCATGCACTTCCATTGAAACAATGGCGACCAGCAAATCGCCCTTGTTTTGATAGTAGTTATAGATTGTACCGATTGAAACTTCTGACGCTGCAGCAATCGCTTCCATCTTCACTGCTTCATACCCGTCGCGTTTAAATAATTCCGCTGCCGCTTCTAAAATGCGGTTGTTGCGGTCAAATTTTTGCCGAGCACGAAGTCCAGTCATTTCTATTTTGTATCAGAATTTTAGAATTGACTCAATTATAGAATTGGTTCAGATTTATAAAAAATGCGATAGAAGCTGGAGAACCAAATGAAAACAAAATCATTAGTGTCAAAAATTTCAGGCGTTTCATTCGCCGCAATGTTGATGCTCTCGGCATTGCCTGCAAATTCTTCATTTGCTGCCGATCTGAATGCCCTTGTGTGGTGCGATCATTCTGATCCCAATTTATTGAAGCCATTCGAAGACGCCAATGGCATTAAAGTGAACGTCAAAGAATTTGAAGGCACAGGCGCTGGGCTAGCGCTGGTTGATCAGTCCAAACCCGGTGATTGGGATGTGATGGTGATCGACTCGATTGACATCCACCGTGGCGTCGAGAAGAAACTATTTGAACCATTGCCTGAAGATAAATTGCCAATGGCAGACTTGTTTCCCGAAGTGAAAATGGACTCCAGCACGGTGATCGACGGCAAACGTTACGGTATCACTGAAAAATTTGGCTACAACACGATTGGTTTCAACAAAACGAAAGTTGATCCAGCTGATATGAATTCGCTCGCTGCATTGACGAGCGATAAATACAAGGGCCGCATTGCGATCTACGATTATTATCTGCCAGTGATTGGAATGGCCGCTATGTCGATTGGCAAGAAGACATCAGAACTCACCGAAGCCGACCTTCCGGCGATTAAAGAGGTCTTGGCAAAAATGAAAGCCAATGCCAAAGCTGTAACTGACGTGGCCTCAAGCCAAACAGCATTGGCAACAGGCGAAGCTGATATTCTTGTGGGCGGCGGCGAATGGGTCACCGCCGGCATCGCTAAAGATAAGCCTGAGCTCGATTTCTCAATTCCAAAAGAGGGTGCAGTGCTCTGGTCGCAATCCTTGGCGATGTTCAAAGACAGCGCCAATAAAGAAATGGCACTGAAGTTCATTCAATACGTGATGAGCCCTGAAGGCCAAGCCCGCCTTGCCACATCCAGTTGCTATTGGGGCATGCCGTCAAACACCAAGGCTGCGCTGAACGATGACCAAAAAAAGATTCTGCGTTTTGCGGAACAGCCAGATTTCTTGAAGCGCGCACAAGCCTATCCAGCACCAAACGAAGCGCTGGACAAAAAGATGCAAGATCTTTGGACTGAGATGATTCAAGCAAAATAGGGAACCGCGTGATACTCCCTCAGAACCGGGTGGCGTGGGCCAGCGTTAGTCCTGCTTTAGGATGGACGCTGGCCTTTTTCGTTCTGCCCTTTGCAGCCATGGTGGCAATCAGCTTTTATCCTCAAGACGGAAGCGGCCCTTCGCTCGTGTCCTACGCTCAGTTTTTCAACAGCCCCAGTTATTACTATGCGCTGTTCAACTCACTCGAAGTCACTGGCCTCGTCACCGTCATTTCTATTTTGCTGGCCTATCCCTTCGCCTGGATATTGGCAGATATTGTTCCTGAACGCTGGCAGCGGCTGGCCCTCACTTTGGCCGTTTTGCCATTCTGGACATCATACGTTGTCCGCTCTTATAGTTGGCTCTTAGTGCTGTCCGAAAAAGGCCTCGTGAATACCACACTGGTTGATCTCGGAATTTTATCAGCCCCCATTCAACTGGCCAACACGCGTGGTGCAACAATCATCGGCTTTGTCCACTTCTTCGTGATGCTCCTTACACTGACGATCTATGCGAACTTAAAACAACTTAGCCCGAACTATCGCAAAGCTGCAGCCGATCTGGGGGCAGGGCCCATTCGCAGTTTCATCCATGTGGTTCTGCCGCTCACTTTGCCGGGCATTATGGTCGGCGCGTTTCTGACTTTTGTGCTGGCCATCGGTGATTACATCACCCCCCAAATTCTCGGCGGAAATAACGAATTGCTCATGCCGCAATTGATTATGATGCAAATTGGCAGGCGCGGTGATTTTTCGTCTGCCTCAGCACTTTCAATTATCCTTATGGTGGTCGTAACGGTCGCTTATCTGTTCTGCGCCCGCTGGCTTAAGATCGAACGAACATGATGCTGCGCGTCTCATCCATAGTCTATGCTGCGCTCATTTACGGCTTCATTTTTTTGCCTGTGTTTGTGCTGGTGCTATTCTCATTCCAAGCCTCACTCTTCCCCATCCCACCTTTCAACGGCCCGTCGCTGCGTTGGTATGCTGCCGTTTTGGCCGATAAGCGCCTGATTGCCGGATTGGGTAATTCCATTCTTGTCGCGCTTTCAACCTCAGCCTTGGCCACATTGATCGGCTTCTTGTCGGCATGGGGCTTCGCGCGGTTTCATCTGCCAAAATCGGCATTGATGCGCGGCCTGATCACAGCACCACTCACCATCAGTTACCTCATCATTGGCATGGGCCTGCTCGTTTTCTTCAACCGCATCGGTGTCCCCAAATCCTTGCTCGCAGTGGGCATCGGCCATGTGGTGATCAACATGCCATTGTGCTTTGCCATTATCTATAGCCAGATGGGCGACCATCAAGCCAATATGGAACGCGCCGCGCGTGATCTGGGCGCCCCCGAATGGAAAGTACTATCGCTTATCACCGCACCATTATTATGGCCCGCTATTTTCGCCAGCTTCTTTTTATCAATGACGTTCTCGTGGGACGAGTTTGTGATTTCATTTCTTCTCACAAGATTCGATACCACGCTGCCCGTCGAAATCTGGAATTTACTGCGTGCAGGCCTAAACCCAAAAACCAATGCAGTAGGCTCTCTCGTGTTCGGTGTATCAGTCCTCATGGCCATTTTGTTTGAAATCTTCGCGTTTAGGAAACGACCAGCATGAAAGATCTCGTGACCATCCAGGATCTATCGCGAGACTTTGCGCAAACCAAAGCGCTGAATGATGTATCGCTCGCTATCAAGCCCGGAAGCTATACGGTTTTGCTTGGCCCATCTGGCTCAGGCAAAACCACGTTGCTTTCTATCCTAGGTGGCTTTCTGCAACCAAGCGCAGGCCGCGTGTTAATCAATGGCGAAGACTGTACAAATGTGTCCCCCGCTAAACGCCCCACAGCCACCGTGTTCCAAGACTACGCATTGTTCCCGCACATGACGGTGGCCAATAATGTGGGTTTCGGATTGCGTATGCGCGGTGTGGATTTTACATCCCGAACAAATCGCGCCGAAGAAATGTTAGCCCTCGTCGGCCTCGCACAATCAACCGGCAAAAAACCCCATCAACTGTCCGGCGGTCAACGTCAACGCGTTGCATTGGCGCGCGCGCTTATCGTGGAACCGGCGGTATTGCTTCTCGATGAACCATTGGGCGCGTTAGATTTAAAACTCCGCCGCCAAATGCAGGATGAACTCAAAGCCATTCAAAAACGTGTCGGCACAGCTTTCATCCATGTCACCCACGATCAAGAAGAAGCCATGGCCTTGGCCGATCATGTGGTGGTCATGAACAATGGCCAGATCGAAGACGAAGGCACGCCCGAAAAAGTTTATGCCCAACCTGCTTCGCGCTTTTCTGCAACCTTTATGGGTGAAAGTACGATCATCAATAATTATGCCATCCGGCCCGAACACATCACCATCACAAAATCCAAAGGCCGCTTGGGTTCGGCCACAATAACCGACATCGTTTATCAGGGCAGTTATAAGCGCGTACTTGCAAGATCAGACAGCACCCAGTTCATTATCCGCGCCGCGGCTGAAGCCGACTTCGCAATCGGCCAGACTGTGCAGCTTGATTGCCAAGTAAATCATATGGTAAAACTTGTGCGATGATCAAAGCCGAAGACTGGTATGAAACCATCCGCATGAGTGACGACATCACGCTCATTCACGAACCTTGGATCAAGCCTTTCTTCCGTTGCAACATGTGGCATGTGCGCGGGCGTGACGGTGATTTGCTATTCGATTCCGGCCTCGGCCATTTCAGTTTGCGCAACCATGTGAAGCTCGTCAGCGAACGCGAACTCACCTGCGTAGCCAGTCACACCCATTTCGATCACATCGGTTGTCACCATGAATTTGGAAAATGCGCGGTTCACGCCGCCGAAGCAGAAATATTAATTGACCCCCGCAACGAACTCACTGCCGCTGATCGTTACGCCACAGAAGACATGTTTGATGCCACCCCCGAAGGCTGGGACACTAAAGCTTACCGCGTAAAATCAGCTGAGCTCGGTCTCACTCTGCAACATGGTGATGTAATTGATCTCGGCAACCGCGCCTTCGAAGTCATCCACACACCCGGCCACTCGCCGGGAGGTATTGGTCTTTTTGAACACAAGACCGGAATATTTCTATCAGGCGATGTGATCTATGATGGCCCGTTGATTGATGATGCCTATCACTCAAATATCGGAGACTATTTAATTAGCATGCAACGCCTACGATTTTTACCCGTCAGCATCATCCATGGCGGCCATTTTCCCAGCTTCGGCAAAGTGCGCTTTCAACAATTGATTGATGAATATATTGAAGGCAAGCGCAAGCAAGGATGTCATCTCTCTAGTATTTAGTAGGTCGAAGATAAACCCGCCGTGCAAACGCCGCGAGTGCCAGCGTTGGTAAAATCATAAACACGGTTGCGGCACAGAGATGCGCCACTTCCTCAGCGCCGCCTCCAACCTGCGCCTCCTTCATTGAAAGCTGCCCCACCATCCAAGGCGGCAAAGTTTGGGCATGGTCAGACGTCAAATAAACCGCAAAGATATATTCATTCCAACACATCAAAAATATGATGACCCCTGTTGCCAGCAGGCTGACTTTCAACATCGGTAACAAAATTTCAAAATAGATTTTAAATTGTGAGGCACCATCTAATTGCGCAGCCTCTTCTTGTTCAGTCGCTTTGGTGCCAATGGCAGGTTGCAGCAACCAGATAGCGATAGGAAGATTGACGGCCACATAGATCGCGATCAGTGCAAGCACGTTGTCGAGCATATGGGTTGCAGAAGCCATGAGATAGAGCGGCAAAGCAACAATGACCGGTGGCAAGATGCGTGTTGCGAGAATGACGTTGATAATGTTGAATCCCATAAATGAGGTGGGACGCCTGAACCGAGACAGACCGTAAAGCAACATCGTGCCCGATAGCAGCGTGAGTAAGGTAGCCGCACTTGCAATGATCAGGGAGTTAAAAAACTTCGCCACCAAGTTTTCCGCATGGTCAAAAAGAATGAACCGCCAAGCATCAAGCGACGGCGAAAAATCGACAAACGGCAAATACTTAGGCAGCCCGTCAATATCGGGCACAGATTTGATCGACGTGATCGCCACCCAATAAATCGGGAAAACACAAACCAAAATCCAAAACCAAAGCACAAAATAAGCGACGACTTTTTGCCACTTGGTTTGTCTCAAGTCACTTTCAGGCGTCGACAACAGAACATCTCCAACGAATTGACCAAGACTAGGGCAACCCAGTATAAATTGTAACCCTCAGTCGCCACTGCCTAATTTGTCACCACGGATTTTTAGTGCCAAAAGATTTTTTAAAAGACAGCATTGCCAAACTGTTATTTCAGTGCATATTCTATCCATCCGGTTACTGGCGTACGGGACGATCAAAAAAGAGAAGCCAGACGAATGGAAACGTAAAAACAACTGCGATACCCATAAAGGGGTCGCCATAGTGGGAGGAAGTCTAATGAAATTAGGAAAGCTCTTAACCAGTATGCTTGTGGGCGGAACGGCGATTGCCGGACTTGCCGCAACAGCACAGGCTGGCGAATTTGACGGTGTAACCGTTAACATTCTCACACGCCCAGGCCCGGTAATTGCAGGCCCATTGAAGGATCGCGGCGTAGACTTCGAAAAGGCAACAGGTGCCAAGATCGTGGTAACCGAAGTGCCATTCGCTGAAATTTTCCCAAAGGTTCAGAATGATTGGACAACCGGCACCAACTCGATTGACGCTGCCGTGTTCGCAGCTGGCTGGGGTGTAGAACTTGATTCAGCAGGTTTGCTCGAAGACCTCGATCCATATGTTGCCAAAGACACTAAGATCGACGTTGCAGATATCGCGCCATATTTCCGCGATTTCGGCATGAAGATCGGCGGCAAGTTCAAGCTCATCCAACTCGATGGCGACTTCCAGATGGTTTACTATCGCAAGGACGTTTTGGAAAAGGCTGGTTTGAAGCCACCTCAGACATGGGAAGATTATATTGCAATTGCCAAGGCCATTAACGGCCAAGACATGAACGGCGACGGCAAGCCAGATTATGGTTCTTGCATTTTCAAGAAACGTAATGCCCAGTCTTACTTCGCCATCCAAACAATCGCTGCACCAATTGTGCAGACACAAGGTACCGCTCAGGGCTTCCACTTTGACAATGCCACAATGAAGCCAATGATCAATAACGAAGGCTGGAAGAAAGCTTTCGAACTTTACAAAGAAACCACAAAGTATGGCCCACCCGAAGAGTTGAACATGGACATCGGTGATACCCGTGGTCTGTTCAAGGCTGGCCGTTGCGGCCTGCTGATCGAATGGGGCGATCCAGGCACATTGCAGCTTGATCCTGATGCAGCCAAAGTGAAGAACTTGATATTCGCTGTGGGTGCTGTTGGCTCGAAAGAAGTGCTTGATCGCAAAACCGGTAAGCTCGTTCCCGTGTCAAAGGAAAGTGCTCCTTTTGCAGTTGATGGCATCAACTACGCTCCATTCTCGGCCTTCGGTGGCTGGGCTGGTGCAATCAACGCCAAGGCTGATCAAAAGAAGAAGGATGCTGCTTATGCTTTTCTGTCTTACATGAACCAGTCTGCTCAATCGAGCGTGGACGTGACCGTGGGTGCTACAGGCTATAATCCTTACCGCCTGTCACAGCTCAAGGACACTGCATTCTGGACTAAAGCTGGCATGACTGAAGATTTGGCCAAGAACTATATGGGCGCAATCAACGGTGCTATTAACAACCCCAACATGGCCTCGGATATGAAAATTCCGGGTGCGCAACAATATACCTCAGTTGTTTTGGATACTGAACTCGCCCGCTACATGGCTGGCGAAATCACTGTCGATGAAGCGCTGAAGAATATTGATGCAGGCTGGGAAAAGATCACCGAAGATTTTGGTCGTGATAAGCAAATCGCGTCCCAAGCTCTGGCGCTTGGCCCAAGCAAGTAATAGATAGTGCAATAATAGCAGGGTGGCGAAAGCTGCCCTGCTTTACTCTCTAATATA
Source organism: Hyphomicrobiales bacterium (assembly GCA_025363755.1). Taxonomy (GTDB): domain Bacteria; phylum Pseudomonadota; class Alphaproteobacteria; order Rhizobiales; family Aestuariivirgaceae; genus Aestuariivirga. Next base: position 124,155 of record JANYLQ010000029.1, on the reverse strand, counting down.
AAAAGAAAATAATTCTCATTCTCATCTCTTTTCCCGTCACCCCTGCGAAGGCAGGGGTCCAGTTTTGACGGTTTCAATATTTTGAAGAAGAAGCTGGATTCCTGCCTTCGCAGGAATGACGGGGTTAGGGAGCATGAATGACAGGAATTGACGAGAAGACGTGACCAACAAAAACCTACAATTCACCGAATCTTGGTCTGAATGGTTTGATCGCCACTCGCGCACGTTTTTTATTGCGCCTGCCGTTTCTTTGATTTTGATCTTCGCAATCTTTCCAACATTCTATTCCATCTTGTTTGCATTAAGTCGCGTGAAATTCTCCGGCACCGGTCTGAAATTCAGGTTTGTTGGTCTCGATAATTTCCTTAATGAGTTCACTGGCCCCGAGCGTGTGCATTTTCTGGGTCGGATAGAAACAATAAGTGTTTTTGGCTGGCTGTTCATTTTCATCGTATTGGCAGCGGTAGTCTGTTGGCTTTATAGGTCTTACAAATCTGGCTCATCTTGGATTGGCATGATAGGCCGCTTGATTTCTGCTTCAATGGCGCTTTTTATCGGTTGGTTGTTGGCGGGCACGCTGCTCTCAGGAAACCAATGGGGCACATTATTGACCACGCTTTTTTACGTGATCGTCGGCTGCTCTTTGCAGTTCTTGATTGGCACCGCACTCGCTTTTCTCTGCTCCCAACCCATCAAAGGAAAAAGTTTTTTCCGCGTGTTGTTTTTCATTCCATTGATGATCACACCCTTGGGTGTTGGCTATGCATTCAAAATGGTGCTCGATATAACCAAAGGCCCATTTCAACCTTTTTGGGAAATGATTGGCCTCAAAAACTGGGCATGGTCAAGTGATGCATGGTCCTCTCGCTGGTTTGTGATTGTTGGAGACAGCTGGCAATGGATCCCCTTCGTTTTTATCATCATGCTGGCGGCCCTGGAAAACGTATCGCGCGATCATGTTGAGGCAGCCCAAGTTGATGGTGCCTCCAGCGTTCAAATTTTTCGAGAAATAATCTGGCCGCAGATTGTTCCAGTTGCCGTTACTGTTATCCTCATCCGCATGATTGAAGCATTTAAAATTGTCGATCTCCCAAACATCATGACGTCGGGCGGCCCCGGTATCGCCACGGAATCGATTTCCCTGCATTCATATTTTGTCTGGCGCTCAAACGACATGGGCTCATCGGCTGCGGTGGCTTACCTGCTGTTAATTTTAACTGTCGTGGTATGCTCATCTTTCTTCAATTATGTTGTGATCAAGCAGTTGCGCAAGGCCAAAGCATGAGTGACACATCCTTCAAGTTCGAAAAAACCGAGCGCAGTCTGTTCGAGCGCCTGTTTGAGGCGCCTGCGATTGGCAAAATGTCGCCAGTTTCTAAAGTTGTGGCTTATTCCATGTTGATCTTCTGGTCGGCTTTTGTGATTTTTCCAATCTATTGGGTCGTAATTACCGCATTCAAAGATGCCGATACAGTCAACAGCGGTCCGTATTTCATCCCTTTTGTTGATTTTCACCCAACGCTTGATGCTTGGCACACCATGGTGAACGCTGATCCATTCTGCGATGGCTATGCAATTGCGCGGCAGCTTTTTCTGCTGGTTTATAATTCGGTAATCTATGTTCTATCGCCGATCGTGCGCATCGCACCCATGGAACCGCAGATCTGCAAAATCTATCAAACCTTCACCAACTCGATTGTCATCGGCATAAGTTCAACTTTGCTCTGCGTCACCATCGGAAGCATGGCCGCCTATGCGCTGGCCCGCATCCAATACAAACCAAAGTTCGGCAACATCATCATGTTTGTCGTGCTTTGCATCGTGGTTATTGTAACAACAATTTATGCTGGTATTCCTTGGTACATTTCCTCAGCTGTTGCATTAGTCCTGTTTTTTTTGTTAGCCCGCAGTTTAGGCAAACATTTCATAGCAACAGTCGGCAATAACGACATTCTGTTTTGGATGATCTCTCAGCGCATCCTGCCGCCCATCGTTGTCATCATTCCAGTTTACATGATGTATCAAGCCGTTGGACTGCTCGACACGCACTTAGCTTTGATCATTATTTATGCCGTGGCCAATCTTCCCATCGTCGTGTGGCTGATGCATGATTTCTTCGCAGGCCTTCCGATTGAGCTTGAAGAATCCGCCCAGCTCGATGGTTCAACACGGTTTGGCATTTTCTGGGATATTGTTCTGCCCCTCACTCGTCCAGGTCTTGCGGCCACAACTTTGCTCACGCTCATTCTCAATTGGAATGAATATCTTTTCGCAGTATTCCTTTCCACTTCCAAAGCCCAAACCCTGCCCATCATGGTTGCAGCCAAAAACGCGGGCGAGCGTGGCACATTGTGGTGGGAGATGTGCGCGGTTATCGTGGTCATGATCGTTCCGGTGATTTTCATGGCGATTTTCTTGCAAAGATTTATTGCCAAGGGCGTGTTGCTCGGCGCGGTTAAAGGGTAGAGAGTTAGTTACATGGCAAGCGAAAAAACCGGCGTTACAGTTTCCTTTGACAAAATCAAAAAATCTTTTGGTGCTGTAAAAGTGCTCGAAGAGTTGAATCTTGACGTAAAGCCCGGTGAGTTTCTCGTTCTGCTGGGCGCATCAGGCTCGGGCAAAACCACGGCGCTGCGCATTCTATCTGGCCTCGAAACGGCAACAGAGGGCAGGGTGCGCATCGGCGAACGCGATGTAACAGACGTGCTGCCAAAATACCGCGACATCTCTATGGTGTTTCAATCCTACGCGCTCTATCCGCATAAGACAGTGGCCGAAAATATTGGCTTTCCGCTCAAAGTGCGCAAAGTGAATAAGGCCGAAATGGATGTGGCCATCCGCGAATCTGCCGCGCAAGTTCAGCTCGATACCTTGCTGGATCGTTACCCTCGCGAACTCTCCGGCGGCCAGCGCCAACGTGTGGCCTTGGCCCGCGCCATCATTCGCAGGCCTTCAGTGTTCCTGATGGATGAACCACTTTCTAACTTGGATGCAAAGCTGCGCGGCCACATGCGCGCCGAACTCAAATTCATGCAGCAATCACTTGGCATCACCACAATCTATGTCACCCATGACCAAGTTGAGGCTATGACGCTTGCACACAGAGTAGCAATTCTCGAAAGAGGCGTGTTACAGCAACTCGCATCACCGTCTGAAATTTACAACAACCCCGCCAATCTCTTTGTCGCGCAATTCATTGGTTCACCGCCCATGAACATCGTGAAGGGTTCGCTGGATGGCGACACCTTCATGGCACATGACGCTAAAATTAAAACACCAGTCAAAGGCAAAATTGCTTCCGCAGTTCTTGGTGTGCGCCCAGAAGATTGCAGTATCGTTGCTCCCGCAAAGGGTGCAATCAAAGGTATGGTCTACACAACAGAACTTATTGGTGATCACACGCTAGTTACGATCAAAGTCGATAAAGATTTCGTAGCCGTCAAAGCTGCCAAAGATTTCACGGCAAAACCGGGTGAAATAGCAGGCGTTGCATTTGCCAAAGAAAACCTCTTTGTGTTTGACGCCAGCAATGGGACACGTCTACGCTAGTAACCTATGACTGACCCTTGTATTATTTGCGTTGCAATTACCGGCTCACTTCCCACCAAGGAAAACAACCCAGCCGTTCCGATCTCCATTGCCGAACAGATCGAAAGCACTCACGAAGCTTTCGAAGCCGGTGCCAGCATTGTACATTGTCACGTGCGCGATGATGAAGGCAAACCAACTTCCGATCCCGAACGCTTCGCGCGCCTCAAACAGGGTATCGAAAAATACTGTACGGGTATGGTAGTCCAACTTTCTACCGGTGGCAGGTCAGGTGCTGGCCAAGCTCGCGGTGGCATGTTGCAACTTCGCCCTGATATGGCGTCACTCTCTGTTGGCTCCAATAATTTCCCCACGCGCGTTTATGAAAATCCGCCAGACCTTGTGGATTGGCTGGCCTCAGAAATGCTCACCTATAATGTGAAGCCAGAGATAGAAGCCTTTGATTTATCACATATAGTTCAGGCCACCGGCATGGCCAAAGATGGTCGTTTAAAAGGCCCGCTTTATGTCCAGTTCGTGATGGGCGTCAAAAACGCCATGCCGGCAGACGAACGCATTTTCGATTTCTATATCGAAACTTTAAAACGCTTGAGCCCTGATGCGCAGTGGTGTGCGGCAGGGATTGGCCCCGCTCAGTTGGTGATCAATGAATGGGCCATCGCCAAAGGCGGCCACACACGAACGGGTATGGAGGATAATGTGCGGCTTGACAAAAACACGCTGGCCCCTTCTAACGCTGCCTTGGTGAAACGGGCTGTTGAAATTTGCAATCGGAACAATCGCCCCGTTGCAAGTTGGAAACAAGCCCGCCAAATTCTCGGCCTGCGCGCAGCGTAAAGGAGTAGTGATGAAGAAGGTTTTTAAAGATGCTGATGCAGCACTCGAAGGAATATTATTTGACGGCATGCTGATAGCGGCAGGCGGCTTTGGCCTTTGCGGAATTCCGGAATTGCTGATCGCAGCCATAAAAAAAACAGGCACAAAAGATCTCACCGTCGCGTCGAACAATTGCGGAGTTGATGGCTTTGGTTTGGGCCAATTGCTCGATACGCGGCAGATTAAAAAAATGATGTCGTCTTATGTTGGCGAAAATGCTGAATTCATGCGCCAGTTTTTGTCGAAGGAATTGGAAGTGGAATTCAATCCCCAAGGAACTTTGGCCGAACGCATGCGCGCAGGTGGCGCTGGCATTCCGGGCTTCTACACCAAAACTGGTGTGGGAACGATCATCGCCGAAGGCAAAGAGCATAAAGACTTTAATGGAGAGACTTATATTTTAGAGCGCGGCATTGTAGCTGACCTATCAATCGTCAAAGCGTGGAAAGCTGATCCATCAGGCAATCTGGTGTTCCGCAAAACCGCACGCAATTTCAACCCACCCGCCGCAACCTGCGGCAAAATTTGCGTGGCTGAAGTCGAAGAGATTGTGCCACTAGGATCGCTTGATCCCGACACCATCCACACGCCCGGCATCTATGTGCACCGGATCATCCAAGGCGAACACGAAAAACGCATCGAGCAGAGAACCACCAGAAAAAGAGAGGCCTCATAATGGCTTGGGACCGTAATCAAATGGCGGCACGCGCCGCACAAGAGTTGCAAGATGGCTGGTATGTAAATTTGGGCATCGGCATTCCAACCCTTGTTGCCAATTATATTCCAAAAGGTGTTGAAGTCACCCTACAATCCGAAAACGGCATGCTGGGCATGGGTCCATTTCCGTTCGAAGGCGAAGAAGATGCTGATCTCATCAACGCCGGAAAACAAACCGTAACCGAACTTCCGCAAACTGCATTTTTTGACTCCTCGCAGAGCTTCGCGATGATCCGCGGTGGCAAAATTGCCATGGCCATTTTGGGTGCCATGGAAGTGGCCGAAAACGGCGACCTCGCCAATTGGATGATCCCTGGCAAACTGGTCAAGGGCATGGGTGGCGCGATGGATTTGGTGGCAGGCGTTGGCCGCGTTGTTGTGGTCATGGATCACACCAACAAAGCAGGCGAAAGCAAAGTTCTCAAATCCTGTTCCTTGCCACTCACCGGTAAAGCCGTAGTCGACCGCATCATCTCAAACTTAGGCGTCCTCGACGTGGTGCCCGGTGGTTTGAAGATTGTGGAACTGGCCGATGGCGTAACCGAAGCCGAATTACGCGCGGCGACTGAGGCGAATATTGTAAACTAGAGTGTGCGGTTAGGGACCTCATCAGTCACTTCGTGACAGCTTCTCCAAAGGAGAAGCGCAAAATGGAACTCGATGCCAAACTTCACCTTTCTCCTTTGGAGAAGGTCCGGCAAAGCCGGGGATGAGGTCCCTAGCCACGTGCTCATATCTAAATTAAGTGGGGTGTCACCGTATTTATTAATTCCCTCGCGCCGTAGGGGAGAGGGGCGAGTTCTTACGAGCGCTGCGCAGCAGCCGGAAAGGGCCCATTCACCAAAGCGTCTTCGCGTCGGTGAATGGGAGGGTGAGGGGCCTTACCGCGCGTCGAGGTGCAGCCACGATCAGGTGGAGTGCCACCGCAATCCCAAACCCCACCCCCCACCAAAAACCAAGTTTTGACCAACTGAACAAACAGTGCTTTACTATCTCCGGTGCCCATCTTGGGCGAAGAATATTCAGGGAGAAAAACATGAAAACGTTGAAACTATTCGGCGCGGTGTTGTTGTTGGGAACCATTCTTGGCAGCACGGCTGAAGCTAAATCATTGGTCTATTGCTCGGAAGGCTCGCCTGAAAATTTCACGCCCGCCATGAACACCACGGGCACATCGCTTGATGCCGCGCGTCCGGTTTATAATCAGCTTGTGCAATTCACGCCCGGTACAACGCAAGTGGAGCCAGGCCTTGCTGAGAAATATGAAGTATCGGCTGATGGCCTCACCATCACATTCCATTTGCGCAAGGGCGTTAAATTTCATTCCGGCGTAAACGGCTTCACGCCAACGCGCGAATTTAACGCTGATGACGTGTTGTTCTCATTTAACCGCCAATGGAAAGATGATCATCCCTTCCACAAAGTATCAGGTGGAGCCTTCGATTATTTCAACGACATGGGCATGCCAGATTTGCTCGCCTCTATCGAAGCGCCAGATCCGATGACTGTTGTGATGAAATTGAAAACACCAAATGCGCCAATCTTGGCCAACCTTTCAATGGATTTTGCAACCATTCAATCTGCTGAATATGCTGACTTCCTGATGAAGAAGGGCACGCCCGAACAGTTTGACCAAATTCCAGTGGGCACGGGTGCATTCAGCTTTGTGGATTATCAAAAAGACGCGGTGATCCGCTTTAAGGCAAACCCAGATTATTGGGGCGGTAAGCAAAAGATTGATGATCTGATCTATGCCATCACGCCAGATGCAACAGCGCGCTATGCCAAGATGAAAGCTGGCGAATGCCAAATCATGAACGTGCCAAACCCTGCTGATCTTGAAGCCATGGGCAAGGACGACACGATCAACCTGATGTCGCAAGCGGGCCTCAACATTGGCTATATGGCAATGAACGCGCAAAAGCCGCCATTTGACAAAGTGGAAGTGCGCAAAGCCATCGCCATGGCGATCGACCGTGATGCGATCCTGAAGGAAGTTTACCAAGGTGCTGGCCAAAAGGCCAAGAACCCAATTCCGCCAACCATGTGGTCATACAACAATGATGTGAAGGACATTCCTTACGATCCAGCCAAAGCAGCAGAAATGTTGAAGGCCGCCGGCATCACCTCACTCGACACTGATCTTTGGTGGATGCCAGTGCAGCGCCCTTATAACCCGAATGCCAAGCGCATGGGCGAAATGGTACAAGCTGATCTTGAAAAAGTTGGCATTCACGCCAAGCTCGTTTCCTATGAGTGGGGTGAATATCGCAAGCGTGCCCAAGCTGGTGAACACCAGATGGCGTTCCTCGGTTGGACGGGTGACAATGGCGATCCAGACAATTTCTTGGCGGTGCTTTTGGGCTGCAACAAAGAAGGCAAACCAAATGGCAATAACATTCCAAAATGGTGCAATACCAAGTTCCAAGAGGACATTTCAAAAGCCGCTGCAAGTGCTGATCCGGCAGAGCGCACCAAACTCTATATGGACGCGCAGGTTATTGTTGCCGATGAAGTTCCTTGGCTCAACATTGCCCACTCCACAGTGTTTGAACCTGTGAGCAAAAAAGTGTCAGGCTATAAGGTCAGCCCACTTGGCTCACATGTGTTTGTGGGCGTGGATGTAGCTGAATAAGCATTGAGAGGGGCGGAGCAATCCGCCCCTTTTTTCCATGATCAAATTTCTTTTTAAACGTTTGCTTTTAACAGTGCCAACATTTGTGGCGCTGATGTTTATTACATTCTTAATGATCAGATTGGTTCCAGGTGACCCAATCGAAGTACGCCGCGGCGAACGCGGCATTTCTCCGGAGCGCCTCGAAATGCTGCGCCATGAAATGGGGTTGGATCAACCCATTTGGAAACAGTTCGGCGATTATGTCTGGGGCATTTTTCATGGCGATTTCGGAATTTCTGTTATTTCCAAAACACCCGTTCTCCACGAGTTTCTAACGCTGTTTCCCGCCACTATTGAACTTTCATTTTTTGCCATGTTGATTGCCGCAGGCCTTGGTATACCCGCAGGCGTTTTCGCCGCATCAAAGCGCGGCAGCGTTTATGATCAATCACTGATGGGCATAGCGCTTACGGGCTATTCCATGCCGATTTTCTGGTGGGGGTTGATCCTTGTATTGTTCATGTCAAACACCCTGCATCTCACACCTGTTTCAGGCCGTACAGATTTGATCAAATATTTCTACCCGGCAGTCACAGGCTTTGCCACCATCGACTCTTTGATCTCTGGCCAGAAAGGCGCATTCGCCGATGTGTTGCGCCATCTGATTTTGCCGTCAATTGTTTTGGGCACGATTCCCATGGCCGTCATAGCGCGCATGACACGCTCAGCCATGCTCGAAGTTTTAGAAGAAGACTATGTGCGCACCGCTCGCGCTAAAGGTCTATCAACATATCGTGTGATCGGTATTCACGCCTTGCGCAATGCACTTATTCCAGTGATCACCTCAATCGGATTGCAAGTCGGCACTTTGCTGGCTGGTGCAGTGCTGACTGAAAATATTTTTTCATGGCCCGGTGTCGGTCATTGGTTGACGGAATCGATAGCGCGCCGTGATTATCCAGCCTTGCAGGGCGGAATCTTGCTGATTGCAACAATTGTGATCATTGTGAACGTTCTGGTCGATCTGACTTATGCCACCATCAACCCGAGAATTCGCTATGGTAAGTGAAACAATTACGACGCCAAAATCAAGAGGCGCGTTTGCCTCGTTCTGGAACAGCTTTTCCGAAAATCGTGGTGCTGTGATTGGGTTTTATGTGGTGTTAGCGATTGTGTTCATCGCAGTGTTCGCGCCATTGTTGGCCCCCTATAATCCTTTAGAACAATTTAAAGGGGAAACCAAGCTTCCACCTTTCTGGATTCACGGTGCGGATTCAAAATACTGGCTCGGCACCGATGCGGTGGGCCGAGATATGACCTCGAGGCTGATGTATGGCGCGCGCATTTCATTGTTCATCGGCTTGTCAGTCATGCTTGTGTCAATGGTTTTAGGTGTGATCTTAGGATTAGCCAGTGCATTTTATGGCGGCATTGTTGATGTGATCATCATCCGTGTGATGGATTTAATCATGGCTATTCCGTCACTGGTTTTGGAAATCCTCATCATCGCTGTCACTGGCCCAAGCCTTTTGAACACGGTCATTGCCATCACAATTGTTTATTTGCCACGCTATGTTCGCCTGTTGCGCGCTTCTGCCATTGCTGAACTTTCAAAAGATTATGTGACGGCTGCAAAAGTTTCAGGTGTTGGAAAATTGCGTTTGATGTTGGTCACAGTTTTACCAAACTGCACAGCACCACTGATCGTGCAAGCCGCTCTCGGAATATCCGATGCGATATTGGAAGCATCGGGCTTAGGCTTCCTAGGCCTTGGCGCGCAGCCACCCACACCCGAATGGGGCGCGATGTTGGCTGATACGCGTGACCTGATGCAATCTCATCCCTGGGTCATGGCACTTCCGGGCCTTTGCATTTTGATTACGGTGATGGCCATCAACCTGATGGGTGACGGCCTGCGCGATGCGCTTGACCCACGGTTGAGAAAGAGTTGAAGCGATGGCTCTGCTCAATATTAAAAACCTGACAGTAGAATTTAAAACCAGCAATGGTTGGTTCAAGGCGGTTGACCGTGTGTCATTGTCCATCGAGCCTGCCCAAGTTCACGCCATTGTGGGTGAATCAGGATCTGGAAAATCGGTGGCGATGCTGGCTGTCATGGGGCTGCTGCCGCATACAGCAAAAGTGAGCGCTGATATATTAGAATTCGAAGGTCATGATTTGCTGGGCATGGATATAAAACAACGTCGAAAAATCATTGGCAAAGACATTGCGATGATTTTTCAAGAGCCGGCCACAAGCCTCAATCCCTGTTTTACAATTGGTTTTCAATTGAAGGAAACTTTGAAAATCCATTTGGGATTGGACAAGGCTGCTCGGCAGAATCGCGCCGTGGAATTGCTAAGTCTCGTTGGCATTCCTTCTCCAGAAGAACGGCTCTCGAATTTTCCTCATCAAATGTCGGGCGGCATGAACCAACGCGTCATGATCGCCATGGCCATTTCTTGCAATCCAAAATTACTGATCGCCGATGAGCCAACAACGGCGCTGGATGTGACAATTCAAGCACAAATCCTTGATCTTCTTTCAAAACTGCAACGCGAAACCGGAATGGCCATGGTGTTGATCACGCACTCCATGGGTGTGGTCGCTGAAACCGCCAAGCGCGTGAGTGTGCATTATGCGGGGCAAAAAGTTGAAGAGCAGGAGGTGGCAGAGCTTTTTGCCAAACCGCATCACCCCTACACTGAGGCTTTGCTAGCTTCGCTTCCCGAACGTGCCAAGGGCCGCACCTTGCCTTCCATTCCGGGTGTAGTGCCGGGTCAATTCAATAGGCCAAAGGGTTGCCTGTTTGCACCGCGCTGTTCTTATGCGACGGAACTCTGCCACACGACACCGCCTGATCCGGCCCTTGAAGTGCTGTGCCACTATCCGCTGAACATGAAGGCGATTGCTTCATGAGCATCGTTCTCGAAGCAACTGATTTGACACGTCACTATGAAGTCGGTGGCGGCATGTTCAGTCCGGTGCGCACACTCAAAGCACTCGATGGTGCTAGTTTTGTTTTGGAACGCGGCAAAACTTTGGCTGTGGTCGGTGAATCCGGTTGCGGTAAATCCACATTGGCGCGTGTGATCACGATGATCGAACCGCCAACTGCAGGTTCGTTCAAAATTGGTGGAACCGAAATTGCGGGTGCTTCAACCGAAACTTTGAAATCCATGCGCGCGCGCGTGCAGATCGTTTTTCAAAACCCTTATGGATCACTCAACCCGCGCCAAAAAATTGGCCATGCGTTAGAAGAACCATTACTGGTCAACACCAAAGCAAGCCAAAGTGAACGCACCGAGAAAGCCCGCGAGATGATGGTAGCAGTGGGTTTACGGCCCGAACATTACGATCGCTATCCGCATATGTTTTCAGGCGGCCAACGCCAACGCATCGCCATTGCGCGGGCTTTGATGTTGAACCCAGAAATATTAGTGCTCGATGAACCCGTTTCGGCCCTTGATGTTTCCATTCAGGCGCAAGTTCTGAACCTTCTTGCAAGCTTGCAAGAAAAATTCAACCTCGCCTATTTGTTCATCTCGCATGATTTGGCGGTAGTGAAGCATATCGCTGATACGGCGATGGTCATGTATCTGGGCCATGTGGTCGAGCAGGGGGCAGCCAAGGATCTATTCTCTGATCCAAAACACCCATACACAAAGGCCTTGCTTTCGGCCACGCCGCAGGCCGATCCCATGGCCAAGCGCAACCGCATTGTGTTGCAGGGTGAACTGCCATCGCCACTGAATCCGCCATCAGGGTGTAGCTTTAGAACGCGCTGCCCCATCGCACAGGATTATTGTGCAACGGCAACACCGCAGCTCAGAAGGCTCAAAGGTGTTGATGTAGCTTGTCATTTTGCCGAATAAAAAACCTATTGACAAGCAGTGATAAAAATCCTATAGTGTTTCCACGAGCTGTTTTACATCGTAAATCAGTGCCCATATGATGGGGCCGAAATCATCACCACCCCACCGGAGGCTTCCGGAGCCAACGGGAAGGGTGTGTCTTAATTGGAGGGCAGGGTGACGACCCTGAACTTCATCGTAAAATCGACAAAACTCACGCCAGCGCGGACTGCAGCGAGGCGGCGGCGAGGGATTCACTGCGAATGGCATCCAACACCTTTCGTTGCAAATGCTGAAACTCTGGTGTTGAAACCATGTCGTAGTGCCTTGGTCTTGAAAGCGTTATGGGAACGATTGTTTTGATCCGTCCGGGCCTGTTGGTCATCACGGCCACACGGTCGGAAAGGTAGACTGCTTCTTCAACATCATGGGTAATGAACAAAACTGTAAGTCGGTGCTTTTCCCAGATGCCAGTCAGCAATTCCTGCATGTGGTGGCGGGTTAAAGCGTCCAATGCACCAAAGGGTTCATCCATCAATAACATCTTGGGGCGATAGCTAAGCGCGCGTGCGATGGCCACACGTTGCTTCATGCCGCCTGAAAGTTCGGATGGAAACGCATTCTCGAAACCTTGCAAACCCACGAGTTCGAGATGCGATTGTGCAATGTCGCGCGCTTCTGCTTTGGATTTTCCTGCCGCTAGCAAAGCGAATTCAACATTCTGCAACGTGTTGAGCCATGGCAAAAGTGTGTAACTTTGAAACACCACACCGCGATCAAGGCCGGGTGAAATAATATCTTCACCATCAATGGTGATGCGGCCTTCATCATGGCTTTCGAGGCCCGCAGCAATTGAAAGCAATGTTGATTTGCCGCAACCTGATGTGCCGACCAAGGCAACAAATTCATTGTGGCCCACAGTGAGATTGAAATCGTTCAATGCAACTGTCGTTCCGCGTTCGCTGCTGAACGTCTTGCTTAACCCCGATATCACCAGCTTATCGGACATTGAGATACCTGAACAATTTGCGACCTGCGTATTTCATAGCTTGATCAGTTGTGAGGCCGAGCATGCCAAGAATAAGGAGATAGCCAAAAATAAGATCGGTTTGGAAAAAACGCTGCGCGGTCGTAATGCGGTAGCCAAGCCCTGACGTGGCGGCCACGAGTTCTGCAACCACGAGCCACGTCCATGCCCAACCCAAACTGATGCGCATCGAATCCCAAATCGCGGGCAGGGCAGAGGGCAGCACAATGCGTTGCAGAATGCGCAATTCCGGCATTTGCAAAGTGCGACCGAGATTTAGAAAATCTTTTGGAACAGATTTCACATTATCCATCACCAACAACACTTGTTGAAAAAATGTGCCGATGAAGATGATCAAGAGTTTTTGCGCATCGCCTGTGCCTGACCATAGTATCGTGAGCGGCACGAAAGCGACGACCGGCATATAGCGGATAAAATCGACGAAGGGTTCAATCGCCGCTTCCCAACCTCGGTAGCTGCCGATCAAAATTCCAATCGGCAAGGCGATCACTGTTGAAACCAAAAATCCAAATGTGATGCGGTAAATGCTGATGCCCAAATCAGCAAAGAGTTGGCCACTTGCCCACAGCTCCGCAAGCCTGCTTATGACCTTTGCTGGTGAGGGCAGAAACAGCGGACGCACCAGTCCAAAATACGTGGTCAAAAACCAAATAATAGCCAGCACCGCAAAAACACTGGCTGAAATGCCGAGATATTCTGCGGTGCTGATTTTTCCACCAAGTGCAAAGCGGCGATTGGTGCCGATTCGCTTATTTTGCTGCGGCATCTACAAAGCGAGCGTCAATTGCAGTTGAAAGATCCACATCCTTTTGCAAAATGCCAGCGGCGCGTGCTGCCTTGTGAACTTCTGGAATAACTTTCTTGGTGAAATTTCCAGCAAATTCAGTTTTGTTTTCGGCTGCTGAATAGTAAACTACACCGTCAAAAGCTGTGGTCAATTCATCAGGTTTGGCACCAACTGCTTCTGAAATAATAGCGCGACCACCGGGTGTATCTTTACGGTAATCAGCCACAGCCGCATCCCATGCTTTGACCAATGCCAGCACTTGGCCAGGTTTTGATTTCAAGAATTCTTCAGTCACCACCAAAACGTCGGAGATAAGGCCAGGGTTTTCACCGGCACTATAGATCATTTTCACATTCTTGTTCTGCTGCATGGCGAGTGTGAGATAGGGCTCGTAAGTAACCGCAACTGGAACCTTGCCGCCAATCAGCGCTGCACCCGCATCAGCCGCAGGCATAGGCACCTTTTGCACATCGGCGATTGTCATGCCGTTTTGTGAGAGCGCGTAATTCAAGAGAATATCACTCGTCGTGCCTTCTTCCAACGCAACTTGCTTGCCTTTCAGGCCCTTAATGTCGGTCACTGATCCGTCTGAAATCATCGCATCGGCTGTTTTAGAAACATCCATCAACAACACAATCTTAATGGGTAAGCCGGCAGCGATAAAATTCATGGCGGTGTGGGTTGCTATGTTGCCGCATTGCAATTGGCCAGAAGCTAAAGCAGCATTTAGATCAGAGTCAGTGGTGAAGTTCACCAACTCAACGCCTTCAAGCCCCGCTGCTTTGAACAATTCTTTCTTGGCTGCAATGTGCCACTGGCCATAACCAAGCCAAGGGTTGAGGCCCATCTTCAAAGCGCCAGCTTCGGGTTTTGCCGGGAGTTCATCGGCCAACGCCACGGGTGCAATGCTGCCAAGAGCTGCTGTTGCTAGGCTTGCTTTCAGAAAATCGCGGCGGTTTGGATTCCAGTTCATGTTTGTCCCTCTCGTTAATTTTAAACTTAGACTTGATATGAATTTGCCAAGCGCGTCAACATTTTTGCATTTTTGCAAAAGCGGCTATAAAACCAACCGAAGTGAAAGGTCGTTGATGAGAGCTGTCCGTCTATATGAAAAAGGTGTTTTGAGGGTTGAAGAGGTTTCACCTCCGGCACCTCCAGAGCCGGGTTGGGCGAGCCTCAAAGTCATCATGGCTGGGATATGCGGCTCGGATATTCACAATTTCAAAACGGGACAATGGATTACGCGCTCGCCATCGGTAGCGGGCCATGAGTTTACCGGAGTGGTGACGGCACTTGGAGCAGGTGTCGAGAATATCGAAGTTGGCGATATGATTGTCGCTGACTCCCGTTTTTGGTGTGGTCACTGTGGCGCCTGCCAATTAGGCCAAAACCATCTTTGTCAAACCCTTGGTTTTATCGGCGAAGCTTGTGATGGCTGCTTTGCAGAACTTGTAAATTTGCCTGCCAAACTGCTTCATAAAATTCCGTCAGGTCTTGCGCCCCAAATAGCTACGATGGCCGAGCCCTTTGCCGTGGCGCTTCACGTCATCAACCGCTTGCGGTTGATGCCTCACGAACCTGTATTGATTGTTGGTTGCGGCCCAATCGGCGGCTTGGCAGCGGTAATCCTTGCCCACCAACATGTTGGCCCAATTCTTGTGGTTGATCGAAACGCCGCGAGGGCTGAAAGCGTGGCGCAAGTGACCAACGCGCAAGTTGCGACTTTAGACGCCGAACACATCAAAGGAATTTTACAAGGTCGTAAGCTCACCGCTGCCATCGACGCTACGGGAAGTATCCAAGCACTGCAGGCACTATTGAATTGCGTGCCGAGCGGCGCAAATATTGCGCTTGTCGGCATTTCCCATGGGAAACTGGAGTTTGATCCAAACTTACTCGTTGAGCGCGAATTGGCCTTGATCGGCTGTCATGCGTTCCAGAATGAAATGCCAGCAGCCATTTCCCTTTTGCCAGCCTGCGCCAATATGATCGACCAACTGATCGATCGCGAAATTACGTTGGACGACGTTCCCGCCGCCTATGCGAGGATTGCGGCCAACCAAGTCTCTGGTCTTAAAACGCTGATCCGTATCTAAAAATCAGTTGGCGGGAAGCTTCAAAATCTTATTCCGAAGTTCGGAAACCGCATTGGCGTGGCCGTCAAAGCCTTCATAGGTTGCAAGTGCATGAGCATGTTTGGCGAGGTCGGGGTAGCCTTTGCTGGTGACATAGGCGATGGAATTGCGCTTCAAGAAATCAAACACCGAAACCGCCGAAGCCGTGCGCGCCCAGCCGCTGGTGGGCAGTACGTGATTGGGGCCAATCACGTAATTGCCGAGCGTGGTGGGAGTGTATTCGCCCAACAAAATTTCACCAGCGTGTTCAAGGCGACCGAGATAGGCAAAGGGTTCCTTGGATAAAACTTCCAAATGTTCGGCCGCATATTCATTGCAAAACGCAATTGCATCTTCTTCATCACGCGCCAAAACGATGCCACCAATGGGGCCACCCAAAACAGTTGATGAAAACGAAACGCGCTGCGCGCTCATCTGCTTCCAATAATCTGGAATGGCCGCCAATGCCTGTTCGGCCACGCGCCTGCTCCAAGTTACGAGATATGCAGAGCTATCAGGGCCGTGTTCAGATTCGATCAAGAGATCAAGCCCGGCAAGGGCACCGTTAATGCTATCATCAGCAAATATAATGACTTCGCTGGGGCCAGCAGGCGAACCTGTATCCAAGACGTGCGAAACCAAGCGCTTGGCCGCCGCTACCCACGGACTTCCGGGGCCGATAACTTTGGCAACTTTGGTGATGGTCTGTGTGCCATACGCTACGGCAGCGATACCTTGTGCACCGCCGGCTTTAAACACTTTGCTCACACCCGCCATGCGGGCTGCCACCAATGTGGCGTCATCGATTTTACCATTGGGGCCAGGCGGTGTGATGATGGTCACATCTTTCACGCCTGCGACATTCGCTGGAATTGCGGTCATTAAAGCAACTGATGGAAATGAACCTTTGCCGCGGGGCACATAGCAGGCCACTGATGGAATTGGCCGTGAGCGATCCCCGGCAAATGCGCCGGGCCTGATTTCGTGCAGCCACATTTCTTCGGGCATTTGGTCTTGGTGGAATTTGCGAATGGAAAAAGCCGCAAATTCCATGGCCTCGCGTACTTTAGGATCGAGCGATTTTTCGGCTGCGGCAAAATCAGCCTCTGTTGCTGCAATCTCTGAAGCTTGCACGGGAGCTTTATCAAACTCACGAGCAAAACGCGCCAAGGCTTCATCACCTTCGGCGCGCACCGCGTCAATGATTGGTCGCACCTTCAATTCAAAAGCTGACAGATCAGTCTCAGTACGCTGATGGAGTTTGGCGCGTTCGGCGGAAGAAAGTTTGGCCAATTCGTGGAAATTGATTTTAGGGGTCATGAAAATTCCAAATCATAAAGAAGCAAGCGTGCCGCCATCAACAGGCAGACAAACACCCGTAATATAATTCGCGGCCCCAGAGCAAAGGAAAACACTTGCACCCACAAGGTCAGCCAATTCTCCGAACCGCTGCATTGGTATATTGGCCAACATCGCCTGTTGCCATGCGGCGTTTTGGTAGAAGGTTTCAGTCAGCGATGTCCGGAAATAACCGGGTTCTAATGCGTTAACCCGAATGCCGCTGGGTGCCCATTCCACAGCCAGCGAACGCGTCATGCCAGCAAGGCCCGATTTGGATGAGCCATAAGGGACGGCGGTGGGAATGCCGCGCTCTGAGGTGAGCGAACAGATATTGAGAATTGCACCGCCATTCATCAACCGTGCCGCCGCTTGCGCGACGAAGAATGCGCCTTTTAAATTGGTGTCGAGAATGCGGTCCCATAGCGGTTCTTCAACATCAAGCGAGGAACAGACTTCTTCAACACCCGCATTGTTAATGAGGATGTCAAGACCACCGAGATTTGCTGCAGCCTCAGCAACGCCTTTGCGACAGCTGTTAACGTCTGACACGTCCATAGTGATAGCTGCTGCCTTGCGGCCAAATTGCCGTATGGTTTGCGCGCAGTCTTCAAGCGCTTCAATCGTTCGACCCGCGACTGCCACATCAGCACCGGCTTGAGCAAGGCCAACCGCGATGGCGCGCCCTATGCCACTGCCAGCACCTGTGACTAAAGCTTTTTTACCGCGCAGCGAAAACAGTTCCATTGACATGACTTGACGTTCGCTTGAGATTTCATACAAGTCAACACTTACCAAAAGGACGCACAATGCCAACCATTCTCATTGACCCTCTGCCGCGCACGCTCGATCTGATCTGCGATTCTGTAACGCGTGCTAAACTCGAAAGTTTGGGGCAGCTCATCATTCATGAGACGGGCCGCATGCCTGATGAGATGGTCGATAGATATTTGCCCGAGGTGAGTATTATCATGGGGCAGACGAGGCTTCCGCGCGAGCGCTTGCAACGCGCCAAAAATCTAAAAGCAATCATCGATGTTGAAACCAATTTTACGGATGCCATTGATTATGTCTATTGCTTTGCCAATGGCATTCATGTGCTGACGCCTGCATCCGCTTTTGCTGACGCTGTTGCTGAATCGGCTTTAGGCATGACGATTGATCTGGCGCGCGGGATTACCAAGGCGGATCGTGATTTTAGGCTTGGGCGTGAAGCTTACGGGCTGGACGGTAATGTTGGAAGCTTTAGTCTGCGCGGGGCTTCTGTTGGCCTTATTGGCTATGGCGATCTTGCACGTTCGTTTCATAAATTGATTGCGCCGTTTCATTGTGAGGTCAACGTATATGACCCTTGGGTGCCAGATTATGTGTTGAAGAGGGCAGGCTGCAAATCTGTTGGACTGAACCAGTTGTTGTCGCAAAGTAGAGTGATCCTCGTGTTTGCTGGCGTTACATCTGAAAACCAAGGCTTCCTTGGCCGCGCAGAACTTTCACTGATCAGAAGCGATGCAATATTTCTGTTAATGAGCAGGGCGGCTGTTGTCGATTTTCCGACGTTCATTGAATTTGTGAAACATGGAAAATTCAGAGCTGCCACAGACGTTTTTCCCATAGAACCCGTGCCAAAAGAAGATCCATTACGCAGCATAGAGGGATTGTTACTCTCAGCTCATCGCACCGGTGGCATGCCCGAAGCTTTGTTTGAGATTGGCAGACAGGCTGTGGCCGATGCCGAATTGATCTTGAAGGGATTGCCGCCGGTGGTGTGCCGCAAGGCTTTGCCAGAAACCGTAAAACGCTTTCGAAGTAAGCCAGTTGATGTGACTTGAAGGCATTTCAAATTTAATACTTTATCAAATGTCTTAAATTTGTGTAGTTTAGGAACAGGAGAATAAACGTTGAAGTCAAACACCAATGCAAATCGATATGCCACAAGGTTGAACTCTTTCAGGGTCAACGCCGCTCAATATTGGCCGGGCAAGAATGGCAAGGTAACAACATTCGACGTGTTGGAGCGCGCGGCAAGAGTAGAAAGCCTTTCAGCTGTTGACCTCAATTATCCAGATCATCTTGAGGGTCATACAGAAACAGAAATTACCGATAAATTACACAGCCTTGACATTTCCTTAAACGGCTTTGCGATGCGCTACTATAGCAATCCCGGTTTTAAGATCGGGGCATTCACCAACCCCGACGAAAAAGTGCGCCGTGAAGCCATTGATCTGACCAAAAAGGGTTTGGATTCATTGGCCAAATGTGGCGGCAGCTTGATGACCCTTTGGATGGGGCAAGATGGTTTCGATTATTCCTTCCAAGCTGACTATGATCGCCTGTGGAATTATACAACTGAAGCAATTCGTGAAGTTGCAGAGCATAATCCGGCAATTGACATCAGCATCGAATATAAACCAAACGAACCGCGTTCCTTTAGTCTGATGCCAGATGTGGCCACAACATTATTGGCCATCAAAGAAGTTGATCGGAAAAACACGGGCGTGACGCTCGATTTCGCCCATGTGCTTTATGCCGACGAAATGCCAGCTTACGCGGCAACATTGATACAACGTCATTCAAGATTGCTCGGCGTTCATTTGAACGATGGGTATGGCAAGCGCGATGATGGCTTGATGGTGGGTACAGTGCATCCTATCCAAACCATTGAGTTGCTCTATGTGCTCGACCGCATTGGTTATGATGCTGCAATTTATTTTGACACGTTCCCCGACATTACTGGCCTTGACCCTATTGCTGAATGTTCCGGCAATATTGCGGTTGTGGAGGCGATGAAACGCGTGGTTCAAAAATTAAAAGAGAATAAGTTTCTTGCTGATGCAATTTTGAAGCAGGATTCAGTGACCAGTCAAGCTATCATACAGGGAGCGCTTTTTGGAAATTAATGCACAAGCCAAGTGGCGAACATGACACCAATATTTAATGTTATCGTATGTGGTAGCCTGCATCTCGATATCGTCGTTAACTCGCCACATCTGCCGCGGCTTGATGAAACAGTTCCTGGCACCAGTTGGAAAAAAATCTGCGGTGGTAAGGGCGGTAACCAAGCCGCTATGGCAGCCAAAGCAGGCGCGCGCACAGCGATGATAGGCTGCGTTGGTGATGATGATTTTGGCCGAACCCTCACCGCAAATCTCGCCGTCAACTCCATAAACATTGATCATGTTTCCGTTGATGCTGATCATGGAACGGGGATGAGCGTGGCAATTGTTGAACGCTCAGGCGAATATGGGGCCGTGATCGTTTCAGGCTCAAATTTGGCGCTGTCTCCAGAAAAGGCAGCCGAAGCTTGGCAGGCACTGGGAGGTGCAAATGTTTTAATCGTGCAAAATGAAATCCCTGAAGCCGTAAACATTGCCGTGGCCCGAGCGGCAAAAATAAGCGGTGGGCAAGTTGTCTTGAATGCTGCACCGGCACGGGCGATCTCCGAGACTTTGCTTGACTTGGTTGACGTTCTTGTCGTGAACAGAGTTGAAGCAGAGATGATGAGCGGGATGGTTGTGAGCGACAAAATTTCTGCTTTGAACGCATTGCTCAGGCTCGCGCGCCCTGGGCAAGATGTAATCATCACGCTGGGCGGTCTTGGGCTGGTATTCCAGACCAAAACCAAGACCACGCATTTCATCGAACCACATAAAATATTGGTAAAATCGACACATGGTGCGGGTGATTGTTTTATTGGTGTGTTGGCGAATGCGTTGGCACATGGGGCGGACATTTCTACTGCTTGCTCAGATGCCAATCGATCAGCTGCGAAATTCGTTTCAGGCATAGAATTTTAAATCCCCCATGCCTGAACTAGAGCGAAACGATAACTAAAAGGTTGTTCCGCATTGCATTGTCAACTCATAGTCTGTCGTCAGTGAATGCCATGAATGTGGCTGATTATCATCTGGGATAGACAGGAAAATGAGAATGCCGAAAGTAACCGACAAAGCCATACCTGAAGACACGAACAAAGCGGCGACCGACACAGCAAGCAAAATCATGGAGCTGCAAACCGAAGCGCTGAACGATCTTGCCGCACAGTTTGTTAAGACTGTGAACTATTCGACTGAAGTCCACGAAATTGTGAGTCGCAAGATTGTTGATTTGAGTGCTCAGCAAAGTGCCGCTGCGAGTTCTGCTCAAGAAGAGTTCAGTAAAATTGTTTCTTCTGCAAGCATGCCAGCCGATATGAACGCGCTTGCCAAAATGCAGCAGCAATATGCTGACGCTGCAATGCGCCATTGGACCGAAACAGCCAAACGCAGTGCAGAATGGTCCAAGGATCTGGTTATGCGGATTATGGATGTGTCGTTGCCCAAATAAGAATTGGCACCGAAATGTTTCTTCGCTCTTGAGGCGTTGAGATACCCCGAAAATTAAATCGTATTGTTTCTAACAAAAGGAAGTTTGATATGAATAAATTTGCATTGAAAGCTACAATTGCAGTGGCGCTGTTAGTTTCAGCATCTACGCATGTTTTTTCCGCTGATTGCCCGAAAGACCAAGTGACTAAGGGGGCCTTTTTGCCAGGTGAAACCAAGGCAAAAGATGTGACCGATGATGTGATCTCCAGCGTTGATCTCTCATCCAAGGGCAAGGCTTTTAAAGGCTTTATGTTGCCAGTGCGCAAACTTGTTGTACAGCCGGGTGGCATTGTTCCATTGCATAAACATGATATTCGCGCCGCGAACATTTACATTCTTGAGGGCGAAATTACCGAGTATCGCACAACTTGCAAAGTTCCATTGCTGCACAAGGTAGGTGATGTGACTGCTGAGTTCGGTGCTGATCTTTCCCATTGGTGGCGCAACGATTCAACCAAGCCAACAATCATTCTGTCCTCCGATTTGCTACCGCCAGCAATGATTGAAACTCACGACATGATGTAATTTACAAATCCGTTCACGCTCGCCGCGCCGCA
Source organism: Hyphomicrobiales bacterium (assembly GCA_025363755.1). GTDB lineage: Bacteria > Pseudomonadota > Alphaproteobacteria > Rhizobiales > Aestuariivirgaceae > Aestuariivirga. The sequence goes on along the minus strand of JANYLQ010000029.1, from coordinate 102,334 downwards.
TCGTGCGGTGAGTTCACGGAAACGTTCCAGAAAATCTAAATTGGTGATTTGCTTCGCGCGCAAGCTTCTGGCCTTAGTCCTCACGAGATCAAATGTGTTGTTACTGCGTGCGACATGAAGCTGAAACAAAAATTCGATCAAAGGTGATGACATGCACAAGGCAACATATTTGAATAGGCTGACGCTATTAAAATCGGCGTTACTCACTGTGGTGTTTAGTTTTGCTATGCCAACTTTTGGCATGGCTGAGACTGTAAGCTTAACAGGTGATGGATTGATTCACACGCGCAGCGCTTATTCAGTTGAAGAAACCGCCAAGCGCATCAAGGCCGATGTCGAAAAGAAGGGCATTATGTTCTTCACGACCATCGATCAAGCCAAACTGGCTAAGGGTGCTGGCATTGAATTGCCGCCTTCAACAATGGTGATGTTTGGCAATCCGCCGCTCGGCATTCTGTTCCTCACTGCAAAAGCAGATAGCGGCATGGATTGGCCAGTTCGCGTTTTGATCAAGAAAGAGAAGGACGGAAAAGTGTGGGCGGTTTATCAAGATTGGAAATGGGTGGCAAAGCGCTACGGCATCACCAATCGCGATGAACAATTTGCCAAAGCGACCGAGGTGGTGATGTCAATCATGTCATCGATTGCCGACTGTAAGAAAGTTGCCGATTGCAGCGAATAGGAGACTGAAGTGAGTGCGTTGAAAACTGAGATTAAAGCGTTAGGTCAGACCGTTTTGGTTTTGCAGGGCGGCGGGGCACTTGGGGCCTATCAAGGCGGCGTGTATCAGGCCCTCCATGAGGCAGGTGTTGATCCTGATTGGATCATAGGCACATCAATTGGTGCAATTAATGCCGCTATTTTGGCTGGTAATAAAGTGGAAAATCGCCTTGACCGTCTTCGTGAATTTTGGAGCCGTGTTGAACAGAAAGATATTTTTGGCGTGCCATCGCAATGGCTCGGCAATATGGCCCGCAACATGCACACAATCGGCATGGGCTTACCGTCTTTCTTCCGCCCAAACCTGTCGGCTTTTCTCGGGCCGCATGTGCCACTGGGTGCGGAAAATGCTGGCTATTATTCGGTTGATCCGCTGCGTGAAACACTTAACGAACTTATTGATTTTGATGTTCTTTCAAAAGGGCAAACACGGCTGACCGTCGGTGCATCATCGGTGCGTAAAAGCGAAATGCGTTACTTCGACAGCCGCGATATGCCGTTGGCAGTTGAGCATGTAATGGCATCAGGTGCTTTGCCACCCGCTTTTCCAGCCGTGCGCATTGATGGCGAGCTCTACTGGGACGGTGGCATTTTATCGAACACGCCTGCTGAAATTGTATTTGACGATAATCCACGGCGCAACGCGTTAGTGTTTGCGGTTCACATCTGGAACCCAGAAGGTGACGAGCCGGAAACCATGTGGCAGGTGATGAACCGCCAAAAAGACGTGCAGTATTCAAGCCGCGCGACGTCGCAAATCAAGCGTCAACGTCAACTCCACCGCATGCGCCATGTGATTGCCGAATTGGGCAAACTGATTCCGGAAGATGTGCGCAAAACTGCCGCTGTGAAAGAGCTCACCGCTTATGGCTGTATCACGCGGATGCATGTGGTGCGACTGCTAGCCCCCACGCTGCCTAACGAAGATCATCTGAAGGATGCTGATTTCAGCCCTGACGGTATCAAGCAACGGTGGGAAGCGGGCTATCGTCACACGCTTGAAACACTTGAAAAGGCACCATGGCGCGCGCCGGTTGAGGCCACCGAGGGCTTTATCTTGCACGATGCATGCGGTGGCAAGTTGATGGAAAACGCTTCGGCCGGTTAAGCGTTTCCGGCATTGAATGATGGAGGTTTCGATATGGATTTGTTTGGCAAGACTGTTGTCATTACCGGTTCAACATCTGGCATTGGTTTAGGAATCGCGCGTGGCATGGCCAGCGCCAATGCCAATGTGGTGATCAACGGGTTTGGCAGTACAGCGGAAATCGAACATGAGATTGCAGCGCTCGAGGCGTTGGGCAAAGGGCAAGTGGCATATGACCCGGCCGATATGTCTAAGCCCGACCAGATTGTGGCCATGATTCATGCTGCCGAAGCACGTTTTGGTTCGGTTGATATCGTCGTCAACAACGCTGGCATCCAAACGGTTGAGCCTGTTGAAACGTTTCCGCCAGAACGTTGGGATTTGATCATCGCTATCAACATGAATTCGGCTTTTCACACCACGCGCGCCGCATTGCCCGGCATGAAGAAGCGCGGCTGGGGCCGCATCATCAATATTTCTTCGGCGCACGGCCTCGTCGCTTCACCTTTCAAGTCGGCCTATGTGACGGCAAAGCACGGCATCACCGGATTTACAAAAACTGTGGCGCTGGAAACGGCCCAGAATGGCGTTACAGTAAATGCCATTTGCCCCGGCTATGTGCTCACCCCATTGGTGGAAAAACAAATTCCAGAAACTGCTGCGGCACGGGGGATTACGGAAGAACAAGTAAAGCGCGATGTATTACTTGCCGCGCAATGGACTAAGAAGTTTGTGACAGTTGAACAGCTATCAGGTGTGGCATTGTTCCTATGCTCGGATGCGGCTGAAAATATTACGGGCGTATCACTACCTGTCGATGGCGGCTGGACGGCGGCCTAAATGGTTTTCCACGGCGCACTGAGAGGCGATCGACCGCGCGACGTTATTCGCCGCTCAACAATTATTTCGATCATCAGTTTTTTAACTTTGATCGACTTGTTTGGCGCCCAAGCTCTGCTGCCGCAAATTATTGTCGCTTATAAAGCAAATGCGGGCCTCGCGGGTGTGGCTGTGAACGCTGCAACATTAGGCATGGCACTATCAGGCATTACTGTGGCATGGCTTGCAGACCGTATCGACCGCAAACGCGGCATCTGGGTTTGTCTTGCGCTGCTCGCTATCCCAACCGCAGCTTTGTGCTTAACCGAAAGTATCTGGGCCTTCATGGCGCTTCGGGTTGTTCAAGGCACATTGATGGCGGCGGCATTCACCCTCACTATGACTTTTTTGTCGGAGCAATGCGAAGTCATGGCCATTGGCGGAGCTTTAGCAGCTTATATCACAGGCAATGTTGCCTCCAATCTTTTTGGCCGCTTGGCGGCTGTGACAATGGCGGGTGCCACTGGCCTCTCGGGCACTTTCCTGTTTTTTGCAGCGTTGAACATTGCGGGTGCTGTGTTTGCCTATGTGATGATTGGCCCGCGTGATGTCTCACCCCCCAAGCGCGGCGGGTCTCCACTTGCCGCTTGGCGCAGACATTTTGCAGTACCATCGCTGCGCGCCACATTCGGCATCGGCTTTTTGATCCTTTTTATTTTTGTGGGCGTGTTCACCTATGTGAATCTGTATTTGGTCAAAGACATCGGCATCGCGCCGATGTCTCTGGGCCTCGTCTATCTCATTTTCGTGCCAGCGATCATCACCACGCCGCTGGCCGCAAACCAGGTCAAAAAATATGGGCCAAAACTCGCCTTGCAGGTTTCACTTGCTACTGTCCTTGGCGGTCTGTTACTCACCCTGAGTGGTTCAGTTTGGATTATCCTGTTGGGCCTTTCAATTATTGGTATGGCCATTTTCTTCGCCCAAGCGGCAGCAACTGGCTTTCTCTCAAAATCAGTCACAAATGACCGCGCTCAGGCCAACGGGCTATATTTAACCAGCTACTATCTCGGTGGCCTGTTGGGCGCAGTGGTACTGGGCCAGATCAACATGCAATATGGCTGGCAAGGCACAGCAGTGGCATTGGGATTGGCCGCGCTTCTGGCGGTCATTTTAACGCAAAAAATAAAGTCTTAGAATTTTTGCGCAGTATCTGTAAACGGGTAAGCATAATTTAGCCTTTTTTAGAAAGCTCTCAATGCGCCCGTCCTATCCGTTTTCCCCTTCGCACCAAGTCTTTGCCGCCTTTGCAATTTATGCGTTCGCAATGGGCAACATTTTCCCACGGATTGGTGATGTGCAATTGGCCATGGGTGTTGATAAGGCCGCTTTAGGACTGGGATTGATCGGCACGCCGCTTGGCACATTGACCTCGATTACTTTGGCAGCTCCAATGCTGGAACGCATTGGCCACCGCATGGTGCTTATGGGTGGCATTCCCCTCATTGCGTTATTTTTGGCGATCGCTGTTCATGCGCCTTCACCACTGGTTTTGTTCGTTTTGTTGTATCCCGTTGGTTTCGTCATCGGCTGTGTTGAGATTATTGTTAATGTTGAAGCTGATCGCACCGAAAATACTCTGGGCTACCGCATTATGAACAGATGCCATGCTTTTTGGAGCATGGGCTTTTTCTCAGCCGGGTTTTTTGGCGCGTGGATGGCATCATTAGGGTTCTCGCCGCAATTACATTTAGGGCTTGTGTTTCCGCTTTCAATTGTCGGGGTCTGGGTGGCCTTGGCAAATTTTGTGCCTGCCACCAAACGAATAGATGAAACCGTTGAAACGGCACCGCGATTTACTTTGCCCAGCCTGGCAATTATTTTGCTCTTTGGGGTCAGCGCCAGCGCAATGCTTCTTGAAGGTGCGAGTATGGATTGGTCGGCCATTTACATGCGTGATAGTTTTGCAGCAGGGCCGTTCCTTGCCGGAATTGCTGTTGCAGCTTTTGCAATAAGCCAAGCGAGTTCGCGATTTTTTGCTGACACTTTTGTTGAAAAATATTCGCCAGTTACGTTTGCGCGCTGTTTACTTTTAATTGCTTTGTTTGGAAGCCTCATTACTTATTTTTCGATTTCGCCAATTATGTCTCTGTTTGGCTTTGCTTTGATGGGCGTGGGAACAAGCGCCATATTTCCATTGGCCATATCTGCCGCAGCACAACGCACTGATCGGCCTGCGGCAATTAACGTCGCAGCATTGGTGCAGCTTGCTTTTACGATGTTTTTGCTGGGGCCGCCGCTATTGGGCTTTGTGGCCGAACATTGGGGCATACGCTCGGCTTACGGGGTTGGAATTCCGTTGGTTATATTAAGTTTGTTGACGTCTGGCTCCCTCGGAAAACATGCTCTAAAATGACGCGCCTTAAGATCGACACTTAATTCCGGTGCGTATCATCAGAAGCACGCAGAATCGAAGGAATACTTTTAGATGATTGCAGAATTGGGCCATTTTGCTTTGTTACTGGCTTTGATGACAAGCATCGTACAGGCCACTCTGCCGCTTTATGGTGCGCAGCGCTCTGATCGCGGATTGATGGCGCTTGGCAGCTTTGCGGGCGTTTGCTCGTTTCTTCTCGTCGCCATTTCTTTTGCGTGTTTGGCCTATAGTTTTGTGATTTCCGATTTTTCGGTTTTATTGGTTGCGGCAAATTCGCAAATTGCCAAACCGCTCATTTATAAAATCACCGGGGTTTGGGCCAATCATGAAGGCTCGATGATGCTGTGGGTTTTGATTTTGGTACTCTTTGCTGCAGCCATTGCAATTTTTGGCAACAATTTGCCAGACTCTTTAAAAGCCCGTGTGCTTGCTATTCAAGGCATGATTGCGAGCGCTTTTCTCGCCTTTGTTATTTTTACCTCGAACCCATTTATCCGTTTGGCCAATCCGCCTGCTGATGGCAATGGCATGAATCCTATCTTGCAAGATCCGGGCCTCGCCATCCATCCGCCATGTCTCTATGTCGGCTATGTTGGCTTCTCCGTGGCTTTTTCTTTTGCTGTTGCGGCTTTGATCGAAGGTAAAGTTGATGCAGCATGGGCGCGCTGGGTCAGGCCATGGGTATTGCTGGCATGGTGCTTCCTCACCATGGGTATCACACTGGGCAGTTTCTGGGCCTATTATATTTTGGGCTGGGGCGGTTGGTGGTTCTGGGACCCGGTTGAAAACGTGTCCTTCATGCCTTGGCTTGCTGGAACGGCGTTGCTGCATTCAGCTTTGGTGGTCGAGCGCCGCCAGGCACTTGTCGGTTGGACAATATTGTTGGCTATTCTCACTTTCTCTCTCAGTTTGATTGGCACCTTCGTCGTGCGCTCGGGCGTGCTGACCAGTGTGCATAGTTTTGCCGAAGACCCAGCACGTGGATTTTTTATTTTGATGATTATCGTTGCTGCAACAGGCGGCGCGCTTGCGCTTTATGCATTGCGCATTCCAGTGGTCAAAGGCGGTGCACCATTTGCGGCTGTGAGCCGCGAAAGCAGTTTGCTGCTCAATAACGTATTGTTAGTGGTCGCCGCTGCGACAGTTTTCATCGGCACTTTCTATCCGCTGTTTATTGATCTCATCGGCAAAGATAAAATTTCAATCGGACCACCGTTTTATAATCGAACCTTTATTCCTCTGTTTATACCACTGTTATTGTCAATGGTGATCGGGCCGTTTCTAAAATGGAAGCGTGATGATTTGAAACCGATCATGGCCAAGCTTTCATGGCCGATACTTCTCGCCATATTGGCTGTCATTGGAGTTATCGTGATGACATTGGGTAACCAGATTACAACTGCACTGGGACTCGGCATTTCAGCTTGGATCATCGCGGGCTCCGTGTGGGTGATGGTCAGGCGCGTGAAGCTGGGACAAGTGCCGTTCGGTCAATCATTGGATTTGATGAAATCCACGCCGCGAGCTTACTATGGCTTGCTGTCAGCACATATGGGATTAGGGTTTGTGGTGGGAGCCATTACCGGCGTTACATCTTGGCAACAGGAAAACATCCTTTCAATGAAGCTAGGGCAAACGGCTGAAGTGGGCGGTTACAAAATTACCTTGAAAGACATGGCCCAATTGGCTGGCCCTAATTATGATGCCGAGCGCGGGACGTTCCAGATCAATTATAACGAGCGCCCTCTAACTGTGATGACGGCCGAACGCCGCTTCTATCCATTGCAAAAAGTACAAACCAACCAAACTGGCATTCGCACTAACCTTATTTCCAACATTTATATTGCATTGGGTGAGGCCGACAATAGCGGCGGTTGGACGGTGCGCATGTACTATCATCCTCTGGCACCTTGGCTTTGGATTGGTGGGTTTACGATGGCGCTGGGTGGCTTTGTGTCACTCTCAGATCGGCGCTTGCGTGTTGGCGTTCCGAAGCTGAACAAACGTCGGCCTGCAAATCGCGTTGTTGCTGCAGCGGTTAATCCTGCATGAGGCTTCCACTAACAGCAATAATTTTGGTTTTGTTGGCTGCGCTTATTACAGTTCCAAATGCCCATGCAGTCATGCCCGAAGAAGTATTGAAAGACTCGGTGCTTGAAACACGCGCGCGTGAAATCAGCCAAGATTTGCGTTGCCTCGTTTGCCAAAATCAATCCATTGACGATTCAAATGCATCCTTAGCCAAAGACTTGCGCGTGATCGTGCGCGAAAGATTAACCGCAGGTGATAGCAACGAACAAGTCTTTGATTATCTCGTATCGCGCTACGGCAATTATGTTTTGCTCAAGCCACCATTGCAGACTGACACATTTCTTTTGTGGGCCTCGCCTTTCCTCATACTGCTCATCGCATTATCAGTTGCCACATTGTATCTGAGGCGCAGGCCAGAATTGGAAACATCAGATGGCATTGATCCTGATGAAATGGCGCTCACGAACGAAATGAAAGAAGACTAAAATGACTCTCTGGTTCCTCATGACGATTTTATGCAGCGCAACGGCTGTGGTCATGTCTATTCCATTGATCCGCCGCTATGAGGACCAAGGCCGCGAGGTTCAAGATCAGGCCATTTATCAAGATCAGCTGAGTGAGGTTGACCGCGATGAATTAGCAGGCACGATTGATGCGCCTGAGGCGAAAGCGGCACGCGCTGAAATTCGCCGCCGTCTTGCCATAGCTGAAACGACTATGAAGAAATCTCAGCCATTGTCATCCGGTTGGAAAATGCTGGCTCTTGTTTCGACCGCCGCATTGGTCATTTTGGGTGGCGTAAATCTTTATGCTTATCTTGGTACACCGGAATTGCCATCCGTTTCAAATTTACAACCGCCAACGCCGGCAGTGCCCACAACACAAGATTCTGTTTCTGGATCGGGCCAGATTGATACGTTGATCACTAAACTTCAAGCTCGAATGCAAGCCAACCCAAGAGATGCTGAAGGCTGGCGCATGTTAGGTTGGGCGCAATTCAACAAGCAAAATTATGCAGCGTCAGCAGAAGCTTATGCGAAAGCGGTAGAAATTGATCCTGCCAATATTGACTATAGGTCGGCCTATGCGGAATCTTTGGTCCAAACTGCGGATGGGATCGTGACGCCAAAAGCTCAGAGCCTCATTACTGAAGTTTTAGCCAAAGACCCCAAGAATTTCCGCGCAAGATTCTATGATTCATTAGCGCAAGAACAGGCTGGCGACAAAACAGGCGCGTTGGATCGATGGATAGCTTTGTTGGCGGCATCGCCAGAAGGTGCAGGTTGGCGCGAAGATGTTATAGCTCGGATTGTAAATTTGGGAAAAGCAACGGGTCGTGACGTATCTGCCATAGTTGCCTCAGCATCACCATCAACGTCTGTTATCACTGACGCACAAAAATCAGCAATCCAAGCACTGCCCGAAGGTGATCAGACAGCCATGATAAAGGGCATGGTTGCGAAGTTGGCTGATAGGCTAAAAACCAATCCGAACGATGCTGATGGCTGGATTAAACTGATCAAGTCTTATCAAGTCTTGAATGACCCAGATTCTGCAAAGGACGCGTTAAACGCAGCCCTTTTGGCGTTTACCAATGATCCGGCGAACAAAGATAAAATTGTGGCTGCCGCAACGAATCTTGGTTTGAAATAATCAAAGGTTTTCCTTCAGAAATATTTCGATCCTGATATTTTCTTGCGAAGCCAGTGGTTCTCTCTGATCGCAGCGCGCGCGTAAAATGCGCAAAGCACTGCGAACCACATGACCTGGATTTTGCGCAATCACTGCATCAAGTTCACCTCGTCTCAACGCATTGTCGGTGAAAGGTGTGCGTTCATGGGCAATGCGGATGATATCTTTTGCTTTTGGATACTGTGAGAGGATCTCAATGGGAATACGCGCTTCAGAGCTAATGACGTAGAAGCCGACGATATCAGAATAGTTATTGAACGTGTTGCTTATAATTTTTTGCGCACGCCCATCGTCACCATAAGTTTCTAACGAAGGCAACACAGTTATACTCGGAAAATTTTCGGCTATGATATCGTCAAAACCCAATCGCCGTTCAATGCTGCTCAGCGATTGCATGGTTTCTGAAATAACAACTATTTTTCCATTGCCGGAATGTAAGAACCGCCGCATCAAACTTCCAGCTGTGGCACCGGATGCGTAGTTATCCGTCCCAACAAAATCAAATTCATTTGTCGTTGGTTGACCAGACAGAAACTGCACGACTTTTATCCCGCGCTCTCCAAGGCGATTGACGGCGTCGCGCACCTGAGGAGATTCTGGGATCATAATGGCCAAGCCGCTAAATTCCTGCGGGTCAATCTGGGATAGAAAATTGGCGACGGCGTGTGGATCGTTAACATTGATCCGTTTTGATGAGACTGTAACACGCTCTGCGGCAAAGGCCTTGTTGGCCTCTTCGATCTTGGCCAGCAACTCACCCAAGAACTGATCTCCCACCAACGGAAGAATGAAGAGAAACGAATAATTGCGGCTTCTGGAAAGGTTGGCAGCCGAAATATCACGAACAAAGCCGATTTTTTCAGCGGCTTCGTTTACTTTTGTGATGGTTTTGGTTTGAACACCGAATCTTGAATTGAGTACACGGTCAACGGTCGCGAGGCTGACGCCAGCCGCAATTGCTAAATCCCTCGTTGTTGGTCCCACCTTGCCCATTCAAAATCCCAGCAAATCAACATTTATAGACACTAATTTACCAGTAATTTCAACAAATTCAACTTTTTTAGGCACGTACCTCATATTTCTCTTGCAATGAGGCACGTGCCTCATTATAGCGTAATCTCACAAATCCTACGATTTCGTTGGGATACTTGAGTTGCGCAATCAGGCGCGACCAGAGGGAGGAAGACTATATGAAAAGTAAATTGTTTAATTCCGCTGCCGCCATCGGGCTGCTCTTTGGTATCAGCGCCTTCGGTGCTACTGGCGCTCAAGCTGCCGATTTGACTCTCTGCTGGGCTGCATGGGACCCCGCTAATGCTCTGGTTGAGCTGAGCAAAGACTTCGAAGCCAAATCTGGCAATAAAATGAAATTTGAATTCGTGCCATGGCCAAACTTTGCCGACCGCATGCTGAATGAGTTGAATTCCGGCGGCAAGCTCTGTGATCTGTTGATTGGTGACAGCCAATGGATTGGTGGTGCAGCTGAGAACAAGCAGTATGTTAAGCTGAATGACTTCTTCGACAAGAACGGCATTTCGATGAAGGACTTCATCCCAGCAACAGTCACCGGTTATGCTGAATGGCCAAAGAACACACCGAACTATTGGGCGTTGCCAGCATTTGGTGACGTGGTGGGTTGGACCTACCGTAAGGATTGGTTTGCAAAGCCAGAACTACAAGCTGAATTCAAGAAGAAATATAGCCGTGACCTCGCAGTTCCAAAGTCATTGGATGAACTGAAAGATATTGCGACCTTCTTCCAAGGCCGTGATATTGACGGCAAGAAAGTTTACGGCGCTGCAATCTACACCGAGCGTGGCTCCGAAGGCATCACGATGGGCGCCATGAACGCGCTCTATAACTTCGGCTTCCAATACGACAATCCGGCAAAACCATATGAACTGCAAGGTTTTGTGAACTCTGAAGGCGCTGTGAAGGGACTCGAATTCTATAAGTCACTTTACGATTGCTGCACACCGCCAGGTGCTTCGGACTGGTATATGTCGCAAAATATTGACGCCTACAAATCTGGTCAAGTTGCAATGCAAATGAACTTCGCATTCATCTGGCCTGGTGTGAATGCTGATGCAAACGTGGGTGGCGATAAGTCAGGCTATTTCCCAATGCCAGCAGGCCCCGGTGGCCATTTTGCGCAGCTTGGCGGACAAGGCATTTCTGTGGTTGCAAATTCAGCTCATCAGGAAGAAGCCTTGGCCTACATCAAGTGGTTTGCACAAAAAGATGTTCAGTCGAAGTGGTGGACACTTGGTGGCTATTCAGCACTCAGTTCAGTTGTAAACGATCCGAGCTTTGCAACAAGCCAACCTTACGCGCAGACGTTCTTGGACTCGATGGCAATCGTCAAGGATTTCTGGGCTGAGCCAAGCTACGCATCTTTGATGCAGGCAACGCAGAAACGCTTCCATGACTATGTTGTGGCAGGAAAAGGCACAGCCAAGGAAGCCATGGACGGTCTTGTTGCGGATTGGACGAAAGTGTTCAAAGACGAAGGCAAAATGTAACCTTTAAATGCCTCTCCTCCCGAGGCATCGTCGAAGCACAGGGTAGGGCAGATGCTCTGCCCTGTGCGCCTTGCCTTATCATTTTTCCAAAGAGAAAATCATGTCGCCAACTCAATTCGAGCGCGCCGCTGAGGCGACGCCGCCAATACTCGCCAAAAAAATAAGAGGCCTCTCTGATCGCGCTATTGCATGGATCTTCGTTGCGCCCACAATTTTTCTTTTACTGGCGATCAACATATTTCCGTTGATCTGGACTATTCGCCTGAGTTTCACAAATTTCCGTGTCAACCGCCCCAATGCCGAAGTGCAGTTTGTTGGTCTCGATAATTATCGCCGCATCTTGTCGGACGCTGACATTTGGTTGACAATGCAAACTACCGCGCATTTTCTGATCTGGACAATCGTTCTTCAAGTCTTGATTGGATTCTCGCTGGCTTATCTCATCAACAAAAAATTTCGAGGCAATGATTTATGGACCACGATCATCGTATTCCCGATGATGTTAAGCCCAGCCGTTGTTGGAAATTTTTGGACATTTTTGTATCAACCCCAGATCGGCCTCTTCAACTATGTCGTCGGTTTTCTGACACATACCGACCCGTCGAGCTTCTCGATGATTGGCGATGTAAACTTGGCACCTTGGGCTATTGTTATCGTTGATACATGGATGTGGACGCCGTTTGTGATGTTGATTTGCTTGGCCGGGTTGCGTTCAATTCCCGGCAGTATTTATGAAGCGGCCGAATGTGACCGCGCAAGTAAATGGCGGCAATTTTGGACGATCACTTTGCCCATGGTTTTACCATTTCTGATGCTGGCCGTGTTGTTCCGTGGCATCGAAAATTTCAAGATGTTTGATCTCGTCGTTCAACTGACAGGGGGCGGGCCAGGGTCAATTACCGAACTGACGTCGATCAATTTGAAGCGCGAAGCTTTTGAAAAATGGCGCACTGGCTATTCCTCCGCCTATGCCGTCATCCTCTTCGTCACAGTTTTTGGGCTCGCATCAATTTACGTGAAAGCGTTGAACAAGGTCAAAGAAAGATGAGCAGTTATTCAATTACCGAGCCTTCCAAGCGCCAAAAGTGGGCCGCGGGTTCGTTTGTTATTTTCTACGCCGTCGTAACACTCATGCCACTGCTGTGGATCATCGCAACAGGCTTCAAAAGCCCGTCTGATGCCATCGCTTATCCGCCTAAAGTGGTATTCCAACCGACGCTCGAAGGCTATGTAAACTTGTTCACCACGCGCACAAGGGCAACACCCGAAATGTTGGTACAGGCAGGCGAGCCAAAGACTTGGTATGACCGTATTGTGCGCCAATACGACATGGTGATTGCTGGCCCATCGCGTTATGGCGAGCGCTTTTTGAATTCGGTTATCATTGGCTTTGGCTCAACATTTTTTGCCATCGTGCTTGGCACCGCTGCAGCTTATGCCTTCTCACGCTTCAGAGTGCCGTTGAAAGACGACTTGCTGTTTTTCATTCTCTCAACCCGCATGATGCCGCCCATCGCCGTTGCTATTCCAATTTTTCTGATGTTTCGGCAGTTAGGCTTGAATGACACTCACGCTGGCATGATCTTGCTCTACACAGCAATAAATCTGTCGCTTTCGGTGTGGTTGATCCACGGATTTATAAATGAAATTCCGATTGAATATGAAGAAGCAGCTTTGATTGATGGCTACACGCGGTTTCAAGCTTTCTACAAAGTCGTTCTCCCGCAAGCCACGACGGGGATCGCATCAACTGCCATCTTCTGCTTGATCTTTGCATGGAATGAATATGCGTTGGCCGCTTTGTTGACTTCCGGTACGGCACAAACCGCTCCACCCTTCATTCCAACAATCATTGGCACTGGTGGTCAAGATTGGCCGGCCGTTGCCGCCGGCGCTACGATATTTTTGCTACCTGTCATGATTTTCACCATTCTGCTGCGCAAGCATTTGCTGCGGGGCATCACATTCGGGGCGGTGCGCAAATGAGTTCGTTTATTCATGGGTTGATGCGGTTCCGTCGCGGCGCTTGGGAAATGCTAGCCTCTATCCTCATTGCTTTGGGGGTGGTGATGATGATGCAGCCCTTGGCCTTGTCGCTCTTTAGCTATTCATTTGTCGTAACACTTGTTGGAACTGTGATGTTCATCATCACCAGTCATTTTCCGGAGTAATCATGGCGCAAATTAAAATCAAAAATCTGCGCAAAGATTTCGGCACGTTCAATGCCGTGAAGTCTTCGACCTTCACAATTGAAGATGGTGAGTTCTTCATGCTGCTTGGGCCTTCTGGATGCGGCAAGACCACAACACTCCGTATGATGGCTGGGCTTGAATTACCCACCAGTGGCGAAATCTATATCGACGGCGAAGAAGTGGGGCAAAAGCCTGCAAGTAAACGCGACATTGCCTTTGTGTTCCAACTCTTTGCGCTTTACCCGCACATGAATGTCGGGAAGAATATTTCTTACCCACTTCTGAGCCAAGGCATGCCGAAAGATCAAGTGAAAAAGCGCGTGGCGGAAGTCGCAGAAATTTTGGGTATCTCTGATATTCTCAAACGCCCAATCGGTGGCCTTTCTGGCGGCGATAGACAGCGCGTGGCACTTGGCCGGGCAATTGTGCGAGAGCCAAAGGCATTCTTCATGGATGAACCTTTAGGCGCGCTGGATGCTGAGTTCCGCGAACATATGTCTGAAGAGTTGCGCGCCCTTCACAACCGCATGGGCGCAACTACAGTTTACGTCACGCACGATCAATTGGAAGCCATGCAGATGGGTGACAAGATTGTAGTGATGAATCATGGTTCAGTTGAACAATTCGGCAAGCCTCAAGAAATTTATGACTGGCCAGCCACCATGTTCGTGGCAAATTTCCTTGGATCACCTTCGATGAACTTTCTGCGCTTTGAGGGCATGCTTGGCACAAACAAATCCAGCATTGAAATGAACGGCATTGATTTTAAAATTCCAACTGCGTTGGAAGGTGCCAAAGGCAAACTTGCAATCGGCATACGCCCAGAACACATTAAATTTTCTGACAAGGCGCAATATAGGGGAAAGGTGTTGGCCACGGAATATCTGGGCACAACTCAAATTGTAACACTCACGACGCCTAATGGTGATGTGAAGGTGCGCACAGATGCGACTGGCAAAATAAAAACCGGCGAAAAGATCGGGTTAAATTTTGATCCGCGCACCGTTACCATATTCAATGCTGAAAACGGCAAAGCATTACTGTCGAATGCTAACCAGGGAGTATTTAATCGTGGCTGAAGTTATTCTGAAAAACATCACCAAGAAATTTGGCGAAGCTGCAGCCCTCGATAACGTCACTATGATTATTCCAAATGGTTCTTTTGTGGTCTTGTTGGGGCCCACAGGTGCTGGCAAAACAACAACACTGCGCATGGTATCTGGTCTTGATAAACCTGATACAGGCGACGTTTTGATTGGTGGCCAGTCGGTGGCTGGCTTGGCGCCTGCCCAACGCAACGTGGCTATGGTGTTTCAGCAATATTCGCTCTATCCGCATCTTACGGTACGTGAAAACTTGGCGTTTCCGCTTAAATCCCCACTTCTCAAAACTCCGGCAGCGGAAATTGAGCGCAAAATTAAAGAAGTCTCGGAAGTTCTCCAGATTTCGCACAAGTTGGACAATAAGGCGACCGCACTTTCGGGCGGAGAGATGCAACGTGTTTCGATCGGTCGCGCACTTGTTCGTAACCCGACGATTTTTTTGATGGATGAACCGCTCAGTTCGCTGGATGCAAAGCTCAGAGCCGATTTACGCATTGAACTGAAACGCATCCAAGCAAAGTCTGGAGCGACTTTACTTTACGTCACTCACGACCAAATTGAAGCCATGACAATGGCGACCCATGTGGGCGTTCTTGAGCAAGGAAAGCTCGTTCAGTTTGGATCTCCAAGAGAAATTTATGAGAACCCCGTTAGCATCTATTCGGCCAGCAGGTTGGGCCAGCCACGCATTAATCTTCTGCCAGCGTCTGTTTTTGGTGGCGCACCAAATCGCGCTTGCCAAATCGGGCTGCGCCCAGAGCAGATTGTGCAAGGTGAAGGTGAGGAAAGTTTCGTCAAGCGAGTTGAACATTTGGGGGATCAAACTCGCTTGCATCTTTCTTTTAAGAACCATAACTTGATAACAGTTACCGATGCACACACGAAATTGACTGAAGGCGACATCGTAAGAATACGGCCCGAACGACCGTTTTATTTCGATGACGCCGGCATGCGAGTTGCGTAGATAAGCATAGATCTAAAGGGGATTCCGATGACGCAATTCGTAAATAAAAAAGAAGACATCGTTACAGATGCAATTGACGGCCTCATTGCGTCCTCGGGCGGCAAACTGGCGCGGCTGGATGGCTATCCGCACATCCGTGTTGTGTTGCGCAATGACTGGGACAAATCAAAAGTCGCTTTGGTGTCGGGCGGCGGTTCTGGGCATGAACCCGCCCATGCAGGTTTTGTAGGGCAGGGCATGCTGACCGCCGCAGTATGCGGTGATGTGTTTGCGTCCCCTTCGGTTGATGCTGTACTGGCAGGAATACTTGCCGTAACAGGCCAGGCGGGTTGTTTGCTGATTGTCAAAAATTACACTGGTGACCGATTGAATTTTGGTTTGGCAGCAGAACGCGCCCGCGCCTTTGGTCTTGATGTAAACATGGTAGTTGTCGATGATGACATCGCGTTGCCCGAACTGCCTCGTGCGCGCGGCGTTGCCGGAACATTGTTTGTTCATAAGATTGCGGGTGCATTAGCAGATCAAGGCGCATCTCTCCAAGAGATCACAAAAGTAGTTGCGCATATCATATCATCGACGCTTACGATTGGAATGTCACTGGACACTTGCACGGTTCCTGGATCCCCAAAAGAAGACCGCATTCCAAAAGGCAAAGCCGAATTAGGGCTAGGCATTCATGGTGAAGCTGGCGTCGAACAAATAAATTTTAGTGGTGCAAAAGCGGCCATGGAAGCTGTGACCAAAAAATTATCCGCTGCTATGCAAGACCAGCCCTACGTTGCCCTCTTAAACAATCTTGGCGCGACATCTGTTCTTGAAATGAGCATCCTCGCAAAAGAATTGGCGAACTCATCGATTGCACAAAACTTGAAGTGGGTTATTGGACCTGCGGCAATGATGACGTCGCTCGATATGCATGGTTTTTCGCTTTCTGTTTTCCCTGCAAACGCCAGCGAGTTAGACCTGCTCAAAGCGCAAACATCATTATCTTCTTGGCCGGGGATCAACCAATTATCTTTAATAAAAATTATCAATCTTCCGGATGGCTTGAAGCCGATCAAACCCTTATCTTCGAAACATAAAGAAACCTGCGCATTCGTAACCAAGTGCTGTGAAGTCCTAATTCAATCGGAAGCTGATCTCAATGCATTGGATGCTAAATCAGGTGACGGCGACACAGGTTCGACTCTTGCAGGTGCGGCGCGTGCGCTGATTGCCAGTATGGATAGCCTACCCCTTGCCGACCACACACAATTATACCGCGCCATCGGCCAAGAATTGAGTCAAACGATGGGTGGATCATCGGGCGTGTTGCTGGCTATATTTTTTGCAGCAGCGGGCGATGCCGCTTCGAGCGGACTGTCGATGACAGAATCTCTCAAAGCTGGTCTCGCTCGCATGCAAGAGATCGGCGGCGCTAAGCTTGGCGACCGGACAATGATTGATGCGCTACTCCCCGCATTGAATGAACTTGATCACGGTGTTGAGGCTGCGGCCAAAGCGGCACGAACCGGAGCAAAGCTCACAGCAAAAATGCTGAAAGCCAATGCAGGACGTGCTTCATATATTAACGCGCAACAACTCGATGGACATATTGATCCTGGCGCAGAGGCAGTGGCGCGGTTGTTTGAACATTTGGGAAAATAGAATTTAGACAAACTCGTGTTATAAAACCCTAGGTGCAATAGAGATCGCTGCGAGTATTAGATTTGCTTATGTTCCAGTTCTTTTGATATCTATGTTTTCATCTTTGCTTTGCTTTTTGAAAGAGTTCGATGAACTATTACCGCTCGTGTCTTTGAGATAGCTTGCAAGCAACGACGAGAGAGCAATAATGCTGTCGTCGGTGACCGTGAGCGGTTCCTGGACGCTGGCATGTCTAGATACCTTTCCAAGCCAATTCGTAAATCTGATATTCTAGCCGCTTTGGTTGATATTGAAATATTTGATTCAAAGATTCAGGACACTTCCACAGGCTTTATCCCAATCAAATTACCATTGATCGAAAACTCTGAACTTGAAAAATTGGCCGAAGAGTTGGGCGCAGATATTTTACCAATTGTACTGCGGCAGTTCATTGCTGAAGTCGAACTGCGCTGCCCGATGGCCCACAGGGCGTTTTCGCAGCGAGACTTGTAAGGTGTACGCAAAGCAACACACGCACTTTCAGGCATCTGCGCTACCGTGGGAGCTCAACAATTGCACAGGCAGGCAGAGGCCATCGAATTCGGTTGTGGAGAAATGGAAGAAGAGGTGCTTGCATCTCACCTGCAGCATTTGAATGAAGTTGCAAATCAGACAATTGCTGCATTTAAAGCGTTTTGATGTAAGGCCGCCGCTGCCTTAACGAGGTTATGTGTTTACCGCTCCAGTAGTCCGGCTAAAAACTTTCGTATTCGGTCAGCTTCATCAATGTGTCAATTTTTGTTGACACAAGCCTAGCTCATGGCAGATTAACGGATGAGCATTTAGATCGAGACTTTTTTTTGATGACAAAACCTAATAATAAAGAGCCTGCTAAGGGCGCAGTTAAAAGGCCAGTCTTCCCATTTTCAGCTATCGAAGGCCAGCAGGAGCTGAAAACCTGCCTCATCTTGACAGCAGTTGATCCTCTTATTGGGGGGCTGCTTGCCATGGGTGATCGTGGCACCGGAAAATCGACCACGGTGCGGGCCTTTGCGGCTTTGCTGCCCCCTATCAAAGCAGTTAAGGGCTGCCCCTACCATTGTGATCCGGCTCTGCCAGAATCGGCCTGTGATCAGTGCCGCATAGCAAACAAGCTTATCGCAGAAACCATTCAAGTACCGGTTGTTGATCTGCCGCTCGGCGCCACCGAAGACCGGGTGGCAGGTGCACTTGATCTGGAAAGGGCCTTGTCTCGGGGTGAAAAAGTTTTCGAGCCAGGTCTGCTCGCTAAGGCTAATCGTGGTTACCTTTACATCGATGAGGTAAATCTACTTGAAGATCATCTGGTGGATTTGCTGCTTGATGTGGCGGCATCTGGAGAAAATCTATTTGAGCGCGAAGGCTTGAGTGTGCGCCACCCTGCGCGTTTTGTATTGATTGGCAGCGGTAATCCTGAGGAGGGCGAATTGCGCCCGCAGTTGCTTGATCGCTTTGGCTTGTCGGTTGAAGTTAAAACACCTCAGGACGTCGCAAGTTGGGTGGAGATCGTGAAGCGCCGTGATGCCTATGAGCGTGATTCAGCGCACTTTCTTGAGCAGTGGCAGGACGAAGAACAGAAATTGCGAGCGCGCATTGAAGCGGGACGTAAGAAATTAAAAGATGTTGTGGTGCCCGATGCTGTGCAAGAAGCGGCTGCCACACTTTGTATTGCGCTCAAAACGGATGGCTTGCGCGGACAGCTTACGATCATTCGTGCAGCGCGGGCCTTGGCAGCTTTTGAAAAACAAAAGGCTGTTACACTCTCACATATCAAGCGCATGGCGCTGCCATCACTGCGTCACAGGCTTCGTCGTAACCCACTTGAGGAGGCAGGATCAGCGGCTCGTATTGAACGCGCTATTGTGGATGTTTTGGGACTGTGAACCAGGAAGAAATCAATGACGCCACGTGGATCGTCGGGCTATTAGCGCTTGGTGGCCCAGAACTTGGCGGAGCCTTAGTAACCACTGAGGTGGCAGACGATTTTAACGTGGCCTTTGGCAAGGCGGCCGAACCCAATGGCGCATTAAGAATAGTTTCATCCACGATGTCGGCAGATGCTTTGGCGGGTTCTATTGATCTTGCTGCAACTCTGGCCCTTGGAAAACCTATTCATACCGAAGGGCTTCTCACCACTCACCCGCGGCTAATGGTGCGCCGTGCTGAAAAATTGGATGTTGCCTGCTCGTCACTCCTTGCGAAAGCGCTCGACCAAAATCAACTCTTACTGATTGCTGTCATGGATCCATATGACCCGGATGCGTTCCTGGCTGAAAAACTTGAAGCGCGCTTGCCCTTTGTGGTCGATGAGCCTGCAGAATTACGTTGGACCAGTTCTGACATTAAGTGTGCAAAAAATCGGATTGAAAGAACTCCAATTGATCCGAAATGGGTAGGGGATCTATGCAGCGCTGCAGTGGCGATTGGCATCAGCTCACCTCGCTTTGTGTTGCAGGCGGTGGCTGCAGCACGCGCACTCGCAGCCTTGAAAGAACAAGATGTCGACGAAAGCTGTGTTGCTATGGCTGCACGATTGGTGTTGGCGCACCGCGCAAAAAATGTGCCACCTGAAGAACAACAAGATGATCAACAACAACCGCCAGCCCCACCACCTCAATCGCCTGACTCTGGCGAAGCGGAGAATAACGCCGAACAAAATCCGGGCGATGCTGAAGTGATCCTCGAGGCTATCAAAGCAGCATTGCCATCTAATTTGTTGAACTTGGCTGCCGACGGTTTGGGCAAGCGCGGAGCGGGGCGCAATGTTAAAGGATCCAGCCCACGGAAATCAGGCGGACAGAGAGGCAGGCGTATTGGCCATAAACGCGCTTCGTCTTTGGCAGGTCAGCGCCTCGATATTCTCGCTACATTGCGCAATGCCGCACCGTGGCAACCCTTGCGCCGCAAGTTCGCTGGTGCAGACCGCATGGTGGTGACCCGCGATGATTTTCGTGTGTCGCGCATCAAACAACGCAACGAGGCCACTGCAATTTTTGCGGTAGATGCCTCAGGCTCTACAGCTTTTCAGCGTTTGGCCGAAGCTAAAGGCGCGGTCGAAACGATATTGGCTGAATGCTATGTTCGGCGCGATCGCGTGGCATTGGTGGCGTTTCGAGGCAAAAAAGCTGAGTTGTTGTTGCCGCCAACGCGGTCATTAGAGCGTGC
Organism: Hyphomicrobiales bacterium; assembly: GCA_025363755.1. Lineage (GTDB taxonomy): Bacteria > Pseudomonadota > Alphaproteobacteria > Rhizobiales > Aestuariivirgaceae > Aestuariivirga. The sequence continues at coordinate 81,937 of JANYLQ010000029.1, read as the reverse complement.
CAAACGCGCCCTGGCTGGCTTGCCCGGCGGCGGTGGAACGCCTTTAGCATCTGGCTTAGATGAAGCTTTCATAATAGCCATGCAGGTGCGGCGTGCAGGCGGTAACCCGATTGTCATTGTGCTAACAGATGGAAAAGCCAATATCACTCGCGCTGGCTTGGGCAATAAAGTAACGGCGTTGGAAGAAACGCAATTTGCAGCAAAACTGTTTGCGGCTGAAGGCTTTGATTCACTGGTGATCGATGTATCTTCTGAACCGCAGAAATCTGCCAGAGCTTTAGCGATCAATATGCAAGCCACTTATCTGCCGATGCCGCGTGCCAGCGCCTCCGATATTGCACGGCCTGTAAGCATAGCACTCAAAAGCGCTTCCGTATGATTATGCCATCCCGCAAACATATTAATGCCGAAGGCCTCAGCTGGTTTGTTGCAGAGATGGGGCAGGGTGAAACAATTTTGCTCATCCATGGCACAGCAGCCTCAGTGCATTCCTGGCGCGATGTGATGCCGCTCTTGGCTGATCAATATCATGTTGTCGCTTTGGATTTGCCGGGCCATGGCCAAACTCAGTCCGGTAACGCCACTCAATATACGTTACAGGGCATGGCCACAGGGGTTGCTGCTGTCATGAAAGAGATGAAGCTCCAACCCAACACCGTAGTCGGTCATTCAGCAGGAGCGGCTATCTTGGCCATGGCTTGCGCTCGCAAATGGATTTTGCCGCAAACTTACATTTCATTCAATGGCGCGTTTTATCCTTATGGGGGTGCGGCGGCCGGCTTGTTTTCGCCCATTGCCAAACTCGCTGCGTTTAATCCCTTAGTGCCGCGGATTCTGTCTGGTTTTGCATCTCGCACAAAAGTGGAAAAACTTTTGCAAGATACAGGATCAACCATAAACCCAGAGGGAGTCGATTATTATTTCAGTCTCTTCAAACAGCCTGCTCACATTGCGGCAGCTCTTGGCATGATGGCCTCGTGGGATTTGCGCGGGATGGATGACAATTTTGTGCGCATGACCCAAAATTGTGTTTTCGTGGCAGGTGATGGTGACAAAGCAGTGCCACCTGATACTGCTGATCGTGCAACAGCCCGTTGCCGAAACGCAAAATCTGTGCACATAAAAGGTCTAGGACATTTGTTGCACGAAGAAAACCCAACTTTGGCGGCAGAAATTATTAAAGGCACATATAAATGATAGCTTCAACACTTGCATTACCCCCCGACCATCCGCAACGCCGTGCATTGAACGATGAAGTTCATGCGCGTCCGTCAGACAGTCTGGAAGCGCCGGTCCGGTTATCATACTTAGTCGTGTTGGGATCAGGCAGTAAAGCTGATGACTTGGAGATGCTGACAAAGCTTATTGAGGGTTCAGGTGAACCCAAACCTGCTGCCGATGCCAGTCATTTTAGTGCCACGATAGGCGCTCTTCGTATCAAGTGGGAAAAACATACAGAGTTTTGCCGTTATACATTTTATGTTCAGGGCGCAGAAAAAAAGCCTTTTTCCGAACCTGCAATATCACTTGTGCCGCAAGACTGGCTCCGTCAACTAAAAGGCCAAACGATAGCCGCCATTCATGCCAATGTTGTGCGTGGGGTGAAGGCGCCCGATCCGGTTAAAACATCTGAAACATATTTCAACGGAAACCCGATTATCGGATCAATGATTTCGGGAAGTACGGGTCGCGCCTACACAGATTTCCGCATCCATGCTGATGGCTTTGGTCGATTGCTATTATGCGACCACCGCATGACTTCGCGCCAGGCGGGGCGGCTTGTGCAACGATTATTCGAAATTGACACCTACCGGATGATGGCCTTGCTGGCTTTGCCAGTCGCGCGAAAGCTTACCCCTCTGCTCACGACGGCAGAGGTTGAATTGTCTGAAATTTTGAACGCGATGCAAACAGCTGGTGAAACGGAAGAGCCTTTGTTACTGGATCGCTTGACCAAGCTTGAAGCTTCAGTTGAACGTCAATACACAGATAATCATTATCGGTTTTCTGCTGCAAACGCTTATTATGATTTAGTGCAACAGCGCATTGAAGAGCTTCGTGAGGAGCGCATTGAAGGTTTTCAAACCTTTCGTGAATTCAATGATCGCCGTTTCTTGCCGGCGATTGCGACTTGCCGTTCGGTTTCAGCTCGGCAGAGCGCACTCTCAGAGCGTATTGCGCGTGCTACAGTATTGCTATCAACACGCGTCAGTGTTTCGCGCGAAAAACAGAACCAATTCATTCTGAAATCCATGGATCACCGCTCTAACTTGCAATTGCGCCTCCAGCAAACGGTGGAAGGGCTTTCTGTTGCGGCCATTACCTATTACATCGTCGGTTTGGTTTATTATGCTGCAAAAGGCTTCGTGCCTAAAAGCTCAGAACTGTCTCCAGAATTCATTGCCGCATCGGCAATTCCAGTTGCCCTCGCTGTCGTTGGCTTTGGCTTACGCCGGATTCACAAATCTCTGAATGAGTAAGATGGCAGCTCTTGCGTCAATTGAAATTGCAGTCTTTACTGTCATTCAATGTTGACAGTAAACACCATCCCGCATGCGATAATTGTTGGTGCTGGCCTTGGCGGGTTGGCTGCGGCGATAAGGCTTGGTGCACGCGGTTACCGCGTAACGGTCTTGGACCGCCTCGCAGTACCTGGTGGGCGGGCTACAGTTTTCACACAGGATGGTTTTACTTTTGATGCTGGCCCGACAATTATAACAGCACCCTTCGTTTTGGAGGAGTTGTGGCAGTTTGCAGGTCGCAATTTTAGCGACGATGTGAAACTAAAAGCTCTCGATCCGTTTTATGTTATTCGTTTTGATGATGGCGATACATTTACCAACCGTATTGACCCAACCTTGATGCGCCAAGAAGTGGCCCGCATTTCACCAACTGATGTTGCGGGCTATGAAAATTTCATGCATGAAAGCGAGGCAATTTATAAAATAGGCTTTGAGCAATTGGGGCATATTCCATTTCAATCGATTGGCAGTATGGCCGCGATTGTGCCGGATCTCTTGAAACTCAAAGCTTGGAAATCAGTGCATGCTCATGTCGCTTCTCATGTGCGCCATCCCAAACTGCGCATGGCATTGAGTTTCCATCCTCTGTTTGTGGGCGGCAATCCATTTAGGGCCACCTGCGTTTACAGCATGATTGCCTACTTGGAGCGCCAGTTTGGGGTGCATTGTGCCATAGGTGGAACCGGGGCAATTGTTCAATCAATGGTGAAGCTGATTGAAAGCCAAGGCGGCAGTGTGTTGTGCAATTCTGATGTTGCAGAAATCACTACATCACAAGGGCGCGCGACTGGTGCGAGGCTTGCTTCCGGTGAGATTATAAAAAGTGATATTGTAGTATCCAATGCCTGCGCTGCGCACACCTATACAAATCTCATTGCAGGGGGTGCTCAAAAGCGTTGGACCAAACGCAAACTGGCGCGTGCCAGACATTCAATGTCATTGTTCGTCTGGTATTTTGGCACGGACAAAAAATTTGAAACAGTGCCGCACCACGCAATTCTGATGGGCCCGCGTTACCGAGGCCTTATTGATGATATTTTTGAAAACAAAAGTTTGGCAGAAGATATGAGCCTCTATCTGCACCGGCCGACGGCCAGTGATGTCACGTTGGCTCCAGCGGGTTGCGATTGTTTTTACGTATTGTCGCCAGTTCCCAATCAAGACTCTGGCATAGATTGGACGAACATGGCCGAACCTTACCGTCAGCGTATTGCCAAGCGCTTGGACGAAACCATAATGCCTGGTTTTGAAAAACATATTCTGACCCAGCGCGTTATGACTCCGTTGAACTTTGAACATGATCTGCTATCTTACAAAGGTGCAGCGTTCGGTCTTGAACCTGTGTTGACGCAAAGTGCGTGGTTTCGTCCGCACAATAGAAGTGAAGAAGTTGAGAATCTCTTTTTGGTTGGCGCTAGCACGCATCCAGGTGCTGGTGTTCCGGGGGTTCTATCCACAGCGCGTGTATTGGATCTGGTCGTCCCTCCGGCCGAGGCTTTTGCCAATGCTAATTCCTGAATTTGCGACACCAGCAGACTTGGCGCTGTGTCGTCAAATGATCCGGCAGGGATCAAAAAGCTTTCATATGGCGTCATTGCTGCTGCCCAATTCTTATCGTCAACATTCACGGGCTCTTTACGGTTTTTGCCGCATGGCCGATGATCTTGTCGACCACGCTGAAACGCCGCAATTGGCTGTTGCTCAACTTGCGGTCCGTCTTGATTTAATTTACGCAGGAGCACCATCTGATAATCCCACTGACCGTGCATTTGCAGACGTCGTTCGCCTCTACGCGATTCCGCGTGCTGTGCCGGACGCCTTGATTGAGGGTTTCGCATGGGATGCCGAGGGGCGAGATTATCGAACGCTATCGGACGTTACATCTTATGGTGTCAGGGTTGCAGGTACTGTTGGCGTGATGATGTCTCTGTTAATGGGACAGAGAAACCCAGATGCTTTGGCGCGGGCCATTGATTTGGGCGTCGCCATGCAGTTCAGTAATATTGCCCGTGACATCGAAGAAGATGAGAGGATGGGCCGGGTCTATCTGCCCCATGAATGGATCACCGAAAGCAAAGCAAAAGCAGCCAGTCGTTTGGTGGTTGAGGCCGAAGCTATGTATGCACGCGCTGCGTCAGGAATAGCTTTATTGCCGCGCTCCTGCCGTGCTTCAATCAACGCGGCGCGGTTGCTCTACCGTGAGATTGGACTGAATGCCGCAGCCCGCAATCACAAGGGTCGGGCTGTAGTGCCGTTGCTTCGTAAATTGAGCCTTGTGGCAAGAGCGATTATGCAAACACCGTGGTTGCCCAGACATAATTCTGGGCCGTGTTTGCCGGAGGGTCAATTTTTGTTGGACGCCGTGGTTCAAGTGCCAGCTCCGGAACCGGCAGCCAAGAGTTTCGACGAACGAATTGGCTGGGTGATGAAAATGTTTATAGCTGTAGAGGCACGAAAATCATGAGCGGCAATATGATGGGTCTCGTCGAAATGGGATTGACTCTGTTTGTTTGCGTCGGGTGGGGTCTATGGGAGCTGTATAAGTTGAAGAAGGGACGCTGAAGCTAGGCTCGCCTCGGCATGCGAAACGGCAATATGATTTGCACAATAGGACTGATAAATCGGTCAAGTGAGAGGCTTTCGTGAAACGCTTCGCATGGTACGCCATCCAAAGTCATTTCCACGTGGTTGCGCGTATAAAAAGGTGCATCTTCGAGCGTTGAAATAAGCCGTGGCTTTGCTTCTGAGTGGACAGTGCGAGCCATGCCCCAAAACCCTCGGCCCAAATTATGGGCCGGGGGAAGATCTCGCTCAATTGCGCGACCATCTTTGAAGCAGGAACCGAAACTAAAGTTTGAACCGTCGCGGCGTTCAACATCATAAAGCACTTGTGTGCCTGACTGCGTCTTAGCGCGCAACCATGTCCACTTTTTAAAGCCGTGCTCCAGCGGCTCTTCGCCCCAATTCATATCGTGATAGCCAGCTCCTGACCAAGACAGGTCTGGTTTTTCAAACTCCACAGTTACGCGGGCATGAGGTGCAACCGCATGCCAAAAATGTTTGTTGTGTGCATCTATCGCGACAGGTGCGTCATAGCATTGACCGGGGGTCAGTCGCACACGTCCACGTATGGCAAATGGCAGGGGCATACATCGTTCGTTGATCTCAATTATGAGATCGTCTTCTTCCCAAGTCATCGACGAAGGGCCAACCGAAAACTTTTTTGCATCGCGCATAACACGCGTCGCACCACGCTCCGTCATTGCCCAGCGGCGTTTGCCGCCATAAAGCGCAACATTAAGAGCGCAATGGTTTTCAGAATCGCCTCCACCATTTTTGCGTGCATACTTATAATAGGGTGAGAATACACTGCCGACAAAGCCAATAATAGTCAGTCCGTGCTGGCCATCATCGCTCAAGGCATCGATATACCACCAACGATAGCCGTATTGCGAAACGGGGACATCAAAGCGCGGTCTTGCAATAGGGCTTCGGCGGCTCTCATCCCAGCCAATACCGCCATCGGCACTCCCGGGCCCGGGTGCGTGCTGCCGCCCGCTAGGTAAAGCCCCGGAACTTTTGTTCGGGCTTTCGGTCGTTGAAATGTTGATAACCATCCGTGAGAGGCCCTTCCATAAAGTGCACCAGAGCTGGCGGGGTAAAGCGTTGCGAAATCTTGTGGGCTGCGACGAAACATGGTTTTAGCAATCATTTTTAGTCCACTTGTCGACAAACGTCGCAGCATTGTTTCTTCAACATCGGCAGGCGGGCTTTGTGCATTGGCGGGCGCATTGATCAGGAGCAGCTTTCGCCCCCTTCCTTGATCACACACGTAAACAGTGGGGTCTCGTGCTGGCCCCTTCTGCAATTCCATAAATTCAGTTTTATAGTCATCTGAGAAAAATACCGTGTGATGCTCCAGCGGAACACCGGCGTCTTCGGTCACAGCGCACAGTGTGATTGCTGAAAGGGATTGTTCTTTAGCAGTTGGTCTGGAGCACGCGTGTTGAACATCCTTTCCAAACAACCCCGTTGCCACAGCCGCGCTGTCAGCATTCACGATGACTGATGAACACGCATGACGTACTCCGTTTTGATCAATCACCGCACTCACCCGCGAGGCGGTTATTTCAATGCGTTGTGCCGCACACTTGAAATGAAACTCTACGCCCGATTTTCTGGCCCGGTTATAAAGCGCATCAGCCAAAGCCGCCATGCCGCCTTCAACCCGCCAAACGCCAGATGCTTCAACATCGGCCACTAGCATTAAAGTAGCTGGTGCTTTAAATGGCGATGAGCCGCAATAAGTTGCATAGCGACCAAACAATTGCTGCAAGCGCGGGTCTTTAAAATAGTGCCCCAATGCGTGCCAATAAGTTTCAAAGGGATTGATAGCGAGCATATCTCGCAGCGGCATTGAGGCCGCCAAGCTCCAAGGTGTGGGGCGCTGGCCTTTGAGAAATGGCGTCAACAAGGATTTGTGAATGCGCTTGGAATCGGTGGCGAAGTCTCGATAGCCTTCTGCTTCGGCACGTCCTGCAAAATGGCCAATGGCATCGATGGTCTGCTGCGGGTCAGCAAAGATATCCAATGTTTGGCCTTTAGACCAATAGTGACGCGCCAATGTTTGTAAGGGCACAAGCTTGAGGTGGGACTCGAGTCTGTCTCCTGCGCGTTCAAACAATTCCTCAAAGACCCACCGCATCGTCAGCACTGTGGGGCCGCTATCGAATTGTGTATCTCCCACCCGCACAGGTAACAGCTTGCCGCCTGGTCCCGGTTGCGCCTCCAATACTTTCACCTCCTGGCCTTTTGCGGTCAGTGCAATGGCTGCGGCAAGGCCGCCAGCGCCTGCTCCAATAATTACCGTTGCCATAGTGATTGCCAATGCTCATTAATTGTGTCAGCTTATGTTGACAGTTAAACAAGACAATAACAATTGTCGATATGGGGAGATGCCACGGATGGACAAAGAAAATCCCATTGACCGAGCTTTAGCGACCGCGCTGAGTGGGGCATTGTCACCCGACTGTCCGCCGAAATTTGCCAGCGCGTTACATTATGCTGTCTTTCCGGGCGGTGCCCGCATTCGTCCAAAACTGCTGCAAGCTGTGGCCTATGCCTGTGGCAACGCGGATCCGGTTGCCGCCATGGCAGGCGCTTGCGCAATTGAGCTTTTGCATTGTGCCTCACTTGTGCATGATGATTTACCCTGTTTTGATGGCGCAGCTTACCGCCGTGGCAAGCCTTCAGTGCATGTCGAGTTTGGCGAACGGCTTGCTGTTTTGGCAGGTGACGCGCTGATTGTTGAGGCCTTCGCCGCGACCGCAAACTTCCCGCAAATTACCCGCATTGTGGCTCAAGCCGCCAGTGCGCCTTTTGGCATTTGTGCTGGCCAAGCTTGGGAATGCGAAGACTGTATGGATTTAGTAAATTATCAGCGCGCCAAGACAGGTGCCTTGTTTGCTGCTTGCACAATGGTTGGCGCTGTCGCTTCAGGCCGCGACCCTCAACCGTGGCAAAATTTAGGAATGCTCATTGGCGAAGCCTTTCAAGTGGCTGATGACTTGCGCGATGTTGCGGGCGTTTCTGGTGAAATAGGTAAACCAACGGGCCAAGATGCAGCTCATGGTTTACCCAATATGGTTTCAACACTTGGGTTTGATGGAGCAGTGCAACATCTGGAAAATTTGCTTGGTCGTGTGGTAGATAGCATTCCTGATTGTCCTGGTCGAGCAGCGTTGGGACAGCAGATTGTTACTGTGTCTCGCTCCATGGTGCCAAAACAGCTTCACCGTGGCGCTGCCTAGTTTTTTCCTCCGCTTTCGAAACCAGCTTTTAGCTGACCCGAAATTTCTAGCTTTTGCGCAGCGTTTTCCTTTGACGCGCCCCATTGCGCGCGCCAGATCGCGTGATTTATTCAATATTTTAGCGGGTTTTTCATATTCACAGGTGCTTTATGCCTGCGTTTCATTGCGTGTTCTCGAACATGTGGGACAGACTGGAATTTCGCCGGCCCAACTGGCGCTCAAAATCGGTATGACCGAAAATAAATCTGATGTTTTGGTTCGCGCCGCTGTGGCACTTGATATTTTAGGTTGGTCGAAAGGCAAAGTGGCACTTGGGCCTCACGGCGCGGCACTGCTCGGACAGCCGTGGATCATGCGGTTTATAGAACATCACAAATATTTTTATCGCGATTTAGAAGATCCAGTTGCGCTGCTAAAAGGCCAATCTGTGGAAGGTGGTTTGCGCAGCTACTGGACCTATGAAGACGGCGAATCGGACAAGCAAGGTTACTCAGAGCTGATGGCAGCATCACAAGAAGCCGTGTCTCAACAGATATTGGGTGCCTACAATTTCAAAAAACACAAAAATATTCTGGATGTAGGCGGAGGTCCGGGTGCATTTTTACGTGCGATCGGCCAAGAAAACCCGCACCTCGCGCTCCATCTTTTCGACCTGCAAGGTGTTATCAGTTTGGTCGAAGGAGACTCAAAGTCACAGAAACTTATTCTGCATTCTGGCGATTTTCGGCGTGATCCTCTGCCACAAGGCATGGATCTCATTTCGTTAGTTCGGGTGGTGCATGACCATGACGATGATGTGATTCTCGCAACGTTGCGCAATATTAGAGCGGTTTGCTCCGCTGATACCACTTTGCTGATTGCCGAACCTTTTGCTGGCAACGCCGCAAACGCGGCTGTGACCGATGCTTATTTCAATCTCTATTTCACAGCCATGGGGCAGGGGCGCACCCGAAGCCCCAAAGATATTGCTGAACTGGCCGCAAAGGCAGGTTTTGGCAGCCCAAAAAACTGGGCGACGAACTTACCCCTCATTACGGGTTTGATGACTTTGCGCTTAATCCGTTAAAATCTGTAAAAAGCAATTGACATTTAAAAGTGTCAAGTTAAGCTTACACAATAAGAGGTCCGAAAACGTGACACGAAACTTTAAGGGGAAGGGAGGGAGCAAGATGAATACCACAGCCGTCGTTTTTACGTCTCCCGGTCACCTTGCGCTCCAGTCCCTCCCGTTGGTTCCTCCCGATGGACCCCACGCCATTGTGGATGTGAATTTCAGCGGCATTAGCACCGGAACAGAGCGCTTGCTCTGGACCGGTGACATGCCGGCTTTTCCTGGAATGGGTTATCCACTCGTACCTGGTTATGAAACGGTGGCCCGTGTTGCCAAGGTTCATGCAAATTCGGGCCTCTCTGAAGGCGATTTGGTCTTTGTGCCAGGTGCAAATTGTTATGGTTCAGTGCGCGGACTGTTTGGCGGTGCCGCACAACGCATTGCCATAGCGCCTGCAAAGTTGACAAAAATTAACGAGACAATTGGCGAAAATGGAACCCTGCTAGCGCTCGCTGCAACAGCCCACCATGCTGTGGTGTTAGGTAAGCTGCCCGACCTTATCATTGGTCATGGTGTGCTTGGTCGTTTGATTGCTCGCATTACTGTGGCCCTTGGCGGTGCACCTGTTGTTTGGGAAACCAATGTTGATCGGCAAAATGGTTCAACAGGTTACCGGGTTCTAAATCCCTCAGACGACGCAGTTAAAGATTACGCCTGCATTCTCGATGCCAGTGGCGACACCAAGGTTTTGGATCGTTGTATGATGCATTTGGCGCGCCGCGGTGAAATTGTTTTGGCGGGCTTTTATTCAGAGCCGCTGCATTTCATTTTCCCACCCGCTTTCATGCGCGAAGCCTCAATTCGCATCGCCGCCCAATGGGAGCCAAAAGATTTGCAAACGGCAGTGGAATTGGTTTCCAGCGGCAAGCTCTCACTTGACGGATTAATTACGCATCGTTGCGCCGCCGCTCAAGCCGCTTCAGCTTATGAAACTGCATTTAGAAACTCCGAGTGCTTGAAAATGGTACTTGATTGGAGAACATTTCAATGAATTCCCTCAACCATAGTTTTTTAACCGCTGCTGAGCAGTTGAAAGCGGAGGCGGCCATTGAGCCTGATCCTGTGCATACAGGTGAAATAAAAAAAGAAACGCAAGTGATTGCCATTTATGGCAAGGGCGGCATTGGCAAGAGTTTCACACTCGCCAACCTCTCTTACATGATGGCCCAAACAGGAAAGCGCGTGTTGCTGATTGGATGCGATCCAAAGAGTGACACCACGTCATTGTTATTCGGTGGCAGAGCTTGTCCCACCATTATTGAGACTTCAGCCAAGAAAAAACTGGCTGGCGAAGAAGTAAAGATTGGTGACGTTTGCTTTAAGCGCGATGGCGTTTTCGCAATGGAATTGGGCGGCCCTGAAGTGGGTCGCGGTTGTGGTGGTCGTGGCATCATTCATGGTTTTGAACTTCTCGAAAAGCTTGGATTTCACGAATGGGGTTTTGACTATGTGCTGCTCGACTTTTTAGGTGACGTTGTCTGCGGTGGTTTTGGTCTGCCGATTGCGCGTGACATGTGTCAGAAGGTCATCGTTGTGGGATCAAATGATCTCCAATCACTTTATGTCGCTAACAACGTGTGTTCCGCTGTTGAATATTTCCGCAAACTCGGCGGCAATGTTGGTGTGGCCGGAATTGTTATCAACAAAGACGATGGCACGGGTGAAGCACAAGCATTTGCCGAAAAAGTTGGTATCCCAGTGCTCGCTTCAATCCCAGCAAATGATGACATTCGCAAGAAAAGCGCGAACTATGAAATCATTGGTACCAACACGAGTGAGTGGGGGCCGTTATTTGAAATGCTCGCCATTAATGTAGGTGAGGCCCAACCGATGCGTCCGACACCTTTGACTCAAGACGGTCTTCTGAATTTGTTCTCGAGCGATATCACAGGCCGTGATGTGGTTCTTCAACCAGCAAGCCAAGAAGATATGTGCGGCGGCTCGCTCACGCAAAAGACTTCGCTCGAAGTGATTTACGAAGCGGTGTAATGAAATGACCACTTTGATCGACACATCGGAAAGACTGCCAGCGCCACAAGCGTCAGCAGCTCCGATTACTTCGTCGTCAGAGGGTTCATGCAATAACAAATCTGAGCTGCACACAGCAGCCAACAAAGCTGGCAAATCGGAAATTCTGGAACAATACGCTAAAGATTACCCGGTTGGTCCACATGATCAGCCGCAGAGTATGTGTCCAGCTTTTGGTTCGTTGCGTGTAGGGCTTCGGATGCGTCGCACTGCGACTATTCTTTCAGGCTCAGCCTGCTGTGTTTACGGCCTGACATTTACGTCGCATTTCTATGGGGCAAAGCGAAGCGTAGGATATGTGCCTTTCAATTCGGAATCTTTAGTCACTGGAAAATTGTTTGAAGACATTCGCGAAGCGGTTTTTGCGATGGCTAAACCTGAAGATTATGACGCAATTGTCGTAACAAATCTTTGCGTGCCGACAGCGTCCGGCGTGCCACTGCAATTGCTGCCCAAAGAAATTAACGGCGTGCGCATAATTGGCATTGACGTACCAGGGTTTGGCGTTCCCACCCATGCCGAGGCAAAAGACGTTTTATCTGGTGCTATGTTAAAGTATGCGGCTGGTGAAATTCGCAGCGGCCCCGTAGCGCGGCCACGCACCAAAGCTGAATTGCCGACCATCACAATGTTAGGCGAAATGTTCCCGGTTGATCCCATTATGATTGGCCGCATGTTGGCACCCATGGGATTGGCCGCCGGACCTGTGGTTCCAACACGCGAATGGCGCGAATTATTTGCTGCCTTTGATTGTGCGGCGGTCGCTGCCATTCATCCCTTCTACACCGCAAGCATCCGCGAATTTGAGGCAGCAGGTCGCAAAGTGGTGGGGTCAGCCCCTGTTGGTTATGACGGCACAGCCGATTGGCTTGAAGCCATTGGCAATGCATGTGGCATTTCAGCTGATGCGCGCGCCGCTGCGCAAAATGCAATTCTGCCTGCCATCAAAGGCGCGCTTTCTGCAAAACCGATTAAGGGCCGTATCACGCTTTCTGGATATGAAGGCTCGGAACTTTTGGTGGCACGCCTGCTGATCGAAAGTGGTGCCGAGGTTCCTTATGTTGGAACTGCTTGTCCACGCACCGCTTGGTCTGATCCTGATCGTGTATGGCTTGAACAACGCGGCGTTCATGTGCAGTTCCGGGCTTCGTTGGAAAATGATATACAAGCGATGCTAGATCATCAACCAGATCTCGCAATCGGCACAACACCAGTGGTGCAAAAGGCCAAGTCGCTTTCGATACCTTCGCTCTATTTTACCAATTTGATTTCAGCACGGCCGTTGATGGGCCCAGCTGGAGCGGGCTCACTTGCACAAGTTATAATCGCCGCAATTGGTAACCAACACCGCTTTGATGAGATGAGCAATTTCTTTGAGGGCGTAGGTGCGGGGCACACTGCTGGCATCTGGCGCGATGTGCCGGTGGATCGTCCTGAGTTTAAGAAAAAATATGCAGGCATGTTGGCAGCAAAAGCCAAAGCCGAAGAATCGGTGGGGACTTGAGCGATGCTGGTTCTTGATCACGATAGAGCAGGGGGATACTGGGGAGCGGTTTATGTGTTCTCTGCCATCAAAGGTTTGCAAGTGATCATTGATGGCCCCGTTGGTTGCGAAAATTTACCGGTCACCTCAGTGCTGCACTACACAGATGCTTTGCCGCCCCACGAACTTCCGATTGTTGTCACAGGCCTTGGCGAAGAAGAACTTGGCCAACACGGGACCGAAGGTGCCATGCGCCGCGCCCATAAAACTCTTGATCCTGGCTTGCCAAGTGTGGTTGTCACCGGATCCATTGCTGAAATGATTGGTGGCGGTGTTACACCGCAGGGTACAGGCATTCAGCGTTTCCTTCCACGCACCATTGATGAAGACCAATGGCAAAGTGCTGATCGTGCTTTGATGTGGCTATGGACAGAATTTGGCGCAAAGAAAAAGAACGCAACGCAGAGGAAGCCAAAAACCGAAGGTGAAAAGCCCCGAGTCAATATTATCGGCACAATCTACGGAACTTTCAATTCACCATCTGACCTTACAGAAATCATCCGTTTGGTTGAAGGTATTGGTGCTGAAGTAAACTTATCATTCCCGATGGGAAGTCATTTGGCCGAGGTGCCACGTCTTGCCAATGCAGATGTTAACATTTGCATATACCGCGAATTTGGCAGGAAGCTTTGTGAACAATTGGATAGGCCCTATTTGCAAGCCCCAATTGGTTTGTACTCGACGACGAAGTTCTTGCGCAAACTGGGTGAGCTTTTAGGTCTTGATCCAGAGCCATTTATTGAGCGTGAAAAGCACACAACCATTAAGCCCTTGTGGGACTTGTGGCGTTCAGTGACGCAAGATTTTTTCGGCACCGCCAGTTTCGGCATTGTGGCCAGCGATACCTATGCACGGGGCGTGCGGAATTTTCTCGAAGAAGAAATGGGATTGCCTTGCAATTTTGCAGTGTCGCGGGTTGCTGGTTCCAAAACAGACAATGCAAATGTGCGTAAGATGATCAAAGAAACACCGCCGTTGATTTTGTTCGGCTCTTTTAATGAGCGCATGTATGCGGCCGAAGCAGGCGCAAAGAGCGCTTATATTCCAGCTTCATTTCCGGGGGCCATCATTCGTCGTCACACCGGAACTCCCTTCATGGGTTATTCGGGTGCCACTTACATCATCCAAGAAGTCTGCAACGGGCTGTTTGATATGTTGTTCAATATAATTCCTTTGGGAACTGAGTTGGACAAGGTTGATGCCACACCTGCAACAAGCAATCGCATGATTGATTGGAGCGATAAAGCGCGGGCTATGCTGGACGAAATAGTTGAGAAGCAGCCCATTTTGGTGCGCATTTCGGCGGCTAAAAAATTGCGTGATAGCGCCGAGCGCCTTGCTCGCTCGTCTGATGCTGAACGTGTTGAAGAACAAGATGTTTTAAAGGCCAGTCATGTGTTGGCTGGTGTGAATTAAATCGAGAGAGAGGGTGAAGATCATGAGTGTATCGACAAAGCATAAAAGCAAAGACGGCGAACTCGAATTTAAAGTTCTGTTGGCTCTTACTTTGCCAGTCTTCTTCGTCACCACAATTATAAAGCGCGTGATGCCTTGGAACTGGGGGCGCGATCAGCGCACAATTTTCGCGGCCACACGTTGCGCTGCTTATAATTCTATTCCGTTCGCCTTCATGTGAAGTTTGAATGGTTCGCCTTTCATCCGGGAAGCTGGATGAAATCTCGCCCCGGGGATTGCCGGGGTAATTGGTTCCGAAAGGGGCCCAGCCGGAGTAAGAAACATGGCTGATAATAACCGATCTGGCAGCATGTCAGGTCTCACCGAAGCAGAAGCCAAAGAATTCCATGGTATCTTTGTTACGAGCTTCATTATCTTCACGGTAATTGCGATTATCGCGCATTTTCTCGTGTGGCAATGGCGCCCGTGGCTCCCAGGGGTCGATGGTTACAAGACTTCACAAATAGAAAACATCATGCCTGCGGCTACACAGCCAACGGCAGAATTGGTTTGAGGAGAAGAAAACATGTGGCGCATGTGGCTAATGTTTGATCCAAGACGGACTTTGGTGGCTTTGTTCACCTTCCTGTTCGTGCTGGCTATCATCATCCATTTCATTTTGTTGTCGACAAGTCGCTTCAATTGGATTGAAGGACCGAAGAAGGCAGCATCTTTAGATGTTCAAACAACCGAGATGATCGCTTAATCGCGGCCGCTCATAATTCTGCGGGCAGCGCAGGAAACTGTCTGCCCGCAGAACTACCCTTTTTTGATTTCGGAGAATTGCGATGGCATTGCTGAGCTTTGAACGAAAATATCGCGTCCGTGGCGGAACACTGCTCGGCGGAGATCTTTTTGATTTCTGGGTCGGACCTTTTTATGTAGGCTTTTTTGGTGTGACCGGCATGTTCTTTACGCTGATCGGCATCGCCATGATCGCCTATGCGGCCTCGCAAGGGGCTACTTGGAATTTATTTCAAATCAACATTGCTCCCCCTGATTTGAAATATGGTTTGAACCTTGCGCCACTGAAAGAAGGTGGATTTTGGCAGATGATCACTTTCTGCGCTCTGGGCGCATTCTCGTCTTGGGCGCTGCGCGAAGTTGAAATTTGCCGCAAACTCGGTATGGGGCTTCATGTTCCCATTGCATTTGGCGTTGCGATTTTTGCGTTCCTTACACTTAATATTTTACGTCCCATTTTGATGGGCGCTTGGGGCAATGGATTTCCCTATGGGTTCATGAGTCACCTCGAATGGGTTTCAAACACTGGCTATCGCTATGCAAATTTCCATTATAACCCTGCGCACATGGTTGCGGTCAGCTTCTTTTTCGTCACCTGCTTTGCACTGGCCTTGCACGGGTCTCTGGTTTTGTCAGCAACCAACCCGCAGAAAGGAGAGCCAGTAAAAACCGCTGAACATGAGAACGCCTATTTCCGCGATTTCATCGGTTATTCTATCGGCACGCTTGGCATCCACAGGCTGGGTCTTTTTGTAGCCCTCAGTGCTGCGTTTTGGGGTGCGGTTTGCATTATCATCAGTGGTCCCGTCTACGCAGGCAGTTGGCCTGAGTGGTGGAACTGGTGGCTTGAACTTCCAATTTGGTCCTAGACGGAGGCATACATGTACGAATATCAAAATATCTTTACACGCGTTCAGGTCCATGGGCCGGCAGATATGGGAGTGCCACTTCGGCACACCAACTTCACAAGACAGGGCACGCCGTTTTTCAGCAGATTGCTTGGTAAAATTGGTGATGCTCAGGTTGGCCCGTTTTATCTTGGATTTCTTGGGCTTGCCTCAATGATTTGCTTTTTTGTTGCGATCGAAATTATCGGTCTTAACATGTTGGCGTCAGTGAATTGGAGCCCCATCGAATTCGTGAAGCACTTCTTCTGGCTGACTCTCAATCCACCAGCTGCGAAATATGGTTTGAGCCTTGCACCTTTGAAGGAAGGTGGTTGGTGGCAAATTGCAGGCTTTTTCCTGACGGCATCTGTGTTGATGTGGTGGGCGCGCACCTATCGCAGGGCCCGTGCGCTGGGTATGGGCACTCATGTGTCCTATGCTTTTGCGGCGGCCATCTGGTTGTTTTTAGTACTAGGGTTCATCCGACCCTTGCTTATGGGAAATTTCAGCGAGGCTGTGCCTTTTGGTATCTTCTCTCATTTGGAATGGACCAATAATTTTTCGGTGAGCTATGGAAACCTATTTTATAACCCCTTCCACATGATCTCAATTGCTTTCCTTTATGGCTCTGCATTACTTTTTGCGATGCACGCCGCAACCATTCTTGCTGTCTCACGTTACGGCGGTGAACGCGAAATCGAGCAAATCGTTGACCGTGGTACGGCTTCGGAACGCGCAGCCCTCTTCTGGCGCTGGACCATGGGATTTAACGCAACGATGGAATCGATACATCGCTGGGCTTGGTGGTTTGCCGTTCTGTGTCCGATTGCCGGAGGTATTGGCATCTTGCTGACTGGCACAGTGGTGGATGACTGGTATAGCTGGGGTATTAAGCACGGTCTCTCTACCGGCGAGCCATATCCAATGAATGCACCGTCATCGCTTCCCTAAATAAGCTTCCCGCAGGTCAGCCCAATAACCCTCGAAATGACCCGCGACTTACTGCCAAAAGGCATCCTAGTAGATTTTATATCTGCTAGGTTTTCTTTTGGGTTAGTTGATAGATTTGAATAGACGAACAAAGCAAAACGCCCGACACGATGTGCCGGGCGTTTTATTAAATTTAAGTAAGTTTAAATCAAGGAGCCGCAGCCAAAGCTAAATCTGCCTCGATGCGCTTTCCGGCAGGTCCTGGAACTTTGATTGCTTTAATTGCATCAGTTACTGGCGCCTTGCCAACTTGAATAAGCGCTACCATACCCATTGCATAATGAGGCGCACATTTGAAAGCGTAGAACCCTTCCTTATCAACCTTCACATCCAATTCCTCGTTCACTTTGCCTTTAATGTCAGCAACGCCTTCTGGCCACATGGCAGGCAAGCCCTGCACAAAATGCCCTTTGTCCACCGGCACAAACTTGATTGTGTCACCAACAGCGGCACGCACAAATCCTGGTTCAAAAACCATTACGGTGCCATCAGCACCTTTGTTCAAGAGATTGATTACGATTTCTGCGGCAGAAGCGATCGGGCTCGCTGATGCCACCATGGCAGTGGCCAAAAGTGCTGTTGTTAGTGTCTTGATCATTTTAGTCCTCATCTATTTAAGAATGTTAAGCCTAGTTTTTAATTGTGGAATATTTATGTGACTCACTTTACGCAACTATTTTATTATGGATCATGCTGTGGACGACGCAGCGGCGCTTGACGCAATTCAATTAAATTTTTTGATGCAGTGCAAAAACAGGCTATGCGCAATGCCTTTTCCCATGCTGCCACATGAGCAATCACCTGTTCGGGCCCCAATGTTGCCGCGCGTAGCAATGCCCCTGCTTGACCCACAAGAGCAGCGCCAAGGCGGATAGCTTTTGCACCATCTAATCCATCGTGGATTCCGCCTGAGGCAATGAGTAACATCTCGGGCATTGCACTATGAACGGCCTGCAAACAGTCGGCTGTAGGCAGCCCCCAATTGCGAAACACTTCGCCCAAACTTTGGCCCTGAGAATCTGCACGGCGCAAGCCTTCAACAGCGGCCCAACTGGACCCGCCAGCACCTGCCACATCAATGGCGGATACTCCGGCGTTCCGAAGCCTTGTTGCCACATCCACGCTGATACCTGCCCCCACTTCCTTTGCGATGACCGGAACACCAACTTTGCGGCATACATTTTCGATGGCGCTCAAAACGCCTTTCCAATTTACATCACCGCCTTGTTGCAAGACTTCCTGCAGGGGATTGAGGTGTAGGATCAAGGCATCCGCTGAAATCGCGTCGACAGCGCGGCGGGCATCATCAACGCTCATACCTTGGACAAGCTGCACGGCGCCTAAATTTGCATAGAGCGCTATATCAGGTGCGATGCGGCGAACTTCATTATCCAGCCCATGGCCACTTCCCCCACCAAGGGCTATGCGCTGCGAGCCCACTCCCATGGCAAATCCCATGGCTTGTGCGGCCTCGGCGATATTACGGTTGATGATGCCGCCTTGATCTGGCCCTCCAGTCATTGAGGAAGCCAGATAAGGCAGCTTGAGCTTCTTACCTAAAAATATAGTGGAAACATCAATATCGCCTATATCTAGTTCAGGCAGCGCATTGTGTACAAATGCGATTCCTCTGAACCCACTGTCATGTTCGTGTCTTGCTTTACCCGAAAGAATAATTTCAATATGATCTTTCTTGCGCTGTTCAATGTCGCCATTGTTTTGTGCCCCGTCGACGGCGCGTTTTCTGCTATGCAGTGAGGTTATAGTTGTTGGTGTTTTGACATTTTCAACCATTGCCAAATCTCCAAAACATGAAAAATAAAACCGAGTACCAGAAAAAATGCCAACTCTCCGCTGCTGTGGTGCAGCAGGGCAGCCCGCAAGGCCATAACAAGGCTCGCACCTGCCGCCAGCGTAGCTAACATTCCGCGCAGACGCCTTAAATAGAATATGTAAAAAAGCGCCTCAACAGCCAGGATCGATAATATTACCAGCGTGATTAAGCCTGACCCAATCAGTTCATCCAGCTGCAGGATCATGGGTTCAACCGCACAATTTTATAATTGAGAACACCAGCAATTGTAACCCATGTAATGTAGGGGAGGAGGAGGTAGAGCGAAATGCGAGAGACACTTCCCAAAACATAAATTAAGACAAGGATACTGAACCAAAAAATCAACAATTCGAGCAATGCGAGTGTCGGCTTTTGGAAGGTGAAAAAGATCGCGCTCCATGTAGCATTTAAAACACCATTAGCCACAATCGCCCCAACGATATATGCGCGCTGGGCCGAATTGCCTGCATCCCAAGCATAAGCGATAGCAAAGCTGAGGCAGATGAATATACTCGTCCATACTGGCCCAAAGGCCCAATCCGGTGGTTTCCAAGAGGGTTGCCGCAGTGCGTAATACCACGGGGAAAGCTTGGTCAACAGCCCCCCTGCGATGCCCAAAACGGTGCAGAATAAAACCCCACCAAGAAGTGCCTGATAAAAAGCGGTGGTCGGAATCACGGGGCAACAATTCCCAAAAGATGCGCCATGTCTTTAAAGAAAATACGCGCATGGGCCATGGCACCTGCCTTTTGTAATTTTTTTTCCGTGTAAGCAGCCCATGTCAAACGTTGCACGTCTTTATCTCGGCACATGCTCACAAAGCGTTCGCGCCTTGCATCATTGCCGTACCAAAAATGTTGCATCACGGCGAGAACGCGAAAGATCATTCCATGGGCGCGCATGAAGCGCTTTCGCGCTTGGGCCAGAACCCGCGCATCACCCGTTTTCAAAAATGTTAATGCGGTATCAGCGGCCAATTCTCCGCCGAGCATCGCGTAATAGATGCCCTCGCCAGATGCAGGCGCTACAACACCCGCCGCGTCTCCGGCCAGCAGAACATCGCGGCCATTGTCCCAGCGCTTTAAAGGCTTCAGAGGAATTGGAGCACCTTCTTTGCGAATGGTTTTACTGCCTTCAAGTCCTGCATCTTTGCGTAGTTTTGCCACCGCATCGCGAAGTGCAAAACCTTTATGTGCACTGCCTGTGCCAATGCTTGCCGTTTTGCCATGCGGAAAAACCCAAGCATAAAAATCCGGCGAATAGCGCGCATTGTAATACACATCACAGCGATCAGAAGAGTAAGTATCAGCCGATTCAGGGCGCTCAACGATCTCATGATAAGCAAAAACAAGTTTGGTTTTATGCGCGTTCGCAATGTGATCACGACCGAGTTTAGACAAGGCCCCATCAGCACCAATCGCAAGCCTAGTACGAGCCGATTTTTCTGTGCCATCTTTCATTAAATAATGAATGCGCAAAGTGCCATCGTCATCGCGGGTCGATTTAGAATAAGTGCCTGTTTCGCGGATGGCACCCGCCTTTGCAGCACGGTCGCGCAAATACTCGTCAAAATCCTGCCGGTCGACCATGCCAACATAACTACCTTCGACAGGCATATGGGCGAGCCGACCCGTGGGTGACACGATGCGCGCAGCATCAATGCGAGCGACAATGAATTCAGCTGGAATATCATAATCACGGATCAGCCGCGGCGGAACAGCGCCGCCACAAGGTTTAATCCGACCTGCGCGATCAAGAAGTAAAACGCGGCTGCCGTTCTTGGCAGTTATCTGTGCAGTCGTTGCCCCTGCTGGCCCACCGCCAACAACAATGATGTCATAGGTTTCTGTCATCGAACTCATCCCAAATCATGTTGAGCTGCAAGAACAAATGGGTTGACCGTTGCAACATCGCGGCCACCCAAACGCAAGGCGAGCAGAGCAGAATAGATAAAGAGTGCAGCCTCTAATCCAAATACAGTGCCATAACTTATGCTGTTGGAATGTGTGAGAAATTTTAGAATATCGACGATCACAGTACCCAGAAAGCCACCAGCCGCAAACGCAATTGCTTGTGACGCTCCGAATAGGCCCATGCGAATGCCTTCCCGAGAAGTTTGCCCGGCAGCGGCGCTGAACATCGATCCGATGGCAGCCACAGCAAACATTCCGTTAAAAAAGCCAAGTGCGAAAACGTTCAATTTGAGCGGCCATGTTTCGCCAAGTTTGGCTGCGGCTACTAGACCGATCAAGGCCACCGCCGAACACAGGCACCCAAACACTGTCCAATTGCGCAACGTCAAAATCTTGGCGCGCCCGGCAAACGATGAGGCAAAACCAACCACCAACATGCCAATCAGCACACCGGTGTTTTGCGTTCCCGATAGAGACGTGGATTGGCCCGGCGTGAAATTAAAAATAAATCCGGCAAACGGTTCAAGAATAAGATCTTGTGCACTATATGCCAACATTGAGCTGAATATAAAAATTGCAAAGCGCCGTGCATCCTTATCTTGCCAAACGTCTTTCAATGCAGCGTTGAAATTTATCTTTTCCGAAGCTGGCTTTGCTGCGGTTTTTTTGATGTGAGCATTTTCAATGCCCCATACCGCACAAGTGCTAACAACAAAGGCGGTTAATGTTACGGCCGCAGCAACAACAACGAGCCTTGTGAGCGAGAAGGGGTCTAAAAAATGCCCCGCTAAAACTGTAGTGAGTATGAAGCCCGCGATCATCATTGTCCAAACGACTGTTGCAGCAGCGCCGCGTCTTTCTTGCTCTACGGTTTCAGCCAAAAGCACCAATAAAGATGTACCCGCAGCACCCACCCCAATGCCAATCAAAGTGAAAGCGATGGCCGCTAACGCAATTCCCGCCCAAAATAGACTTGCGGCAAGCCAGACGGAAACGGCTGCGAGTAAGCCACCGAATGCCAAAACAGCCATTCCACCAATAATCCAAGGTGTGCGCTTGCCGCCATTATCCGAACCATGGCCCCAGCGTGGACGCAAAACTTGCAAGGCATAATGCCAAGCCACCAAGAGACCAGGAATGATGGCGAGGAATGACAACTCCACAATCATCACGCGATTTATTGTTGAAGTGGTGAGAACAACAATTGCGCCCAATGAAGTTTGAACGAGACCCAATCTTGCAATTCCAAACCATCCCAAATTCTTATCAGCCATCAAACTCCTCCACGAATAGCAATGGCCGAAGTCAACATGCCAAGAACATAAAGTGTAACACCCGTGCCGTTGTACCACGGCGCATATTTCTTTGGGTCTTTGACAAGACGCAACATGCACAAAATTTGCAAAGCAAGAGATGCCGCTACAATTGCTGCATAGAGAGGCCTGTCCCAATTCAACAAAAGACCAATGACAACGAGTTGGGGCAGGGCCATCATAACACATGCCAGCCTGGCGGCATTGGCCTCGCCCAAGCGCACAGGCAAAGAACCAATGCCCATTTGTCGGTCGCCTTCTACAGCTTTAAAATCATTGAGAGTCATTATGCCATGTGCTCCCGCGCTATAAAGCAGTGCCAGATAAATCACTTCATTGGGCGGCCTGCTCACCAACATCGCTGCGGTAGCAGTAAACCAAGGCAGGCCTTCATAGCAAAGTCCAACAGCGCTGTTGCCCCACCAACCATTGATCTTCAACCGCAGCGGCGGAGCACTATAGGCCCAAGCAACAGCCAGACCCACAATGGTTGCATAAAAAACCCATTCGCCTAACGAGAGCGCCACAATGAGTGACAAAACCGTCCAGCCCATTGCGATGTAAAGACCCCAACGACCAGGAATCCTGCCAGAAGGAATGGGACGGTTCGGCTCATTGATGGCATCAACATGGCGGTCATACCAATCGTTACACGCTTGCGAAGTTCCGCACACCAACGGCCCGCACAAGGCAATCCCAGCAAACAAAGTCCACCAATGATTTTGAAGTGAAACACCCGAGGAAACAATGCCGCAACCATAAGCCCACATGGGTGCAAACCAAGTAACAGGCTTCAAAAGTTCGAGACTTGCTCGCAAACTTTTCGTAAAGGCTGGAGGAGAACTAACAATGGAATGGTCCATCAAAAAAAGATAAAGACATCCCCTTAAAGTGTCAATTAAGATTTACACTTTTTGGCGTCAATTTGCAGTTTCAGTCAACCCCATATCGTCAATGCCATAACGATGCAGCTTCACATAAAGACTTTGCCGCGAAAGGCCGAGCATTTCTGCAGCACCTGCGCGATTGTCGCCATTCATTTGGAGAGCAGCTTCAATGCACAAACGCTCAATAATATCTGTCGATTCACGAACCAACTCCTTGAGCGGAACTTTACCAACGAGTTTTGTGAACTCATCCACAGAGCGCAATAAACTTTGGTCTTGTTTAGTGTTATTTGCCTTCTGGCGACTGACGTGATGCAGAGAGAAACCAAAACATGGCGTCTCGCCCTCTGTGACAGCAACAGCAGAAACTTCTACATCTTCAACGGCACCAAATTGTCCTCTAACAATGGTGTGGAAGTTACGGATTTCACCTTTGAGTTCAAGCTGACTAACCATTAGGCCAACATCAACACCGCGCCGACCTAACCAATTGTCCAAAGTCATGCCTCGGGCCTGTTCCTCGGAAGCGAGTTGAACGAGTTCAAGGAAAGCTGAGTTGGCGGTCAAGATTTTCATGTCCGTATCTGTAACGATAAAACCATCAGGCATTTCGCTGATAATCTTGACAACTTTAGACTGCGCCTTAGGCAAAATGACTGCCGATGTTCCAACCGCATGCGGAACCATGCGAAGCAGATAATAAGTTGAATTTTCCTGACGAAACATGCTGAAAGACAGAACTGCCTGTTGACGGTCCTGCGAAGGACGCAAAACGATGTCTTCTGTGCGACCCGCATTACGCAAATTCTCTAATGCAACCTTCACATCCGCCCAGTCCTCTGGGGCAAAAATATCTTCAAAATTAGCCCCTTCAATGCGCTTCAATGAACGGCCTAATAAATTTGCTGAAGCGGGATTACACTCCGCCACCCGACCTGACCGCGCATCCACAATGATGATGGCATCAGTTGCCGATTGCAGCAAAACGCGGAACCGCGTTTCAGAATTTCTCAGTCTTTGATACTCTTGCTCAACAGCTTGTTCCGCTGAAAGCAAACGCTGCTGCAATTGCGACACTGTGCTCATATCGCGGCCAATGGCTATGATATGGCCTTGTGGCCCTGCTTTAACAGCGCTGTAGCTGATCGGAACATCCAAGCCACCAAGCAAGGGGTGATTAACCTGACGCCAACGTGGCATGCCACTACCGGCTTCACCCAAAAGCTGTTCGATCTTCGAACGGCTTTCGACGGTAACCGTCTCATACATGGATTTACCCGGCCAACCCGTAAACATATTGCGCGGTAAATCCGCACCTGCAATCACTTGGTCGCAGATCACGCCTTCAGAATTCATCAGAATTGTAACATCGACCGCCGATGCGAGAATTGAAGCCACCAAAGCAGGGTCTTGCAAACCCATCGCAGGGTCATAAGGCAGGTAACTCGAAGAACCCACATTGATAGTCAAAATAAACTTCCTTTCAGATCGGAGCAGACAATTGATTTGCCCAACCATTTACAATTCGAACTGTTGCAGGCGCATCTACGGCGTAGGCGTCTGAACCACATGACTCTATTAACTCCGGTTTTTCGACAAAAAGATGACCGCCAACAATAATTCTTACGTTGCGGTTCCTTGACTTTTTCCGGACTACCCGAATTGACTCCATGAACGGTTCTACTACAGTTTGACCACTCAATGATAGGCCGACGATATCGAAGTGTTCCTGAGCCACAAGAAAGCCCAGTTCTTCTACATCGTTGACTGGATTGTTTGTGACGGTCCAGCTTTTCCGTAATAAAAACTCTTGCACAAGGCGCAAGCCAAACGAATGTTTTTCACCTGGAGTGGGCAACAATAATGCATGCCGACCGAAACCCGCGTTACTCCACAAATGTGAAGGTACGCCATCAAACTCGCGCAAGATTCGGTGCATGCGGGAGACACCAAGTGCAACCTCAACAAAGCTAGCCTGATCTTCCTCCCAGCGTTCGCCAAGAACACGCGCCGCCGGAGCCATCAGCTCGAGCAACACATCCTGAAATGGAACGCCACTACCCATCAAATGCCTCACATAGTCAATCGCAGCAGCAGGATCGTCTTGCGTTGTAAGCTTAATAAAATCCGTGACCGCGACATTTTGTAGGGAAACCTTTTCTTTCATCATCGCTGTGTTGGTATTAACGTGGCTCATCAGCAGCCTTGGGACAATTATATTTTCGATAACAGAGGCAAACTCTTGCAAATGACTTTCAGAAGGCCTTGCCACAGCAGGTGCCAGCGGTTCGGTTATCGATTTTATACGTTCAATTCCTGAATCCTGCTGCCGCGCTTGGACCCATTGCAATTCATCAGACATTGCTTGACCCTCCCAGAACGTCAGTCTCTAAGCCGCTGAGCTATTCCGCGATGTCGTTTTCACACCAGTGAATTTAAACGTCAAGTAAAAATGACAGATGTGTCTACGTCGCCAAGTGATTTGTATATAGTGTCAATTTAACTGGACGTCAAGTTTAGTTGACACATTGCTAAAAAATAGTCTAATCTCATTTCGAAGCCCCGCTCAAGTCACATTAATGCAGAAGCGGGCTCGGGGAAAAGTATGGGAATGCCGCGACAAAAGTCCGGAAGACAGGGTTTGTATAGTGCAGAGCAGCGCTTGCGCCGTGATTCTTCTAAGTGGACTATGGTTCAAGGCGTTTTGGCCGCATTTCAATTTTTGGTTTTCCTCGTCAGTCTTATTTTAGTCCTGCGAACACTTGCGACAGGCGAAGGCGCGTTTGTTGCCAATCTCTCGGTTATTTTCAAAACTCTCGTACTTTTCACGATAATGGTCACAGGCTCGCTGTGGGAAAAGGAAGTCTTCGGCCAATATTTATTCGCGCCCGCTTTTTTCTGGGAAGATGTTGTAAGTTTCGTGGTGATAGGCCTGCACACGGTTTATGTGGCAGCGCTCATAACCGGGGCGCTGTCACAGACCAGTTTGATGCTTTTAGCTCTGGCCGCTTATGCAACTTACGCTTTGAATGCGTTTCAATTTTTGTGGAAGCTACGTCAAGCACGTTTGCAACATAGCCTCACTCAGTCAAATGAGGTGAGCGCGTGAATATCATTTCAAACATAAAGACGACAGGCTGTGAAACAGCGCCCGTTTTGCGTGAACGTGGCCAGCGCGAAGTATTTTGTGGTTTAACCAGCATCGTGTGGCTGCACCGTAAAATTCAGGATGCATTCTTTCTCGTGGTGGGTTCACGTACCTGTGCCCATCTGGTTCAATCTGCGGCTGGTGTAATGATTTTTGCCGAACCACGCTTTGCAACAGCGATCATTGATGAGCGTGACCTTGCTGGCTTGGCTGATATTGATGACGAGTTGGACCGGGTTGTAAACCGCCTTTTAGAGCGTCGTCCTGAAATCAAGATGTTGTTTCTTGTGGGCTCATGCCCATCAGAAGTTATTAAGCTAGATTTGAAGCGCGCTGCATCGCGCCTGAACCGCGAGCATCTGCCGAATGTGCGTGTTCTAAATTATTCTGGAAGTGGAATTGAAACAACCTTCACGCAAGGCGAAGATGCTTGTCTCGCCAGCCTCGCCGAAGATTTACCGAAGTACACAGGTAAAGCCAATTTGGTGATTGCCGGATCTCTGCCGGACGCTGTTGAAGATCAGTTTACCCGTTATCTCAAAGAAATGGGCATTGATGTAAGCTTCCTGCCTGGTCGCCGCTCTAACGCAATGCCTGCAGTTGGCCCAAATACCGTATTCCTGATGGCGCAACCTTTCTTGGGTGATACTGCACGTGTCCTCAAAGAAAAAGGTGCGACAGCTCTTCAAGCACCGTTCCCTTTCGGCGCTGAAGGAACGACGCTCTGGCTGAAAGCCGCTGCCACTCATTTTGGCGTGTTGGATACCGTGTTTGAAAAAATTACTTCCGCGCCACGTCAACGTGCTGAATTGGCTTTAAGCAAATTTAAGAAATCACTTGGCGGCAAGAGCATTTTCTTCTTCCCTGATTCTCAATTAGAATTGCCTTTGGCACGTTTTGCTTCCCGCGAATTAGATATGAAGCTCGTCGAAGTAGGAACTCCTTATTTGCACACCCAACACATGGCACAAGAGTTAGCACTGCTGCCCGCTGGCACAATGCTCAGTGAAGGCCAAGATGTTGACAAGCAGCTTGACCGTTGCCGCGCAGCGCGGCCGGATATCACAGTTTGTGGTTTAGGTCTTGCCAATCCGCTGGAGGCCGAAGGCCTCACCACAAAGTGGTCAATCGAACTCGTGTTCTCGCCGATCCATGGTTACGAACAGGCTGGTGATTTAGCCGGGCTTTTTGCGCGGCCAATCGCTAGGTCCGAAAGGCTGGCGGTGTAAACCATGCAACTCACCCTTTGGACATATGAAGGCCCACCTCACATTGGCGCAATGCGCGTGGCAACCGGCATGAAGGGCCTGCACTATGTGTTGCATGCCCCACAAGGCGATACTTACGCCGATCTTCTTTTCACGATGATTGAACGCCGTGATCGTCGCCCACCTGTAACTTACACAACGTTCCAAGCGCGTGATCTGGGTGGTGACACTGCAGAGCTTTTCAAATCATCCTGCGCCGCTGCCTACGAGCGCTTCAAGCCGGAAGCCATGATCGTTGGAGCAAGTTGCACCGCAGAACTTATTCAAGATGATCCAGGTGGCTTAGCCAGCACATTGGGTCTGCCAATTCCGGTTATTGCGTTGGAACTTCCGGCCTATCAGAAAAAAGAAAACTGGGGCGCATCTGAAACTTTCTATCGTTTAGTCCGCGCACTCGCAAAGTCGGGCACGAAGCGTGCCGCAAACACCTGCAACATTTTGGGTCCCTCTGCGCTTGGCTTCCGCAACCGCGATGATATTGTAGAAATCAAGCGGCTGTTGACAGCGCTCGGTGTGGAAGTTTTGGTCACTGCACCGATGAGCGCTTCACCGTCTGACTTGGTGAAACTTCCTGAAGCGGCATTTAACATCTCACTTTATCCCGAAGTGTCCGACGGCGCGGCAAGATTCCTTGAAAAAAACTTCGACCAGAAATTCACTAAAACCATTCCGATTGGTGTAGGTGCCACCCGCAAATTCCTAGCCGAAGTTGCAGCCCTTGCGGGCCTCGATGCAACAGATTTGATTGCCCGTGAGCAGGGCCGTTTGCTTTGGTATTCAAAATCAGTTGATTCAACTTATCTGACAGGAAAGCGCGTATTTGTTTTCGGTGATGCAACCCACACCATGGCCGCAGCCCTTATGGCCAAAAATGAATTGGCTTTTGACGTGGTTGGAATTGGCACTTACTCCCGCGAATTTGCCAAACCCGTGCGCGAACTTGCTGCCGAACTTGGCGTCGAAGCTTTGATCACTGACGATTATTTGGATGTAGAAGCCAAAGTCGCTGAGTTGCAACCTGACCTCGTGCTCGGAACTCAAATGGAGCGCCACATCGCCAAGCGCTTGGGTGTGCCTTGTGCGGTCATTTCGGCCCCGGTGCATGTGCAAGATTTCCCTGCGCGCTTCTCGCCCCATATGGGTTTTGAAGGTGCCAACGTCATTTTTGATACTTGGGTTCACCCCTTGATGATGGGACTCGAGGAACATCTGCTCCACATGTTCCGTGATGATTTTGAATTTAATGAAACTGCGGCCCCCTCGCATCTTGGTCATCAAAAACAAGAAACCGCAGCACCCGGTGATGTTGTTAACGCAACATTGAACTGGTTGCCAGATGCCGAAGCTGAACTGAAAAAAATTCCTTTCTTTGTGAGAAAGAAAGCCCGCCGCAATACTGAAACTTATGCTGCCAATCATGGCGTGAACCACATCACTGTCGAGACCTTGTATGATGCCAAAGCTCACTTCTCCAAGTAGCGCTCTGCACTGCGTTATCGTGACACTCGACCATCATTTGGCGGGAACAGTCGCGCGCGTTAAGCAGACTCTCTCACGTGAATATCCGGGCCTCACATTGTCGCTACATGCGGCTTCGGATTGGAGCACTAACCCTGCAGCACTTGCGGCCTGCAAGGAAGAAATCAGCAAAGCCAACGTCATTGTCGCCAACATGCTGTTTATTGAAGAGCATGTGCAAGCCATCATGCCAGCGCTTGAAGCACGGCGTGCCGATTGCAAAGCACTGGCCGTGTTTATGTCGGCAGGTGAAGCCATCAAGGTTACAAGTCTAGGTCGTTTCCAAATGGGTGGCCCGCAAAGCGGTTTCATGACTCTGCTGAAAAAACTCAAAGGCAGCAAGGCTGAGAGCGGTTCATCGGGCGAACGGCAAATGAAAATGCTGCGCCGCCTGCCTAAAATCTTGCGCTTTATCCCCGGCACCGCCCAAGATGTGCGAGCCTATTTTGTGACCATGCAATATTGGTTGGCCGGTTCTGAAGAAAACATTGCGAATATGGTTCGCTATTTGGCTTCACGCTTTGTGCCCGGTCTCAGCGA
Source organism: Hyphomicrobiales bacterium (assembly GCA_025363755.1). GTDB lineage: Bacteria > Pseudomonadota > Alphaproteobacteria > Rhizobiales > Aestuariivirgaceae > Aestuariivirga. Next base: position 52,426 of record JANYLQ010000029.1, on the reverse strand, counting down.
TACCTCTAAGCTTTCTGCCCCGCGCAGTTATCCCGATGTCGGCATTTATCACCCCAGCCTTCCAGACCGGATGTGCGAAGATATTAAAAAGCTTCCCGGGACATCTAAGTCTAAAGGCACTGTAGGATTGCTTTTGCTGAGGTCATATGTGCTTTCGCGCGATACTGGGCACTATGATGGGGTAATTAAAGCGTTCGAGGCCAAAGGCCTTCGCGTTATTCCCGCATTTGCTGCTGGTCTTGATTCTCGCCCGGCGATTGAAGCCTACTTTATTAAAAACGGTATCTCTACTGTTGACGCAATCGTCTCATTGAGTGGCTTCTCGCTTGTGGGCGGCCCTGCTTATAATGACGCGAAAGCCGCTGAAGCAATTTTGGCGAAACTTGATGTTCCTTATGTCGCTGCTCATCCGCTGGAGTTCCAAACTCTGGAGGAATGGGGCGCTTCAGACCGTGGGTTGCAGCCCGTTGAAAGCACCATCATGGTTGCAATTCCCGAACTTGAAGGTTCAACCGGGCCGATCGTGTTTGGCGGTCGCTCTAACGGTTCATCAATTGCTTGCACAGGTTGTGAGCGCGCCTGTGTATTCCCAGTTTCCAAAAGCCGCGAAATATTTGTGTGCAGTGAACGCGCGGATATGTTGGCATCACGCGTTTCCAAGCTGGTCGCCTTGCGCCGCAGTGAACGCGCTGCCCGCAAAGTCGGCATCGTCATTTTCAACTTCCCGCCGAATGCTGGCAACACTGGCACTGCGGCTTATCTTGCGGTTTTCGAATCGCTTCACAACACGCTCACAGCAATGCGTGATGGTGGATATTCGGTCGATGTGCCGCCGACGGTTGATGCTCTGCGGGATACAATAATTATTGGAAATAAAGATCGCTATGGTGCTCTGGCTAACGTCGCGTTCCGCATTCCGACAGATGACCACGTGCGCCGCGAAAAATGGCTGGGTGCAATTGAAAAGCAGTGGGGCCCGGCTCCCGGCAGGCAACAGACGGACGGCCAAACAATTCATGTTTTGGGCGCGCAATTTGGCAATGTGTTTGTGGGCGTTCAACCTTCATTTGGATATGAGGGCGACCCCATGCGCTTGCTCTTTGAAAAAGGCTTTGCGCCCACTCATGCTTTCTCAGCTTTTTATCGCTGGCTGCGCGAAGATTTTGGAGCCAATGCTGTGCTGCATTTCGGCACCCATGGCGCGCTGGAATTTATGCCAGGTAAACAAGCTGGCATGTCCGGCAGCTGCTGGCCAGACCGCCTGATTTCAGATCTGCCAAACCTTTATCTTTATGCATCAAATAACCCATCAGAAGGCATGATCGCAAAACGTCGCAGCGCTGCAACACTGATCAGCTATTTGACACCACCCGTTGCCCATGCGGGGCTTTATCGCGGACTCGTCGATTTAAAGGCCTCGATTGACCGCTGGCGCAAACTCGCTCCCGAAGATACCCGCGAGAGCGCATCGCTGGTTGAATTGATTCAAGCCCAAGCTTCTGTCTTAGACTTTACCGACGCAACGCCAGCTTGGCCCTATGATGAGCAAGACTTGCGTGTAGGCGCATTGGGCACGGCTATTCTTGAACTTGAATACACACTCATTCCACATGGTCTGCATGTTGTGGGCGCGACACCAAGCGATGAAGAACGCGCCGATATGCTCATGGCGGTTGCTGAAGCTTCCCATGGCGTTCGCCCTGAACGCGCCGCAATTGAAGCAGTCGTCGGTGGTCAATCAGTTGCAGTAGCAATGGGGTTGAGTGGCCTGGAAGCTGGCGAACCGACTGAGGCGATATTCAAAGAACTCTCCGCCACTGCAATCAAACTTGGCGAAGAACACGAACTTGCAGGCATGCTGACAGCACTGGATGGGCGCTATGTGCATCCGGCTCAAGGTGGCGATCTCTTGCGCACCCCTGAAATTTTACCAACGGGCCGCAACCTACATGGCTTTGATCCCTTCCGTATTCCCAGCGCTTTTGCTGTGAAAGATGGTGCGGCTCAAGCTGAACGACTTCTGGCCCGCCATACCAAAGATGGCAATGCCTTGCCAGAAACTGTGGCGATTGTTTTATGGGGTACGGATAACCTCAAGAACGAAGGTGGCCCCATCGGCCAAGTTCTTGCACTTATGGGTGCTAAACCCCGCTTTGACAGTTTCGGTCGCCTGACGGGAGCAGCTTTAATTCCCCTCGCCGAGATGGCGCGGCCTCGCGTTGATGTGGTGACAACACTCTCGGGCATTTTCCGTGATTTGTTGCCATTGCAAATTAAATTAATCGCGGAAGCTAGCTTCCTTGCTGCAAACGCCGATGAACCAACGGACAAGAACTTTGTGCGCAAACATGCGCTTGAATATCAACGTCTGCATAATTGCGATATGGAAACTGCGTCACTGCGCGTGTTTTGCAATGCTGATGGTGCTTACGGTGCCAACGTGAATAACCTGATCGAAAGCAGCAATTGGAATGATGAAGACCAGATTGCTGAAACCTACACCAATCGTAAAAGTTTTGCTTATGGTCGCAACGGCAAGCCATCACAACAGAAGGCACTGCTCAACGCCGTGCTTGGCACGGTGGAGTTAGCTTATCAGAATCTAGACTCTGTTGAACTTGGCGTGACCACTGTGGATAATTATTTTGACACGCTGGGTGGTATCAGCCGCGCCGTGCAGCGCGCTCGGGGTGGTAAATCTGCTCCTGTTTATATTGGTGATCAAACATCAGGCCAAGGTGCTGTGCGCACTCTCAATGAGCAAGTAGCGCTTGAAACCCGCACCCGCACATTGAACCCAAAATGGTTCGAAGGCATGTTGAAGCATGGTTATGAGGGCGTGCGTCAGATCGAAACGCATGTGACAAACACCATGGGTTGGTCAGCAACGACTGGCCAAGTTTCACCATGGGTCTACCAAAAAATTTCTGAGACCTTCGTCCTCGACGAAGTAATGCGCAATCGCCTGGCCGATCTCAATGTTACGGCGACTGCAAAAGTGGTGAATCGTTTGCTCGAAGCGCACCGCCGCGATTATTGGAAACCAGATGCTGCCACTTTGGAAGCTTTGGAGCGAGCCGGCGAAGAGCTGGAAGATAAATTAGAAGGCGTTACCATGGAGGTCGCAGCATGACATTGGTTCTTGATCGGACACCCACACATAAGCGCCTCGATGGTGCCGGAAGTGTGCAAGTGCAAATGGATCCAAATTTGGATATAGGCACAGCTAAAGTGTTTTCTGTCTATGGAAAGGGCGGGATTGGTAAGAGCACAACTTCCTCAAATCTCTCGGTTGCCTTTTCAAAATTGGGTAAACGCGTGTTGCAGATTGGCTGTGATCCCAAACATGATTCAACCTTCACACTGACCAAGCGTTTGGTGCCGACTGTTATTGACATACTCGAAACAGTTGATTTCCATTCGGAAGAACTGCGTCCCGAAGATTACGTCTTCGAAGGTTATAATGGCGTGATGTGCGTGGAAGCCGGTGGCCCACCAGCAGGTACAGGCTGTGGCGGTTATGTGGTCGGCCAAACCGTGAAGCTGCTCAAAGAGCATCATTTGCTTGATGAAACCGATGTCGTAATCTTTGACGTGTTGGGCGATGTGGTTTGCGGCGGCTTTGCATCTCCGCTGATGCACTCGCATCAGTCTGTGATCGTCACAGCTAATGATTTCGACTCGATTTTCGCGATGAACCGCATTGTTGCAGCCATCACCGCGAAAGCAAAAAATTATAAGGTGCGCGTTGGTGGTGTGATTGCAAACCGGAGCAAAGACACGGATCAGATTGACCGCTTCAATGAAGCCATTGGCTTAAAGCTGTTGGCACATTTCCCTGATCTTGATGCCATTCGGATGAGCCGCCTCAAGAAGCGCACGTTGTTTGAAGTAGAAGAAACACCAGAAATTCTTGCGGTACAAAATGAATATATGCGCCTTGCTGCTCAACTTTGGGCGGGCGTCGAGCCACAAGATGCAAAGCCGATGAAGGATCGTGATATATTTGATTTCTTGGGGTTTGATTGATGTCTACGCCTTATCTCAATCGCCGCAATGAAATTGAAACCTACTTTGACCGCACCGCGGTTAAAGCGTGGGAGAGGCTGACTTCAGATGCACCTGTCAGCGGTGTTCGCGCACGTGTAAGAGCCGGTCGTGATGAAATGCGGGCGACACTGCTTTCTTATCTGCCACAAGATTTGCGCGGGGTTACGATTCTAGATGCAGGCTGCGGCACGGGTGCCTTGGCAGTTGCTGCTGCTGAACGCGGTGCGAAAGTCACGGCCATTGATCTTTCGCCACAGTTGGTTGCTGTTGCGCGCGAACGTTTACCTAAACATCTTGATGTTACATTTCTATCAGGCGACATGCTTGACCCGAGCATGGGCAAGTTTGATTATGTGGTGGCGATGGATTCAATCATTCATTACCCAACTAAGGATATGATCAGCATCATCGAGGCTTTGTCGCGCATGGCAAACAAAGCGATGATCTTTTCATATCCACCGCGCACTCTTCCGCTGGCTATTCTTTGGGGCGTGGGAAAGCTTTTTCCGCGTGGCGATAAGTCACCAGCCATCGAACCTCAGCCACCCAAAAAATTGAGGAAGGCTTTAGCAAAAATTGCAAATATAAAACTGGGGCGCAGCTACCGTGTTGCGACTGGTTTTTACATTTCAGAAGCTCAGGAGCTTGTTCGCGCATGAAACCCGTTGCAGCGCTTTGGCAGTCTATCGGTCCTCGCTTTCTGCCTTTCGCAGATGCGGCCACAGAAGAGTTGCCTTTGCTGCGTCTATTACGGCTTTCGCTGTTTCAAGTTTCGGTTGGTATGTCGATGGTGTTGCTTACGGGCACGTTGAACCGCGTGATGATTGTGGAATTGGGCGTGCCTGCTTGGTTAGTGGGTTTGATGGTGTCTTTGCCCTTGTTGTTTGCGCCGTTCCGCGCGTTGATAGGTCACAAATCTGATACGCACCGTTCGGTACTGGGTTGGCGTCGTGTTCCTTACATTTGGTTTGGTACTTTAATGCAGTTTGGCGGGTTTGCCATTATGCCCTTCGCGTTGATATTGCTTTCGGGCGATAGCCAAGGCCCAGCTTGGATTGGCCATGCAGGCGCAGCACTGGCCTTTTTGTTGGTCGGGGCTGGCATACACACAACGCAAACAGCCGGACTGGCATTGGCCAATGATCTTGCTCCTGCACATGTCAGATCGCGAGTTGTGGCGCTTCTCTATGTTACTTTGCTTCTCGGCATGGGGGCTAGTGCGGTTGTATTTGGAGGATTGCTGCAACACTTCAGTCAAATTCATCTGATCCAGATTATTCAAGGTGTGGCGTTAACTTCAGCGGTTTTGAATTGTATCGCAATGTGGAAACAGGAACCCCGTAACCCGCAGCTCACATCGAATGATGAACCCAGCGTTGGTTTTGCGGAAGCATTTTCAGAACTTTTGAAACGCAACCGCGTACTGCGTTTGCTGGTTGCCTTAGGGCTGGGAACAGCAGCTTTTGCAATGCAGGATATTCTTTTGGAACCTTTTGGCGGGCAGATTTTTGCCATGGGGGTTGGTCAAACCACGTGGCTGAACGCTCTGACAGCAGTCGGTACGGTTTGCGGGTTTGCAATATCAGCCCATCTTTTGACAACTGGCAGTGACCCGTGCCGCGTTGCATCGATGGGCGCAGTGCTTGGGATTTTTGCCTTTGCGGGAGTGGTTTTTGCACCATCCGTGAGTTCAGTCCAGCTGTTCTCTGCGTCCGCGGCCTTCATCGGCATGAGCAATGGTCTGTTTGCCGTTGGTATGTTGACTGCCGCCATGGAACTTGCGGGTAATGACGCCTCGGGTTTGGCATTAGGCGCATGGGGTGCTGTGCAAGCAACAGCCGCTGGCTTAGCGGTTGGATGCAGCGGTATTGTACGTGATTTCATCAGCAACTTCGCGATGCGCGGCGAATTTGGCTTCACACTTCAAAGCAACGCAACAGGATATTGCTTTGTCTATTCTGTTGAAATTTGTCTGCTGTTTGTAACACTTATCGCCCTTGGCCCGCTTGTTCGCGTCCGGGGGCAGTCGACACAAACAATACCGAACCCAAAGTTTGGTCTTGTTCAACATCCGGGATAATTAGAGAGGGAACAACACATGACTACAAACTTCACTTCATACATCGATTTAGCCCAAGTTATTCTTTATGTGTTTTTGGGCTTTTTCCTGATGCTGGTCTATTATCTTCACCGCGAAAATAAGCGTGAAGGATATCCGTTGGAAAGCGATCGTTCTGGCAGTATCACTGTTCAAGGTTTTCCTTCAGTTCCAAAACCCAAAACCTTTCTGCTTGCGGATGGTTCAACGGTGCAAGCTCCACGCCCCGAACCACATGATAGTCGTCCTGTGAATGCGACACCTTCAGCCAATTTTCCCGGTGCGCCGCTGGTTCCAAATGGAGATCCTATGACAGCCGGTGTTGGCCCAGGTGCTTATGCAGATCGTCGCGACATTCCCGACACGACTGTTCACGGCACACCAAAGCTCGTGCCGATGCGAGTCGCACCTGGCTTTTATGTTGATCCGAAAGATCCAAACCCTATCGGCATGACCGTCGTTGGAGCAGATGGTGAAGCGGGCGGCGTGGTTTGCGATGTATGGGTTGACCAGGCTGAATATCTGATCCGTTATTACGAGATTGAAACAGGCGAAAAAGGCAAAAAGCGCAATGTGCTGCTTCCTGCCACATTGGCCCGGGTGGTGGGCGCTGCCAAACAAGTTCGAGTCAAGTCTATATTAGGGGGGCAGTTTGCCTCGGTGCCAATACAGAAAAAACCTGACATAGTAACGCGACTTGAAGAAGAAAAAATATTCGGATTTTATGGTGCTGGCACGCTTTACGCTACACCACAAAGGGCGGAGCCACTGCTGTGAGTAATCAACCTGATATCATCCCCGATGGTCTCCCCGATCATCTGCCGGAAGGAGAACGCCTTCTGTGGCAAGGGCGACCCGATTGGAAGCGACTTGCAATTAATGCGTTTCATGTTCGCAAAGTTGCGATATATTTTGCTGTATTGATTTTAGTTCAGGGCGCTTGGAAACTTAGCCATGGAGCAGCGCTAACAGATGCGCTGCAATCTGTGCCAAAACTGATAGGGCTGGCCATTTCCGCTTGCGCAATTTTGCTGGTAATCGCCTATGCCAGTGCGCGCTCGACGCGTTACACATTGACCAGTAAACGCGTGCTTATGAAAGTCGGCATTGCTTTACCTGTGATCATCAATTTGCCACTTCGTCAGATCGATGGTGTGTCGTTTGCTACCACCGGAAATGATTGCGGTACAGTGTGTTTCAAAACTGGTGGAAATGTGCGTCTGGCATATTTGCTCCTCTGGCCGCATGCAATGCCTTGGCAATTGACGAAGCCAAAACCTGCCTTCCGCGACATACCAAATGTGGAAGAGGTGGCCTCACGTCTTGCTTTGACTTTGGGCGGGCAAATGCCAATTATAGAAACTCAGAGTGCAATGCCTCACGGCAACATGGTTCCTGCGGAGTAAATAATATGTCAGCCAGCGCCGATCAAATGTTTACATCTAAAGCGTTTAAGATCATTTCTGTGGGCTTGGTCGCAGTTGTAGTTGCTATTGGCTCGCTGCGGTTGGCAGGTTATCAACCACCACCCTCTTTACCTAATGAGCCTGCTTTAGCGACTCGTGTTTTAGCGGTGGAGGATGCAGACCAAGGCACCGTTATTGTGCGTGATGCAAAAACCGGAGAAAACATTGCGACGTACAAACACGGTGAGGGAAGCTTTTTCCGCGCGACTCTCAGAACATTGGTCAATGATCGTCGACATAAAGGACTTACCCTTGATGGAAATTTTCGGCTTGAAGCCCATTCAGGTCATCAGCTATTCTTGATTGACGAGATTTCAGGAAAAACGCTTTCAATGAATGCTTTTGGCCCATCCAATACAGCGGTTTTTGCCGCACTCATATCTAACCACAAGGAAGGAGAGGGTTTATGATGAATCCCTTCGCCACAAAAGTGACCGAACACGTCATGTGCACTGTCAATGTCGTGAATACATTTGAGTCTCTGCAAGCCCACGTCGTGCTTGATGGCGACATTAAAATTCAACCCGGTGATGAGGTGCTAGTCCAAGGTGCGGAAATTCGCGTGCCATATGGCGAAACCTATACCGAGCGCCGCCAAGCCACAATCAATAGAGCGGGCTGGCTTGAACGCAAATGGACCGAGCTGACTGGTAATTTAGAATACATGGAATTGCTTGAATTCTCATTTTCGGAGGAAAAAGCACTATGACAATTGAACGTTTAGGCCTGAAGGCCAAGAACACCACTGAAATGGCCGCAACAACAACGGCGTTAAGCCCGCGATTTTACACAACCGATTACGCGGCAATGGATAAAATGGACGTAACACCCGTTCGTGATGAGTGGGACAAGCTCTTGCAAGAAATGCGCGAAGACCCCAATAAAACCCATTTCCGTCGTTCTGAAGAGTGGGACAATGTTTCACTTGATGATTTAGAGCCTGGTCTTCGCAAGGAGTTTGTTGATTTTCTCGTAAGCTCTCTCACAGCAGAATTTTCAGGTTGTGTACTTTACGCCGAAATGCGCAAACGCGGCACCAATCCAGACATCACTGAACTTTTTAAATATATGAGCCGTGACGAAGCCCGCCATGCAGGCTTTATCAACGATACGCTCAAAGATTTTAATATCGGCGTTGATCTCGGCTTTCTAACCAAGGCCAAGAAATATACATTTTTCAGACCGAAGTTTATTTTCTACGCAACATATCTTTCCGAAAAAATCGGCTATGCGCGCTACATCGTGATTTTTCGGCATTTGCAGCAGCATCCGGAAAAACGTTTCCACCCCATTTTTAAATGGTTTGAAAAATGGTGCAATGATGAGTTCCGCCACGGTGAGGCTTTTGCCTTGTTGATGCGCGCCAACCCCCATCTGCTCACGGGACTCAACAAATACTGGGTGAAATTCTTCTTGTTGGCAATTTTCGCAACCATGTATGTGCGTGATCATCAACGTCCGTATTTCCATGAGGCACTTGGCGTTGATCCCACGGACTATGGCATGAAGGTTTTCCGCATCACGTCGGAAATTTCGCGTCAGGTATTTCCTTTGTCAATCGATATTGAAAATCCAAGGTTCTTGGCATTGCTTAATAAGCTTTTGGTCATCACCGATAAGGCCGCTGCCCAACAAGCCAAGGGCGGTGTGAGCGCGAAAATCAGCAAGCTTACAACAACCCTCAAAGCAGGTTTTGTTTTCTTGCAGCTCTTCACCATGCGCAGCAAAGAAAATATAGCGCCAGCTGAAATTCGTTTGGCACCGAGCTACTGAGCATGATGTTGTTTGCAGCTATAGCTTTTGTAGTTGTCATGTGGAGTGCATCGACGGCCGTGATATTTTATCTCGACAGTCTTGCCCCATCAACATTCAAATATAGCTTGGCGGCAGCAACTTTTGTTTTGGCATGCTGTGGGTTAGCAATCTGGCTATTGGTGGGCGCCGATTCAACGTTTGCAATTGCCACCAGTTTTGCCGCTGCGATGTTGGCTTGGGGCTGGACAGAGATGTCGCTTTATATGGGCTTGATCACCGGCCCGCGCAAAACACGCTGTGCGGAAGGCTGCTCAGGTGTGGGTCATTTCGGTCACGCTGTGAGCGCAAATCTCTGGCATGAAATTATTGTTATTGCTTTCGCGTTGGCAATTTATTTAAGCGGTAATGCAACTGCCCTGTGGTGTTTCGTGATGCTTTGGCTCATGCATCTCAGTGCGCGCCTCAACGTATTTTTAGGCGCACGTAATGTGAGTGCAGATTTTGTGCCAGATCATATGGATGTGCTTAAAGGCTTCCTGCGCCAACGTAATATGAACCCGCTGTTTCCGATTTCATGCATTGTGTTGGTAGGTGTGTTATTTTATCTGGCCGCGTTGCCGCAAACATTGGAGATCAATATGGCTACTACGCTTGTGGTCATTGGTCTTCTCGAACATATACTTTTGATGCTGCCTTTGCCCACCGAAAAATTGTGGACGTGGGCACTTTCCAATAAAGGTCGTCCACCTCGCGATGCCTCCCCGAAAACCAAACCCGAAAATAATCATCATACTGTTCTTGGAGCCTTGTTATGACTACCAATGTTTTTGATCACCAGAATTTCTTTACAGGCGAACTCGACCAGTTGCGTGAAGAAGGCCGCTATAGAGTGTTTGCGGAATTGGAGCGCAAAGCCGGCCATTTTCCACAGGCGCGTCGCTATAAAGATGGCGCGACACAGGATGTGACCATCTGGTGCGCCAATGATTATCTTGGCATGGGGCAGCATCCCAAAGTTATCGAAGCAACCTGCGAGGCTCTGCGCGCTTATGGTGCAGGGGCGGGTGGCACACGTAATATTTCAGGCAATAGCCATGAGCATGTTCTGCTCGAGGAAGAGTTGGCTGATCTGCATGGCAAAGAACAAGCTTTGCTCTTTACCTCGGGTTACATTTCGAACTGGGCGGCATTGAGTGCACTTGGCGGAGGCATTCCAAATTGTGTTATCTTGTCTGATGCTGGTAATCATGCCTCGATGATTGAGGGCATTCGCCACAGCCGCGCCGAACGCCGCATTTTCAAACACAATGATATGGTGGACTTGGAAAAACATCTGAAAGACATCCCTCCGAACCGTCCAAAGCTCATTGCCTTTGAATCGGTTTATTCCATGGATGGCGATATTGGAAACATCAATGGCATTTGCGATTTGGCCGATAAATATGGTGCAATGACTTATCTCGACGAAGTTCATGCCGTTGGCATGTATGGCCCGCGTGGCGGTGGCATTGCAGAACGTGAAGGCCTGATGGATCGCATTACGGTGATTGAAGCGACCTTAGGTAAGGCTTTCGGCGTTGTTGGTGGCTATATTGCAGCATCAAAGGCCCTGTGTGACTATGTGCGCAGTTTTTCATCTGGCTTTATATTTACAACGGCGCTTCCCCCCGCCATCGCCGCTGGTGCGCGCACCGCTGTGCGTCATTTGAAGGACAGTGAAATTGAGCGCATGCGCCACCGCCGCGCCGTCAGCAAAGTTAGGGCTTCGCTGAAGGCCATTGGCATTCCAATGATGGACAATGAAAGTCACATCATACCTGTTATGGTGGGCAATGCCGCAAAATGCAAAATGATCAGTGATGTGTTGATGGATCAATATGGGATCTATATCCAACCCATTAATTATCCCACTGTTCCCAAGGGAACAGAACGACTGCGCATCACGCCATCACCTTTTCACACTGATGAAGATATTGCAAAGCTGACAAAGGCACTTTCTGACCTTTGGAGCCATTGTGCATTGAGCCGTGCTGTTGCCTAAAATATGCTAAATGCCGCTGGAGCGGATGTCATCCGTATCGGAACGAGGGGCTCTCCTCTTGCGCTTGCGCAAGCCTATGAAACCAGGCTTCGGTTGATGCAGGCGCATGGTCTAGAAGAAAATCAATTTGAAATTGTTGTGATCAGCACAACGGGAGACCGCATCCTCAATCAACCCCTTGCCGAAATTGGAGGAAAGGGGCTTTTCACTTTGGAAATTGAAGAAGCTTTGCAGGCCGAAACAATCGACCTCGCTGTCCACTCGATGAAAGATATGCCAGCCACCTTGCCCAACGGTTTGGCTTTTGCTGCGAATTTGCCTCGTGAAGACGCGCGCGATGCCTTTGTGAGTTTGATGGCAAAGAGCCTCCATGAATTACCACAAGGTGCCGTGCTTGGTTCTTCTTCAGTGCGCCGTAATGCACAGGCGTTACGGATCAGGCCTGATCTTCAGTCAGTACAATTTCGCGGCAATGTGCAAACCCGAATGCGAAAATTAGCTGATGGTGTGGCCATGGGCACGTTTCTTGCCGTGGCAGGTCTCAATCGCTTGGGCATGTCGCAACACATCAGTGCCATTATGGAGATGGGTGAAATGTTGCCTGCTGTTGCACAAGGTGCAATTGGTATCGAGATTAAGACCAGTAACCGTAATGCCCGCAGTCTTGTCGAAGCCATTCACCATAAACCAACAGGCATTGCGATTGCTTGCGAACGAGCGTTTCTCGCTAAACTTGAAGGCTCTTGCCGAACCCCAATTGCCGGACATGCGACGATTTCTGGGAACACGCTGTCGTTCCGAGGTCAGATATTATCACTTGATGGCAAAGAGAGTGCGGAGACCTCACTCTCCGGGCCTGTTGAGGATGCTTTGGCAATTGGAATTGAAGCAGCCACTCGTGCGGCAGCGCAACAAAAAATACCAGCTTGATAATTTTTAATTGACCTGATCCCTGCAAGCTGATTCAGGGATGAGCGGAGTTTTGTGCTTAAGTTTGCCTTTTTGATAACAAACAATTTCGTGCACAAAGTGGTTAAACTTATAGTCGAGCGCGAGTACTACGTGGGGTCGCAAGCAACAGACTTGTTTCGCTACCTGTAATGCCGGGGATCAACCGAATTCGTCTTAATACAGCGTCAAACTCAGCCAGCGTTTGCGTGTTGAGTTCAAGCACCAAGTCCCAGCGGCCATTAGTTGTATGGATTGTTGAGACTTCCATGAAGCCACCTAACGCTCGGATCACCCTGTCGGCGGCATGACCTTCAATTTCAACCATCATAATGCCACGTATACTCTGGTCGACAGCGTCGGTTCGCAAGATCACCGTGTAACCAATAATCACGCCGACGTTCTGAAGCCGCTCTACGCGCGATCTCACCGTAGCGCGCGATACCGCCAACTCGGCGGCGAGTTTTGAAATGCTACGCCTTGCATCATGACGCAAAAGTCCAATGAGTTGCTCGTCAATTGAATCCATAATTTCCACATTGAAATACAATACTACCATTATGATAAGTAATTTTAGTTATTTTGGCAACTTGATCTATTCATTCTGCCATTCAAGTCTGGTTTGATAGCGAGGTAATTCTTAAAGGAAAATATCAATGCATTGCGCAATATTGGGAGTCCCAGTTCAAGTGGGCTCCGGCAGGATGGGATGTGAGATGGGCCCCAGCGCATTACGAACTGCTGGGCTGGTTTCGGAGTTGACTGAATTGGGCCATACTGTCACGGATCTTGGCTCGGTTTCACCATCCACCATTCGACTGGCCTCACATGGCAATAAAGCTCTGAAGTCGCTTCCAGAAATTGTAGCATGGACAGAGGCCATCACCGACGCGGCTTATGCGGCAAGTGCCGATTCTGTGATGATTTTCTTGGGCGGTGACCACAGCATCTCTGCTGGCACTTTAACAGGTATCGCGCGTCGCGCCGATGAAGCGGGCCGTCCCCTTTTTGTGCTTTGGCTCGATGCACATCCTGATTTCCACACGCTCGAAACGACCACGAGTGGTAACCTTCATGGTGTGCCGTTGGCCTATGCGAGTGGCCAACCCGGATTTGAAGGGTATTTTCCTGAACTTAAAGGATCGATCGATCCTTCAAACGTGTGCGCGCTTGGAATACGAAGTGTCGATCAAGCCGAGAGGCAGGCGCTTGGTAAGGCAGGCGTAACGGTTCACGACATGCGCATGATCGACGAGCATGGCATAGCACCTTTGCTAAGGGCGTTCCTAGAACGGGTAAGTGCCAATAGTGGCATGTTGCATGTGAGCCTCGATGTTGATTTCCTTGACCCAGTCATTGCGCCTGCGGTTGGCACAACCGTTCCAGGTGGAGCAACTTTTCGCGAAGCTCATCTCGTTATGGAAATGCTGCATGACAGCGGTCTGGTCACCAGCCTCGACTTAGTTGAACTCAATCCTTTTCTCGACGAGCGCGGACGCACCGCGACACTTATGGTCGACCTGACCGCTAGCCTCTTTGGCAGGCGTATCATGGACCGCCCAACACGGAGCTATTAAACTATGAACGCAAAACTCAATATTGTGCCATTCGTCAGTGTTGAAAACATGATGAAGTTGGTTCTGACCATTGGCATTGAACGCTTTATTGTTGAGCTCGCCGCCTACATTGAAGAAGATTTTCGCCGTTGGGAACTCTTTGATAAAACATCACGCATCGCGTCCCATAGTACCGATGGTGTGATTGAGTTGATGCCCACCAGTGACGGGCAGCTTTACGGATTCAAGTATGTCAACGGGCATCCGAAGAACACGCGCGATGGGCGTCAGACTGTGACAGCTTTTGGTGTGCTTGCCGATGTAGGTAACGGTTACCCCAAGTTGTTATCTGAGATGACGATTCTGACGGCTCTCCGCACGGCTGCGACATCAGCAGTCGCTGCAAAATATTTGGCACCCGTTAATGCCAAATCCATGGCGATCATCGGCAATGGGGCTCAGTCGGAATTTCAGGCAATCGCCTTTAAGGCACTGCTGGGCGTCAACAGTCTTCGTTTGTACGACATTGATCCAGATGCCTCAATTCGTTGCGCAAAAAATCTTGCAAAATTTGGCTTTGCCATCGAAATCTGCGGCTCTGCACAAGAGGCCGTAGAAGGTGCCGAGATAATTACGACGGTGACGGCTGATAAGCGATCGGCAACCATTCTCACCGACAACATGGTAGGTTCAGGTGTGCATATAAATGCGGTTGGTGGTGATTGCCCAGGCAAGACTGAGCTCCATAAAGACATCCTGCTTCGGTCGAGTATCTTTGTTGAATACCCTCCGCAAACTCGCATCGAGGGTGAAAGCCAACAACTCAGTGCAGATCATCCGCTTGTTGAACTATGGCAAGTGATGACTGGAAAAGCCGAAGGGCGAACCAGCGCCAAACAAATAACGCTATTTGACTCCGTTGGTTTTGCGACTGAAGATTTTTCCGCATTGCGCTATGTACGTGACCAACTTCAACGCACCGGACTTTACGACGAGCTCGATTTACTGGCTGACCCCGATGAGCCGCGCGACTTATTCGGCATGCTCCTCCGTGCTGAGAAGAATGTTGGAATTATCCCCAATTAATTCCGTAACCCGTCCTCCATGTTGGTTCTTGTCTCTCATCAAGAATGCAGAATCAAACCGTGGCAATTCAAATTACAGGTTGTGGTGGTCGGGCATTCCCCCATGAATTTGAAAAGATGAGCGGCTCAATTTCGAGCCGCTTGCGCCAGCCGCGTGTTTCGAGTTCGGGTATTTGGTGCAATTCTTTGACATAACCTAGGCAGAGGTAAGCGATAGGCAGGACATGATCGGGGAGACCGAGAATAGTTCGGAGGTCACTGTCGTTAAAAATGCTGACCCAACCTACGCCGATGCCTTCGGCTCGCGCCGCAAGCGAAAGATTCTGAACCGCGCAGACCGTTGAGTAAATGTCAGTATCACGGTTGTGCGTACGACCAAGCACGACCGGACCGCCGCGCTCGCGGTCACAAGTGATACAGATATTAACCGGTGCTTCCGAGATACCTTCAAGCTTTAGGGCGCTGTACAGCGAGAGCTGCTCACTCTGGAAGAGGCTCGCGGCCTCATGGTTGGCCTGTGTGAAAGCGGCTTTGATACGCTCCTTCACCTCTGCCGCTGTGACCAGTAAGAAATTCCATGGCTGCATGAAACCTACGGATGGTGCGTGATGTGCCGCCAGCAGGAGCCGGTCGAGAACTTCCGCTGGAATAGCGCGTGGCAGAAACTGGCTTCGCACGTCGCGCCTTGTAAAAATGGCGCGGTAAACAGCCGCGCGGTCGTCATCGTGAAATGGTCCCGCGTCAGCGAGAGCGTTGGAGATTGGTTGCATCAGAGTTCCCTGTCCCAGCGTATCAATGACATCTTCACCGTCCATGTGAAGCTGTCGTTGTCGCCTGGCCGGTCTTCTGACTTTGGTTTCATTTGAGGCAGCACCTTCCCAACCCCAAAACGGCCAGTGGCTATCGCTACCCCATCCACCTTACAGCGTTGGGCACGTCGCGGATTTTCTCGCGTTCCCGATTATCCAACTTTAAAAAATTGGCACCAAGCACCGCAGAGCATAGCGGCAGATTCTCAGAGGCACAAGCATGAGCCTTGCCAAATATCCTATTAATGAACCACAAGCATTCGTGTGCACGATGTATGCAGTAAGAGAACGAAACGAATATGATAGGTGTAGATTGAGGGTAAGAAACCGCATACGTCCGCTTTTTTCGGCGTAAAATAAGGTTAAGATATTGAATTACAGTAATAAAAAATTCGCCGTGGCGCCCATGATGGACTGGACCGATCGGCATTGCCGATTTTTCCACCGCCAACTGTCCAGTCATGCCTTGCTCTATACGGAGATGGTCACAGAGCAGGCAGTGCGCCATGGAGACCAGGCTAAGCTTCTCGGATTTGATAGTGGCGAACAGCCTGTGGCATTGCAATTGGGCGGCAGCAATCCGCAAGGTCTGGCCGAAGCCGCAAAAATTGGCGAAGATTTTGGTTATTCCGAAATCAACATGAATGTGGGTTGCCCGTCTGACCGGGTTCAGGGCGGGCATTTTGGCGCGTGTCTTATGGCTGAGCCGCAATTGGTGGCAGATTGCATTGCGGCGATGCGCGGGGCGGTGAAAATTCCAGTCACTGTGAAATGTCGTATTGGTATCGATGAGCAGGACGAGGAAGAGGGCCTTCAGAATTTTGTTGAAACGGTTGCCAAAACCGGTTGTGACACGTTTATCGTTCATGCCCGCAAAGCTTGGTTGCATGGTTTAAGTCCAAAAGAAAACCGTGAAGTGCCGCCGCTGAACTATGACCGTGTGCACCGCCTTAAAAAGTCCATGCCGCATTTGCACATCTCGCTGAATGGTGGATTGGTGAATATCGAAAATGAAATGCACCATCTTGAAACGCTGGACGGCCTGATGCTAGGTCGTGAGGCCTACCATAACCCTTGGGTTTTGACGCAGGTTGATCCACTGTTTGTGGCGGCCCCAGCGCCCGTTGGGACGAGACGCGAAGCCGTTGAAGCGATGTTGCCTTACATCGCAAAACACTTGGGGTCGGGGTTGCCCCTCCACCGTATCACCCGCCACATGCTGGGCCTTTACCACGCGCAACCGGGTGGGCGCATGTGGCGGCAGGTGCTTTCAACGGAAGGCTGTAAGACGGGGGCAGGGTTGGATGCTGTGATGCAGGCCCTCAATGTTGTGGAAGCGCAGGCCACAAGGCAGGCGGCTTAAAGACAACACTGCAATAATAAAGTGGAGTGTCACCGAAATTATAAGTGCTTGAAGTTAAATGTATAAAAAATAAATTCATATTTTTTGAAATAAAGACTTGACAGCGTACGGTGGGCCTGCTAGATATGGGTAGTCTCCACAATTGGGTTTAAACCTTCGCCAACAAGTCTTGCAAGCTGACCGAAGACGACGTTGGGGTTGCTGTTAGTTTGTGGAAACAATCTCAGATTAGTCAGCGTACAGAATTAATTTATTCTACGGTTTCGCGGCCGAAATGTCATCGAGATGACACTGAACCGTCATCGAATTGTCAAGTGTTACGCTGTTTTGAAGGCAATCGATAACAAGAAGGCATTTCTTTTCTGTATCTGAATCAACGATGATTAGTCGCGAGGATACTGGCCCGGTTACCTCTGAAATTCAAAATCATCGGGATAAATTTTTGGAGATAAGAATGAAGAAACTGATTGTTGCTATTGCCGCCATCGCACTATTGTCTGGCCCTGTTTATGCAAAAGACTCGATGCACACTCAAATGGTGAAAATGATGAAGATGATCAAGGAGCAGATGCTGATCACTAAGCAATTGGAGAAATATCTGAAGCTTATGTCGGACAATACCGGCTTTAAGAACGGCTAAATTGATCCAGATTATGGCATGTCCCTAAAGGAAACATGGGCTGAATTCAGATTACGCATTTGAGTTCAGTCATCTTTTTATGTGGAGATATTGGGTGAAATCTCAGTTGGGCGACGTGTCCGTTATGGCGCTGAATCAATTTTACTGGATCTGACAGCTTGGGAATCTAGACAATAGCGAGCGGAGATCGAACCAATGTGGCCCAACCCCCGCCGCTCTTTGCAGAATTAGTTATTATTTTGCGCATTGATTAAAGTCTGGACGATTGGACGCACAGAAATTTGAACCGCCGCGAAGCGCCTTGCCGTTGAACTTTCCAGTGATGACCTTGGATTTGGTGATTGTGAGGCGTGTGTTTGCACAGGCCGCTGCAACAACTTGTTCGCAAGCAGCAACTGAAGTTGCCGATGTATCTTCCTTATCACATTCCTTGGTGCCGCTGCACTTGGAATAAGACTCAGCTTCTTTGCCTGGGCAAGCGGTGCGGTTGTAGTGAATGACACAGGCAGCTTGAGCGGCTGCTGTTAAGGACAAGAGGCACGCTGCTGCAAGCGCAAGGTTACGAATGTTCATTTAAATTTCTCCAATTAGTTTGATCCCCCGAGCCAAATCTGACCCAGCGCGCCGCTAATTGTCAGAGCCACGTAACGGAATCGTGACAATTTTATGAAGGACTAAAATTCTAAAACCGTCACGCAATTGTTAACAAATTGTTAATTTTGCCGGAAATAAGGCGCTACGCGAAGACCGCGAATGGCCACCTATTCACTCAGGGGACGGGGGCTCTCAAACCTTTTGGGAGATTAAAACAAGATGATGAAGACAATTAAAACTGGACTACTTGCAACCGCCGCTCTAGTGGCAGCTTCAACTTTTGCTCACGCTGACGCACTTGCAGATCTCAAATCAGTGATTGCAGCGCTGAACACACGCGATGCGGTTAGCCAAACATCGGTGCAAGTGCCAAGAGGTTACCGTGTTAGCCCGACCGCAGATAGCGCAGATGCACCTGCGACCGTAGAAGAACCTTTCGTTGATTTGAAAGTAACAGGCTATATCAAGACCGGATTTATCTATAGCCAAGTTAAGACAAACGGCGATGATAAAGCTGATTTTGACGTCGAAGGTGGCGTGAACGTTAAAGGCTCTGTTCAGTCTGCACTTGGTGAAGTGGGTGCAACCATTCAAGCAAAGTGGGATATTGCTGAAAGCTCGACCAACGCAGCAACATTTGCCCTCAGAGACGATGGCTTGATTGGCTTTTGGCAATTTGCTGATGCAATGAAGCTTGAAATGGGTCGGAGCAATGCTGGACGCCTCGAAAACGGCATCGACAAGAATACACGCCGCATTTGGACTGTTCAAAACCGTCGTATCAGGTCGGAAAACGCGGGCAACGGCTTCTTTGACAGGGATGCATACAATGCTTTCGCAGGTCTGGCCTATGCCAGCGGCCCAATTGCCCTTCAAGTTCGTTTTCATGACGCAACCCGCGGCATTGGTGCGGGTCTCAACGCAGATGACGATGCGCTGGGCGTTAGCGCGAAAGCAGTATACGCCGGAGATGTCCTTGGTTTTGAAGCATCTGGCGGTTATTGGGGCGACGATGGTGCAGCGAATTTGCCTCTCGCGCAGCAAACCGGCGTGAAATATCTGATCGGTGTAGGCACTGAACTCAACTTCATTGAAGGTGTGCCCGTCAGTCTTGGCGCACAATATGGTGAACTTCACAACGGCACGCAGTCGGTCAAATTGTCTGGGTCGTTCGGATTGACTCTCACTGATACGATCGGAGCTGGCTTTGGCGGCGGTTGGACGAAAATCAGCAATACGCCTGCGGGTATGCCCAATACGCCAAATAGTACTTCGGGTGACCATGAAGAACTGGTGGCCGTGGGCGGCATCTATTATTCGCCAATGACGTATTTAACTCTCGGTTTGGAGGGTGATTGGGTCGATGACAGCAGGCCTGCCATCAGCGACGGCCTTACGGGAGCTATTGTCGCTCGGTATGCCTTCTAATCATATTTCCCGACGTTCTATAGCGAAGCCTGCAATTTTATTTTGCAGGCTTCGCGTATCAATAAAATTCAAAACTTCAACTCAAAAAAGGAAATTTTCAGAATGAAATGCTTCTTGCTTGCCGCGTCTCTACTAGCCCTCGCTGCCTCTCCATCTCTCGCTCGCGATCAGATCCGCATCGTCGGCTCATCCACCGTCTACCCTTTTGCAACGGTTGCTGCCGAGCATTTTGCTAAAAACACCGGAATGAAAACACCAGTTATCGAATCGACAGGCACAGGCGGTGGCGTAAAGTTATTTTGTGCTGGTATTGGCGAAGACACACCTGACTTTGTGAATGCATCGCGCAAGATCAAGAAGGCTGAGTTTGAGACCTGCGCTCAGAACGGTGTTACAGATATTGTAGAATTTAAAATCGGTTTTGACGGTTTGACAATCGCTATGTCTGCAAAGAATCCTGACCTCAATCTCACCAGAAAGCAGATTTTCATGGCTCTTGCTAAGCAAGTACCTGACAAGGACGGCAAGCTCATCGACAATCCATATAAAATGTGGAGCGAAATCGATCCAGCGCTTCCTGCCAAAAAAATCGAAGTGCTCGGTCCTCCTCCTACATCGGGCACCCGCGACAGCTTTCATGAACTTTATCTCAAAAAAGGCACAGAAGAGTTCCCGAGCCTTGTTGAACTCGCTGCAAAGGACGTGGCTGCCTATGACGCCGTATGGAAGACAATGCGCACAGACGGCGCTTATGTTGAAGCTGGCGAAAATGATAACTTGATCATCCAGAAAATTGAAGCCAATCCGGACGCCTTTGGTATTTTCGGTTATTCTTTCCTTGAGGAAAACAAGGGCAAGCTCAAGGCCGCTTCAATCGAAGGTGACCAACCAACAAACGAATCAATCCTTCTCGGCAACTTCAAGGGATCACGCCCTCTGTATTTCTACATGAAGAAAGACCATCTTGGCATGGTTCCAGGCATGATTGAATACGTAACCGAATTCACCTCGAAGGCTGCTATTGGTGAAGACGGATATCTCTTGGACAAAGGTCTCGTTGGCCTGAAGACCTGCGATGCTGAATGGACCGCTGCAACAATTGATTCTTTGCCACTGGTGAATATCGATTTTCTGAAATAAGCATTTTGGGATTGCGGCGACGCGCTATGTCGTCGCCGTAATTTATTTTAACCCCGGAAGCCTGGCCTGCCTGCCACCCTTCCGTCGCTTGCGTAGCGTGAGGGTTGCCATGCGTTCGGGTAGAGTTTCGATGATCTGGTGTCGTGTTGCGGGTGCCATGCCGATCCAGCCTGCAATCTCATCACGCGTACGGCCACAGCCGATACAAAACTGTGTTTCGGGGTCGACCACGCAAACCTTGACGCAAGGTGTTTCGATATCTGGAAAGCGAAAATCATCCATGAATGTAAATCTAAGGCATAGTCCAAAATGAAAAGCAGAATGTACGCCGCCTTATGGCCAGCAAACGTCAATTCTTCAACGTCAAAACACCATTTTCAGATTTGAAACTTGAAAGCCTGGAGAGAAAGCTCATGCCCAGCAAGGTGCCCGTCATGGCTCCTTCAGGGGCAACAAGTGCGTCAACATCATCAACATGCACCATGTCGATTTCAACAGTGTCGAGTTTAGTGCGGGCCGCTTTGACCATGCCATTGGCGGTGGCGACGGGCACGTTAAAATCAAGTGTGTGGGGGCGAAGGCCGATTTTTTCGGCGTCTTCATAACTCAGGGCGACCACCGTTGCACCGGTGTCGACCAGGACTGAAACGTCTGATTTATTAATGTGAGCGGTCACAATGTAATGTCCGCCATTGCCTGCTTTAAGCTCGGTCATTGCCATGAGTTGCACTGGCGCTTGGGCGGGCGGGCTTGCGGAAAACCCTGGCAGGCCTGCGCTTCCAAACAACAAGGCTGATAAAACCAAACTCGGCAAAGGGCCAGAAAAACGCATCGCAAACTCCACACTGGTGAAGCAACCATAGTGTTGATGCAGGTCAAGAATGGTTCACAGAATGTTTAAAATTAGAGACAAGGTTAACCAATGGTTGCCACAATGGCGACCAGCATCCCGAGTTCGGCAATCACCTGCACGGCGCCGCACACATCACCCGTTTGGCCGCCAATCAAACGCAGTGCTACGCGCCTTGCGAATGCGGTTAAAAGTCCGGCAGCCGCAAGCGCAAATATCCCAGCATCAGTGCGCGCAAAGGCGCAGGCGTAAAGGGTGAACGCGCCAGCGGTGAGGATGGCAAACAATGCGGTGTTGCGCCCGGGGCGGCCGGCCAAAACGGAAAGACCATCGCTTCGGGCAGGGCGTGTGGCCCACATCATATCAACCACCATGGCGCGGGAAAATGCACCAGCTGCACTCAAAATTAACACCACAATGTAACCAGGCAAAACCAAGAGCGCCATGTAAGCCGAAAGCCGCAACAAGAGCGCAATCATCAATGCGCTAGCACCATATGTGCCGATGCGGCTGTCTTTCATAATCAATAAGCGCTGCTGCTGGTCACGCCCGCCAAACAAACCATCAGCACAATCTGCCAAACCATCTTCGTGCAAGGCGCCTGTGATGACCAAGCCAAAGCCGCAAGTGAGGATTGCTGCCATCATGGCCGGCACATGCAACCAGTAGAAAGCGACCAAACACAGCCCATTTAGAGCGCCAATCAATGCGCCCGCAAAGCTAAAGAAGCGCATTGATTGCGCCAAGCTTGGTGGATCAATCGTGCGCATGAAGGGAATGGGCACGCGCGTTAAGAACCGTAAACTGACCAAAATTTCTGCAAATGGCCGAAAGCCACCAGTGTTTTCGGGTCTATTGGATAAAGTGTCGCTCATGACGAATTTTCAACGTGACTTAGCATTATGAAGTGATAGAGACGAAAAAACTGGCTCGTAAGTTCTCACCACTAGCAGGCCAAACCGACCTCGTGGGAAAATTCTTGTGAGGTGCCATCCAAAAGGAAATTTTCTAAAATGACGACTGGACTGCCGTTTGACGATATTCGCGCTTTGATCAAGAACATGCCGAAAGCTGATTTAGAAAGTGCTGAACTCGCCAAGGCGCATGAAGCCCAGCTCACCAAACCACCCGGCGCACTGGGCAAGCTTGAAAATATTTCAGAATGGGTGAGCACGTGGCAGGGCCGTCACCCGCCGCGCGTGGAGCGCACGGTTGTTGCAGTATTTGCAGGCAATCATGGTGTGGTGGCGCAAGGTGTGGCGGCCTATCCGCAGGCTGTGACAGCGCAGATGGTGGCAAATTTTCAAAGCGGCGGTGCAGCTGTCAATCAAATCTGCAAAACCTTTGATCTGGGCCTCAAAGTTTTTGAACTGGCTTTAGAACAACCCACCGCCGACATTACCCAGGATGCAGCGCTGAGCGAGAAGGATTGCGCCGCCACTTTTGCCTATGGCATGGAGGCCATTGCTGGCGGTTGCGATTTACTCTGCATCGGTGAAATGGGCATTGGCAATACGACGATTGCGGCAGCCCTGGCTTACGGTTTGTTTGGTGGCACACCCGAAGAATGGGTTGGCCCCGGAACCGGTGTTGATACCGAAGGTGTGAAACGTAAGGCTGATGCAATCCGCCGTGCAGTAGAACTGCACAAAGCTCATTTATCCGATCCGTTGGAGGTGTTGCGGCGCTTGGGTGGGCGCGAATTATCGGCCATGGCAGGTGCCATTTTAGCAGCGCGTATGGAACGTGTTCCAGTTCTGATTGATGGATATGTGGCCACTGCCGCCGCCGCTGTTTTGTTTAAACTTGATCCCCACGCTTTGGATCATTGCTTCGCGGCCCATTGTTCTGCTGAACCGGCGCATAGAAAGTTGCTTGAAAAAATTGGCAAGGTGCCACTGCTTGATTTGGGTATGCGCCTTGGTGAAGCATCAGGTGCGGCATTGGCGGCAGGCATCGTGAAAGCTGCCGTAAATTGCCACAACGACATGGCAACTTTTGCCAGCGCTGGCGTTGCCAATAAAGATTAGGCGGTTAAAGCTATCAATTTGCGGTGGCTGTCTGATTGAATTGACGGCCCCGTCATGATTTCTCCACGCGGGCCAGAAAGCACACGCTTTGCTGGGAAAGTGCAAATGACTTCAGTGCCCCTTCCCAATTCGCTTTTGATTTCCACGGTTCCACAATGCAATTCCATAATGCCTTTCACGATGGAAAGCCCAAGGCCCGCGCCGTCTATGGCTTTTTTGGTTGCCAAACTTCCACGAGAGAACGCCGAAAGCGATTGCGCTATTTCTTCTGCAGGAATTCCGGGGCCATTATCTTTGATGCGAAATTCAACAGTGCCGAGATCTGTGCGCTTGGCAAACATTGAAACGCTGCCACCCACCGGCGTAAATTTAATACCGTTGGTGAGCAAATTGATGGCCACCTGATTGATCGCCCGAATATCACACAAGAGTTTAGGCGTGCCCTGATCCACATCAAACAGGACAGTAATATCTTTTTCAGCAGCCGATATCCCCGTCAAATGAACTGCATGTTCCATGGCTTCTAAAAGATGGAATGGTTCATCGCGTACATCACGACGACCAGCTTCGATGCGAGAGATGTCGAGTATATCGTTGATCAGTCCAAGCAAATATTGACCGGAATGATGAATGTCACCTGCATAGTCTTTATAAGTTGAGTTCTGCAGTGGCCCGAACAATTCGCGTTCTAAAATTTCTGAAAATCCGAGAATGGCATTGAGTGGCGTGCGCAGTTCATGGCTCATATTGGCGAGGAACGACGACTTGGCGCGATTTGCCGTTTCGGCTTTGAGCTTTTCGGTTTCTGCACGATCACGTTCAAGTTTTAACTCAGCGATCAAAACATCTTTTTGATTGCGGTAAATAATCATATCGCGCGCTGTGCCTTGCAATTGCCGCGCAATAAACAGAAAGAAGACTTCCAGCGTTATAATTAGTCCAGCAAGCGAATAATAGATTGGCCCGGCCTCAAATGCACAACGGTAAGCAACGCCAATAGTCATGACACACGTTCCCGCAATCAAGACTGGCATAAAGTTATTGACCAACAAAAAGCGCGCCGCACTGACGACCATGATAGCAGAGATGATGAACGCGCCTTGCAAGGTGTTTGAGAAGGGCCAAAATATAAATAGTGGAATAATCCAGCACGCACCTTGCAAAAGCTCTGATGCCGAAATCATTCCGATCCAATCACGTTGCTCGTGAACATCGCGAGGTTGCTTGAAATAAAGTTGGCAGAGAAAGAGTTGGATCGCGTTGCAGCCCAAGGCGGCAATAAGCCAAGAAAGCGCAGTGACCATGGGCACCCATGTCATTGCTGTGAGACCGAACATCAAAGCTAAAAGTGGCATGGCTGGTGCCAACTGTAATTGGTTGCGCAAGAAAATTTCGAGTATATCGCGTTGCCACGGAATATTTGATTCCGATGGCAATGACTCTTCGAACTGAGATGGAGCAGCGCGTTTGAGAAGTTCAACCGGCTCATCAAAATGTATATTTTGACGATTTTTCGGATTTTCTAAAGCAGCTTCCACCAGCATGATCGAACATCCCTATTGAGATCAAGCGGTTTGGTTATCAAAAATTATCTAATTTCAGATGTTTGAATTGGGTAAATATTGAGACAATTCCACTGTTCACTAGCGAGTGACGATGAAAACAACTATAGAAACGCCATGAATTCATAAATCGGAAACCATGATGCCTGATGTGACCAAAGAACAAGTGCTTGCTGAGTTGAAGCGCATCGCTGCCCCTGATGGGCGCGGCAATATTGTGGGTGCGGGATTGGTTTCTGAAATCGCCATCCAAGGCGGCCAAGTTATGTTTGCACTGAATGCCGACCCGCAACATATCAAGAGCATGGAACAACTTCAGGTCTTCGTGCAAAAAGCAGTCAGCGCTATGCCTGGTGTAACGAAAGCTATTGTGGCTCTTACTGCCGAACGCGCACCACCGCGTGAGCCTGGCCCAAAAGTCAGCTCGGCGCAAAATTTGCGCAATGGTATTCCCGGTGTTAAACATCTGATTGCCGTTGCTTCTGGCAAGGGCGGCGTTGGTAAATCTACGACCGCTATTAATCTGGCTTTGGCGCTTAAATCCATTGGTTTGAAAGTAGCTGTGCTTGACGCCGATGTTTACGGCCCCTCTATGCCAAAATTATTTGGCATAAGTGGCAGGCCCGAGGCCAGTGATGCTGAAGGCAAGCGCATGAAGCCCATGCAGCGCTTTGGTGTTGAAGTGGCCTCCATTGGTTTTCTTGTTGATGAAGACACGGCCATGATCTGGCGCGGGCCGATGGTAATGTCGGCACTTACACAATTGTTGCGTGAAGTATCTTGGTCCGACACTGATGTGATGGTGATCGACATGCCCCCAGGAACCGGCGACAGCCAACTCACCATCGCTCAGCAAACACCCTTGTCGGGAGCTGTGATTGTTTCGACGCCGCAAGACTTGGCTTTGCTGGATGCGCGCAAGGGCATCAACATGTTCAAGAAGGTCAACGTGCCTCTGTTGGGCATTATTGAGAATATGAGCTATTTCATCTGCGATGGGTGCGGCAAACGCCATGAAATTTTCTCGCATGGTGGTGCCAAAGCTGAAGCCATCAAGCTGGGTGTGCCGTTTTTGGGTGAAATTCCACTCGATTTGGAACTGCGCCAACGCTCGGATTCTGGTGAACCCATCGTTGTCAGCCAGCCAGATTCACCCCACACGGCAACCTATATTGCCATTGCAAAGCAGATTTGGGCGGCGTTGGAGGGCGGTTCTGGACTAAAACCTGCCCCAAAAATCATATTCGAAGCTTGAAACTGTTCCATTTATGCTTCACAAAATGTTAACGACAGTCAGGCTTCAATTGAAAATTGAGCGCTTGAACAAACGATTCGGACTGAGAGGGGAATTACGATGTCAAAATTAATGTGGTTACTTGGCATATTGTTGGCCGCGGCGGGTGTTGCTCTCGCGTTGATGACAACCCTTTCACCTGGAAAAATGCAAGCCTATGGCATTTTGCCAGATACAGCTGCCATTCTCTTTGTCGGGGGCGTATTGAGCCTCGGTCTCGGCGGGGTGATTGATGCTTTGCGGACCGGCAGCAAGGTGGCCCAAAGAGCCGAAACTGTAGGCGAGTTGATTAAAGCTGCCAAAACCGAAATCGAAGTTGAGACAACCACAGAAACAGTCGAAGAAAAAGCACCATTCCAAACACCAGATCGTTTTGGTCGTAAAGCGGCGAGTGCCACTGCTGCAACCGCCGCAGTTGTTGCAAGTTCTGCTTCAGCAACAGCTGAAACCACAAAATCCAGTGTGGCAGATACAATTGCAGCCCTCGATGAAGCCAAAGCCGATATCAAAAAAGCATTGGGCGGAATGGACAGCATGACAGCGACAGACGACCACCCAGAACTTTCGCACAACGCGTCATCTGAACCAACCGTTGCCGCTATAGCAGCAGCCGACGAAGAAAATGCCGCCGGAGCAGACCCCGAACTTTATGTCGTCGAAGAAAAAATCATCCGTGGTCGCCCAGCGCGCATTCTCTCGGATGAAACAGTTGAAGCTGAAACAGACGAGGGCTGGATGCGCTTTGAAAACCTCGAACATTTGAATGAGTATATCGATTCAACCGAAGAGCCTGACGCTTAAGGCTTACGCGGCATCAGATCATAGGGGTGTTTCCATCCGGGAACACTTTTGATCCGGTCGAGCCAATTTTCGACTTTTGGATAATCGGCCAAGTTAAATGGCAGTTCTTCGCCATAAAACAAATAACCGCAGAGCGATAAATCGGCGATGGTCATGCGCCTGCCGATGAGAAAATCTTGTGCGCTTAAATGGCCATTCACAATCTTCAAACTGTTTAACACGCGCCCGCGCAAAAACTCGGTGACGGGTGTTTCGCCTGTCTTGGCCAAAGAAATCATATAGCGAAGCGTCGCGATGTAACCTGTAAATTTGTGATTATCAAAAAGCGTCCAGCGCAAAATCTCGCGACGTTCGTCCTCGCTCTTGGGGCCGAATTTACGCGTTTGCTCTGCCAAATAATCAAGGATAACACCCGACTGCGTGAGTTTCCTTTCACCGTGAAGAAGAACCGGAACTTCGCCCATCGAATTTATATTGGTGCGATATTTAGGGTTTCGCGTCTCGCCATTGAAAAAATCCACAAAGATCGGTTTCCATTTCTGGCCCGTCAACTCGAGCATCAATGCCGCTTTATAGGCATTGCCGGATTCACCGAAGCAATAGAGTTGATAGTCGTCCATCACCGCACATCCAAAACACTTGTCCTTGCACCGCGCACAACATCAGAGGCAATTGAGCCTTTGATAAGGCGCTGCACGCGGCTGCGGCCTTCATCGGACACCACGATGACATTATAGCTCGAGCCAGCTTCAACGATTTCTTGGGAAGCGTTTCCAATTCCAACTTTGGTTTCAACAACTGGAATTTTCATGGCCTTCAGCAAAGCCTTAGCATTTGCGACCGCTTCTTCTGCTGCAGGTCTGGCACTCTCATCGCTCGCCACGGTGTAAAGCGTAATGGGTTCCCCCATGACATGAGCCAGAACTGCAGCGCGGCGCACCGCCTGCATCGAACGCGATGTGCCGTCCGTGCAAATGAAAAACCCTTTGCGCTCGCGAGAAGGCCTTGCCACCAGAACTGAGCAGGGGGCCATAGTCGTTACCGTCTGCACGATACCCGCATCAAAGAACGCCTTGAACTCGCTGCGCCAGCGCGAAGGTTCGCCCAGTATCATCAGATTATAGGGACCTAGTTCATATTGATCGAGAATGCCCACCGCGACGTCGGGCGCGGTTTTCAATTTTAAAACGACACTGCGCCCTTCAGGGCTACGATATTCGGCTTTGTTGTCGCCCGCAGGGTCGCCCCATGCGTCTTGATGTTCGATTTCACGGGGCCAGCTTTCGGCATCAACCCCGGCCTCTTTCAAAACTTCAAGTGCGCGTTTCAAATAGGAAACGCCCGGCAATTCGAAACCTGCGTCCATCATGTTCTGCCGCGCCAGCCGCACTTGTAACCCCCCTGAATGAAGACCTTGATCGATGGGGCGAACGTAAAGAACGATGATGTCGCTATCATTTGTTGCCGCCAAGGCCGCAGCAGCGCGCACGGTGACAAAAGATTCATCGCTGCCATCAATGCAAGCCAGAATGCGAAACCGATTGCGCCTTTGGTTACGCAAATGCGACAAGGTTTTTTGAACCGCTGCTTCTTGGCGGTCTGATAGTTGCGTGCGTTTGAACAAACTTAAAGTCATAAATCTCCGCGCTGTTAATGTGGCAATAGTGGCCAATAGAATGTGGCGGTCAATAATAAAACGACAATCGATATGATCATCATCCGAATACCTATCTTAAAGAAATCTGATCCTTTGAGATAGCCCGATGCATAAATAATAGTGAAGGCTGGTTGCGCCGCAGGTGTGAGATAACCAAAGGCTGAGGAAATCGCGGTGAGGAATCCTGCGCGGAGTGGATCTTCGCCAGCGGCAACGGCTGTCTTCAAAACGATGGGTGCTAAAACGGCCACAGCTGCACCTGCTGTCATCGTATTCGAAACACCAATGGTCAAAAACGAGATGGCAACATTAAAGCCAAAGTCACTACCAGCACCAATGGCAGCCATGCCTTGGATAACACTTCCCGCCACCCATTCAGCAGCGCCTGTGGCTTTCATTTCCACGCCCAATGAAATTGCCGCTGCATAAAGCAAAACCACCCCCCAGTTCACGCCAGCATTGATATCTTCCCAGCGCACCAGCCCAAAAATCAGGAACGCCGCCGTGCCCGCAATTGCAATGACGCCCAGTCCCAATTGCGCCGAAAAAAGAACCCAACAAATGATTGTTGCCAAGAAGATCAGGATAGTCATCCATTCTGATCCGCGCATTGGCCCTTGCATTGAAACCTGCGTGCGCAGGCGGCTAATGGCGCGCGACATATCAATCGTTTCAGGTTTGAAGGTGAAAATCAAAAGTAAGCCAACAATCGGGAGCCGCGCAATGAACATTGGAAACGCATAAATGGCCCAATGCACATAATCCATGAGATAGCGATTGGTGTCCGGATCAGCAGGATTGTAGAAAAAGTCTTTCCAATAACTGATCATAATAGCATTGCGCGCACCGCCCGAAGGAGTTGCAACACCAGCGATCGAACAGCCATATGAAATTGAAAACAAAATCACAGCTGCAAGGTTGTGAACTTTCTTCGGATCATTCGACGTCAGCGTGATCAATGTTACACCCACAGGCAACATCATGGCGGCCACGGTATGCTCACCAATAAACGCTGCGAGCACACCGCACACAGTGGTGATGCCAAAACTGATCCAGTAGACGTTGGTGCCCGTCATGCGTACGATCCACCAAGCGATGCGCTTGTCCAGTCGCTGCTTCACGACGGCCACCGCCAGCATCAGTGAGCCCATAATGAACAAAACAGAATCCGTCATCAAACTCTGTGCCACTTTTGTGGGGTCGACCTTGAGCAAAATCACTTCACCAACGATAATCAGCAGCGGCACCGTGGGCAGGGGCACAGCTTCGCTGATAAAGAGCATAGTGGCCATGACCGACATTGACAAAACGATCAGCCCATTATGGGTCAAACCCGAAGGCAGAGGCAGTGACATCATCGAGAAGCCGACCATCATTGTTATGATGAACCAGCGCCGCTTCCACAGCAGCGAAAGATCGATGTTGGAGACCATCAGGCGGTAGCGCTGATAACCCTTGCGACGGAACCGGCGCAGACGAGACGCAGGCGCATGCGCAAGCAAACTGTCACGGGCTAAAACAAAGCCGTGCGCTGGTGCTGATGCTGGCGTTTCTGTTATCATATTAGGCCGTTTTGGTATTTCGCCCCTGGCTGGGCTAGACTGATTTGAACACTGATGGATTCGCTAAACGCATGCAAGAACTTCAACCCGTCCTGAACCTGATTGACAGCAATTTCAAGCACAGCTGCGACACTTTGTTTGAGCTGTTGCGGTTTGCCAGCGTGGGCACCGATCCGTCCTATAACGCAGAGTGCGCCAAGGCTGCGAGCTGGCTTGTGGACTACCTTAAAGGCTTTGGCATTCAGGCGAGCCAACACGAAACCACCGGCCGTCCTGTGGTCATAGGCAAATCCCAACAATTGGCGGGCAAGCCACATGTTTTGTTTTACGGTCATTATGATGTTCAGCCTGCCGAACCTTTCGATTTGTGGACGAGCCCGCCATTTGAGCCAGAAAAGCGCAAAGGCGAGCGTGGACAAGATGCGTTTTTTGCCCGAGGTGCCGCTGACGATAAGGGCCAACTGCTCACGTTCTTAGAAGCCAGCAAGGCGTGGATAAAAACTCACGGCGAACTACCGTTCAATCTGACGGTTTTACTGGAAGGCGATGAGGAGGGCGACACCAGCCACCTTGATCGATTTTTGGCCAAGAACCGTGAGTTGTTTGAAGCCGACATCGTTTTCATTTGTGACACTGAAATGTGGGATAATAAAACGCCCGCCATAACTACAGCGCTGCGCGGCTGCATTGCCGAGGAAATTGAAATCCAAGGACCGCGCATTGATTTGCACTCTGGCTATTATGGCGGGCCAGCGGTGAACCCGATCAAAGTTCTGGCCAAATTGCTGGCCAACCTGCACGATAAAAATGGCCGCATCACTATTCCAGGGTTTTATGAAGGTGTGAAACCGGTTTCCGCCGCGCGAAAGATACAATGGCAGAAGCTGAAGTTTAACAAGAATGAGTTTTTGGGCGCAGTTGGCCTGAAACATCCTTCTGGTGAAAAGGGCTACACATTGCTTGAGCAGCTTTGGGCCAGACCGACCGCTGAGGTGAACGGTATTTATGGCGGCTATCGTGGGGCTGGAGCCAAAACTGTGTTGCCTTCAACCGCCACGGCAAAGCTTACCTTCCGGTTGGTCGAAGGTCAGAATCCAAAAAAGATTCATGCTGCATTCCGCAAATATATGAAGGCACAATTGCCATCTAACTGCAAAATTAGGTTCGTCGATCAAGGCGGTGACAGCAGCGGCATCAGCGTTTCGGAAAACAGCAAATGGGTGAAAGCTGCACGCGTCGCGCTTGAAGCTGAATGGAACAAGGCCGCAGCGCTCACAGGCTCTGGCGGATCGATCCCGGTGGTACAAAGCTTTCGGGAACATTTAGGGTTAGACTGTTTAATGATCGGCTTTGCGCGGCAGGACGATGCAGTCCATAGCCCCAATGAAAAATATGATGTTGAAAGCTATCACAAAGGCATGCGCAGTTGGGCGCGCCTGATCAATGAAATTGCCAATGGAGATCATAAATGAGCGTCGATAAAGTTTTGGCCAACGCAGAGCAGGGTTTTCAGGCCAGCATGGCGCGGCTTTTCACCTTGCTGCGCATCCCATCAATTTCCACCGATCCGGCCTATAAGCAACATTGTGCAGAGGCCGCCGATGTTTTGGTGGCCGAGCTGAAGGCTATGGGCTTTGACGCAGCTGCCCGCCCAACCGGCGGCCACCCGATGATCGTGGCCCACTATAAATCAAAAACAGCCACCGCAAAAACCCCGCATGTTTTGTTCTATGGCCATTATGACATGCAACCCGTTGACCCAGTAGACTTGTGGCACACCAAGCCCTTCGAACCGACATTAAAGAAAGACAAAGACGGTGTTGAGCGCATTTATGGGCGCGGCACCGCCGATGACAAAGGCCAGCTGATGACTTTTGTGGAGGCGGCTAGAGCTTGGATCACCACTACAGGATCAGTGCCGATCAACGCCACATTCCTGATTGAAGGCGAAGAAGAGTCCGGTTCACCCTCGTTGATCCCGTTTCTCAAAGCCAACAAAGCCGAATTGTCCTGTGATGTCGCATTTGTCTGCGACACCAATATGTGGGACGCAAAAACCCCAGCCATCACCACGCGTTTGCGCGGGCTGGTGCATGAGGAAATCATCATAACCTCGCCGTCGATTGATTTACATTCTGGCATGTATGGCGGCGCGGCGATGAACCCGATCAGAGCAATGTCAAAATTGATTGCAGCCCTGCATGATAAAAATGGGCGCGTGGCCATCCCCGGCTTTTATACTGGCGTTGCCGAATTGCCCAAAGCTGTGAAGAAGCAATGGGCTTCGCTGAAATTTTCAGAAAAGAAGTTTTTAGGCGCGGTCGGTTTGAAATCTGCGGCAGGTGAAAAAGGGCGCAGCGTAATTGAACTTATCTGGTCAAGGCCAACTGCTGAAGTGAATGGCATTTGGGGCGGCTACACCGGGGCAGGCGGCAAGACTGTGATCCCTTCCAAAGCCCACGCGAAACTCACCTTCCGCTTGGTTGGTAAGCAAAATCCAAAAAAGGTTTTGGCCGCCTTCCAAGCTTTCGCAAAGAAACAAATGCCCAAAGATGCAGTGATCACATTCTCCGGCCACGGTGGCGGCAGCCCCGCGTCAGAAATTTCTGAGGACAATATGTTTATCCAAAAATCTTCTGCCGCACTCAAAACCGAGTTCAAAAAAGAGGCTGTACTCATGGGTTCTGGCGGATCGATTCCCATCGTGCGCTGTTTCAAAGACATTCTTGGCATGGATTCAGTGTTGGTCGGCTTCGGTTTGAATGACGACGCCATTCATAGCCCCAATGAAAAATATAATGTCTCAAGCTTTCAGCGCGGAATTAAAAGCTGGATAAGAATAATGGGCGCTTTGGGTGAGTGATCTCGAGGAGCGATTACGACTCTATTTCAATGCATTAAATGCTTTTGATCTTAAAAAGGTCGAGCGGATGTTTGCTGAGGACGCGGTTTATGTTTCGAGCGGATTGAGCGAAAGAAAATTGGACCGCGCCAATATAATAGCTTCGTTCAAAACTTATTTTGAAGAATTCGCGGATCAAGTTTCCGTTGATGATAATATTAAGTTGATAGGGCCAAACACGTTCAGCTCAGATTGGAGATTGAAAACAACGAGCGTCAAAACTGGAAAATTATCAGAGCGCGCAGGAACGCAGGTAACAACATTCAATGAAGCAGGATTGATCGCGTATGTTGAAGTACGCGACCAAACTTGATCATCCAATCTTAAACCCCAACACATGATCCGGTGGAACCATGCCCGCAATCAAACGCGGATCATCTACTGGCTTCAACACCGTCGTGACCATCGGAATAACCCCAGCCCAGAGTGGCAAAGCATAGTCTTCTTCATCATCGCCTGGCGGGCCGTTGCGCACTTTGGCTGAAACTTCGTTGAGCTCTAGGCCCAAAATCGTTGTGGCTTTCAATTCCTTGGCTTGCATCTTGCGCAGGATTTCCCAGCGGCCTGGAAATAGTTGATCGACAAAAGTTTTAAGCTTCTGCTCTTTTTCTGCAACATCAGTTATTTTATGTGCAGTACCAAAGGCCATGACCGAGCGATAATTGCAGGAATGATTAAACGCCGAACGCGCCATCACCATGCCATCAAATAAAGTTACATTCACACATACTTGGGTTTCTTCGCAAGCTTCCAACATGCGGCTGGCGGCCGAGCCATGCCAGTAAATGTGATTGCCCTCGCGCCATTGCAGTGTGGGCGTTACATAAGGAGACCCACCAAAAACATAGCCCACTGTACACATTGGCTGCGCATCCAAAATGGGATGGATTGTGGCCTCGTCATAATGCGCGCGTTTGTTGAGTCTTTTCACACGTGTGCGTTCAGTTGGAGTTTGGGTCATAATGTTCCTCTCTGAACACTCAATGACGGGAAACACGTCTAGCCGAAAGAGCCAAATCAATGGCAAATTGAGAAGTCTGGCCGCATATGTATCAATTGTCACGCGCCCTTGCGAAAGGCTGATGTTCGTGAAA
Organism: Hyphomicrobiales bacterium; assembly: GCA_025363755.1. Classification (GTDB taxonomy): domain Bacteria; phylum Pseudomonadota; class Alphaproteobacteria; order Rhizobiales; family Aestuariivirgaceae; genus Aestuariivirga. Next base: position 17,701 of record JANYLQ010000029.1, on the reverse strand, counting down.
AACTTGGCTTATGAAGATTTTTGTTTTTTGCTTTGCCATAGTCTTGAGTGTGCTTCTGGGCCAGCGGGCAAGCGCCCAAGACATTATGATTATTAACCCTATTGCCGCCCCGTCGCTTACCTCAGCAAGCAAAACGGGTGCTGTCTATTTGTCGATCATGAATATGGGCAAAGACAGCGATCAATTGATTGGAATTTCAACGTCAGTGGCGGAAAGTGCCATGCTGCATAAATCGGAAGACAAAGATGGCGTGATGAAAATGGAAATGTTGGATCAGTTGGACATTCCGGCGGGTGCAACAATTGATATTATGCCGGGCCAAATGCACATCATGTTGACCGGGTTAAAGACCCCACTCAAGATTGGCGATCATGTGCCTCTCGAAATGACATTCAAAAAATCAGGTAAAGTCTCAGTGGATGCCATTGTCGGAAAAATCGATGACATGGCGAATATGAAACATACGAACTAATGGCGCACGGGCGCTAGAGCCGCGTTCTCAACACGTATGCGCCATGCGAGAATTGCAATATTGATCAATCCACTGACGATTGAAAACCAAATCAAGCCGAATGCAAGCGGCAAAATAAATATCTCGCCAATCACCACTGCATAGTTGGGATGATTTAGAAAACGAAACGGCCCACGCGCCACCAGCGTTTCGCCCGGCACGCAAATGATCCGTGTCGTCCAGCGCGAACCGAGTGTGGCGATCACCCAAACGCGAAGCGCTTGCAAAACGACAAATACGGCAATCAAATACCAGTTCACAGCTTGGGTAGGAGCCAGCCACCATATCCCCAAAATCCAAGCGGTATGAAAGGCGACAATGATTGGATAATGCGTTCCACCAATCTCATAACCACCAGAAGCCAGCAATTGCGCGGTGTTGCGTTTGGCCAGAATCAATTCACCCAAACGCTGCAACGTGACCAAAGCCATAATAACGATGACCCAATTCATTCATGCACCATGGTCATGAAGCTTGCCGTGAAACCAGGGCCGAGTGCGCCGAGAAAGCGTCGGCCAGAAGGCTTCTGCTTCAACGATTCTTTAAGAACAAACAAAACAGTTGGTGCTGACATGTTGCCAAATTTTTTGAGGATGGCCCGTTCATGTGCAAGCTTGCCCGTTTCCAATCCAAAGGCAGGCTCCAAATTAGCAATGACTTTCGCACCGCCCGGATGGAAGCTGAAATGATCCATATCCGCCATGGTCAAACCATGCCGCGCCAAAAACCCATCCGCCGCTGGGCGCAAATCTTTTGAAGTTAGATCAGGAATATCGCGCGAGAAAATAGCTCCAAAGCCTTCAGGGTCAACGCGCCATCCCATGACATCAATTGTTTCAGGCCACGTGTGCTCGCCCGCAAACTCAATCGCACCAAGGCCCTGTGTCTGGTCCGCGCGCAAAACCGCAGCCGCTGCACCGTCTGCAAAAATCGCTGTGGCCACAATGTTAGCTTTGGTCATTTCGTCCAAGCGAAAAGCCAAAGTGCAAATTTCAATCACCACGATCAAAACATTCTTGCCCTTTTGAGCAACAGCCAAACGCGCGGCCAATGACAAGCCTGACATGCCGCCAGCACAGCCAAGACCAAACACGGGCACGCGCTGCACATCAACCCGAAAACCCATCTCCACCAACATGTGCGCTTCGATAGAAGGTGTGGCGATGCCAGTCGATGAAACAGTAACGATGGCATCAATATCGCTGGCTTTCAAATGAGCCTCAACCAAAGCCTGCGCGACCGCTTCTCTGAAGAGCGCCTTCGCACCTTCCATAAATTTCGCGGTGCGTTCGGGCCAGCCGCGTGGCTCCAAAAACCATTCCATCGGACAAACCGAATGGCGCGTTTCAATCTCGCTATGCATATAGATTGGCAGCAACCTGCTTAGCGCATTGCCCATGCTGCTAAATGTTTTGGCCGCCTGTTCGGCGATGGCGCGTGTTTCAAATACATAAGGCGGAACTGCAGTGGCAAGACTTAAGAGTTGAGCTTTCATAGAGATTCCAAATGACTGAGCGAGTGATGTTAGAACGTACGCTTCAGTAAGCTGGATTATTCACCCACCCGTCACACTCATGTGACGTGACAAAGCTGGCTTGTTGTGATTGCGATCGATAATAAAATCATGGCCCTTGGGCTTGCGTGAAATCGCTTCCAATATAGCTTGGTTTAAAGGCCCATCACTTTCGGAAGCGCGAAGGGGTTTACGCAAATCTGCAGCATCTTCTTGGCCCAAGCACATAAACAATGTTCCAGTACAGGTCAGGCGTACACGGTTGCAGCTTTCGCAGAAATTATGGGTGAGCGGCGTAATAAAACCAATGCGTCCGCCAGTTTCTTTCACCCGCACATAGCGCGCCGGGCCACCTGTTTTATATGGAATGTCTTCGAGCGTGAACTGATCCATCAATTGCGCGCGAACCACTGACAACGGCAAATATTGATCTGTGCGGTCACCGTCAATATCACCCAAAGGCATCGTCTCGATCAACGTCAGATCGGCTTTCTGTTCATGGCACCAGCGCGCCATGGAAGGGATTTCATGTTCATTCACACCCTTGAGCGCAACCGCATTGATCTTCACATGAATGCCAGCATCTTGCGCGGCTTTGATGCCATCCAGCACTTTCGGCAATTCACCCCAGCGTGTAATTTCACGGAACTTCTTCTCGTTTAAAGTATCAACCGAAACATTAATCCGCTTCACGCCATGTTGTGCCAATTCCTTGGCGTATTTGGCAAGCTGGCTGCCATTGGTGGTTAGTGTAAGTTCTTCAAGTGCGCCAGATTTCAAATGCCGTGAAAGGCTTTCAACCAAAGTCATAATGCCCTTGCGCACCAGCGGCTCGCCACCCGTGAGACGCAGCTTGCGAACGCCTTGCGCAGTGAACGCCGAACAAACCCTGTCAAGTTCTTCCAGTGTCAACAAATCCTGCCGGGGCAGAAACGTCATGTTCTCGGACATGCAATAAACACAACGGAAATCACACCGATCCGTCACCGAAACGCGGAGATATGAGACATGGCGACCAAATGGATCAATCAGGGTAGGAGACATGCCCTATATCTGGCCCGATATAGCGCTGCCGTCAAGGGATGGCTTGCGACCTGAATTGCTTTGCCATAGCTTTCAAGGATGAGGTGTTCGCGTCGTTCATTAATTGGGCTTTTTGGCGCTTTTGGTCTGCCGCTTAACGCTTTCGCGGCCACAAAAGTCGATCTCGCTTTGGTGCTGGCCATCGACTGTTCATACAGCGTTGACCCAACTGAATATCAACTGCAAATGCGTGGCACCGGGCAAGCCTTTCTCGATCCACAAGTTCTGGACGCCGTGAAGCGTGGCCCAGCCAAGAAGATCGCGATTTCAGCTTTTCTCTGGTCGGACGAAACTTTCCAATATGTGATTGTGCCGTGGCGACTGTTTGCGAGTGTGGCTGATGGCAAAGAAATCGCTGAAGTGTTTCTGCGTGCACCGAGGGATTTGTACCGGGGCAGCACGGCCACTGGTTCGGCCTTGCTGTTTGCCCGAAGCCTGCTGGAAAGTGCGCCAGCAAGCTTGCGTCGCGTGGTTGATATTTCAACGGATGGCTATGCCAATACTGGCGACAAAGTGCCAAAGGTGAGAGCACAATTAATTGCAGACGGCATTACCATAAACGGACTGGCAATCGAAAATGAAGCGCGAGATTTAGCTACTTATTTGCAAACCGAAGTGACCGGTGGCGATGGCCACTTTGTCATCAAAGCTGAAAACTATGAAGCCTATGCCGCAGCGATCAAGATGAAGCTGCTGAAAGAAATCAGCAATGCGGATTTGAGTTAGACCTTGCAAATATGAATTTGAACTATGTTGATGTTGCATAGGCTGGCCCGCGACAAATCATTTCACCTCAGCTAAGCAAAGCCCATGAACCAATCTCGTCTTTTGGGCTTTATCTTCGCTGCTGCGGGTGCGGCCCTTTTTTCAACCAAAGCTATTTTTATCAAGCTGGCCTATATGGATCAGGTCAATCCGGCTCTGATGTTAGCGCTGCGCAATCTTGTGGCGCTGCCGTTCTTTTTGGGCGTGGGCATTTATACGGTTTATCAAATGCGGCGAGGTGGCAAGCCTCTGCCCAGTTTGAAACTCACAGGCCAAGCGTTGGCCACAGGTTTCATCGGTTATTATGTCTCTTCGTTGCTTGATTTCGAAGGCCTGACCTATATTACCGCGCAACTCGAGCGCTTGGTGCTTTTCACTTATCCAATCTTCGTGATGTTCCTTGGCTGGATGTTTTTTAAAGCACGCATCACATGGATGAGTGTGTTGGCTGCGGCGATTACCTATGCCGGGCTCTGCGTGGTTTTCTTTTCTGCATTGCCCTCGGGCGGAAGCAACGTGATCATCGGCACGGTCTTGGTCTTAGGCTGTGCCATCACCTTTGCACTTTATCAATTATTGGCCAAAGGCTTCATCACTGTCATGGGCAGCGCGCTATTCACGTCAATAGCACTCACAGGTTCAGCCGTGGCCTGCATCGCGCATTATGTGATCATCAGCCAAAGTTTTGATTTTTCGTCCAGCCCACGGTTTTTCTGGTTGGCAGCAGGCACCGCGATATTCGCGACTGTGCTTCCATCATTCCTCGTCAATGCAGGTCTGGCGCGCATCAGCCCGCAATCGACATCAATGATCGCAACCATCTCGCCATTGATCACGATATCACTGGCGGTTTGGATATTAGGCGAGCAGTTCACCATCGCAGATGCTATTGGTGCGGCGATGGTAATTGCTGGTGTAATGCTTTTTGCTCTGACCGATAAGAAGCCAGACGTAAAGCCCGACTAACTCACATTATCCGGCAAAACTTCCTTGCGCTTGGCCATGAAAGCTTGCAGCTGTTCGTCGATGCCTTCGTCCAGCGGCGGGGCTACATAGTCGTTCAGCATTTGCTTCCATTTGGCATTGGCACGAACCACAATATCTTTCTGGCCATCTTCTTGCCATTGCTCAAACGAGTTATTATCGGCCAAGCTTGAACGCCAAAAGGCATTTTCAAAATTCTTTTGCGTGTGGTTGCAGCCGAGATAATGCGCACCAGGGCCCACTTCGCGAATGGCGTCCATCGCCTGGCCATTTTCTGAGAAATCCAAACCTTCAGCAAAAGCTTGGAACATGGTGAGTTGATCGGCATCCATAATCAGCTTTTCATAACCCGACGAAAGCCCACCTTCGAGCCAGCCGGCCGAATGCAAACAGAAATTCACACCGCCCATCAGCGTAGGCCAAAGTGTGTTCGCACTTTCATATGCGGCTTGGGCATCAGGCACTTTTGAGCCGCATAATGCGCCACCTGAACGAAATGGCACACCCATACGCCGCGCGAGTTGGGCAGCACCAAACAAAACAAGTGCAGGCTCTGGCGTGCCAAAAGTTGGCGCACCCGATTGCATCGACATGGATGAAGCGAATGTTCCAAACACCACGGGAGCACCAGGGCGACAGAGCTGCGTGAAAGCAATGCCCACAGAAGCTTCAGCCAAAATCTGCGTGAGCGTTCCAACCGACGTGACCGGAGACATGGCGCCCGCCACAATGAATGGCGAAATCACACAAGCCTGATTGGCACGCGCCAAAACTTTAAGCGCGCCCAACATAACGCCGTCCCACACCATGGGGGAGTTGGCGTTGATCAGCGATGTCATCACGCAGTTCTGATCAACAAAATCTTTGCCAAAAACCATCTCTGCCATTTTAACGGAATCATCCGAGCGTTCGCCCGCCGTCACAGAGGCCATAAACGGCTTGTCGGAATATTTAATGTGCGAATAGATCATATCCAAATGGCGCTTGGCCACCGGAATATCCACGGGCTCGCACAATGTGCCGCCCGCATGATGCAAAGATGGCGACATATAAACCAGCTTGGCAAAATTGCGGAAATCTTCAATCGTCGCGTAACGCCGACCTTCATCAAGATTGCGAATGAAGGGAGGGCCGTAAACCGGAGCAAATACCGTGTTATTACCACCGATCACCACATTATTAGCAGGGTTGCGCGCATATTGCACATATTCGCGCGGCGCAGTTTTAATCAGTGAACGGACTAATCCGCGCGGAAAGCGAATACGCGAACGCAGCGGATCTGTATCTGATGCCTTCACATCGGCCCCTGCATCTCTCCACATTTGTACAGCTTCAACATCATCATAGAAGTCAATGCCAGTTTCTTGCAGCACAGTTTCGGCATTGTGTTCAATCAGCTCAAGCTGCTCATCCGAAAACGGCTCATAGGGCTTCATCTTGCGGCGAATATAACCCGCTTGCTTCACTTCAATCGAACCCCGCAAAGCCCGCCTAGCATCAGCCCCGCCGCGCGTACGACGACCAGTTGGAGCATGTTGAACATCTTCAGTCATGGAACGGCCTTTGTTGAGAAAATTTCACTTAAACTTGTTTAGTCTCAACGGACTTTGAGAAGGCGGCAACAAACGTCAAACAGTGGGCGAGAAACGACAGGGGGAAATTGGTAGCATGCGTAAAAATCTAGGCCTCTCTCCTTCCCATGCGAAGCATGGGAGGGTGAGGGGCCTTAGAATTGAACTCTTAACTCTTCCAACCCATGAAAATGATAAACTTCCTTGTATCTCGGTTGCCCAACCAGCCTTAACTTTGGCAGCCGCGCGAACAGCACTTCGAAGGCGATTAACATCTCCAGCCTAGCAAGCGGTGCGCCCACGCAAAAGTGAATGCCTGCGCCAAAACTCACATGCGGGTTGGGATCGCGGGTTGGATTGAACATATCCGGCCCAGCAAAGCGGGCGGGGTCTCGGTTGGCGGCACCCAGCATGAGGCCTACTGTTTCGCCCTTCTTCAGGTGAACGCCCGCATATTCTAAATCCTCCATCGCATAACGTGTGAACATATGCAGCGGCGCATCAAAGCGCAGGACTTCTTCGATAAGGCCTTCGGTGATCGGGCCTGATAGCCCGCGTTCCAAATGTGCCTTCACGCCATTGCCGATAGAGTGCACCGTCGCTTCATGCCCTGCGTTCAAGATCAAGATCGCGGTCGTCACCAACTCATCTTCCGAAAGTTTCTGCCCCTCAGTTTCGGCCTTTACCAATTCTGACAACAAATCATCCTTCGGGTAGCGCCGCCGCTCGGCAATCATGCTGCGCATATAACTGCTGAATTCCAGAACTGATTTCACGGCCGCGTCTTCAATCGCCCGGTCGCGCTTTGCCATGTACATACTCACATGATCATGCGACCATTTCAGAAACTGATCTGCCATTTCCACAGGCGCGCCCAACAATTCGCAGATGACGATCACTGGAATGGGTGTGGCATAAGTCGTCAGCAAATCTACCTCACCTCTTGCTTCAAAACCATCAATTAACCAATTGGAAAGGTTCACGATTATGGGACGCAAACGCTCCACTTGCCGTGAGAGAAATGCACGGTTGATGAGGCTGCGCAGCCTTGAGTGCACGGGCGGCTCAAGCTCCAATAGAGAATGTTTTTCATGCGCTGTGAATGCAGCAATATGCTCTGGCGGCTCTGGCCAGCCCAATTCTTCGCGCGAAGCCACATGTAAAATCTGGCGGCCAAAGCGGCGGTCGCGCAAAAGCGCGTTCACATCCTCATGGCGGGCAAAACACCAATGGCCATATTGCTCCCATTTGAATACTGGAACTTGCTCCCGAATACGGTGGTAATAGGGGTAAGGGTTCTCGTAGAACTGCGCGTCACGCGGGTCGAGTTGCACAGAACGGCTATTGGAATCGATGATCATGCCAAGTAATGTAGCAAAAATGAAAATTTACATCAGTGTTGATATTGAAGGCGTGGCCGGCATCACCCACTGGGATGAGGCCGAAAAAAACCACCCTGACTGGCATGAGTTTCGTGAAATCATGACGCGCGAAACCATCGCCGCCATTGATGGCGCGCGCGCCGCTGGTGCCACCGAGATTTATGTGAAAGACGCGCATGACTCAGCGCGAAATTTAATCACCACCATGCTGCCAAAAGAATGCAATATCATCCGGGGCTGGTCGGGCCACCCCTACAGCATGATCCAAGAGCTTGATCAAAGCTTTGATGCTCTGATTATGATAGGCTGGCATTCAGGTGTTGGCTCAGAAGAAAATAGCTTAGCGCACACCATGAACACGCGCACTCATTCGGTCTTATTAAACGGAAAGCCAGCGTCGGAGTTTACGCTGTTTTCCAACGCGGCAGCAACCTTTGGTGTCCCCACGGTTTTGGTGAGTGGAGACAAAGGCCTGATGAAAGAGGTGAAAGCTGCCAACGCCAATATTTCTTATGTATCCGTGAAAGCCGGCCGGGGCGCATCCACTATTTCCATGTCGCCAGCTGCTGCCCAAGAGGCAATTATGAACGGTGTGGAAAAATCTCTTTTGGGTGATCTAAAACAATGTCTCATCACCCCGCCGACGAAATGTATTCTGGACGTTACTTACGTGACACCGGATTTGGCTTATGAGAAAAGCTTCTACCCCGGTGTGAAACACGTCGGCAACCGCACCAACCGTATTGAGACGGACAACTTCTTCGACGTCATGCGTGCCATGCGTTTTATAAAGTAGCACCCATGCAAACCACTCGTCCTGTTGAATTCATTGCCTTGATCGCGTTCTTGACTGCTTTGATGGCCATGTCGATTGATACGATGTTGCCTGCCGTGGGCCAGATTGCCACGCAACTTGGCGCGGCCAACCCGAATGACCGACAATTTATTGTCCTAGGCTTTTTTGTTGGATTAACGTTCGGCCAGTTAATTTTTGGTCCCCTATCAGATTCATTTGGCCGCAAGCCCATTATTTATATTGGCTTGGTTATTTATGCTTTGGGGGCGCTCACCTGCATGGCTTCAACCAACTACACGATGATGATTTTAGGACGCATCTTACAAGGGTTCGGCGGCGCATCCCCGCGCGTGGTTTCAACGGCGATGGTGCGTGATGGAGCCAAGGGCGCCGACATGGCCAGGATCATGAGTTTTGTGATGTCGGTCTTTATGCTCGTGCCGATTTTGGCGCCGAGTATTGGGCAGCTTGTTCTTTATGTTGCGTCATGGCGTTATATATTCGCGGGGTTTGTGGTTGCTTCTATTATTGGGGGACTTTGGTTAGGCCTGCGTCAATCCGAAACATTAGCGCCGGAAAACAGGCACGAATTTTCGCCTCGTGACTTATGGGCCAGTGCTGTCCTCGTGATGAACAACCGTGTTTGCTTGGGTTACACATTGGCTTCTGGCTTCATATTCGCTGCTTTTACTTGTTACTTAGGCACTTCGCAGCAAATATTTGCCGATCAATATCAGCAGGGTGATAAGTTCGCTTTGTGGTTCGGCGGATTGGCAATCGCGATTGCTGTGGCGATGATTTTTAATGGCAATTATGTGAAGAAATTTGGCATGCGTGGCATTTCAAAATGGGCGGTGCGCGGCTTTCTGCTTGTCTGGTCCTTGATGATGATTGCCTGTGTGTTCTTTTCAGGACACCCGCCACTATTGTTGCTGGGCTTGCTGTTGCCTTGGTCTTTCTTCTTCAGTGGACTGACTTTTGGCAACATAAATGCGTTGGCATTGGAACCAATGGGCAAGAACGCAGGCATGGCCGCAGCGATTTCTGGATTTATTTCATCGCTGATGGCAGTAGTTTTAGGTGGAGGAGCCGGACGGATGTATGATGGAACGCTTTATCCAATCTCTATTGCTTTCTTGGGCCTCGGAATTTTAATGTGGGCGTCCATGGAATGGGCCGAGCGTGGCCGCACTGGTGAAAAATCTGGCGCTTGATTGGCCAATAATTTCAGATATTAAGCCGTAATGGCAAAAGGCTATTCCATATTTTCACTGGCAAAGCACGCTCTGCGGCCATCCGAGCCATGGCCGGAGGCTTGGGAAAAGCCAGTTCCTAAATCATCATATGATGTCATTATCATCGGAGGCGGCGGGCACGGACTGGCCACCGCATATTATCTGGCCAAAGACCACGGTGTTAAAAACATAGCCGTTCTTGAAAAATCCTATATCGGTTCGGGCAATGTAGGCCGCAACACCACACTGATACGTTCGAATTATATGATCGGCGGCAATACAGCATTCTTTGAAAAGTCCATGCAACTGTGGGAAGGGCTTTCTCACGAGCTGAATTTCAACTGCATGGTCTCGCATCGTGGCCAAATGACTTTAGCCGTGTCGCCGGGGCAGGTGGATGCTTTTGCACGGCGCGGCAACACGATGCGCCTCAACGGCATTGATGCAGAACTACTTGATCGCAACGAAGTGATGAAGGAACTGCCATATCTCGATTTTTCGAAAGAGGCGCGCTTTCCAATCCATGGTGCCATCCACCAACCGCGTGCTGGCACTGTTCGTCACGATGCCGTGGCTTGGGGCTATGCCCGTGCGGCTTCGCAACTGGGCGTGCACATAATCGAAAATTGTGAAGTTAGCGCGATTTTGAGAGACGGCGATAAAGTGGTTGGCGTTGAAACCTCACGCGGCAAAATTCTATCTAACAAAATCGGCATCGCCGTTGCGGGCCACACCTCACATGTCGCTGCAATGGCTGGTCTCCGACTGCCCGTCGAAAGTCACATTCTGCAAGCTTTTGTCACCGAACCCGTGAAGCCTATTGTTCATCATGTGGTATCCTGGGGTGCAGAGCTGTTTTATCTTTCACAATCAGACAAGGGTGGCATGGTGTTTGGCGGCCACATTGATGGTTTCAACACTTATACGCAACGCGGCCAATTCCACCGCATTCAAAATGTGATGGAATGTGCCACCACGCTTCTGCCTTTCATGTCGCGCATGCGGCTACTCAGGCATTGGGGTGGCATTCAAGATATGACGCCTGACGGTTCACCTTTCATTTGCAAAACACCAATTGACGGACTCTATCTGAATGGCGGTTGGTGCTATCAAGGCTTTAAGGCCACACCAGCATCCGGCACCACTTTCGCTTACATGATTGCCAATGATCAGGAACATGAACTCACCGGAGGCTTTTCGCTTGATCGCTTTGAAAAGGGCAAAGAGCTTGATGAATATGGCATTGGCAATTGGATCTATAAGCAATGAGAATTCCATGCCCTCATTGCGGTGAAAGAGATGTGGCCGAATTCCGCTATGGCGGCGACGCATCCAACGTGCGCCCCTCCCATGGCTCGGGTGATTTGAAACAATGGCATGATTATAAATTTATTTTCGATAACCCCCAAGGCCCACACCTTGAATATTGGCAACATGTTTATGGCTGCCGCCAGTGGTTCAAATTGAATCGCAACACGGCGACCAATGAAATCGTCGGAGGCGAAAGGTGACTGCCTTCAAACGTATCGATAAGCCATCGCACATCAATCGCACCAAGCAGATTTCATTTCAATTCGACGGAAAGATGTTCAACGGCTTTGTTGGCGACACATTGGCATCCGCGTTGCTGGCTAATGGCAAAACCTTGCTGGGCCGAAGCTTTAAATATCATCGCCCGCGCGGCATCATTGGCGCTGGCATTGAAGAGTCGAACGCACTGTTAACGACAGGCTCTGATGGGCGCACGGAACCCAATACCATCAGCACCACAGCTGAACTAAAATCTGGCATCACGGCAAAAAGTCAAAACGCTTGGCCGTCTTTGAACTTCGATCTGATGGCCGTGAATCAGTTGCTCTCGCCCATCTTTGGCGCAGGCTTTTATTATAAAACCTTCATGGGCCCGCTTAAAAAATCCTGGATGATGTATGAACCCATCATCCGGAAAGCCGCTGGGCTTGGCGCAGCAGTGCCAGATGTTGATAGCGCACGATACGAAATGCGCTATATGTTCTGCGATGTGCTCATTATTGGTTCCGGCCCCGCTGGCCTCGCCGCAGCAGTTACCGCCGCAAGGTCAGGCGCGCGCGTTGTGCTCGTCGAGCAAGATTTTGAATTTGGTGGGAGCATACTTTCTTCGGGCAGCGAAGAGTTGGAGCGCTGGCGCAAAGCACAAATTGCTGAACTTGAAAAATCGCCCGAAGTACGGCTTTTGAAACGCACCACGGCGCAAGGTATCTATGATCAAAATTTGGCGGTGCTAAGCCTTACACCGGAAAACCATCCAGCATTGAAGATCACCGAACAGCTCCGTGCGCGGACGATTATTATGGCGACAGGTGCCATTGAACGCCCATTGGTGTTTGCTAATAATGATCGTCCAGGCGTGATGTTGGCGTCGGCTTTGCGCACCTATCTCAATCGCTTCAGTGTGGTGCCCAAGAAACGTGCTGTAATAGTCACCAACAACGACAGCGCTTATTCCACTGCGTTCGATCTTGCTGAAAACGATGTGGCAGTTACCGTGGCCGAACATCGCGGCACTTTGTCGGGAAATCTTCTGGCCAGGGCCGCTCAACTCGGCATCGCTATTTTCCCAAACTGCGGTATTGCTGATGTGATTGGTGAAAAACAAATGCGCGGCGTTCGTTTGAGCGGAAGGCATGCAGTTACAATCGAGTGCGATGTGTTGGGCATGTCTGGCGGCTGGAGCCCAGCTGTGCATCTCACATCGCATGGAGGCATAAAACCCAAATATAATGAGCAGATTGCGGCCTTCATACCCGGTGGCTTTGCAAAATCACACTTCGGAGCAGGGGCAATTAATGGCACGTTCGGTTTGCTCGCTGCAATTCGCGAAGGTGACGCCGCTGCCCGCGCGGCTTTGCCAGACTCCAAAAAAATCAAAGAATTTGATCTCCCTGCAGTTCGCGAAGACCGAAAATATTCAATTCAACCGATCTGGAATGCAGCTGAAAAATCGAATGAAAAATACGCGTTCGTTGACTTCCAAAATGACGTGACGGTGAAGGACATTAAAGGCGCACATCAAGAGGGCTATTTCAGCGTTGAACATCTCAAGCGTTACACCACCTTGGGCATGGGCACTGACCAAGGCAAAACCTCAAACGTCAACGCGCTAGCAATGATGGCAGATTTGCGTGGTCTTCCTCTTTCACAAGCAGGGACAACGACCTTCCGCCCACCCTATTCGCCAATGACAGTGGGTGCCATTGCCGCGCGCAGTGTGGGTTTGCGTTTTAAACCAAAGCGCCTCTCCCCATTGCATGATTGGCATGTTGCCCATGGTGCAACATTCATCGAAGCGGGATTATGGATGCGGGCTTGGTTTTATGATTGGGCGGGTAAGACCCCTGAAGAAGCCTATATTAAGGAAATGGAATTAGTACGCCAGAACGTGGGTATTTCTGATGTATCGTCGCTCGGCAAAATTGATGTGCAGGGATCAGATGCTGCTGAATTCCTCAATCGCATATATGTAAATGGCTTTGCCAAATTGCCAGTCGGCCGCGCCCGTTATGGCGTGATGTTGAATGATGATGGTGTGGTATTGGATGACGGCACTACGTCGCGCATCACCGACACTAAATTTTACATGACCACAACAACGGCCCAAGCAGGCGAGGTGATGAGCTGGCTTGAATATCTGTTGCAAATGCATTGGACGGACTTGAATGTTCATGTCACTTCGCTCACTGACGAATGGGGTGGGATGGCGGTTTCAGGACCCAATTCGCGCCGCGCCTTGCAATTGGCATTCCCCGAAATCGACATCACCAACGAAGCACTGCCATATATGGGCGTGATTGAATTTAAGTTCGAAGGTGTTGAAGTACGCGTCCTACGCCTGTCTTTCTCTGGTGAGTTGGCTTACGAAGTTCATTGCTCTGCTGATTATACAACAGCACTTTGGGAACATATTTTGAAAGCTGCAGAGCTGCTAGGCATTAAGCCATATGGACTTGAAGCGCTCGCATCATTACGCATTGAAAAAGGCCATGTGGCTGGCGCTGATCTTGATCATCGCAATACGCTCGATGATTTGGGCCTCGGTAAAATGGCAGGCAAAGATAAAGCTTACATCGGCAAAGAACTGCGCTTCCGCGAAGACTGCCAAGCGCCTGAACGCTGGAGCCTCGTTGGCATTGAAAGCATGGAGGAAGGCGCCAAGCTGCGTGGCGGCGCAATATTGTTTGCTGCAACTGACGAAATCAAAGGTCATGGCCGCGGCTACATCACATCTGTAACGTGGTCGACGGAGCTGAACAAATATATTGCTCTAGCGCTCTACAATGGCGGCCTGAAACATGAAGGCGAAGACATCATCTGCGCTTTTCCGTTGAAGAACGAAAACGTAAAAGCCCGCATCGTATCGCCACATTTCATCGACAAGCAAGGAGAACGCCTCCATGCTTAAGCGCGTCTCCGCATTGGCGAGTGCCATAACCTTCACCGGCAACGGCCTTAATATTGCAGAAGCACCTGATTTCACGCTCACGCAATATGCGGGTTCCGAAAAAGAATTGAAGAAGGCGCTTGGTAAAATACCTGCGAGAATGAGCGTGTCGCTTGAGCATGATAGGCGAACCCAACTACGGATTAATCCAACACAAATTTGGGTGATTGGTGAACCCGTCGAAGCAGAAGCGTGCATATCAACTCCACTCTCATCCAGCCGCACGCGCATTGTAGTCGAAGGCGAAAATGCTCGCTTTGTTCTGGCCAAACTCTCCGCCATCGATTTCCATCCAAAACAATTCAAAGCCGACACGTTCGTGCAAACCGCAATCCATCACACACCAGCGTTGATCCATTGCGTGGGAGAAAACGCGTTCCACATCTACGCGATGCGTACCTTTGCTTTAAGTGTGTGGGAAGCAGTAACTGATGCAGCTCTGGAGTTTTCCGCATGAAAGACATTCTTGACCTTGATCACTATCCGCTCGACAAGCCAGGTTCGGCCAATTGGCTCGCCCTCGTTGAAAGATGCCAAGCTGATCTTGCAACAGATGGCATGTTCAATCTCGAAGGTTTCGTTAAAAATGAAGCGCTCATCAAAGCCGTGGCCGAGCTCAAACCCGTGATCGATACGCTCTCCTTCGTCCATACACGCCGCCACAACATTTATTTCAAAAAAGAGATTCCAGGCTTGGCCGCGGATCATCCCGCTCTCACAATGACAGAAACGATCAATCACACGGTCTGCTACGACCAAATCCCTAACTCCATCCCTGCATGGATCTATGAGTGGCCACCGTTCATTGTTTTCCTCGCCGCCACGATGAAAATCGAAACGCTGTTCCCAATGCGCGATGCATTGGCTCGCATCAATGTTATGGCCTACCGCGATGGCGAACAGCTGAACTGGCATTTTGACCGCAGTGAATTCACTACGACTTTGCTTCTGCAAGCGCCAGAACAGGGCGGTGATTTTGTTTATCGCTCAGATTTGCGCAGCGAAAGTGATCAAAATTATGATGGTGTGGCCAAACTGCTGCGTGGTGAAGATGATCAGGTGAAAACGCTGAAGCTTTCAGCAGGCACACTCAACGTGTTTCGCGGCAAAAACACGGCTCATAAAGTGAGCACTATTAAAGGCGGTCGCGAGCGCATCATTGCGGTTTTCTCATATTTTGATCGACCAGGCGTAGTGTTTTCAAAAGAAGACCAAACCGGATTTTATGGCCGTTCGGTTTGAGCAAGACTTCTGAACCAGCGGCGTGATGGCACCTCGATAAAGTGATAGGTCATTGCAGAAACTGCAATAACCAATCCCAGCAAAACAATGACCCATAGGTCTCCTTGGCTTTGTGTCAGGCCAAGCATATCGACAACTTCGTTCTCACGTTGGAACTTTGAGACTAAGGGCAGATCGTAATTGGTTGAAATAAATTTTATGAAATCCACTAACACAGTCTCGATCAGCAAATGCACGATGTAGATTGAATAAGACAACGCGCCTAAAAATAGAAATGGTGAAAGCCTAAGTAACTTCGAAATTGGCCCACCCTCAGCCGCGAAGATTAAGACGACGACAGCAAAGAGCAACGGCGCGACAATCGAAATATGATCTTGTTTAGCGATTGACACAAATAAGACGACACATAAAACGCATGCGACTTCTAAAACGAACGCTAATCGCTCATCAAATCGAAACACAGATATTTGCTGCCAAATCGCAAAAGTCAAAACACCAATCGAAAAACCTGCAATACAGCGAAGCATCCCGTAGTCATAAGTAACATTCATGCCAAATTTGCTGAACATTGCAATTAACCCAAGAGGGAAAGCGGCAGCAGCGATAGCGATGATAGCGATTCTTTTTGGCCAGAAGCTGCAAGCTGTCGCAAACAGCAAACATGTCCAGAACTCCGTTGCAATGCTCCATCCGGGCGCATTCCAACTTAAAGCCTGAAAGGTGCCAAAGCTCTGCAATAGAAAGAGGTTTGCAAATAAACTTGTCACCGATCGATCTGTCCGCGTGAACGCATCCGCGCCTTGAAATGACTCAATCAAAAATAGCGCCAATAAGACAACAAAATAAAGAGGATAAAGTCTGCCAAATCGCATCAACATAAATTTGCCAATACCAAAACCATTGGCCAATCTTTGCCGATAATTTGCAGCGATGACAAAGCCCGAAAGCACAAAGAAAAAATCGACGAACAAATAAGCATCGTTAAAAAACGGCAAATCTTTCAAATGGCTGAACGCTTCAAAATGCAAAAGTGCAACCATTGATGCGCATATCCCGCGCCAGCTATCCAGTGCTTCGAATCGGTGAGGGGGTGCCGCCATCCCGTCACTATATCATCTAACTGCGCATCCGCTCGCCCTTTGGATCAAACAGTGGTTCGTGATTGATCCGTGCCTTCTTCATCTCACCGATCAGTTCAATTTCAAACTCATCATCACCAACAAGTTCCTTTGGCACATAACCTTGCGCCATCGATTTGTTCAGATAATGCGCAAACCCCCCCGACGTCACCCAGCCCACAACCTTCCCCTTATGCCAAATCGGCTCATCCCCCAGCACGTCTGCGTCAGTTGCTTCTACCACAAATGAAACCCGGCGCAGCTTGCCGCCAGATGCCTTTTCGTCACGAGCAGCTTGAAGCCCAATGAAATCATTCTTTGTCAGATCAATAAACCGATCCATACCCGCTTCAAAGCCGCCATAGATCGGGCGCAGCTCGCGGAACCATGTAGGGAAGTTTTTCTCCAATCGCATGCACAGCAAAGCGCGCATGCCAAAATTGATGATGCCATGCTCTTTGCCCGCCTTCATAATCGCATGATAAAGTCTGCGTTGATATTCTGGCCTAACCCAAATTTCAAACCCAAGATCTCCCGTATAAGTCACGCGGTTGATCAGGGCGGGGGTATTGCCAATATCCATGGAACGATGATCCATGAATTTGAACGCCGCATTGGAAACATCTGCATCGGTTAACGCCTGCAACACGGCGCGGGACTTAGGCCCAGCAATCGAAAGCCCAACCAAATTCATATCGAGCCGTTCAATCACCACGCTGCCGTCGCTCGGCAAATAGGCCTCAAACCAGCGCATATGATATTTCTGGGCTTGTGATGAACCCCACATATAAAATAACTCATCACCAGCTTTGGCTATGGTGAAGTCATGTGCGCCGTTCGCGTTGAAGACCGGCACGTCGACCGGGTGGCGCGACGCGTGGAGTGCGGCGGCGGACGCGTCGTTCACGGTGGCCGTGTGGCTCGGAGATCCGAACGGCAACGGCATGGCGGAGGTCTCGGGGTTTCAAGCCGCAGCGCCGCTGGCCGCGCGAGTCCTCGCACTGGCGCGCGGACGCGCGATGGC
>JANYLQ010000018.1 GCA_025363755.1 Hyphomicrobiales bacterium | reverse complement strand
CTGAGTTCCCAAATTTCCTTGTCACTATTTGCTGATTTTGGATTGGCTGCCATGCGAGACAGACTTTTGAAATGCGCCTCAACTTCGCCATGAGCCTTTACGTAAGCAAGCTGCGCTTCACGGTCATCTCTAGTCCGTAGCGATACGATGATCTCGCTTCTGCCCGCTATGACACTGAGGGCCTTAGGGACAGCACGACGGTACTTCCATATTCCATGACGTGAGCGTTGCGCATATAGCATCTTAGATAGCCACCTACGGCCCATTTGTATCACCTTTTTGTATCACCACCAAGTGAGAAGGCCAACAAATCCAATGTTATAATGCTTTTATGATAGGAAACTGGTGCGCCCTACGGGAGTCGAACCCGTCTTTACAACGTGAAAGGCTGTCGTCCTAACCGATAGACGAAGGGCGCACATGTTTGCCCGATTTGGGCGAACGGCTGCTCTATATGCAGGTTCGTTATTTATTGCAAGGGTTAGCGAATAATTGCCGCATCTTCAATTTGCAGGCTAGGGACCCGCTTTGCGCCCCATTCGTCGGCGACCAATCTTCCGGCGATATGGATGGGGTGATTGCGTTCAGATAACAGCAATTCGCCAAGCTCAGTGTTAAGCGCGCGAAAGGCGATGGCTTTGAGTTTGGTGCCGTCGCTGGCAACTAAAGTGCAGCGCACATGGTCGGTTCCGGCTTGGTCGGCGTAGATCACTTTATGAGCGGGGAACACGAACATAGGCGATGGATGGGCTGAGCCATAGGGGCCTGCTTGTTCGAGGAGTTCGATGAGGTCGAGGGTTGCTCCACTGGCTGTTAATGCGCCGTCGACGGCAAGCGATGGATCGCGCAGGTTTTCGACTTCGGCTGATAAGGCTTCATCTAAGAATTGGCGCAGCTCAGCCAGTTTTTCGATTGGCACTGTGAGGCCCGCTGCCATGGCGTGGCCGCCGCCTTTGGTGAGGATGCCTGCTTCCGACGCAAGGCGCACGGCTTTACCGAGATCAACGCCAGCTATAGAGCGGCCAGAACCTGTGGCCAATCCAGTTTTGGTGTTCATAGCCAGCACGAGGCTTGGCACAGTGAAGCGATCTTTAAGACGTGAAGCTGCCAGGCCCACAACACCTGGATGCCAGCCATCGGCGGCGACAACGACGATTGAAGGCCGCTTGTCTTTGCCCATGGCGGATTCGGCTTGGGCGATGGCTTCATCAACAACGCGCAGTTCGATGACTTGGCGTTTGCGGTTGAGGTCATCGAGATTGCGGGCGAGTGCATAGGCCTCACCTTTGTCATTTGTGGTGAGCAAGGCCAGAGCCTCTTCCGCATGGCCTACGCGACCGGCAGCATTGATACGGGGGCCAAGGATGAAGCCTAAGGCATAGACATCCGGCCTGCGTTTCAAGCCGCCGACATCGGCCAGTGCGGAGATGCCTTGGTTTTCGCGGCGGGACATAATACGCAGGCCTTGCGTGACATAAGCGCGGTTCAGGCCTTTGAGCGGAACCACATCGCACACGGTGGCGAGTGCTACGAGTTCAAGCCATTGCAGCATGTTTGGTTCGGGGCGTTGCTCGTTATAGTGGCCGAGTGTGCGGAGTTGTTTGTTGACTGCTGCAATTAAGATCATCACCACGCCCGCAGCACAGAGATGACCCTGCCCTGACATATCATCTTGGCGGTTTGGATTGATCACAGCATAAGCGTGAGGCAGCTCCACGCCTGCTTGGTGGTGATCAACGATGATGGTGACAAGGCCAAGATCGGCGGCATGAGCGAGTGGATCATGGCTCATTACACCGCAGTCGAGTGTGAGCAATAATTCCGTGCCCTGCTGTTTCAATGTGCTCACGGCTTTTTCGGATGGGCCATAACCTTCGGTCAGGCGGTCTGGGATATAGACATTGGCTTCATGGCCGACGCTGGCCAGAAAGCGCACCATGATGGCAGCAGATGAAACGCCGTCCACATCATAATCGCTGATGATGCCGATTGTTTCTTTTTTCACGATGGCCTCGGCCAAACGCGCCGCACCTTTTTCCATATCCAAGAATGCAGATGGTTGGGGCATAAGAGAACGTAGTGTTGGATTTAAGAACGCTTCGGCTTCATCGGACGTGACACCGCGCGCGGCCATCACGCGACCGAGGATTTCTGGCAGTTCGTTTTTCTCGGCAATGGTTTGAGCGAGGCGTTGATCGTCCAACCGCGCCACCCAACGCTGGCCTTTGACGGATTTTTCAACGTCGAGGAAGGCGGGTTTAATCATCGTCTTTTCCCGCTTGCGGGAGAAGAAAGGGGCCCGTCGAACGCAGTGAGATGGGAAAGATGAGGGGCTGAGAGATGGCGTGACTGCCCCTCACCTATCCCATTGCTTTGCAATGGGCCCCTGTCCCAGCCGCCTTGCGGCGTTCGCAAGTGCTCACCCTCTCCCGCTATGCGGTAGAGGACGTTTCTCAAAATCGTTCGATCCGGATGACTCTCGGTGTGCCCGCGACATGGCCATCTTTCTGTATGCGTGCTACGGCTTTTTGAATCGACATTTCGAGTGTGTCGTGGGTGATCAAAATGAATTGGGCTGTGGCGCGTTTTGTATCTTTATCAGCCTTGCCGCGTTGCACGATGCTTTCAATCGAGATTTTTGCATCGGCCAAAATGGTGGCAATTGAGGCCACAGCGCCGGGCCTATCCAACAATTCAAGCGCTACATAAAATCCGCCCTCATGGGCCTTAGGGGGAGCTGGCTTATATTTTTTCAGTTCCTTGGCGGGAATACCAAAGGATGGGCGGATGTTTTTTCGGGCGATATCGACGATGTCGGATAACACCGCGGAAGCAGTGGGATGCGCTCCAGCACCGCGGCCTTCGAGCACGAGGTCTCCTACAAAATCACCTTTCAACACTACGGCATTAAATACGTCATCCGTAGCCGATACAGGCGAGCCAATTGGGATTAAGGTGGGGTGAACGCGTTGCTCCACACCGCCGTCATGGGCCACCGCCACGCCGAGCAGCTTAATTTTATAACCTAGTTCTGCAGCATTACGGATATCTTCTAACGTAATGGCTTCAATGCCTTCGATGCGGATGCTGGCCAAATTCACTTCGGTGCCAAAGGCCAGCGACGTGAGCACTGCCAATTTATGCGCGGTATCAAAGCCGCCCACGTCAAATGTGGGGTCGGCTTCGGCGTAGCCAAGTTCCTGTGCTTCCTTAAGGACATCAGCGAAGGCTCTGCTTTCATTGGCCATTTTGGTTAGAATATAGTTGCAAGTGCCGTTCATGATTCCGAATAATTTGCGCACGGAATTGCCAGCCAGGCCTTCACGCAAGGTTTTAATAACCGGAATGCCGCCCGCTACTGCCGCTTCAAAATAGAGCGCCACACCTTTAGCTTCCGCTGCCCGCGCCAGTGCTGCACCGTGATGAGCCAGCAACGCCTTATTGGCGGTGATCACGTGTTTGCCTGAAGCTATGGCTGCTTCCACCGCATCCTTGGCCGGCCCTGTGTCACCGCCGATTAATTCGATGAAAACGTCAATGCCTTTGGATTTGGCCAGTGCGACCGGATCATCAAACCAATCGAGGCCTGACAAATCATGTTGGCCACGGGTTTTGCCTTTGCTGCGCGCTGAAACGCCTGTGACTTTCACAGGCATGCCCGCACGGGTGGTTAACATGACCTCATGGGTCTTTAAAATGTCGAGCACGCCTGTGCCCACCGTGCCCAAGCCTGCAATACCCAATCTTAATGCGTTCGTCATGTTTTGCCTGTCTTTGTTGGCTGACTTATGGCTTGCGGGCAACGATTTGGCAAGAAATGCGCTTGCCGAAAATTTAATCAGCTTTAAATAGAAATTGGTAGAGGATATGGCGATGACAGATTCAAAACAACCGCTGCCTGCCGAATTCAAGCTTCCAGACCCGGTGAAGCTGATGCAGAATCTTGCCCGCGTGTTTGAGCGCGCCTCAGCCATCGCCCGCCAAGTGGCCGAGCGACCAGATTTGCAAAAGCAGGAAGCTGAAACCCAAATCTTGCCGATGGAGCAGGTGGCCAAGACACTGGGCGAAGTTTTTAAACACTATAACGATGATCCGGCCAAGACCATGATGGCGCAGATGAAGCTGTGGCAGGGCTATACGGTACTTTGGCAAGGCGCATGGGCCAAGGCTTTGGGGCAGCAGGTATTCCCGCTCGCCACCCCTGCCAAGACGGACAAGCGCTTCAAAGATAAAGACTGGCAAGAAAACGCCATTTTTGATTTTCTGAAACAGGCTTACCTCATCAGCGCTAAATGGGCGGCTGATATGGTGAGTGACGCGAATCTCGACCAACACACTAAACTCAAAGCTAAATTCTATGTGGAGCAAATAACCAATGCACTCTCGCCCTCCAACTTCGCCATGTCGAACCCCGAGGTGTTGCGCGCCACATTGAGCACCAATGGCGAGAATTTGCTCAAGGGCATGGATAAATTAGAGCGGGATTTTGCCGATGGACGTTTGCGGATTATGCAGACGGATAAAACTGCTTTTGAAGTGGGTCGCAATATTGCGCTGACCCCCGGCAAGGTGGTGTTCCGCAATGATGTGTTTGAGCTGATCCAATATAATCCGGCGGGAGAGCAAACGCATGAATACCCTCTGCTGATTGCGCCGCCATGGATCAACAAGTTTTATATTCTCGATCTGACGCCGCAAAAATCTTATATTAAATGGTGTGTTGAACAGGGCCTCACGGTTTTTGTCATGTCTTGGGTCAATGCAGGTGAAGCGCAGGGACGCAAGACATTTGCCGATTATATGCATGACGGTTTCCTGACCGCCGTCACCAAAGTGCAGGAAGCTACGGGTGCCAAAAAGGTAAACACTGTCGGATTCTGCGTCGGCGGCACGATGGTGGCCTCAGCGCTGGGATACATGGCCGCCAAGGGTGATGACCGTGTGAACGCCGCCACGTTTTTCACCACGCAAGTCGATTTTGAGAAAGCGGGCGATCTTTGTGTTTATGTGGACGAGGAGCAAGTGCGCTGGATTGAAGGGCGCATGGAGGATAAGGGATATTTGCCCGGCTCGCGCATGGCCGATGCGTTCAATCTGCTGCGGGCCAATGATTTGATTTGGTCGAATGTAGTCAATAATTATCTGCTTGGCAAAGACCCGATGCCGTTTGATCTGCTCTATTGGAACGCTGATAGCACGCGTATGCCCGCTGGTGTGCACTCGTTTTATTTGCGCGAGTGCTACATGAATAATAGTCTGGCCAAGGGCAAGATGGTGCTTGATGATGTTGTGATCGATCTCTCAAAAGTGAAAATCCCAGTCTATAATCTTGCGGCGCGTGAAGATCATATTGCGCCCCTGCCCTCGGTGTTTCGCTTGGCTGAACATTTCGGTGGCGAGACCACGCTGGTGGTCAGTGGTTCGGGTCATATCGCCGGCGTGGTCAATCCGCCGAGCATGGGCAAATATCAATATTGGACGAATGCGGAAGGTGGCGAGACAGTCGAAGAGTGGATGGCGGGCGCAACCGAGACTGCAGGTTCATGGTGGCCACATTGGAAAGAATGGATTACGGCCAAGAGCGGGAAGATGGTGAAGGCGCCAATGCCGGGGGACGGCAAGCTTAAAGTGCTGGGCGATGCGCCGGGAGAATATGTGCGGGTTAAGGGGGAGTGAGGGGGGACGCAGGGCTTGGTTTGATTTACGTTTAGGAATCAATGGTGTTCAAAGTTCTTCTCAGTCTATCATTCACATTTCTGTTGGCTGCTTTTGCCGAAGCAAAGCCAGTTTGGATCACTCAAGACTTCCAAGCTGGCAAATGTGTGGAGTTGGCTTCTGGTGATGTTGATAAGGGCGAAGATTATATCAAGCGTAAATGCTTGTCATTTCCTGCCGCGTCAACTTGGATCGAGTTTCATGAAGGGGTGCGAGTGAGTGTTGGGTTTGGTAGGTTGCCGCATCTTGCGCTGAGCAACATGGATGCAGCGCGGGGCAATTGGCCCATCGTTTGGGGTGGAGAAAAGACTAAAGGCAAATTTGTGCCCAAGGTTGTAATTGCCAGATTTGCATATCAGACCGAACCTCCGATTGTTGAGCGGCTGTTCATCTTCCGCTTATTAGATAGTGGCTTGTCGTGCATCGTTGGCGAAGTGGCGAGCAATGAAAAGGCTCGCCGCATTGCAACAGCAGCGATGGCGAAGTGGACTTGTCAAAGTGAGGCGCAAGTTTTGAAATATTAAATAGTCGGAGCTATTTCTAATAATTCACGTAAATCAGAAAATTGTTCTGATAAAGTCCCGTTGTGGTGATCGGGCTGGCGGTTAGTTTTCCGTTTAAAATATGCGATCCTGTACTGGTTCCGGCGCTGGTTGCAAGGCTTACAAAAACCTGAATATTGCCGCCCGGCCCTACCAAATTTCCCGTACCAGATGTTTGCACAGCGCCCGGCCTGAATGAGACGGAATAGGGTGTTCCAGCGGAACACGTCACTTTTGCAGTTGATGTGGTGACTTCGGTTCCAGTGACCGCAGTAATATTGCCGAAGTTCATGCTCGAAACGGTCACTGCGCAGGACTGGGTAATCGTGACGCTGGTCGTTAATCCGATTGATTTGCTGGCAGCAGTAGCATTATGCGCAAACGCAGACGCTAATAGAAACGCCCACATACCAGCACTGAATTTGCCACCAAAACGCATTTATTGCCCCTGTAAGTGATCCACATTGCGGCAAATTCTTTAATTCGGTGTGCAAAGGAACGGTAAAAACTTCGTTAGCGGTTTGGTTAAACGCTGAAATAATGAATCTATTTTACAAAAAGCCGCAATGACCCGTTTGCGCTTACATTCACACCAATGACGCGGCGAAGGTTGACACCGTGTTCGGCCAAAGCGCTCCTTGTGACCGGGTTAGAATTCAAAGCGGCGCGCAATTTGGCGATGCCGGCGCTGTTTCGTTCAGCCGATAATAATAAGGTGGAGGTGTTTTCGCCATCATCGCTAAGGCGCGGTACAAAACCGAACTGCACCCGAACGATGCCCACGCTGGGAACCGATTTCAAGTTGCGGATTTTAGCCGATGCCGAACCAGCAGACAAAATGGCGGATGCCGATTCACTATAGTTGGAGCTGTCTACTTGAGCTTGAGAGGTGATAGTTAATGCCGATATCATTGTAGCCGCCAAGAACACTGAAAAGGTTTTCATATTTCAACTCCTGCTTCTGACCATGGCTACAATATAGGAAATGCAATCATAACTTCACAGTCGGCTGTTTTGCTGGCCAAGTTATCGTTCCCGCGCAAAACAGCGCCCACCAAACCAAAACGGGTTGCAGAAGAAACCTTGGGCCATGATACCACCACGAATTTGGTAACGCGCCAACATCGATATGGTTCAAAGCATGATTGATATTGGCGGGGAAAACGCAAATTGCATAAAGCGCCAAGCCAATTCCCGCTGCTTTTTGCAGTTTCGGGATGAAGAGGCCAATTGCACCTGCAATTTCGCAAACACCAGTGAACCACACAATTTCGGCAGGCCACGGCACAAAGCTGGGAACGATGCTGATGAAACCTGCTGGCGATTTTAAATGTAAAACGCCCGCCGCAAAATAGAAAACCGCCAAGATGAGGCGCATGACGAAACGTATGGTTTGGAAATTGAACATTATTAATTCTAACGTCCCGGTTCACCAAACAGATTTAGGGCAGTTTTTCAGTCTGATAGAGATTAACGCTCAAACCGCCATGCAAAATTGAAGTGCCAAGGGGTTTAAATGGCAGACCTGTGGCTTTGGCAAGCGATGAGTCGCTGGTGGTGATGCCAATTCGCCAGCCGGAAAATCGCTTGAGTAGCGTTTTGCCCAGCGCGTCATAAAGCGCAAAGAGCGGTTTCTTATCGCCGATGCGTGTGCCGTAAGGTGGGTTGACGATTACAAGTCCCGGTGAACCACTCGGTGGCACGAGGTCGCTGATTGGCTTTTGGGCGAATAAAGTAACGTCCAAAACGCCTGCGCGTTCAGCGTTAGCTGTTGCGGCTTTGATTGCGCCAAGGTCTCGGTCACTTCCGTAGAATTTATGAGTTGTGGTGCGCCCCTGCCCTGCGCTTTGCAATTTTGCCCATTGCTCTGCATCAAATGATTTCAGATGCTCAAATGCAAAACTGCGCGACCGGCCCGGCATCAGACCCTTTGCAATTTCGGCGGCCTCAATCACAAATGTGCCTGAACCACACATCGGATCAACCACGGTTTCGTGGCCATCATAGCCACAGCGGTGCAACATGAGACTCGCAAGGGTTTCGCGCATTGGGGCTTTAGCAACTGCTTCTTTATGGCCGCGCTTGTGCAGCATCTCGCCTGATGTATCGATACTGATTGTGCAGAGATCTTTTTCAATGCGGGCCTTAATAGCAATGGGCGCATCTTTATCGATGGTAGTTCCGAGCACGTCTTTCAATGCGGTTTCGATACGCTGGGCTGCGGCACCACTGTGATAGATTTTAGATTTTTTGCAGGTGGCCTCAACGGAAACAGCAACATCGTGGCGCAAAAATTTCTTCCAGGCAAATGCATGTGCTAATTTATCAAGCTGCGCCAAGTGGCCCACATGAAACGAACCGATCCGCGCCAAAACGCGTGAGCAGCCACGGATTTGCAGATTGGCGCGCCAAATATCGGGCCAGTTACCGCTAATTGTTACACCACCCGCGATTATTTTAGGTTCTTTGAATTGGAGCGCCTTCACTTCCTCACATAATTCGGCCTCTAGGCCGGGCGTGGCGACAAGGAAGATTTCAAATTCAGTAGTGACCATTGCGGTTCGTCCTTACGAAAAAAAAGGCCGCCCTGTTGAGCGGCCTTTTCCAGAATGTATTTCGAATTAACGCTTCGAGAACTGGAAGCGGGCGCGGGCTTTTGCACGGCCATACTTCTTACGTTCAACAGCACGGCTGTCGCGTGTGAGGAAGGAACCCTTCTTCAACACAGGACGAAGGCCTGGCTCGAAGTTTACAAGGGCGCGCGCAATGCCGTGACGAACAGCGCCAGCTTGGCCAGAAAGACCGCCGCCGACCACTGTGCAATCAACATCCATTTCCGAGAAACGGTTCACAGCATGCATTGGCTGGGCTAAGAGCATGCGCAAAACGGGGCGTGCGAAATAAGTTTCGATTGGTTTGCCATTAACTGTGATCTTGCCTTTGCCGCGCTTGATCCAAACGCGAGCAATTGCATTCTTACGGCGGCCCGTTGCATAGGAACGGCCTTTCGCATCTATTTTTGGTTGGACTGGAGCCAATGGTGCAGCAGCCACGCCACCAGCAGCAGCTGGGGCCATGCCCATAGCTGAACCCAAGTCAGCGAGTGTTTTTGTTTCAGCCATGATTTAGCCTCTCACTACGTTTTTAGGGTTCATTGCTTTGATATCAAGCACGATTGGGTTCTGCGCTTCATGCGGATGGGTTGCACCCTTATAAATGCGCAGGTTCGTCATTTGCTGACGCTTCAACGAAGCACCTGGCAACATGCGCTGTACGGCGAGTTCCAAAATACGCTCAGGACGCTTGCCATCCAAGAACTGGTGAGCGTTACGTTCCTTGATACCGCCGGCAAAGCCAGTGTGCCAATAATAGGTCTTATCTTGACGCTTCTTGCCCGTGAAGGCGATCTTTTCGCAGTTGATGACGATGATATTATCACCGCAATCCATGTGTGGTGTGAAAGTTGGCTTATGTTTGCCACGCAGACGGTTTGCAATGATTGCAGCAAGACGGCCAACAACGAGGCCTTCAGCATCAATCAGCATCCACTGCTTCTGAATTTCGGACGCTTTGACCGAATAAGTCTTCATGAGCTTGTTCTCTGAATTCGTGTTAAATAAAACGCGCCTTCTTGTGAAAGCGCGACTTGGACGGCTGATAGCCAATTGGATGTACCACTGTCAATAAGAGATATAGAATTATTGAGTATTTTTTACAAGGTAACATATTACCCGTTGAAAACGACAGAAACCGCCAATTTGAGCCGTCATACAGTTTTTGCTAGCTGAATTTTGTCGGCTAGCGTAAATTGAACGAATTGAGGTGGTTCGATGAAGTTAATGTTGCGGTTACTGGCTCCAATTGGTCTTTCTGTGTTTTTAACAATGCCCCAATTGGCAGTTGCGCAGTCCACCGCGACGCAACCGACACCCCCTGTTGTGACCCCGCCCGTAGTTGTCAAACCCATCGTTCCTGCACCCACTACACCGCCTGTGGATGTTAAGCCTGTTGTACCGCCAGCTGCCACCCCGCCAGTTGCTACGCCACCTGTTGCTCCACCTGCAGCTGCTCCTGTTTCTCCGCCTGTTCCGGGCGCGACGGATTCCCAAACTCCTGCAACTGGAGAACAAGCTGCACCTGAACCAGGTGTGGATGATCCAAGTGCTGCTGATATGGAAGGTGATATTAGCATTGGTGATAATGCGCCCATTGAAGTTGAGGAATTAACACCCGATTTGGCGCGCAAAGCGCTGGATGCTTATGTTTTGGTTCAAGACAAATATCGAGATTCTTCTGCCGGATACCAAGATCTTCAAGAGTTTGTTGATAAAGATCCGCGTGGCAAAGAATTTGAAACCGATGTCAAAGGTTTTGGCTTTAAAAGTGTCGACGACTGGAATCTGGCGATTACGACATTGAGCTTGGCTTACACCAATGTTGCTAATGACCAGACTGCAGATACTCTTCAACAAATTGAAGACGTAAAAAGTGATAATTCAATCGCGCAAGACTTGAAGGATCGGAAGATAAGCAACCTGAAAGCTTCTATCCCCTCGGACAACAATCGAAAGATCACAGAAGATTTGATCAAAGACGTGAGCTATTCCGAAAAAATAAAACAGCTCGAATCTACTGAAGAATGAGCGTCGTTCTAAAAGTTAGTCGTGATGGCGCGGTCTTGCGTTTGACTTTGAACGACAATTCCACACGCAATAGCATATCAGAAGCAATGTTGAGCGCGCTGGACCAAGAGCTCAAGAATGCGGAAGATGATCATTCAATAAGTGTGGTCATCATTAATGCCGAAGGTGTTGCGTTCTCGGCAGGGCATAATTTGAAGGAGCTCACTGCGCACCGCGCTGATGCTGATCACGGTGCAAAATATTTCACTGAAATTTTTGATCGGTGTGCAAAAGTAATGACCGCACTTGCTCAACATCGGTGCATCACAATTGCTGAGGTTCAGGGATTGGCCAGTGCTGCCGGTTGTCAATTGGTGGCTTCATGCGATTTTGCTTATGCCAGCGCAAATGCACATTTTTGTACGCCGGGTGTGAATATCGGTTTGTTTTGTTCAACACCCATGGTGGCATTATCGCGTGCCATTGGGCCACGGCATGCACGCGAAATGTTATTGACGGGCGAAATATATGATGCGGCGTATGCGTTGCGCGTTGGCTTGGTGAATGGCGTTGTTGAGTCTGAAATGTTGCAAGCGCATGTTACAGCGATTGCCAATAGGATATCGACCAAATCCCAAAATGCAATCAGCATTGGAAAGCCTGCATTTGATGTGCAGATCGGTCTTGGTCTAGGTGAAGCTTATGCGCATTGTAGCCACGTGATGGTTGAAAATTTCTTGCAAGAATCGGCCCGTGAAGGCGTTGGTGCTGTTTTGGAAAAACGTAAACCAGTCTGGCCTTCATCATGAACCACGACCACTATCCAGTTGAATACATCACCGATATTCTTCGCGATGTTAAGACAATCGCATTGGTCGGCGCATCAAACAACGAAGTTAGGCCATCGTTCTTTGTACTGAACTATTTATTGGAGAAGGGTTATCAGGTTTTCCCCATAAATCCCGGTTTGGCGGGAAAAGAAATTTCGGGGCAGTTGGTTTATGCAAGCCTCGCTGATGTTCCAGTGGCTATCGACATGGTCGATATTTTTCGGAACTCAGAAGCCGCATTACAAATTACTCAGGAAGCTTTGGCTCTCAATGTTTTACCAAAAGTCATCTGGTTGCAACTGGGCGTTCGCAATGATGAAGCAGCAGCTTTGGCCGAAGCACACGGCTTGAAAGTTGTTATGGATCGCTGCCCGAAAATGGAATTTGGAAAGATATCTGGTGAATGGGCATGGGTGGGTGGCAATTCTGGCATTATATCATCAAAACGTCAGGTGGTGAATGCTAATGGGCGCATGCAAAGTTTGGGAATAGCTCCCCGCAATTGACGCGACGGAATTTCCGAAGCACATCGTCAATTGAACAATAGGAGTTCATATGTCAGTTTCATCTTCGCGCTATTCGACTGTGGCAATTTCACTTCATTGGTTGATCGCAGCACTGATGATTTACATGATTTTGTTTGGTGAGGATCTTATCCGCCGTCCGACAGATACGTTTTATCCTTCGCTTCACGCTTCGATTGGAATTTCGGTTTTGATCTTGTCATTGGCGCGGCTTGGTTGGCGGCTAATGAACCCACCCCCTCCTCTTCCTCCAACTATGAAGCATTGGGAAGTCACTATTTCACACATCACTCATTGGCTGTTTTATGTTTTGATGATCGGGTTGCCGTTGACGGGACTTATGGCTTTCACTCACCAATTGCCTAAGGAAGCAATCTTGAGCGGCACGACCCTATTTGGCATTGCTCCAGTTCCGGGTTTGCCAGATCTCGGTGGGATTGGCGGCAATGTGCATAGCCTTGCCAGCAAAGTGGCAGAGGTTTTGATTATACTTCACGTTGTTGCCGCGCTGAAACACCAGTTCTGGGATAGGGACAACATCCTCAAGCGCATGTCGCCTCACTGAGGCGCTTGCCGGATAAGAAATACACGGTTAGGCTCTGATCTTTAAACATACCAGGAGCAAGCTATGGCCGATAAACCCCCCGGATTTGACACTCTCGCAATTCATGCAGGCGGTGCACCAGACTCTGCCACAGGTGCCCGCATAACACCAATTTATCAGACAACGGCTTTCGTGTTTAACGATGTGCAGCATGCTTCCGACCTGTTTGCATTGCGCGCATTCGGAAACATTTACACCCGCATCATGAACCCAACGCAATCCGTGCTTGAGGGCAAGGTTGCAGCACTTGAAGGGGGAACGGCGGCGCTGTCGGTTGCTTCAGGTCACGCGGCACAGCTTCTTGTATTTCACACAATGATGCAGCCCGGCGATGAGTTCATTGCTTCACGCCAACTCTATGGCGGATCGATCAACCAGTTCAACCATTCCTTCAAGTCTTTTGGGTGGCATGTAGTTTGGGCTGATGCGGATGATATTTCGTCATTTGAAAAAGCAATTTCTCCAAAAACCAAGGCTATTTTTGTTGAGTCGATTGCAAACCCCGGTGGCCGTGTGACCGACTTGGAAGCAATTGCCAAAGTGGC
This sequence comes from Hyphomicrobiales bacterium, assembly GCA_025363755.1. Taxonomy (GTDB): domain Bacteria; phylum Pseudomonadota; class Alphaproteobacteria; order Rhizobiales; family Aestuariivirgaceae; genus Aestuariivirga. Next base: position 47,427 of record JANYLQ010000018.1, on the reverse strand, counting down.
AAAGAAAGCGGGCATTCCGTTGATCGTTGATAACACTTTGGCCACACCCTATCTTTGCCAACCGTTCAAGCATGGTGCAAACATCGTGGTGCACTCGCTCACCAAATTCATGGGTGGGCACGGTAACTCTATGGGTGGTGTTATTGTCGATGGTGGCAATTTTGATTGGTCAAAGAGTGGAAAATATCCACTGTTGTCTGAGCCTAACGAAAGTTATCATGGCATAAAGCTCCACGAAACATTTGGTGGCATTGCTTTTGCGATTGCTTGTCGCGTGCTTGGCCTCCGCGATTTGGGGCCTTCGATTGCGCCGCTCAATTCATTCTTGATTTTAACAGGAATGGAAACGTTGGGGCTGCGTATGCAGCGCCATTGTGACAATGCGCTCAAAGTGGCGACATGGCTTTCGACACACAAGAACGTGGCATGGGTGAATTATGCTGGGTTGCCTTCTGACAAGCACCATGCGCTGCAGAAAAAATATGCCCCAAAAGGTGCTGGCGCGGTTTTCACCTTCGGCCTGAAAGGCGGATATGATGCTGGGGTGAAAATGGTATCTTCCGTTAAGATGCTATCTCATCTCGCAAATGTGGGGGACACACGCTCACTTATCATTCACCCAGCTTCAACCACACATAGTCAGCTTTCACCAGATCAACTGATAAAAGCAGGCGCTGGGCCAGATGTTGTACGGCTTTCAATCGGCATTGAAGATGCGGATGATATTATTGCAGATATTGATCAAGCAATGTCTTGAAAGAATAAGGCGTGATCAATCGTTTTCTTATGCAAATTCCAAACAGCAGCGGCCAAAACCAACATGGCCGTTGCTTGATGGGCTAATGCAAACCCCAACGGCACGTACATGAGCAATGTCATGATCCCAAGGCCTGCCTGAATAAAAACAAGATAGGCAAGCAACATTGACGTGAAAGAAAATGTCTTTACCGCGTGCAACACGGCGATAATGAAGATTGTATATGCCAGAATGCGGTGATCAAACTGGACAGTAAGAGCGTTTTCAAACAGGTTGTGCCACACGGGCTGCATTACGCTTAAGCCATCTGGAATGTATTTCCCGTCCATAAGCGGCCATGTATTATATCCCTGACCGGCGTCTATACCTGCAACGAACCCACCTGCGGCAATCTGCAAGAGCACTAGCACAAACAAAATCAGTGCTGTCCATGCATCAAAATTGCGTGGAAATTTATGTCGCCAATTCAGGCTTGAAATCGTCCAAATGATTGCCGCAAATAAAGCGCTCGCCAGAGTCAAATGGGCGGCCAACCGATATTGGCTGACATCAACGCGGTTCACCAAACCAGAGGCCACCATATACCAACCAAGCGCACCCTGTAGGCCGCCCAATACAAAGAGAATGATCAAACGTGGCACTAAGCGGAGCTCTAATTTCCGCATAACCGCAAAATAGAGAAAAGGAATTAGAAAAACAAAACCAATTAAACGCCCTAGCAAGCGGTGCGCCCATTCCCACCAAAAAATAAATTGGAATTGGGTCAAAGACATTCCAACATTTTGCAATTTATATTGAGAAGACTGCTGATATTTTAGAAACAAAATATTCCAATCAGTGGCATTCAGTGGAGGGATAGCCCCAAAAACGGGATCCCATTCAGTGATTGAAAGTCCACTATTGGTCAAGCGGGTCGCACCACCCACGATGACCATGAGGAACACCATAAAAGCAACCCACCCCAGCCATGTTCCGAGGGCGGGTAAAGCAGCCTTTGACCGCGAAAGCGGCATGTTTTGTGCTATGTCTGTCATAAGTTGGCAAACTAAGCTTTCGTCGCATATGAGGCAAGCGCCTGTTGGCCGCAGGGCCTACCATTTCATTTTTGGATTTGAATCGCTATGTGGAGCTTATGAAACTTAGAACCCGCAAGCTTTTGGGCACGATCTATACAATCGTCTTCATGATTATCTACGCGCTCATTTTAATGGCGATTGGTGGTATATTCATCATTGGACGAGGCCTGATGTTTGAACTGCCATTTTATATCTTGGCTGGCTTTGGCTGGTTGCCTGTGGCGATGGTAATCATCCGCTGGATGTCAAAGCCAGACCCGATCAGTTAACGTTTATTTTTGAGAACCGATTGAGCAATGCCGTTGGTGCACCAGAAACCAGGGCGTCAATATATCGAATTTTCTGATAACGCCCTGAAACCATAATTCTGGGCAACGCTTGGAGATGTTTGCCATGCTCTGCAAAGACAACACCTTTTCTTGTGGTGAGCGACGCCGTAAATCCTAGATCATTGGCTATTTGAAAATCTCGCAGACCCGCAGCGGGTTCATCACCATAGGGGTAAGCAAAGAAGTGAATTTTCTCGCCTAATTCTCGTTCTATGCAACGGCGAGATTCTTCCAATTCGTACATGCAGTCAGCTGTACTGAGCTTTGCAACCGCATAATGGTTCATTGTGTGTGCGCCGATGGTGCAAAGAGGGTCTTCATTCAGTATCCTAATCTCATCCCAAGTCATCGCAATGGACTTGCAATAATCAACAAGATCGAAGTTATATTTTTTCGCCAATTCATGAATCGTTTTGCGTTGTTCATATTGGGGCAAAGCGGTTAGTTTTGGAAACAGCACACGCCAAGCACGCTTCTTTTGGGCTTCTGACCGAATATCTAGGTCATACTGTGCACCGTGAATTGTCGCCTTAAATTGTGCGTTAGCCGATATAATTTTCTCCAACGCCCTCCACCACAGCTCGCATGAACCGTCGACAATTTTGGGGGCGACAAAGACGGTGTATGGACAATTGAGTTGGTCAAAAATTGGTTGACCATGGATCATGTTGTCCTTGTATCCATCGTCGAGTGTAAAGACAGCAAATGGTTTTTGGTTTGGCTGGGGACTACGAATGCGCTCCACGGCATCAGCCAATGAAAGCGTTTCCATGCCGCGTTTTCTGACCAGATGAATGATCTCGCTCAGAAACTCAGAGGTACATTCAATTTTACCGTTGGGTGCAAAGCCTTTGGCCATCCCTCCGCCGGGGCACACGTGATGGAAGCAAAATATACTGCCCATCCCTTGGAACTGCTTTCTGAGGATATGAGATAAGCCTGTGAAGTGCATTACATCAAGGCACGCGCGTAAAAGAGCGGGAGAAGCCATGTGCTAAGCCGAAGCCGCCTTGCGGTTCTGAATGGCAGGTTTTCCGTCTACTTGAATATACATAGGTGCCAAAACGCCATTTTTTTGCAAGATTTTAGCTGCCGCCAACGCGTCGCGCTGACGCACAGCGCCCGCAAAAATGAACGCGGCTGGGCAGTTTTTCACAAGACTAGGAGCTGCTCCATAGGCTTCACCGACATGGACAAACACAAAATCGTAAATGCTGCTCAGAGCCGTAATGACTGATTCAAATTTTCCAGCAACGCGGCTTGCGGTGTCTTGGTCGCGTGAAAGCCCCTTGCGGATAATATGAAGTGTTGAATGCGGATCGCGGCTAATTATTTTTGTGAAGTCGGCTGTGCCCGCCACCAGATCAGTAAGGCCAACGCCACCAGGCAAACCCACCAGCATTTCAATATCTCCGCCGTTTTGTGAAATATCGATAATGGCAACACGCTTTTTGTTCATCGAAAGAGCCCGCCCGGCGGAAAGCGCTGCGAGTGCGGCGTCCGGCCCCTCACTTCCGAGGCTTGTAAACGAAAAGGCTTTGTACGCCTTGCTGTCTTTTAATGATTGGCAGACCACCGAGAGTGCGATCGCAAGTGGAACTTCAGAGGGTGCGTTATCCTCGCAATTCAAAAGTTCAACTGCCTCTCCGCTGGAACCTGTTGCTGTCATATTTGCAACAGGCCTCATAACATCATGCTCTAGCTTTTGAACCGTTGTGGTAACCAAATCTTCAGTCGCAAGTTTGGGTGGAATATCTATCGGGGGAATATCGAATGAACGCTCAATTTGGTTGGCCGCAACATGTGAGCGTGCAGAATTTCGCTGCATCCTTACGGCATTAGCAGAAGCAGACATAACTTCCATGATGAACGCAAGACCCAGACCAAGCGCCAGACCAGCCATAGTGGTCAAGAAAATTGTAGGTCCGACTTTAGGGAAATAGGGTGTCGGTGGAACGGCGGCGCGCTGAATAATTCTGGCTTTGCTTGGTTGCTGTGTCACATCCTGACGCGCGCTGGCATCAGCATAACGACCCAACATCGATTCAAGCAAAGTTCGATTGGCTTGGGCTTCGCGTTCAAGTCCCTTGAGCTTTACATCACTGATGTTAGCACCAGACTCTCTGCCCTTCAGTCTTTCGAGATTGGCACGCAGCGCTTCAGCGCGCTGGTTCGCAACTTTTGCCTGTCCTTGCAGGCTATCAACCACTTTCAAAGCTTCGCGCTTCAATGAACCCGTAATTGCAGCGAGTTCTTTTTGAGCGGCAATCATTTTAGGGTGGTTGGGCAGATAAGTTGCCGATAACTCCGACACTTTCCTATTTGCACTGCTTTGTTGTTCTCGCAGATTTTGAATAAGTGGAGAATTCAAAACATCTGAAGATGCTTCAATTCCACCGGAAACCAATAAACTCTTGATTTCAGCTGCGCGTGCGGTGGCCTCACCTGCTGCATTTTCAGCAACGCCAATTTGTGAATTGAGTTCAGAAATTTGCTGGGTGCCAAGCGTCGCCGTTTGGCCTTTTAGCAAGCCCGCCTCCGCGCGATATTTTTCTACTGCATTCTCCGAGTCACTTACCTTTTGGCGCAAGTCGGCAATCTGACCGCCCAGCCATTGCCGGGCACGTTCAGTCGAACCTGCATCGTTCTCGCGTGTGGAGGAGACATAAGCTTCGGCCACGGCATTTGTAACATCGGCCGCCGCTTTTTTATCATTCATTCGTGCAGTAATCGTTACAATATTCGAGTCGAGAATTGCTCCGACCGAAAGTTTTGAACTGATCGTTTTTAAAGCATTTTCACGACCCGTGAATAAGTTTGGGTCGTCGGCAAATCCAGTGGCAATCAGTAGTGATTTCACAAAACTGATCCTATTCAGCGCGGCATTGAATTCTGGATTATCCTTTAGCGCCAATTGATCAGCCACACGCCCTAGCAAGTCACTCGACTTAATCACCGATACTTGGCTGGTGATAAATCGTTCGTCGACGGGCGCTACTGTTGTAGATTGAATATCTGAGTTTGCACGTTCAAACGACGTTGCCGAGTTTTCAATTATGATCTGAGCTTCTGTTTGGTAGGTCGGCTTTGATAAAAATACCGTCGCGGCGCCCAAGCACAAGCCTATTAATGTCAGTGTTGCCAACATAGTCTTGCGCCGCCAAATGCCACGAATAACATCCGATACATTCAGGGACTGCGATGGCTCTGCACTAAGACTCATGAAAACAACTACCTATCAATGTGTTTCGTGTTTGATTGAGTATGGTAACTATTTGATTAACGCAGGGTGCGATCAGTCAACTTAAGGTCTTGCTAACCATAAGTGGCTATGATTTTCGTAAATCAGCTTTTTAGCTCGTTGTGTTCAGAGTGAGATGTGTGGGTATGCGTTATATTTGTGCGATGGTTTGTTGCTTGTTTCTATCGGCCTGTGCCGATGATTGGGAGACGGCTGGTCCGAATTCCCCAATAGGTGGCACAGGCATTTTAGCAAACGGCAATTTGGGTGAAGGCCCCGAAGCCGTTTCAAGCGTCTCGCAGCTTCCATCGACTGGCCCGCAGGGGCCGCTTCCTCCGTTTGGCACTCGCGGTCACGCCGCTGCTTATGAATTTGCCAGCGGATACCGTGTTGGGTCTGGCGATAAACTTACCATCCGCGTTGCAGGTGAAACTGATTTGACAGGTGAAGTGCCCGTTGACGCATCGGGAGCCATTTCACTTCCCTATGTGCAGACAATTACTGTGGCTGGAATGTCGACGCCGCAAATCGAAAAGACGTTAACCGATAAACTTCGTAACGGATATCTCCGTGACCCTAAAGTTTCAGTACAAGTCACCTCGTTGCGCCCTTTCTTTATCATGGGTGAGGTGACGACAGCAGGCAGCTTTCCTTATCAAGCGGGCATGACAGTCCAAAACGCCATCGCGATTGGCGGTGGCTATAACGCACGCGCTGATAAAGCTGATGTGCTGATTACACGGCGTAATGCCAAAGGAACTCAAACATTCAAAGTTCCAGTTACGACGCAGGTTTATCCCGGTGATATTATTTATATCAGAGAACGCTGGTTCTGATTGATGCGCATACTTCACGTCTTTCGTAGCCCCGTCGGCGGCTTATTTCGCCACGTTCGAGATTTGGCGCGCGGACAGGCTGAGTTAGGTCATGACGTAGGCATCTTTTGTGACAGTGGAACAGGCGGTAAAACCGCGGTAGATTTACTCAGTGAGACAAAACGTTATTGCAACCTCGGCATAACCCGCCAAGCGATGTCGAAGATGCCAGGGTTCGGCGATGTTTCATGCGCGGAGCAAACCTCGAAGCTTGCAGCACGGCTAAACATTGATGTAATTCACGGTCATGGTGCAAAGGGCGGACTTTATGCGCGGCTGGCGGGCATGCGTTCGCGTAAGACCGCCGTTTACACGCCACATGGTGGCAGCTTGCATTATGATTGGAACAAGTTTCCCGGGCCAATCTTTCTGGGAACAGAATGGCTTTTGCGCAAGACCAATGCAGGCATCGTTTTTGTATGCGAATTTGAAAAAAAATTGTTTCAAGAAAAAGTTGGACTTGGAGTTTGTAAATCGGTCGTTGTTCACAACGGTCTCTGGCCGGAGGAATTCAGCAGCATACCTCCGAAACCATCTGCTGCAGATTTATTATTCGTCGGCGAAATGCGCAAGTTGAAGGGCGTTGATGTTTTGTTGCGGGCTATTGTCCTCCTCAAACCTCAGAAAACCGTAACAGCCTGTTTGATTGGCGATGGGCCTGACCTCAATCGTTTCAAGACCCTGGCTGACGAGCTGGGTTTATCGGAGCAAGTTCAATTTACTGGTCGCAAATCGATGGGAGAGGCAATTGGATTGGGCCGAATATTTGTTTTGCCTTCCCGTAATGAGTCTTTTCCCTATGTTATGCTGGAGGCTATTGCGGCTCAAAAACCAATAATCGGCAGTGATGTGGGTGGCATCTCCGAAGTTGTACCAAAGGTGCAGTTGTGCGCCAGCGACAGTCCCGAGTTATTGGCCAAATTAATTTATAACACTCTGAATTCATATGATTTATCTGCAAAAAATGCGGATGAACTTGCAAAACAAATTCGTTCAAGTTATGGCGCTAACCTAATGGCAGAAAAGGTTACGGCCTTTTACGACGCTTGCCGTTAACCCTTCTTTAACCACAGAATTAACCTTTCCAATCAACAACAAGAAGCGGACTGAGTTTTGCTCCTGCTAATACGACACATGAGTGTTGTATCAGTTTGAAGCAGGCCATGAAACCTAACCCAAATAACGTAAATCTTGCCACTGCAATTGATTTGAGCAAATTGAGCGACGCTACCGTGCGCGATCAACTGCGCGAAGCAGTAGGCGGAAAACTTACGAACACCCACTTCGTTGCACCCCAAATTATTTCCTCAATGTTGCGGTTGAGTGATTGCACGGTGATGTTTCTGGCTGCCCTTATTTCAGCATTTCGCTATCCTGGTTTTGAGAGCCGTGTTGACACAATGGTGTTTCTTTCCATGGCGGTCTTTGCTGCGACAGTTTTGCCAATCATGCTCGGTGCCTTTAGCCTTTACAGGTTGGAGAGTCTTTTAATGCCAGCCAAGGTTATGTTCAGAATTTTGGTGGCATGGGCCATGCTTTTTGCCGTTCTGGTGGCGGGCTTGTTTCTGTTCAAAGAGGCAACAAATGTTTCGCGCCTGTGGTTGGTCACATGGGCGTTTGCGGGCTTTGCAATATTTTTGACTTACCGATTTTTCGTTGCTGCGATTTTGCGCCATCTTAACCTGAATGGCCAATTCAATCGGCGCGCCGTTATCGTTGGCGGTGGTGAACCTGCTTCCAAGGTTATCGCAAATCTGCAGTCGCATGAAGAAACTGGCATTTCACTTGTCGGCTATTTTGATGACCGAGATGATCACCGCAGCTTGGCAGAAGCACACGGCGTTCATAACCTTGGCAGCATAGATGATCTCATCGATTTTTCACGTGCAACGCGTATCGACTGCATTATCATTACCTTGCCCGTCACAGCGGAAGATCGGCTTTTGCAAATTTTGAACAGGCTTTGGGTCTTGCCAGTCGACATTCGCTTAAGCGCCTATGGCCAGAAGATTCGTTATCGCCCGCGCGCCTATTCTTATATCGGCAATTTGCCTTGCCTTGACATGTTTGACAGACCGCTTGGGGAGTGGGGTCCACTGTTAAAAGCCACAATGGACAAGGTATTTGCAAGCCTTGGGATTATCGCGTTCTCGCCGATTCTGGCGGCTGTTGCCTTGGCTGTAAAGTTGGACAGCAAAGGGCCAATCCTGTTCAAGCAAAAGCGGTTTGGCTTTAACAACGAACTCATTCAAATCTATAAATTCAGATCAATGCGCATTGATGCGGCAGATATCGACGCCTCCAAGCTCGTGACGAAGAGTGATCCACGTGTCACACGTGTTGGCCGTTTCATTCGCCGTACAAGCTTGGACGAATTACCACAATTTTTCAACGTTTTGAAAGGCGATCTATCTTTGGTCGGGCCCCGACCACATGCGACGAAAGCCAAGGCAGCGGATTCACTTTATGAAAATGTTGTGGATGGTTATTTCGCGCGCCACAAAGTGAAACCCGGTATAACGGGTTGGGCACAGATCAACGGTTGGCGCGGTGAAACCGACACGGCCGAAAAAATTGAACGCCGCGTTGAACATGATCTCTATTATATTGAGAATTGGTCGCTGGCTTTAGATTTATACATCATGGCGAGAACTCCGCTGGCCCTGTTGAATACGAACAACGCTTATTGAAATGGCGCGTTGCTTCGCCGGATTTTGAATGATGCAGGCATTATTTGCTGGCAGACTTGGGCCAAAGCAACTCTCTCTGTTCCGCAAACGACTGCGTTAGGCTATCTAAGTTGTTGACGATGATTCCTAATTTGGCAATGGGCTGGAGTGGTGACCGGATTCGCTTGACGCTGGTCTGGCTGATCTTTGCTGGTTCGTTTGTCGTAATTTTTGAGCCCGCCCCCACAGACTGCTTTTTTTTCCTTGCCTTTCTGGGATATCTTTTTTCGGGAATGAACTACAATCCCGCCATCATGCCCATGATGTTGCTATTGCTGCTATATAATTTGGGAGGCTTTCTCAGTTACGCAATCGCCGCCCCAACACCCGAAGCATTTCAGTCCGAGTTTACGTCACTGTATATGGCGATATCAGCCGTATTCATTGCGAGTTTTCTTTCGGCCGACACTGAAGAACGGCTTAAAATTGTAGCTTCTGGCTATGTTGTGGGGGCAACGATTGCCGCAGCACTGGCGATGTTGGCTTATGTTTTTGCGAGCACTATAGGCAAACTCTACATAAGTTTGGGTGCAAATGAGTTGATCAACTATGGTCGTGCAACAGGCCTTTTCAAAGACCCCAACGTGTTTTCTACTTATTTGGTTTTCCCTTGTGTCTTTCTGGCCCAACGACTGTTACTCGGAATTAGCAAAAGACCAATTATTGATCTTTTGTGTTTCGCATTAATTTTTGTCAGTTTGTTTCTTGCGTTTTCGCGGGGCGCGTGGACCAACATCCTGATGTCAATTATGATTATGGTGGCGCTTACGTTTGTGTTGTCAGAATCAAACGCAATGCGCTCACGCATCGTATTTTACTTTTTTATCGGTGCAGCAATCGTTACAATTCCTCTCGTATTAATTTTGTCGTCGCCAGAAATGCAAGCTGTATTTCTAGATCGATTCACATTGGTTAAGAGCTATGATGCAGGTGAACGAGGACGGTTTGGCAATCAGTTGAACGCCATCCCCATGTTATTGGAACGACCTTTTGGGTTTGGGCCGCTGCAGTTTTCACATTATTTTCCTGAAGCCCCTCATAACACATTCCTCAATTCCTTTTCGTCATATGGATGGATCGGAGGAATCTCTTACATTGCTTTGATCGGTTGCAATTTATTTGTTGGCGTTCGAACTGTGTTCACAAAATCTCCTTATCAAACTCACGCAATTTTAGTCTTTGCTTGCTTAACTTCCGTGACCTTTCAAGGCATTCAAATTGACACTGAACATTGGCGGCACTTCTATTGGATGCTCGGCATGATGTGGGGGCTGTTTGCGGCAATGTTGATCTACAAAGCACAAGAACATTCACAGCCCGCTGTAAGTAAAGTACAACTCGCCCATTACGAAGTGCCAGATCCATCATGACCGATCAGCATAAAGGCCTTTTTGTTTTCAGCCTGCAACTTAAATTGAAATCTGCATTAGGTAACCGTCTGGTTGGTTCCGGAGTCATTTCGCTTTTAATTAAGGTTGCCGGTGCAGGTCTGAGCTATCTTATGTTTGTCGCCTTTGCTCGTCTTTTGACAGCCCAGGCTTACGGTGTCTTTGCATTTTCATTCAACCTCGCCATCGTCATTTCAGCATGCGCAGGGTTTGGCTATTCTACAGCCGTGATGCGCTATTGGCCAAAATATCTAGCGCAAGGCAAGCTCGAGTATGCCAAAGGCGTCATAAAAATGGGATCGCTCCTAACTGCACTTGGCGTTTTAGTAGCGCTCGCCATAGGCTTCATAGGTGACAAAATTGCTGGACCGTTATCAGTGCAAAACTATCTAAGTGTGTCGGTTTTGGCTGCAACATTTTGTCTTGGAGATTTCGCGGCGGGGGTGTTGCGCGCTCAAAATAGCGTTGTTGGCTCGATGCTGCCACGTGATGTTTTGTGGCGCATTATTGCACCTCTCTTTGCATTCGCAGCGGTTTGGTTTGGCTACGCGGCTGGCAGCACGATGGCTATTTATATCTGCGCAGCTGTATTACTCGTTTTGATCTTTGGGCAGATTTACTTGATCGGAGAAGGTGTCGAGAAAGCAACTGGCCAAGTAGTTGCTAAATCAGATTGGTCTGGAACAAAAAGCAGTCTTTTGCCTCTCTGGGGCGCAAGCATCGTATTTGCGATGATTCAGCAAATGGACGTCGTTGTTGTTGGTTATCTGATGGGAGGTGCTGAAACAGGTGCTTACTTTGCTGCCCAAAAAACCGCAACTTTACTCAGCCTTGTTCTGATCGCAGGCGGACTGGTGACTGCGCCAACCATGGCAGCACTTTATGAAAAAAAGAACCATGCCGAACTTCAAAAACTCTGCAGGCAACTGGTTATTTCCATTGCTGTCGTAACACTTCTCGGTTTTGTGTTTTTGGTATTCACCGGAAACATCCTGCTCGGCTTCTTCAACCACAGCTTCACATCAGCTTATTCAATCCTATTGATCCTAGCGTTGGGCTGCATGATTGATGCCATTTCCGGCCCCACAGCTTATTTGATGCAGATGACAGCCTACGAGAAGTCTTATCTCAAAATTATGGTCGTTTGCTATGTGTTAGTCATTCTGTTGCAATTTGTTTTGATACCACGCTTTGGTGGTTTAGGAGCTGCTTTCGCTTCAGCTGGCGGAACTATTATTTGGAACTTGTGGTCAATCTGGGTGCTCCGCGTCAAAGCAAAACTCGACCCTTCCATTATCGGCCTCATTTGGCCGGTCGAACAAAAGAACCGATAAATGTCCGAACCTGAAATTGCAGTTTTGATGCCGATCTATAATCCGGGAGTAGATTTGAAAGAGTGTCTCGACAGCTTGCGGGCGCAGACCGTTCCGTTTCAACTTTTCCTCGTGGATGATGGTAGTAAGAACAAGGTTGACTATAAGGCCTTCACGAAGGGCTTGGATTGCCAAATTATCGAACTGCCAAAAAATTTGGGTATTACGGGCGCTATGAATATGGGCCTCACAGAAATTCTAAAGGGACAATTCAAATATATTGCGCGGGTTGATTATCCAGATATTTCTGAAGCAACGCGCTTTGAGAAGCAGGTGAAGTTTCTGTCCAGTCATCCAGACTATTGCATGGTTGGTACAGCCACTGATTATCTCTACACGCAAACCGGATTGAAGGTTGAAGCCAAGAATCCTGAACGTTTCGAAGACTGCGTAAGGGCATTACGTTACAACGCTCCCCTCACCCATGGTGCAATCATGTTCAAGGCGGATTTTTGGCGCGAACTTGGTCAGTATACGGATCAATATCCCGCCGCTGAAGACTATGCGATGGAATGCTACGCATACGCCAAGGGCTATAAATTTGGCAATTTGCCGGAGAGGCTTTACACGACGATTGAAATTCAACAATCCATCTCAGTCGTTTCACGTGCTAAGCAATTGAAAAGCAGACTGCGCCTGCAATGGCGCTATGCGGATTGGTTTTCCGTGCACAGTTATTTGGGTCTCATCCGCACGTTGTTATTAATGTACGGGCCAATCAACTTTTTGCGCAAAATAAAAAGCCAACTTGGCTAATCCTTCGCTTTGGCGAAGATTGGTCGGAGCGACAGGATTCGAACCTGCGACCCCTAGTCCCCCAGACTAGTGCGCTACCGGGCTGCGCTACGCTCCGACTTGAAGCTCCGCATGTAGCATTCCTCATCGCAAACGCCAAGCTTAAAGCTTGGCATTCACATTTTTACCAATGAGCCACAGCATGTCGCCCCTGCGCCCCGTCAGTTTTTGGGTTTCATTGCCGACGATCAAACCCCAGCAGAGTTCGGCCGCGATGACCGCCAGTCCGACGCCAAGTATGCCAAACATCGGTTGAAAAATCAGCCAAGTTACAATCAGAATAGCCACACCAATCACGCAAGCCATAGCCGAGCGTACTTGATAGCCACCAATTGAAAGCATGTGTTGGTTCATGCCGCTTACGGCACGAACCGCTTGGCCAACAATAAACAGCACCAAAAGCCAGTGGCCTTCGGCATAAACAGTGCCGAAGAAACTCAAGAAACATCGGCCAAACAAAATTGCCGCGACGAGAGCGCCGATGACCGTTGCGATCGTCACTAAATTCATGCGCATCAAAATAGAATTTGCAGCTTTTGAGTCATGCACTGTTATGGCGTGGGTCAAATCGCTCAAGACAAATTGCTGCGATGCCTGGATCACGAAGCCAGCAAGGCTTGCGAGACGGATGGTGAGACCAAGCAAAGCCACTTCATCATGAGGCAATAGAAAACCCCCAATCAGCGTAACGACGTCTGCAAATAGCGTTGTGACGGCTGCGACAATTGACAGAGCCAATAATTTTCCACGCAATGCAGCAGTCAATCGTGGCCGTGCGCCAAACCAATGACTGAACCTTAATCCATCTTGCCCCATCATGAGAGCCCATACTGCGGCAACGATTGTATTGGACGCAATGAATGCCCAAAGCACATGGGTAAGCGAAAGCCGATACCCGAGAAAAAATGCACCCCCGATGTATAAAAAAAACAAACCCGGTCTAAAAATAAAGTCCGGTAAAAAGGCTAATTTATAACGCCGCAATGTGTTGGCCAGCGATCCATTATACCGCATCAAACCAGACGGAATTGCCGACAGGCATCCAAAAACAAGTGCGGTTCTCAATCCTGGATTAATCGGTACCAGCAAAACAACAGTCCCGATGATTACAAACAGTATCAGGGTCACTGCAGCGAAATCTCTCAAGAACGCGCCGTGAAATGCTGCAATCAATTTGTTAAGTCCAAGCGCTTGAAAGCGCGGGAGTTGAGTAAGTGATAATGATGGATAGCCAGCCGAAACAATCAAACTGAAAATGGCTGCCATCGACATGGCCAGAAAAATAACGCCCACATCTGTCGGCGCAAAGCTGCGTGTTAAAACCAGTTGGGTTATCAGGCTGATCCCTGCTCCGGCTAAACGTGAACCCACGCTGCCCAAGGCCAACTGAATCATTTTTCCGAGAGTCATCGGCGCAAACTGCGCATGATCGATTTACCGATCAAGTGGATCAAGCATTTTACGGGCGTCTGTCAAATCCCTCAGCGCAGCTTTTAGAGCGTCAGATTGAACCGATGAAAGCTTATGAATAATCTTCGGTGCTTCATCAATTGGCCGTGCCAATGGAGCTTTGCCGATGCGTGGTGCAGCTTTGGCTGTGCCCGGCGGTGGAGCACCCTCGCGCGCAGCGTCACCCTTGCGCGGCATAACTTCACCGCGGCCAATGCCCACGACATAGGCCCCGCCTTCCTCTTTCAGAATGCGCTGCACACCGCGAATAGTGTAGCCTTGAGAATATAGAAGCGTGTGAATGCCTTTGAGCAATTCAATATCAGCTGGACGATAATAGCGCCTGCCGCCAGCCCGTTTCATGGGCTTAATTTGTGTGAAACGTGTTTCCCAAAAGCGCAGAACATGCTGCGGAACCGTCAGTTCCTCAGCTGCCTCACTAATTGTTCGAAACGCGTCTGGTGATTTTTCCAAACTCAAAGCTCCTGCCCCCGTGAATCAATATCAATCGACGTCGCCCGGTTCCTCGCCGTTGATGATGTTTTTCATGATCTGGCTTGGCCTGAACACCAAAACGCGGCGCGGTGTAATTGGAACCTCTTCACCCGTCTTTGGATTTCGGCCCATGCGCTCGCGTTTGCTGCGCACCATAAATGTTCCAAACGAGGAAAGCTTAACTGAATGGCCAGAAACCAACGAGTCAGCCACCAAATCCAAAACAGTATTGACCATATCAGCTGATTCCGTCCGCGACAGGCCAATATCCCTGTGCACCACTTCGGTTAGATCAGCACGCGTGAGAGTCTTACCACTCATACAACCCCCTACAGTTTTGACGACTCATAACGCTGAAGGGCGCCATGGTCAAGCTAACAGTCTATCTTCTCAATAACTTAAGCGCAACTCTTAATAGCGCGCAAGGGTGGCACCCCAAGTAAATCCGCCGCCCATTGCTTCCATCAAAATCAGTTGACCTCGCTTGATCCGACCATCTTTCAATGCTGCGTCGAACGCAAGTGGAATTGACGCTGCAGAGGTGTTACCGTGATGTGCCAGTGTCATCACGATTTTCGCTTCATCGATGCCAAGTTTTTTGGCCACGCCTTCCAGAATGCGGCGATTGGCTTGATGCGGCACAAACCAATCAATCTCAGATGCACTTATCTTTGCATCGATCAGCACGTCTTCAACAACTGAAGAAAGATTCGTCACCGCGTGTTTAAAAACCTCTCGGCCTTGCATCCGAAGGTAACCGACAGTTTTAGTTGTCGACGGCCCGCCGTCAACGTAAAGCTTATCATTGTAGCGGCCGTCAGACCTCAGATTCGAACCAAGAATACCGCGATCTTTGTTATCGCCCTTTCCTTGCTCTGCGCTTAGGACAAAAGCGCCTGCTCCGTCGCCAAACAGCACACAGGTCGTGCGATCAGTCCAATCAAGAATGCGAGAAAACGTTTCAGAGCCAATCACCAAAACACCTTTGGCTTGCCCTGCTTTGATCATCGCGTCAGCCGTTGAAAGCGCGTAAACAAAACCAGAGCAAACAGCCTGCAAATCAAATGCAGCGCCACGTGTAATACCTAAATCTGCCTGCACCATCGTTGCCGTCGCAGGGAATGTGTTGTCAGGTGTTGACGTCGCCAGAATGATCAAATCAATATCTGCTGCGCTCATGCCCGCATCATCCAGGGCTTTGCGACAGGCCGCAACAGCAAGGCTGCGCGTCGTCTCGCCTTCGCCTGCAATGTGGCGCGCATGAATACCAGTGCGCTCAACGATCCATTCATGACTCGTATCAACGATCTTGCTGATATCGGCGTTGGTCATAACGCGTGCGGGCAGCGAAGTACCCACACCTTTGATCACACTTCTCATCATCAGGAAAATTACTCCGCCGCTTGCGCTTGTTGCGGCAACAATGCGTTTACTTCAGCGAGATCTGAAGCAATCCGCGCGACCAAACCATTTTTTACCATATCGACTGCCACATCAATGGCCGTTGCAAAGCCTAAAGCATCAGTGCCACCATGGCTTTTGACCACTACGCCATTCAGCCCTAAAAACACGCCGCCATTGTGTTTGCGTGGGTCTAAACGTTCACGCAAAGCATCAAAGGCCCCGCTGGCCAAAAAGGCACCGAGCTTTGTTACAATCGTCGAATTCAGTGCGGCTTTCAAAAACGTGGTAATCTGCTTGGCTGTTCCCTCAGCGGTCTTGAGGGCCACATTGCCAGTAAAACCTTCGGTCACCACAACATCCACCTTGCCTTTACCAATGTCGTCACCCTCAACAAAGCCCGCATATTGCAATGGCAGCTTAAGTTCGCGCAACAATCGGCCAGCTTCTTTCACGTCCTCGTTGCCTTTAACTTCTTCGACGCCAATGTTCAGTAGTCCGACCGTCGGGTGTTCAATGCCAAACAGACAACTCGCCATGGCTTCGCCCATAATTGCAAATTCCAAAAGTTGGCGTGAGTCAGCTCCAACAGTCGCTCCCACATCCAGCACCACGCTTTCACCGCGCGTGGTGGGCCAAACTGCGGCAATGGCGGGGCGCTCAATGCCGGGTAATGTGCGCAAAATAAACCGCGACATTGCCATCAAAGCACCCGTATTGCCTGCAGAAACCACAGCATGGGCCTCGCCCTTATGCACAGCATCAATAGCAAACCACATGCCGCTTTTGTTACGACCACGGCGCAATGCTTGGCTGGGTTTTTCATCCATCGCCACAGAAACATCCGCATGCCGCATCTGGGCTACAGCGGCGAGTTTAGGATATTTGTCGAGCCAAGGCTTCATCTTGGCTTGGTCGCCAAATAAAATGAATTGCAAACCCGGATGGCGCAATGCTGCCAAGGCAGCACCCGGAATAACCACTTCTGGCCCCAAGTCACCGCCCATCGCATCAAGGGCGAGGGTTTGTTTTTCTAACATTTGACTGATAAAATCCGATTCTGTTGCTTCAACTGCGCCAACCCCAAGATAAAGCCTTGTGGGCTTGAAACAACATCTAAATTCAAGTCGGCTTTTTGTGGTTTTTGTCCAATTTTATCAAATTGGCGAAGGGCGAGGGTCTTGCGGGCTCGCTTTCTGAGACCTCATCCAATTCCTCGTAATCCGCAAACTCCTCGCCTTTTTTCCGTGGATAGGGGTCAAGCTCCAGACTCAAATTTTCAGCCACCAATTCACCCAAATCCACTTCGCCATTGTCAATGATTTCGGCATCTTCCTCAATGCCATCGATGGCAATTTTCGGTGGCAGGAAATAGCGTTCAACTTCATATGTGTAAGTCTGGCGAAAAGGTTCAAGGCTGACCACCGACACTTGCTCCAAATCAGCTGTGAAATCACCTGTCACCTTCAATCCGCCACCGCGCCAGGGCGTAGCTATCAAATGTGCCTTCAATGAATGAATAGCAGGCAGATCAAAACGCACTGCCAAGGCTTTGCACTCAGCCTCTTCAGCTGCAAAAACTTCGTGGCTGCCCTTACGCGGCACGCGGTCGACAATGAGTGGTCGGGAAAATTCAGTCTTTGGTGACTTAACCTTGCTCATTCTAGGCCCAACTCTCCGTCCACAATAGATTTTGTTGGCATTGAACTTAACTTCGTTTTGGCACTCTGCATCCATTGCGCCAAATCAGATGCTTTCGGATTTGCTGCACCACCATAAACATTGCGTTTTAGAGCTTCAACGAGAACGCCTTCTTCTGACGCTGTTGCATAAGCTTTAATCCGCCCTGCAAATGCCTCAGCCATGGGCCGGATTTTCTTTGCCACAGACAAATCGCCAATTCCCATTTCGCGCAATGTCCGGTCCAAATCCTTGAAAAACGTATCGGTCAGTTGCTGGCCCATATCAGCGGCCTCACCCCGCAAGCGATCAAGCACCAAAAACATATGCAACACGATCATATCAAAACGGCCATCTAAAGTATCGGGCACATCCATTTCTGCATAAAACTTTTCCTGCCGTGCGCCTGCCACAATCGCCACATAGAGACGCTGGGCCGCAGTTGGTTTTCTCGCAAATAGCTTGTTCAAAATCATCAGCTTGCCCCTCTCGCGTTATCGGGGCAAAAGGCTTCATAATTTTTGGTTTGGATGTAAGATTCGGTCATGATGGGTTTTAAGCAGAGCGGCATAGCTTCTCAATTGTTGATGGTTGGTTTGGTGACCAGCCTTATGGCGGCTTGTACGCCACAGATCAACCACCGTGGCTATTACCCCAAAGCAGGTGCCTTTGCACAAGTCTCAGAGGGCATGGCCAAATCTGAAGTTGAAGGCATATTGGGCTCGCCCTCCACAACAGCGTCGGTCAATTTCCAAGGCGATAGCTATTACTACATCACTAGCACAACGGAATCGAGATCGTTTTTAACCCCGGTTGAAACCAGCCGCGAGGTGATAGCCATACGCTTTAATAAGAGTGATCAAGTTACATCTACCGCTCAATATGGCCTGCAAGATGGACGAGTCATTGATATTAATTCACGAAAAACGCCTGTTACGGGTTCTGAACTTACATTATTGCAGGAATTGCTTCATTCACTCGGCTCGGCCACACCAGGTGTGGGTGGTGGTGATAGTATGCTGAAACGTAAGTTCTAAACTAACTGGCCGTTCTTTCTTGAACCGCTTTTGCAATACAAACCTTGAAACAACTTCCACTCCCGATGGAGGTAAATATTGGATAGACTAAACTGCTCAGATACGATCAGCATTATTGGTTTCTTCGCGTTGGAGTTTAATAATCACCGCGCGCAGTGGTTAAGCTCAACTGTGATGTGCGAAAGACCCAGTCCGCTGAGGCGCATTTTATAATCATCGGGTTGGCGCTGCACATGTGATATCACGGAAATAATCGCAGCATTGCGACCGGGTGCCACCTGCCACAAATGAAGATCGGCAATTTGGCTATCGCCATCATTTTCAATTCTGCTTTTTATATCTGCCATCAAGGTGTTTGCAGGTTGTATGTCTAACAACATTTGCATGGCATTTTTAAGTAGCGCATAGGCCCATTGCGCAATGATCACGGCACCGATTATGCCTACTAGCGGGTCCAACCATGTCCATTGCCAATATTTTCCAGCAACCAACGCCGCGATTGCCAAGACTGAAGTCATCGCGTCCACCACCACATGGGCGAAGGCGGCCTTCATGTTGTGGTCATGTTCATGGCCATGTCCATCTTCGTGGTTATGTTCGCCACCCACATGTAAGAGCTTGATCGACAAAAGATTGACGCAGAGCGCAACGATGGCCACAGGGATGGCTTGATTATAAGCGATCACTTCAGGGCTGATAAAGCCCCAGATGGATTGACCAAACACAAACAGCGCGACAAAGGCCAATATCAAAGCACTCGAATAACTGCCAAGGGCATGTATTTTTCCGGTGCCAAATGTGTAGGCGTTGTTTTTCGCGTGCAGCCTGGCAAAGCGATAAGCAAAATAGCCAATGCCCAAAGCCAGCGCGTGGGTGGACATATGCCAACCATCTGCAAACACGGCGATAGAGTGATAAAACCACCCTGCTCCAATTTCAATAATAGTCATAGCCGCTGTCAGCAGCATCACCCAAAACGTGCGCCGTTCGCTTTCAATCTCATGGCCAAAAGCAAAATTATGGCTGTGCTCATAGCGCGTGTGATCATGGGCGAGTTTATATTTGAAGGGTTCGGTCATTTGGAACTGCGCGTCTGGTTGAGTTTAAACAGGCGGGCGAGGATTTCGTCTTCGGTTAATTTGCTTGCCCGCCAATCATCGCCCCAGCCATAGGCCTCGGCTACGGCTTCGTCCAAGGCTTTGTGGGCGTGGCCCAGCCACGCGGGGCGTGCGTTGTAAAGTTTGGTGAGGGTGCGGTTTTTCAGTTCCATGGCGGCAGCTTCATTCACGGGCAAAATGCGGTCCGGATACCCCGCCACCACTTCAGGAACGCGTTTCACCAGATCAGCCGGGTTCAACCAGTTTTCGCGGAGTTCATTCAGGCGAGCAGCAGCAGCGGCGATTTTTATGGCGCGCGGGTCGGCGGCATAGGAAGCGGCGGGAATATTGGGCGTGAGGCCTTCGGGGAAGGGAAAGGTTTCGAAGGTGGTGGAGGGCGTGTAGCGTGGATCATTGCCCACACCGAGAAAAGTTCCCATACGCAAGGACCACAGCTCATGGAAGCTGGAATGAAGAATGCCAAATGTGGTGTCATCATCGCGGGCGATGGCGACAACTGCGGAGTCGGGTAAAACTCTCGCATGACGCCAAACAAAAACACGGTGTTTCGAAACGCGCGGTGTGATGATCACTCGTTGGCACTTTTCAGAGGCCGAATAGTATTCAGGTCTTGGGCGCCAATATCGCCACCAGAATCGTCGCGCCACTTCTTCACTATTTTCAAGGCGAATTGGCTTAATTGTTTTCAATGAATATTCGAACGGAGCTTCATACTCAGCACAAAAGGATTCATTTGTGTTGTGTCCAAAATCAATTATCCAAGTATCTTGAGGACGCCTCACAATCTCAATACCATTTACATAATGCTTGAGAACATCGACATTTGACCGCCCATTTGGATTTATTGGGGCTTTAAGCCATTCACGCGCCAATTGGCCTTCAATATCAAAGGGACCAGTCTTCTGGACACCTATGAAAGCAACGCTGAAGTTTGAATCGAGAACGGCTGCTTGTGTCAAATCAGCGGTTTGCGCTGTAATGTCAGAGAAAATCGTTTTCACTTCGGCACCGTTCAGCATCGACCGCGCGTTCGTTTGTTTGCCAAAACAAATCAGAGAGACGCGTACTGCGGCACCATCAACTGTCCATTCTTCGTCTGCCCAAGCATTGAAAATTTTTCCGCCTTTAACAATTGGATCGAGCGCTTCACGGTTTGACCCACCGCGAATTGAATTAGTTGAAACTAAACCAACTCTCTCTGTCGAGCCAGAATTGACTTGTTCCCATGCTTTCGCAAACCAATAGCATACCAAATCTGAAAAGTTTGGGAGTGTTCCTTTGTAAGCTTTGCGAAGCGTCGTGACATACTCTTTTCCAAGTTCTCCGAGAACTTTCTTGCCGCCCAAAAACGGAGGGTTGCCCACCACCACATCAGCCTTTGGCCATTCCGCTCGCATGCCATTGGCATTCAGCACAGCATCGCGGTTTTCGATATTGCTCAGTGTACGGAGGATTGGGTTTCGTGCGGCTTCGAAGCCGTTGCGGCGCATCCATTGGATTTCACCAATCCACACCGAAACCCGCGCCAGTTCGGCGGCATAGGCATTGAGTTCAATGCCCAGCACGGCTTCTGGCCCGATGGAGGGAAAGCCGCGTGTGAGCCCAAAGGCTTCGGCTTCCAAGTTCACGCGGTGTTCAATGTTTTTGAGTTCCAGCAGCGAGATATACAGAAAGTTGCCCGAGCCACAGGCAGGGTCCAACACGCGAAAGGCTTTCAGCTTTTCCAGAAATGTCTGGTGCAGTTTTTCAGCCGCCGCCTTGGCCTTGGTGCTGGCAGTGAGTTCGGCACCTTTTAACAATTTGGTTTTCGTGGCCTTGGGCGCATTGTCCAACAGTTCCACAATCTTCGCCTTCACTTCCGCCCATTCGGCCAGCAGCGGCTCCACAATGACCGGATTGACGATCATCATAATTTTTTCGCGATCAGTATAATGCGCGCCAAGCTGGCTGCGTTTATCAGGGTCTAACCCGCGCTCAAACAATGTTCCCAATATCGAAGGATCAACATCTGACCAATCGAGTTTGGCGGCTTTGAGCAGGTCTTCAATATCGGGCTTCAACAGTGGGAAGGCATGGTCGCTATCAAACAGGCCGCCGTTAAACCAATCAACTTTTTCAAAACCCACCATGCCGCCCGCCTTCATGGCACCAAACAACATGCGGGCATGTTGTTCAAAATCGGCGGGCTTCTGTTCGCAATGCCTGAGCATCCGCTCAAACATTTTGTTGGGCAGCAGTTCCACATCTTCGGCAAACATGCAGAACACGAGGCGGTTTACAAAATGGGCCACCTCCTCCGCATTATGCTTCCTGTCCCGCAGGCGCTGGGCGATTTTGGCAAATTGCTCGGCGGCTTCTTCGGTGAGAAGTTGGCGGGTTTTTTCGGGCTTCAGCCTTTCCGGATCAGTGAAGGCATGGCGCAACGTGTCGCGGTGGGTTGCATCGGTCAGGTCATCCAGTTTGATGGTGTAAGTTTTGTGGACCGTGTTGGTCCAATTGGTGTGGATGCGGATTTGGTCCATATCCGACACGATGAGCAGCGGCGGATTATCCAGCGCCAGCGCATATTGTTGAAGCTGTGCCAAGGCTGCATCCAAGTCTTTGCGCTTGCCTTTATACTCCCAGCCGAAACAATTTTCCTTCCACACATCGGCCCAACCCTCGCCACCTGATGATTTGGATGCGCCTTTTTCAAAAGTGAAGAAATCGCCTTTCGGGTCTGCTGTGATGGGGTCGATAACGCCGAGCAATTGGCACAGATCATTAAAATGCGATTGCGAAGCCGAACGCTCCTTCAATTCCACAGCTTTCCATTTGGTGATGAAGTCTTGGGGAGTCACGGTTCGATTCTTTCGGCATTCATGAAATCAACATGCTGAATTGGCTGCGGGATTACAAACAAAAAAGCCGGAGCATTGCTGCCCCGGCTTTTGAGATTTGAGTTTGGGGTGAGGCCCCTCACCCTCCCATGCTTCGCATAGGCCCCAACCCTCTCCCCGACGGAGAGAGGGAAAGAGGCTAATGCCCGGCCAGAACCGCCAGCATCAGCAAGGCCACGATGTTGGTGATCTTGATCATGGGGTTAACGGCGGGGCCTGCGGTGTCTTTGTAGGGGTCGCCTACGGTGTCTCCCGTCACGCTTGCTTTGTGGGCTTCGGAGCCTTTCAAATGTTTCACGCCTTTGGAATCCACGAAACCATCTTCAAATGATTTCTTGGCGTTGTCCCAAGCGCCGCCGCCTGCGGTCATCGAGATGGCCACGAACAGGCCTGTCACGATCACGCCCATGAGCATAGCGCCTACGGCGGAGAAGGCTTGGGCCTTGCCTGCAATGGCGTTGATCACAAAGAACACAACAATGGGCGAGAACACGGGCAGCATTGACGGAATGATCATTTCCTTGATTGCAGCTTTGGTGAGCAAATCTACAGCTCTGGCATAATCAGGCTTGGTTGTGCCCTTCATGATGCCGGGGTTTTCGCGGAACTGGCGGCGCACTTCAACCACCACGGCTTGCGCCGCGCGGCCAACCGCTGTCATAGACATGCCGCCGAAGAGATATGGCAACAAGCCGCCAAACAACAGCCCCACCACAACGTATGGCGATGAGAGATCGAACGACACGTTTACGTTTTCAAAGAAAGTCCCAGGTGCTGCGTGAGCAGCAAAGAACTTCAAATCTTGTGTGTAAGCAGCAAACAATACGAGAGCGCCCAGACCTGCTGAACCAATGGCGTAGCCTTTGGTGACGGCTTTAGTCGTGTTGCCCACAGCATCAAGCGCGTCAGTGTTGTGGCGCACTTCTTTTGGAAGCCCCGCCATTTCGGCTATGCCACCTGCGTTATCGGTGACTGGGCCGAAAGCATCGAGTGCTACAACCATGCCTGCGAGAGCGAGCATGGTGGTGACTGCAACTGCGATGCCGAAGAGGCCTGCCAAATTGTAAGTTACCAAAATGCCCGCAATGATAATGATTGCAGGAATGGCTGTTGCTTCCATCGAAACAGCCAGACCTTGGATTACGTTTGTGCCGTGGCCGGTGATGGATGCTTCAGCGATGGAGTTCACAGGGCGTTTGCCTGTGGCGGTGTAATATTCAGTGATCCAGATCAGAAGACCTGTGATGACCAATCCTGCAACGCCGCAATAAAACAGGCTCATTGGTGTGAAGGCTTTTTCAGGTGTTCCTAAAGCCACGTCCATTCCGCCAAACATGGCAGAGATAACGGGGTAGATAACGATGAGGGATAAAATGCCAGTGGCGATTATGCCCTTATACAAGGCACCCATGATGTTGTTGGATGCGCCGAGCTTTACAAAGAACGTTCCGATGATCGAGGTGATCACACATGCGCCACCGATTGCGAGTGGCAAAACCATGCCTGCAAGCTTCATGGCATCAGGCAAAACAATCGCTGCCAAAACCATGGTGGCCACTGTGGTTACCACATAGGTTTCAAACAAGTCAGCGGCCATGCCAGCACAATCGCCAACATTGTCGCCCACGTTATCGGCGATTGTTGCAGGGTTGCGCGGATCATCTTCGGGGATGCCCGCTTCAACTTTGCCAACCATGTCGCCGCCCACGTCTGCACCCTTGGTGAAGATGCCGCCGCCGAGACGTGCGAAAATTGAGATCAATGATGCGCCGAATGAGAGTGCTACAAGAGCGTCAATCACGTCGCGGCTGGTTGGGTCCATGTGCAATGTGCTGGTGAGGAAACCAAAATAAAGCGTGACGCCCAAAAGGCCAAGGCCCGCTACCAACAAGCCCGTTACCGCGCCCGCTTTGAACGCAAGATCAAGGCCGCCTGCCAATGATTTGGTGGCAGCTTGTGCTACGCGCACATTGGCACGCACAGAAACATTCATTCCAATGAAACCAGCGAGGCCTGAAAGGATTGCGCCGATGGCAAAGCCAATGGCCGAGAATTTGCCGAGCAGAACAAATGCGATGATGAAGATCACAACGCCAACGACACCGATGGTATAATATTGGCGTTTCAAATAAGCTTGCGCACCTTCGCGCACAGCTGCGGAAATTTCCTGCATACGCGCAGAACCAGCATCAGCAGCCATCAGGCCGCGTGTGGTGATAATGCCGTACACGATTGAGAGTGCCCCTGCGAGCACGATCAGCCAGAGTGTATTGGTCATGATAAAACCTTTGGTCAAAAAGTTGATGTTGCTCCAGAACCCTGACCGATGGCCGCGACGGAATCACGCTTCACTGCGCCGGTGCTGGAAATGTGGGCAGGGTATGACAAATTTTGGTCACATTTGCAATTGCGAATTGAGGGGAAGTGAATGATGCAAATGATTGGCGCAACTCAGAATATTGATGGGAATGTGGAAAAACATTTAAATTTGAATTGTGACTTAAGCAAGGTTATTTCTTATCATAGCATTTTATGCTTGACAGCGTGCGGTCGACCTGCTACCTCTCGCTATACTCCACACATATGTTCGAAATCCTTCCTCACCCTTTCAACAAGTCTTGCAAGCTCACGAAGACGACGTTGGGATGGGTACGATGATATTTGGAAAGCTATTAGTGGATTGGCAAAATCAGTTCACTAAATCTCTTTCTGGGCATCACAAGTTCGATGAAGTATCATAAATATGAAAGCGCTTCCTATCACCGAGGAGTTTCTCGCACTTGCCACACGCGTCATTTGGTTCGAACCGCCGGATGTTGCGCTACGTGATGTAACCCACTTTATGGCGTATGCTTTTCGTTATGCTACGCATGAAGATATGAAGGCACTGCGCGGAGTATTGAGTGATGATGATTTGCTGGAAGCTTTGGCACAGGCTCCGCCGGGAATTATTGATCCGCGCTCTTGGAGTTATTGGCATGTGGTTTTGGGGGTGTTCCCCGCTCCGGCGATGCCGAGGCGGGAGTTTGGGGTTGGCGGCAGTATGGAGCGTGAATTGAATGCACTGGCACCGTAATTCCAAAAGCATTGGCGTTCCGGCCCAGCGCATTGGCGATATTGTTTCCGGCAAGCGCGGCATTAGTGCTGAAACAGATTTAAATATGAAATTGATAGCTCAGCACTTTTAACGTCGATTTGATTCTTGAAATCGACGTGCCGAAGCTTCGAAATCAAAAGGTTCTTCTCGAAGTGTTTCGGGATCCCATTGACTACGTTCGGCCTCATAAAAATCACCGCCATATACGTGAATTGCGCCTGTCATCCGTTGAAGCGGATTGGTGACTGAATGCACAATATCACGCCCTAATGGCTCCACATCGCCTTCTCCCAGAGATCTTGCTCCTGCGGCCTCGATACGGCCACCAGGCAATTTACGCCACAGAATATTATCTTCTCTTCCAGTGTAAATGCCAATTATTGCCCACATTGAATGATTGTGGGGCAAGAAGGTCATTTGCGGTCCCCAGATTACGTTCTGGATCGTGAGTGTAGGCGATTGGTATAATTTTTGTGATTCGGCCCGCAATGGCTCCCCGATTCGCTTGATTATCGAAGTAGGTTCGCTTAGCGCACGCTTGACGACTTCACGAACCGACCGGTGTGAACTATCCTGCTCCACGGCTGTTTTGCAGTCTTCAATGAAACTTTCCAAGTCGAACATGAAGCGTCTCCGTTTCTGCTGAAGTGAAAAAATAATACGAGCATGCTGCTGGAAAATCAAACAGAAGTGAGCGAATTGTAATGGAGGCAGAAGTTAAGGAATTCACCCCAAACTCATCCCCACCCCAATCTTATGCAGCTTCGCAATCGTCGTCTCTATGTCTGCCCGCGTCGTCCTTGGGTTGATCGTACACATGCGTTGCACGGTTTTGCCGCGCATGACGGTGGGGCTTAGCATGGCGTAGCCGGAGGTTATCATTTCGCTGGCCATGTCCGAGTTGAGTTGGCTGAGTTGATCTTCACTCAGGTTTTTAGCTACGAAGCGGAAAGTGAGAATGCCGAGGCTGGCGGGGGTGATGATTTCCCAGTCTGACGATTGGCGCAGAAGACCTTCCGTGTACAGAGCATTTTCAATGCCGATTTCGATGGCTTCGCGGAATGCTTCAACTCCGAAGGCTTTGAGGGACATCCATAGTTTTAGCGCTCTAAATCCTCTGGTGAGTTGCACGCCGTAATCGCTGAAGTTTGGTTGCTCGGCACTTTGCTCGATGATTTTTAAATATTCAGCGGAGACTTTGAACGTATCTTTCAAATGTTCTTGATTGCGGATTAACGCGCAGCCGATTTCATAGGGTTGAAACATCCATTTATGGGGATCGATGGAAAGGGAATCGGCACGGTTCATTCCGGCCAGCACGCCCCTGCCCGTTTTTGAAATTGCGGCGCTGCCGCCGTAAGCACCATCAACGTGCATCCAAAGGCCTTCGGCGGCGCAAAAGTCAGCGATTTTTTCTAACGGGTCAATCGCTCCTGCATTGGTGGTTCCGGCATTGGCCACCACGCAGAAAGGAACCAAACCTTGTTGGCGATCAGCGGCAATTTTTTGGGCTAGTGCATCCATGGGCAGGCAGAAGCTTTCGTCGGATGGCAGTTTGCGGAGTTGATATTGTTGGAAGCCTAAAATCTTCAGGCCCTTGGCGACGGATGAATGGGTTTGATCGGAAAAATACACAGTGGCGTTGGCCGGATTGTTGGCCAGATTGGTGTGGCGGGCCACGGCCAAGCAGGTGAGGTTGGCCATGGAGCCACCGCTGACAAATAAGCCGCCGCCAGATGCTGGAAATTCAAACAGCTGGCGCAACCATTCAATCGTCATCAACTCAATTTGTGCAGTACCTGAGGGGCCGATCCATGCGCCGCAGAAAATGTTAAGCGCAGAAGAAATCGCATCCGCCATGGCACCGACAAAATTGCTGGGGCCGGGCACAAAAGCGAAATTGCGCGGATGATCATTATGCGTCATTTCCGACAGCACGAATTGCTGCACTTGTTTCAACACATCGGAGACGGGCGTTGGATTTAGCGGCAAAGTTTCCTGCAAGCCGCTGCGCAAGTTCGCCAATGTTGATGGCTGGGTGACAGGCAGGTTTGGCAAGTTGACAAAATGGTCAACGATCATATTGCCCACCTCGGCCATGATGGCCCGCATTTCAGGTTCAGAGAGAGTGAGCGGTGGAAGTGCTTTCATGGGTTCTCAACCAAATAATGATTCCGAGAACAATAGCTGCAATCGGCATCACTGTCAGGGCCACACTTGACCAGCCGAAATGGCTGAGCATTTGGCCGCTGCTGGCTGACGCAATGGCGACCATTAACGAGACGCCAAAGTTGTTTACGGCTTGGACTTTGGCGCGTTCGGATGGATGGTAAGTGGTGGTCAACATCGTGGTGCCGCCAATGAAGCCGAAGTTCCAGCCGAGGCCTAGCAAGATGAGGGCTACAGAGAAGTGCATGAAGCTGATGCCTGCTAATGCTGCTATGCCTGCGCTGATGAGAATGGCCATGCCGATGCCTGTGATCAGATTTACGCCATAACGTTTGATCAAGACACCAGTGAAGAAGCTGGGCACGAACATGGCCAGCACGTGCCATTGGATCACCCAGATTGATGCATCCACATCAAAGCCGCAGATTTTCATGGCCACGGGGGCTGCTGTCATCATCAGGTTCATTAATGCATATGAAAATATTGCGGTTGCCATGGCGATGACGAGTTTGGGTTGGGCCAATAATTCCGGCCACGTTCTTTGCGGGCCTTGGATCTCAGCTTGTGTGGGTTTGGCCACTTGCATAACGCCAAAAACCACGAGGCTTAAGACTGCAAAAACGATGACAGCGACGTAGGTTCCTGCAAACGTGAATGGTGCAAGCAGATCGCGCGTTTGGCTGGAGATTAAGGTGCCAGCCACGGCAGCAACAACACCACCTGTCAGCACCCAAGAAATTGCTATTGATTTATCTTCTGGCCTGGCGGCCTCAGAAGCGGTGAACGCATAAAAGCTGGAGGTTGCTTGCAAGACGCCTTGCAGCAATACCCCGACACAGAAAAGATAAAAATTAGAATGATAGATTGCATAGATCGCGATTACTGCGCCGATGATGCTGGACAATGCGCCTGCTATGAAGACAGGTTTTCGGCCATAGATTTTCATCAAATATGAGGCGGGCCAGACGGCCAGCATTGATCCCACAACAAAGCTTGTGACCGGCCATGTGGCATAACCTTGGTTTGGCGCTAGCATGAGGCCGACCAAGGGGCCTGTGGCAAAAACGGTGATCACTGCGCAAGAGTATAATGATTGCGCTATGGCCAGCAACAGGATGGTGGTGCGCGGCGCTTGGGTCTTCACGCCGCAAACTCTTGTGGGCGACGTTGTCTTGCTAGGTTGTTTAAAACAGCGTTGGCGAATTTTTGTTCTTCACCGTCGAAGAAGGCGCTGGCGACATTTACATATTCGTTGATCGCCACTTTGGCCGGCACGTTTTCTTTGAACATGATTTCGTATGCCCCTGCCCTGATGATGGCGCGCAAGGTTGCATCCAAACGGTGGAGCGGCCAATCCTTGTCGAGCAGCTTATCAACTGTCGGGTCGATCAGTGCTTGCTCACGCACGGCACCTTCAACCACCTCGCGTAGATGTTTAAAATCGGCTTCGCCACATTGGCCATCATCAAAATCATTGCCAACAACACGGCTGGAAAACTGCGCGAGGGTTTCGCCCAAATCTGCCGTTGCAATATCCATTTGATAAAGCGCCTGCACAGCGCCCAACCTTGCGGCAGAACGAGCGATGGGGGCTTTGCGGGGTGTGGTCATGGATCGAGGGAATAGCTGGGCTTTGACTGAAACACAATGCGGGTCGCGCATAACCCCATGCTTGCGTTAATGCTGCAGAGGTTTTAACAGTTCGGGCGGACACGGGGTTGGGGACATGGAACAGAAATCGACTGGCTTAATTGCAGGTGCCAGCTTTATGGTGGCGGCAGGCGCGGCTTTTGCTGCCATCAATGTGATCACTCAAACTGTCACCGGATCGCCTGATTATGGTGGGCTGGGTTTCAAGCCACAGTCTGATGCGTTCTGGCAATATTTCATCGCCCTCATCGTGTCGCTTCCGTTTATCTGGAAAAGCGGTTTGGGTTCGCTGAAAACCGATTATCCCATTAAACATATCATCCGTGTGATTTTATCCGCACTCGGGGTTCAAGCCTTTGTGATGGGCCTCTCGCATGGCGTTCAAATTTGGCAGGTGATTGCGCTGGTGATGACATCGCCATTTTTTATTCTGCTGGGTGCCAAATTGTTTCTGGGTGAAAATGTGGAACCGCGCCGTTGGTTTGCAGCTGTTCTGGGTTTTGCTGGAGCGATGGTTGTGTTGCAACCTTGGTCATCAGGGTTTAATGCGTGGTCGCTGGCTCCTGTGGCCGCTGCGGTTTTGTGGGGGGCGGCTTCGCTGATTACCAAGCAACTGACGGGGCATGAAAAGTCGGAGACCATTACCATGTGGTTGCTGCTGTTGCTTTCTCCCATCAACGCCGTGCTGTCTGGCATTGCAGGATTTGAAGTACCAACGGGCAAGATATTATATTTGTTGCTGTTGGCAGGCGTTATACAGTTTGCCGCGCAATATTTTTTGACCAAGGCTTATTCAAAGGCTGATGCATCGGTTTTGCAACCGTTTGATGATCTGCGCTTGCCATTTAATATTCTGGCAGGATTTTTGGCGTTTGGATATTTGCCTGAAGGCAATTTGTGGATTGGGATTGCGATGATCATCGCGGCTTCGGTGTTTTTATTGTGGAGTGAGAAATCTAAAGCAGTTCTGGCATAGCGGGTTCTTAACCCTGCCCCTTGTCCTCATCACTCAGCTCGCCCAACAATTCCTCAAAATCCTTGGCCTCGCGGAAATTGCGGTAGACCGAGGCGAAGCGGACGTAGGCTACATCATCTAAGTTTTTCAGGCCTTCCATCACTAATTGGCCGATGGTTTCGGATTTGATTTCGGTTTCGCCGAGTGACTCGAGCTGTCGAACAATGCCGCTGACCATGCGTTCGATGCGTTCCTGATCGACTGGGCGTTTGCGCAATGCGACTTGCACTGATCTTGCCAGTTTATCGCGGTCGAACACTGTGCGGCGGCCGCTGCGTTTAAGCACGCTGAGTTCGCGAAGTTGAACACGTTCAAAAGTGGTGAAGCGGCCCGCGCAATCGGGGCATGCGCGCCTGCGCCTGATGGCCGCGCCGTCTTCGCTGGCGCGGCTATCTTTGACTTGCGTGTCAGCATTGCCACAGAACGGGCAGCGCATTTTTTACTTCCCTTAAGAGTAGATTGGAAAGCGTTTGGTGAGTGCCAGTACCTTGCGCTTCACAGCTGATTCTACTTTAGCATTACCCTCTTGGCCGTGCTTGGCAAGGCCGTCCAAGACTTCGATGATCAGGCGGCCAATTTCTCGGAACTCAGCTTCGCCAAAGCCGCGTGTGGTGCCCGCTGGTGAGCCTAAACGGATGCCCGATGTGATGGTGAAGGGGGCTGGGTCAAACGGGATGCCGTTTTTGTTGCAGGTGATGAAGGCGCGGCCCAAGGCTTTTTCAGCGTCGCGACCATTGAGGCCCTTCTTGCGCAGATCAACCAACATCAAATGCGTGTCGGTGCCGCCTGTCGTAATATCGCAACCGCCTTCGACCATGGTTGCGGCGAGGGCTTTGGCGTTCAACACAACTTGTTTGGCATATTTTTTGAAGGCTGGTTTCAGCGCTTCACCAAAGGCTACGGCCTTGGCGGCGATGACATGCTCAAGTGGCCCGCCTTGGAGGCCGGGGAATACGGCTGAGTTGATTTTTTTACCGATGGCTTCATCACGGCTCAATATCAAACCGCCACGGGGGCCGCGCAAGGTTTTATGCGTGGTTGTGGTTACAACATGCGCATAGTCCAAAGGGTTTGGGTGTTGGCCGCCAGCCACGAGGCCCGCGATGTGTGCCATATCTACAAAGAAATAAGCGCCCACTGAATCAGCAATTTCGCGGAAGCGTTTGAAATCGATTATGCGTGGATAGCCTGAGCCGCCTGCGATGATCAATTTTGGTTTTTCGAGAAGGGCGATTGCTGCAACCTCATCATAGTTGATGCGGTGATCGTCTTCTCGCACTTTATATGGCACGACTTTAAACCACTTGCCGGATTGGTTTACGGGCGAACCATGGGTGAGATGTCCACCACAGGCAAGGTCGAGGCCCATATAGGTGTCACCGGGTTGGAGCAGTGCGAAGAATACGGCTTGGTTTGCAGTGGCTCCTGAGTGGGGCTGCACGTTGGCGTAAGTTGCGCCAAACAGTTCCTTGGCGCGGTCAATGGCCAATTGTTCTGACACGTCGACATAATGGCAGCCGCCGTAATAACGCTTGCCCGGATAACCTTCGGCATATTTGTTTGTCATGATCGACCCTTGCGCTTCGAGGACGGCGCGCGAGACGATGTTCTCAGAGGCAATCAGTTCAATTTCTTGTTGCTGGCGCTTTAGTTCATTGACGATGGCGCGGGCGATCTTGGGATCAGCTTTGGCGAGCTTATCTTTGAAGAAACCGGGATAAAGTGCTGTCGGCTTTTTGGATGCCGCTTTGCGGGTCGGTTTCTTTGCGATCTTTTTTACAGCTTTTTTGGCCATGGCAGAATCCCCTCGATTAAGCCCCTGCTCTATACAGACTGTGCGATTGCGGTCTAGGCCCAGATTGGCGCAGGGCCTAAGTGTTTAGTTGGCAGGCTTTGGTGGCGGAACATCATTGGCGGCGATGATTTTTTTCTTTTTCTTCACCGGAAGCGTTGGCTCTGGCGGAACGGTATCTGTCGCACCAATCGTGGGTTCAGGTGGAATTGCACTTGAAGCACCAGTCTTTGTTTTCTTCGCCAGCTTCTTTAATTTCTTGCTACCCGTCAAAGTCGCTGGTGTTTCTTTGTTATATGAGGCCCAATTGAACAAACCAACAAAAGGCTTCTTGTCTTTTCCGAGTTTTGATTTCTTGGCTGCAATTGGCGTGTCGATAGAAGCTGTGGACGCGGATGCCAATTTTGCCCCAAAGATGTTTTTCTTGGGTGGTGTCGCAAATGATGTTTTATCAGTTTTAACGGCTGATCTTTTGCCAAAAATCGAGAAGAAGTTTGACGATTCTGCTTCGGCTGCATCAACTGAAACTTGGCGTGGCAGTGGTTTTAAAACATAACGCAAACCATCGGGGCTCGATTCGCCAACCGGCATGGGCTGGCCAACGGTGAAACCAGACGAATCCATATTATAGATATCTCTGCGGAACGCCACAGTGCCGCCCGCAGTCGGCCAAGCGGTCAGATAGGCCACACGCAACTGCGGAGGAGTTGCCAAGGGCACATCAAGACGCTCCAATGTTTCAGCCATTGATGAAATCTTTGGTGCAGAAAAGCCATCTTGGCCATTCAAAACCCATTCAACCAACAGCGGCATTTTTTCAACGCGGATGCAGCCCGAGCTATAAAACCGATTTGAGGTTCTGAAAAGTTGTGGCTCTGGCGTGTCGTGCAAATAGATCCCGAAAGTGCTTGGGAATTCAATTTTAGCGGTGGCCATGGCGCTGTGTGGGCCAGGCTCTTGGCGAAACAGATATTTATCGATGTTCGCAGGGGTAAACCTTACTGTGCTTGGATCAACTTCGGGACCGTTAGGCCCGCCCTCAAATACTTTCATATTCATGTCGGTCAACACTTGCGTACCTGAAACCATTTTTGGAAGGATGTCGCGCTCAACGATGGATACTGGTGCGTTCCAATAGGGATTAAATTTCACTGTTGCCAATGGCGTCATTACCACGGGAGTTGGGCGTTCAGGCCTGCCTACAATCACATTGTGACGCGAAAACACTTTGCCAGCGCTTACTGTTTCCAACTGTTGAGCTGGAACATTTACGACCAAATAACGATCGCCTAAATCCTTTTCGTAAATTGCCAAGCGCGGTATATTTGCCGCAATCGTCCGTAAGCGTTCTTCAGCCGAAACATTGAGTTCAGATAACGTCGCATTATCAACTTTGCCTGTTACTGAAAGACCCATATTGCGTTGAAAGTGCGAAACGGCTTCTTCGGTTGCGTTTGTGTAAAGCTGTGCAAATTCGCCTTGCGTGCCTTCAACCCGCAAATAGCCTTCCATAAAAAGGTGCTTATTCAATGCGCCAATTGCGGCGCCCTTTGAACCATTTCTATAATTCCCACGCGCAATGGGTGGAAATCCACCTTGAGCGACGATGCCTGCATATTTTTCTTGTGAGGTTTTGAGAGCCGTGTCGCTGGTTGGGCTCAGCATTGGAATTTGGTTTTGGCTGGAGACGACTTCGGTCGCGGTTGTAGCAGGCCCGCCGCCGCCTTGATAGTGAGAGCCGGTACCGCCATTCGATGTCGTAACGATGCCGGCTTGCTTGTTGAAACGGGCAATCCGGTCAGCTTCAGCGGCTTCCGATTCTGCAAACGCCTTTTGCGCGGAGACAACAGGTAACATGGCCCCGCCGAATGCAAATGCACACAACATCAACGCTTTCACACTCAGCGACGAACGCTTCACAATTCTCATAACTTTGCCTCACTCAAAACCAAATTGGGAGTATAGATAGCTTATACCCCGCCTCAACGCGCAAGAATCAAATTTAGCCCGAAATTAACAGACTGTTAACAAGAAAAAAGCCGAATGACGTATTTTGGCAACATGGTGCTAGGCGAGGGAAGCATGGCGGTGGATGCGGTTCACTGCGAACCTGTCTGAGAGAAAAATTCCCTGAGAACAGGGAATTAACAGGGAATTTCTCTGAATTTGGCCCTCACGGCGCAAGATTGACTTCAAATTCAACCTTATTTTCCAAGCGTTACGATCAAATTCCTTATTTTTTGGAACAGGGAATTAGAATCGGCGAACAGGGATATTAATTCCGCAAGCAGGGAATCAACCGGGGCCAACAGGGAAATTTTTTCGCTGATCAACGAGCACCAAAAATCAGGGGAAAACGCTGTATTAACAGCAATATATAGTGGACAAGGCAGCTGGTGTGTTCTATCTACGTTCTAAGCTACGGCGACCAACCAGGATCGTACGGCACAACAGAAACCCTGGGATAGGTGGAGGTTCTAACTCAAAGACCAAAAGGATAAATTATGACTGAACTTCAAATCGAATATCTCTCCATTGGGTCGCTCGTGCCCTATGCCAAGAATGCGCGTACGCATTCCAAAAAACAGATCAAGCAGATTGCCGACAGTATAACGGCGTTTGGCTTTACCAATCCGGTTCTCGTAGACCGCGAGAACACAATTCTGGCGGGCCATGGCCGTGTCGCTGCGGCCAAGCTGCTACAACTGACAGAGATCCCATGTGTACGGCTCGAACATATGACCATGGCCCAGAAGCGGGCCTATGTACTGGCCGATAATAAGCTTGCCCTTAATGCTGGCTGGGATGAAGAATTGCTGGCCGAGGAACTTGAAGCCATTCTGGGCGAGGATGCAGGGTTTGATATCTCGATTACGGGGTTTTCCCTTGCGGAAGTTGACAGCCTGATTGAGGGCAAAGCTGTTGAGGAAGATGGCGATCCGGCAGATGACCTGCTGCCCGAAGTTGCTCCGTCGTGCTGCAGACTTGGCGATATCTGGCAATTGGGCTCTCATCGCCTGATCTGTGGAGACGCTCTTGACCCTGCAGCGACTAATCTTCTCATGGATGGCAAGCTTGCTCGCATGGTCTTTACTGATCCGCCCTATAATGTCCCGATTGACGGTCACGTCTCTGGTCTTGGCAAGATCAAACACCGTGAGTTTGCGCAAGCATCGGGCGAGATGAGCAAGGACCAGTTTGTGACCTTTCTCAGAACCGCTTTCCAAAACCTGTGCAGGCACACAGTTGATGGCTCCATCCACTTCGTCTGTATGGACTGGCGGCATATCTCTTTACTCAACGAAGATGTGCTCATCAGGTAGCGCAGTGTCTGAGTGCCATGATCTGAGGGGATGGCGAATATTAAACATACAAGTTGTCTCTGGGTGAATTTATTGATCAAATAGGCGTTATCGTAAAGCCGCTGCCTTGATAATAGCCAGCCTCTCTCGTCAAACCGGAACAGCGGGTGCCACTGCCCAGCCACTTATTCCAAGCGATACATATTTTGTTACCACTGAGTTTCCAATGACCGTTGTCCTTTGCGCCTTTGGCAGCGCCGAAAATAGTGCCGTTGCCCCGTAGCGTGACGATCATATTGGAAACCCCCATGACTGTCACCTTGTAGCGACCAGGCGCTAGGCTTTTGAGTTGTGCTGGTTCTAATGTAACTCCAGCAATTGCCGACGGAATATGAGCAAATATGAGCCCAGCTATAATTATGGCAGTCATAAATCGTTTCATTTTTAACCTCAAATATTATGTTGCAGCGCAACAAACACCCAAGTTGGGCCAAATTATGTACTTTTTAACGGCTAAACTTAATAATAATTAAGCCCGCTGTAAAAGCGCATTCCCCTTATCATGTGTTGAGTAACGCTTGTATTTATTCGACAATAGCTGTGTTGGATGGGTCACTTTTTGCGTCCAATGACGACCCGGTTCAGATAGAAGATTCATTTAAAAACAATGGATTAGATCATTTCCTGAGAGGTCATTGTTTGGCGCGTATTCACACACTTGACGATGAAGAAGCCTAACAAGACCTTCTTATTCTTCCGCCGCCATCTGGCACAAGTTGTCTTCGCCATTGACACGCTTGAACTTATTATAGGCTGTTTGTGCTACATAAAAGTGACCAACCCCTCGCGGAATTGGACACGATATTTCATATAACTTTCAGCAAAACAATTGCTCGCATTTAATTGTTTATGCCATCAAGATAGCGGCATGTATCGCGGGTTTTCTGATTGCTGCCATAAACAAAAATGCGGTTACGGTCGTCGAGGCCCACACGTTGTTCTGCGACGCGACGTGGTAAAATTTGAGCGCGCTCAACATTTGCATCAACACCAGCACTGACTTGGTCAGCATCAAAGAAAGAAACGAGGCATACTAAATCTTGATTATTGCCTTGTTGCTGATTGTGAAGACTATTCAAATAGCGACACGTCTCTCGGGTCTTTTGATTGCTTCCGTAGGTAAAAATCCGATTGCGAGCACTATGCGCGACGTAACGTTGCGCAATACGGCGTGGCAAAACTTGAGCACGTTGAACGTCTGCGTCAGCTCCGCCTGCAACCTGGTCTGGCCTGAAGAAAGTGACAAGGCAAACCATACTTTGGCGCCCTCCTGGATAATATGCCGACTGATAGTCTGGCCGATACCAACCGTGATTTTCATTGTAGACATAATCAGGGGATATCTGTTCATCATAATAAGGAACACCGAGATAGATACTAAAATTTACCTTGGCTTGTGAATCTCCAGCGAAACCCATCAGCAGTGCGGCTCCGGCGAATAGTCCCAACATTAAGTTTTTCATATTTAACTCCATCACGTTGTTTTCTGTTAAATCGCGCCTAGGATATTTTTGCCGGGCAAGTTTTTTGCAGTTTTTAAAAAGTACTCTCTACTTTAAGGGAAATATTATGAACTTGCCCGCAACGGGTCGTTCATCCGTTGTTCATCTCGCGGGATTTCCAAAGACAGTCACCACAATCGTTGCATTCACAATTTGCTCGCCCAATTTAACTGAGAGGGAGACTAGTGTTCAAATCGGTGATACGCCGCCGATCATAGACCGGCAGCATATCACATTATGAGTTAATCTTTTTATTGTGCCGGAGGGCAAGTCTCAACGTTGGGGTCACACTTAGCTTTGCCCTTTTCGTCCTTCTTTGCATGCTCTTGAACTTTCTTGCCATCTGCCGGTGGTGTCTGAGCGTCGGCGGGTGGGGTTGCGTTCTGATCTATCGTTTTTTGATCAGTTGTGCCCGCATCCTTCTTCTTTTTAGATTTCTCGACAGGGACATCGGTCGTTGCTTTGCCCGTGTCCGCCGGCGGGGTTACAACCGGTTTAACTTTTTTTGGTTCTGCGACAGGGGCCTCGACAACTGGCGCTTCAGCAGGAGCAGTTTTTACCACAGGTGCTTTAACAACCGGAACCGCCACCTTGGGCTTTTCAACAGGAGCCCCGACCACCGGCACAGTTGCAGGAGCATTTTTCAAATCAGGTGTTTTGACAACCGGAGCCACAACAGCGGGAGCATCTGCTTTGGCCTTGCCGTCTGCGGGCACTTGCACTTTGGCTGCAGGTTGATCAGCGGGAGTAATCGGCTTACCCTTCTTGTCTAGTGTTGGCGCTGCGGCAGCTGGTTGATCAGACGTCAAATCTTCGGGCTGAATACCTTGAGCCTTGCGAGCAGATACGACCTCTTCAACCTTAAGCGCCTTCTTAGGCTTGGCAGTTGCGTCAACTTTTACATCAGGATTAAAGATTGCCACCGTAGTGGCATCAGTCTTTCCAACCGCATTAGGATCTGTCACAGGTTTTTCGATAAGGACCGGTACCTTCGTATTGGTCGCCTTCTCAATCTCGTTCACCTGAATCACGTTGTTGATCACAATGTTATTTTCAATGCGCACTGTTTCAGGAGGGCTCTGTTGAACAATTGTGCGAACCTGATTGCGGTCACGAATGACTTTGTCAGAAAGATTGATCGATAGAAACGCCGATGTCGGGACGGCTTGCCAATAATAGTCGGGCACATCACCAATCGTGATACTCACCTCTACATCATTGCCACGGCGCGGAGGCAGTGGTGCCCAAGCAACTTCGTTTTGTCCACGACTCCAAGCAACCCAAGCCGGGGCCCAACGATGGCCTGGCACCCAGTACCAGCCAATATCGCGGGAATGGCCCCAACGTCCGTAATGATAAGTGGCCCAACCAAATCGCTCATTGGAAACCCAAAGCCAGCCATAACGATTTGTGTAGGACCAGTGGCCTAAGGTGTAAGGCCGCCAGCTATGATCGATATGCTGCGGCACAAATACATAGTCATCCTCGTAAGACACCCAATTGCCGTAAGGTTCTAAGCGATTGTAAAACGATCCGAAACCAAAGTTCACTGAAATGTTCGTCTCAGCGTTCGCTTGCGATGCTAAGGATAACGAAGCAGGTGCAATGGCAGAAATTGCCAACATAAGGCCACTTGCCGCAACCGTGCTCATAATAATTCTGCTCAAAACCATTTTAGTCTCCTATCAGTTAACATACTAAAATGCTCAACGTTGGGCGCTAGATAAGGTTCCAAGTCGAATTTTTTGATGAGATCGATAGTTTCCAGAAATGCGATTTTGAATTCGATCTCAACTGATCGGGAATTATGCTCGTCAAAAAGCCCTAGTCGCAAACCCAAACCCTTTTGTGCATGAGACGATAACGGTCTTGAAATGGGTTCCATTTTTTGACGGTGATGTATTCATAACCGCAGTCGGCATTGTCATAGTCGTCGTAGTTTTCGTCTGTGACTGAATAGAATGGATATACCGGATAGGGTTCAGAATAATAATTAGGATATCCCCCAAGATTGGAATTAAAGCGGATGTCCGATTCAGACGTGGCTTTAAATATAGTAAAAGTTGCAAGAATTGCGCATGTCGCAGCAGCGGCGATTATGAATTTTCGCCTCACGCCTAAACCTTCTGAGAGAAGTATGAACCAGCATTGTGATTGAATTGGTCAGTCATCAGGCAGCACTCTACGTACCGCTGTCTGAACCTAATGCCCGCGTTCCGTAATCTGCTTGATTGCATCCAGCCTAAAATCTTCCGTGAAATTACCTTGTCCCATGATCGTCTCCTTGCCTCATTCAAAGGGGTAAAGTGCCTACAAATGTAGGGGCTATTCAAATGCTAAACACGAAGAAAATGGGACGGGCCAAAGAGGGGTAGACCTAACCGTTTCTGAAAGGTTTCCAACTGATTCACAGCCGCTAGAAGGTATCTGTCCTTCTGACTAGGCCCAACCAATGTCCTCAAAAAAGCATTTTTTGGGGTTTTGATTGACTGAATTTTGTTATGCTTTGCGCCGACGGGACTTCGCAAATGTATCAAAGGCTACCGCAAGCACAATAATGACTCCAATGATGATCTGCTGAACATAGGACGACACGTTCATCAGCACGAGTCCGTTGAGCAACACGCCGATTAGCACGGCACCGATCACCGTTCCGAAGATTGATCCTGAGCCACCAAACAAGCTGGTGCCACCGATCACTACAGAGGCTATTACGGTGAGTTCATAGCCAGTACCCGCCACAGCTTCGGCGGAATTCAAGCGTGCCGCGAGCACAAATGCGCCAAGGCCTGCGAAAAAACCCATGATGATGTAAACGCTCCAAATCACAGCCGTGACATTAACGCCAGCCAAGCGGGCGGCTTCCGGATTGCCGCCAACTGCATAAACCCTTCGGCCATAGCGCGTGTAGCGCAGAACAATATGAGCGATGAGTGCAGCGAAAAGGAAAATTATGACAGGCACTGGCACAGGCCCGATGCGACCTTGGCCCCACCAGGCAAAGCTAGGTTGAAATCCGGAAATCGGACCACCTGCCGCAAACAACAGAGCAGCTCCTCGGAACACCGACATGCCACCCAAGGTAACGACGAATGCCGGAACCTTGAGTTTTGTTATGGCAATGCCTTGCAATGCACCGCCAAGCAAGCCAACCGCGATGGCCGCAAGTGCCGCCAATGGCCAGCCATACCCAATGGCCCCGTCGCCCACGGTGAAACGATCTTGCATGCCGCCCTTGGCCACCGCAGCTGCGACCAATCCTGCAAAGGCAAGCAACGACCCGACGGAGAGATCGATGCCAGCTGTGAGGATGACGAAGGTCATGCCAATGGCAAGAAGCCCTGTGATTGATACTTGCCGCATGACGTTAAAGAGATTGACCGATGACAAAAAACGCGGTTCCAAAATTGCAAACACCGCCATGAGCAACAACAGGAAGATCAATGGCGCAAAACGGGCCAAGAATGAAAAGGCGTCAATGCCCTGATCGGTTTCCTTGTCGGGAGATTTTATCATGTCTGTGCTTTCTCTATGCGGCGCGATCTTTTGTGAGGGTCATCAATGTCATCAGTTTTTCCTGATCGGCGTCGGCACCCGCGATCTCGCCGGTAATGCGGCCTTCGCGCATCGTGACAATCCTGTCTGACAGCGCAAGGATTTCAGGAAGTTCCGACGAAATCACAATGATGGCAATGCCTGAAGCAGCCATTTCAAAAAGAAGATTGTGAACTTCGACTTTGGCACCAACGTCTATGCCCCGAGTTGGCTCATCCACGATCAAGACTTTCGGCCGCAAGGCTAACCAGCGCGCCAGCACAACCTTTTGTTGGTTTCCACCAGAGAGATTTCCAATAATCTGGTCGGGAGATGACATGCGGATATTAAGAAGGCTCTTGTACTCGTCAACAAGCTGATCTTCCTTGTCAGCATTGATGAAGACCCCGAGTGAGGAAATGAGGTCATGAGATGCAATCGAGAGATTGGTGCGAATGGCGAGAGATAGAAACAGGGCTTGTTGCTTCCTGTCCTCCGGCACCAAGCCAATACCGTAATCGATTGCATCGCGCGGTGAGGTAATTTGGACTTCTGTTCCGTCGACGATTATGCGACCTGAGTCGATCTTGTCGGCCCCAAAGATGGCGCGCGCTGTTTCCGTTCGACCCGCGCCGACCAGACCGGCAATGCCGAGAATTTCACCCTTCTTCACATTGAACCAAACACCATGCAATTCGATGGCGCTGGCGTCAGTATTCTTACGACGGCGCGAGAGTTCTTCAACGGCCAGCGCAATGTCGGGTGTCGCGTAAGTCGATTGGCGTTTTACCAACAGGCCAAGTTCGCGACCAACCATCATGCGGATAATGCCGTCGATTGAAGTTTCGGATACCGAACCCGCACCCACGTGTCGACCGTCGCGCAAGACGGTATAGCGATCACAAATTTCAAACACCTCTTCAAGACGATGAGTGACAAAGATGGTTGAAATGCCATCACGTTTGAGAGCGCGGATGATTGCAAAAAGCTTTTGCACTTCTGTTCGGCTAAGCGCCGACGTGGGTTCGTCCATCACGATCAGGCGTGACTTCATCGAAATCGCGCGGGCAATCTCCACCATCTGCTGTTCGGCGACCGAGAGATCACGTACCAACGCATTGGGGCTCCGATCCAGTCCTATTCTTTCCATGAGGGCTTGGGTTTGCTGTTCAAGCGCGCGACGACTGACGAACAAGCGTGATCCGGGCTCACGGCCGATGAACACATTCTCGGCAATGGTCATATCGGGTGCGAGCGTGAATTCCTGATAGATTGTGACAATGCCTGCCATCTGTGCGGCTCGTGGGCTGGCAAAATTAGTATCACTGCCATCGAAGAAGATCCTTCCGGAATCTTGCGACTGGGCTCCCGAAAGAATTTTTAGTAGAGTTGATTTACCAGCACCATTCTCGCCAAGGAATGCGTGAATTTCTGCTTCGCCGACTTCAAAATTTACGCACTCAAGGGCCCTCACGCCGGGAAAGGATTTTGAAATCCCCGACATGCGCAGCAGTGGCATAGTTTGATTGTCTGTGGTCATGAAAGCATTTGTTAGGCTGCGCTATTGGCGCAGCCTGACACTATCTCTGTTGGCTTATTTCACTTCGCCAAGACGCTCAGCGATATTCAGATTGTCTTTCGTGACGGCAACTGGTGTTAGCAACAAGACCTTTTGAGCAGGCTTTGTGCCATCCTTAAGGAAAGCCACGAGTGTCTGCACACCCAGCGCACTCTGCTTGCCCGGGAACTGCTCAATCGTCGCAGTCATGCCACCGTCGCGTACCTGAGCTAAGGCTTCGGGTAATGCGTCAAAGCCGATAATTGCAATACCAGATAGGTTTCGAGCCTTTACCGCCTCCATGGCACCCAAAGCCATGTCATCATTGGCAGCTACAATCACTTTCGGCGGTTGCGGCATGCCAGCGAGCGCAGCTTCAGTTACCGAGAGGCCTTTATCGCGGGCAAAGCCAGCTGTTTGTTCAAAGACAATCTTGTACTTGTCTTTTCCGTCAAGAACATTGTGCAATCCTTTGTTGCGGTCAATGGCGGGTGACGCACCCGGTTGTCCTTGCAGGTTAATGATCGTGGCGCCATCTGGGAACATAGAGACTATCAAATTGCCTTGAGCTTCGCCGCCCTTCACATTGTCTGCGCCGATATGTGCAAGAATGCCTTCAACGGATGGCACACGCCGGTCAACGGTGACAACCGGGATTTTAGCATCAACAGCTTGCTGCAGTGCGGGCGCCATAGCGTCCACTTCGTTCGGACTGATGACGATGCCTTTCACGCCTTGCGTGATAGCAGCCTCAATATCAGCTGTTTGTTTGGGCGAAGATACCTGGCCATCGCTTTCGATCGGCTCGTAGCCCTGTTTCACGATTTCTGCCTTGAATGCCTTCATCATGTGAACGAAAAATGGAAAGCTGAGACCTGGAACTGATGATAAAATTTTATCGGCGGCAAAAGCAGGTGTGGCTGCCAAAGACAGTGCAAGTGCGCTGGCAATGACAAGTCTTCTTGAATATTTGCGCATTATATCCTCCCGCGAATGATTTCGCAAAGAAATGATTGCACAGCTTCTTACTGGGTTCAATACTTTGAATGAGTCATTGTGCCTTCTGACCAGTGACGGTACACACTAGCCCAAGATGACACAACTTACAATATAAAGTGAGGTGCAGATTGTTAAACCTCCTATCGCATTCTCAAGATTGAGCGATAGCTGAGGGAAATTGAAAGGGAACCTTTGAGTTCGAAATGTGTTCCGCAAGCAGGGCAGTTAGATCAATGAAAAATTCAAACGAAGTATCACCTAAAGTTCCGGAACATTTTGCACCAGCTGAAATTGTTTTAATGATTAAAGAAGCTGCAATGAGTTGGAATGACGATGACGCAGCAAGCATGGGGGCGGCGATAGCTTATTACACCATTTTCTCGATAGTACCGCTTCTCATTATTATTATGATTATTATGGCTATTGCTGGCTTTTTCTTCGGAGCAGATTCAGTGCAAGGACAAGTTTACGGTCAAGCCCAAAGTCTGCTGGGACATGAAGGAGCAACCGCCCTTCAGAGTTTGGTTATGGACGCAAGTCAACCCGCCTCTGGTGTTTTGGCAACACTAATCGGGTTGGTCCTGACGCTGCTGGGCGCTAGCGGAGTGTTTGCCGAATTGAAGAGCGCAATGGACAAGATTTGGCAAACTCCTGCGGAACCGAAGCAGTCCGGTTTTTGCTTTCTGATCAGGCGACGCATTCTGACCTTTGGTGTGTTATTGGCTGTGGCCTTTCTTCTTATCGTTTCGCTGGCGTTCTCTGCACTGGTCTCACCCCTTCAAAATCTATTTTCAATGCCTGCAGGCGGCTGGGCTTTCATCTTCGAAGCAATAAATTTTATGGTGAGTTTTGTTTTGGTGTCTGCGCTATTTGCTCTTATTTTTAAACTCTTGCCTCGGGCAGCCATTGCGTGGGGGGATGTTATTATCGGAGCCTTGGTCATTGCATTCCTGTTTAATATTGGTAAATTTCTGATCGGACTCTACATCGGAAAATCGGCTCTCACGTCAGGTTTTGGAGCTGCTGGATCTCTGATCGGTATGGCCATATGGGTCTATTATTCCGCGCAGATTTTTCTGTTGGGGACTGAATTTACTTGGGTCTATGCGAAGCGGTTTGGCTCTCGAAAACAGGCGCCCAAGATTAATAACACCAAAACGGCCGACCTAAGAGAATGAGTGAGTTCACCCACTTTAATTGATTGCAATTCAATTTTCTGCCTCCGCTGCGCGGACCGGGCTGTCGTAAACCGAGCCTCTCTATTTGCAGAACAAGTGCTGTGTGTTCGATGGTCTCGGCGCTGTGGGTTTCCATCCCTCCTGTAACTGGTCAAGTTGCCGTCATCGATGAAGGTACTATCGCGCAATTTCTTGACCAAGGCTTCACTCGACTCGCTAGAGGCAAAGTCAAAGACGGCCATATCACCGCTAAATCTCAGTATTCGTAGTTCATAGACGACTGATTAGTTATTATGGGTCAAAGTATTTTAATCACAATTACATTTGCTTTCTTAAGTATGTGACCCTGGTCGCAACCCATGCGTTGTTGACAACTCAGGGCATTTGGTCGACGAGTAGGCGGGGGCTAAATAATTGGGAGGGGTTTTATCATGCAAGGTGCAGCACGTCTGTTTTTTACGCT
This sequence comes from Hyphomicrobiales bacterium, assembly GCA_025363755.1. Taxonomy (GTDB): domain Bacteria; phylum Pseudomonadota; class Alphaproteobacteria; order Rhizobiales; family Aestuariivirgaceae; genus Aestuariivirga. The sequence goes on along the minus strand of JANYLQ010000018.1, from coordinate 2,486 downwards.
TGCCGTAATCTACTCCATACTTGGGATGATCCTTGGTCTTACAATGGCTATCTCCAATGACCACGGAGAAATGGTGACCCATGCCCACATCATGTTGGCAGGCTGGGTGACATCGGCATTGGTTGCTTATTTTTATCATCTGTTTCCGGCAATAAGCAGCAAGCCAATCGCAACCTACCATTTCTGGTTTCAGGCGGCGAGTACTGTTGTAATGTTGGGGTCGCTGCTTTTACTTTACGGTGGGCATCCAGCAGTCGAGCCTGGAGCCGCTATTGGTTCCATAGGATTCATCCTAAGCATGTTGCTCTTTGCCTATATCTCACTGCCTGTTGTGTGGAAGTCGTAGACTCTAAGGGTGGTTTTTGACTTAAGAAGGCTTGGTGGTCCATCGGCCGGCGGGACAGTCATAATTCATGAGAGGTCGTCTAGGAAATTGTTTTGTGATGTCTGCGGAAGTAACCTTGAGGGATAGATGTTGACAAAACAATTGCAATCAAACTCCAGTTCACTGCTGACGAAAGCCCTCTTCGCTAACAATAACACGCACGGGCTTTAACCGTTTTTTTGAAGTTGGTTTGGTGATTTCCAGATTGCTTTAAGGGGCGACGAAAAAGGGACCTTAGTGACCGTTCCATGAGTTCCTTTGTCTCATAGGATTCCTAAGCATCCAGAAAACCCATACGATAATTTTATTTCGGAACCAATACGCCTACCGATTGTTGGGTAGATTGCAAACAACGGTAAAATACCGGTTGTAAAGCTACAATTCATAAGGTTTTAAAATGAAAAAATTCGCATTGTTAGTTTCATCTATATTTGTTCTTTCTACAGGTATCGCAGTTGCTGGTCAGCCTGATAGCCCTGGAGTATTCGGCAAGGACCGGGCAGCCTATATTCAGGGAACTTTGGGTACCGGCGCTCCTGGAGCTTCCGAGGTCGGCAAAATTCTCAGTTCACGTGCTGGTGAAAATGGCTCTATCAATCGGGCTTACAAAGAGGCCAATGGTGGTTCACCGAACTCTGCCAATGATAGTGGTGCAGGTAACGATTCCATCTACTAGTTTTTTCGAAACTGGAGGGGGGACTACGTGCCTCCCCTTTTGTTTTCCTTTTCCTCTTATTGCCCGTTATTATCCAGTGTTATTGTTGGCTTTTTCATTAATAGCAGTTTTCGTCTATAAAGTTCTAAATCTAAGAGTATAGCTTCTGCTGTTGGTAATTTGACGCTTTAGCAAAAGTGCTCAAGTTGAGCACAGCGGTTCAGACCAAGAAAATAAATTGATTAATTACTATGCACTGCTGACGAATGTCCCGCTGCGCTAACAACAACAATCAAGAGCTTTAGCGGCTTTTTTGAAGTAGGTTTTGGGGACTGCAGATTGCTTTAAGGGGTGACGAAAAGGGGACCCTGAGAAACCATTCGCTTCTATGGTCCCTTGCGCCTTAAGCCTCCCCAAGTAACCTAAAGACAGATCGGTCCCCAACACCCAATTCCCTTGCGATCTGGGCCTTCTTCATTTCCTTGGCTGACATGGCCTTGATCTGCTCAATCTTGGCTCTCACTGTGGGCGCACGGCCCTTGTAAGCGACGCACACGCCTAGGAATCAAATTACCCGATCCAATCCCGCATCCAGATGATATCGTGATCGACGCACAAAAAATGGAGATCAGGATCGCTGGTCCAATGACCGCGGATGACTTGCCACGTTACCAACTTGGAGCCGATTTCTTGTCAGTATATGAAGAAGTCAATATCGAAAACATCAACAAGTTAGAAACACTTCCAGACGGACCGGAAAAAGACAAGCTGCGCAAGCGGATAATTGAATCAACAAGCTATGTGATGGACTTCGGAAAGTATACGGCCCAAGAGGCGAGCGTACAAAGGATCCCTTCATTCGACAAGTCGAAGAAATAGTTGGTGTGCCATTTGAAATGGATGACGATTTAAAGGACTACCGGCGCAGTCAGGACATGATCCTTCGCCACGGCGGAGCCGAAGTAAGGCGTAGCGTGCACGCCGGACAAAGACGGAAACCGGCGACTGTTGAAGCCATAACTGAATTGACGGTGCATTTAATACATGTTGAACTTTCCTTTAATTGTGCCACGATGGCGCTTCTTTGAGGTGTGAAGTTGGCATATAATCCTTTGCGGCAAATATGTTAGTTAAATGCACCGTCACCGCAACCCTAACAGTCAGATAGCCATCGAGGACGAAGTATTACTCGATCAATTGCAGCGCGCTGCATTCGGCTACTTTGTGCAGACTGTGAATCCGATTAACGGCCTCGTGGCCGACACGTCGCGTAAAAATTCGCCCGTCAGCATTGCGGTGGTCGGTTTTGGGCTGTCGTCATATCCGGTTGCGGTCGAACGCGGATGGATGACGCGTATTGATGCGGCCCGACTGACCCTCGCGGCTCTCCGTTTCTTCCGCAACAGCGACCAGAGTGGCGGTCCGATGGCAACCGGTTTAGATCGG
>JANYLQ010000014.1 GCA_025363755.1 Hyphomicrobiales bacterium | reverse complement strand
CTCATCCGGATAATTATATTTAAGCTGATTGAGCGAGAAAGTAATGCGGTTAGCAAACCGGATGGTCTCAGCGATGGCACCCGGCACTTGATGAAAAAGTACCGACATTTCATCTGCTGATTTCAAATGCCGTTCGGCATTGGCTTCGAGAAGATGGCCCGCTTCATTCAGTGAGACATGTTCACGTATGCAGGTGACAATATCATGCAATTCGCGCCGCTCAGCACAGTGATAGAGCACGTCATTAGTAGGCAATAACGGCGCACCCGCAGCGCGGGCAACTTCTTGCCAAGCATGCAAGTGGCGCTGGTCATCGCCATGATGAGGCATGGAGATACCAAGCCAGATGCGCGAAGGGGCAAGGGTGCTGAGTGTGATGAGAAGGGATTTAATGTCGGGAGAAGAAAAGCTTACATTTAACCTTCGATCATCTTCCTTCGTCAAATTTTTGTTCCAGAAATTAGCTTCTTGCGGCAACAGCGCTTCATTATTCTGCGGCAGCACCACAAGCAACAATCCCTCTTGCCATTTCAACAAATCATCCAATGCCAAATAACATTCACCTTTGGGCGCTCGCAGTTTTCCAGCGCTCAACAACCTACACAAATGACCATAGGCAGTGCGGTCGGTTGGGTAAGCAAGAATGTCTGGCGTGCCATCAACAAAAACCAACCGCGCGCCAACCAGCAGCTTAGGCTTATCGCCTTTTATCTCCTGCAAAGCTGCGTAGGCCCGCACCACGCCAGCAAGCGTGTTGCGATCCGCGATACCGATGGCGGCATGACCAAGCTTTGCCGCTGTTTCTATCAATTCTTTTGGATGCGAGGCACCCCGCAGGAATGAGTAATTGGTCGTAACCGCGATTTCAGCATAGGCGCTCATGCGAAGGCTCCATGTAGAAACCATTCTGAGGTCGTATCATTGCGATAGAGCCAGTAACGCTTTCCCTCACTATCTTCCACGCGAAAATAATCGCGTGTGGGCTGTGGCGTTTCATAGCGCCACCATTCCATTGCAATACGCTCTGGGCCTTCATACCGTGTCACAACACGATGTGTTTTAAGCCAGACAAAATGTTTCGTCGTAAAATCGATAGGTTTCGCTGCTGTAAATAGACGCAAGGGCCGACGTGGTGCATCTTTTACTTTTCGAGTTTTTTTCCAAAGTAATTTTGACGGCTGTGTATGTTGTACTGGCACAGCCGTCCAAGCCTGTTCAGGAATATGCGTATCACGCGGTTGAAATGTGTGAATGCGATCACCACCGAAACGCGTCGCCAAGCGGTCAATCAGAAAATTGATTTCAGCCCTCTCATTACTGCGGTCATTGAGATCGACAATATCCAAATATATACGTTCAACACGGGTCGCAGAAAGCCGGATAAGATCAAAACCAAAGCCCGGGTCAAGTGGATCGGAAAGTGCTGATAGCTTTTCGCGAAACAGGCGATCAATGATGGCGGGATCACGCGTCGGCGTACCCATTTCAATAGTGATGCGACGCACCGCACCATCGGCACGGAAGAACACTGCCTCAAGATGGCGTGCACCTTCGCCATGCCGCTCTAGGATTTTTGCGAGTGCGATAGTCAACGAGTTGAGTGTGGTATGTATCACCTCTTCCGTTGCGATTGGTTCGGCAAAATTTTGTTCTTGCCAATAATCAGGTAGAGGCCGACGCGGCGAGATCGGCTTTGCGACTTTCCCCAAAGCTTCATCCAGAACGATAAGCGTGGCGGCCCCCAATCGCACCATAAGCTCAGAGCGTTTACGGCTGGCCGCTTGCCCCACTGTTTTTAAACCGGCCCGGCGCAATGCATGGGTTGTCACCACATCAAGATTGAGCGCCTCAACGGGAAGCGACTTCATCGCCTGTTCTTCTTCACCAGAGGCAATAACAGTGCCATCGCGGTAACGCGCCAAAGCACGTGCCGCCACTGCGGTTCCAGCCAGAGCGCAACGCAGCGCGAAACCTTGGATCTGAAGACTGTTTCGAATGCGATCAAGCATCGCCTGCTCGCCACCAAAAAGATGGGCGACACCTGTGACATCCAGCAAAAGACGTCGAGGACCATCCAGCGCCACAAATGGCGTGAAGCGGTCACACCAATCGGCAATCTGCGTGAGCAACTTCAAATCCGCGGCATCATTGGCCACCACAATGTTGAGTTCCGGCAACATGGCGCGGGCATTGGCCAACGGCTGACCGATTTTTAGGCCCAGCGCTGTGGCCTTGCGATCCACCGCTGAGAGATGCAGCGCGTTATGTGCTTTTGCTACAAGCACTAAAGGTGGGGCCTCAAGAGCTGCTGCTTTCTGCGTCTGCTTACGCCGTTGCAAACGGTCAGTTGGCAGCCGCGGAAACCATAGCGCCATGATTCGCCGTGGAACTTTGGAAGATACGCCCATCACAATTCCACTCCATTAACCAATGCCCGGTTTTTCCATGCCGATTGCGAATGAGATTAACCTCAAAAACCGGATAACCCCAATCTTCACTCTCAATTTGCGAAGGTGCCGCGCGCACCAGCCAACGGGTTTCCGCCGTGCTGGCATCGGGTTCAGCACCAAGACGCAAAAGAAAAGCCGTGACAGATTTTTGTGCGGCAGCCAGTGTCAATCGCCGACTTGCCGTCAGATCAAGAATTTTTGGATTTCCTGAAATTTCAATCACCACAGCGTCGAGTGCGGCACAAGACAGTGCATCATGTGCGGCGCGAAGCCCATCGCTGGCATTGGCAACAGAAAGCAAAAATATGCGTGTCGGGTCGAGGCCAAGTTCAAGAAGGCCAGTGGGCGAAAGCTCGCCAAATTCATGCGTTGAAAAATCCTGCCGAATCCAAAGTGAGTGCTTGTCTGCGGATACACGAGTGACAAGCCCGGCCACAAAACCCGTTGCCGCCGTTTCATGGCCAGGCGCAGAAAAAATCTCATGCAGAACCCCGTGTTGAAGCCCGCTTTTCAAGCAAAGATCAATCTCGCCATGGCCAAGCGGAGTGCGGATTGATGTTTGTTCAAATTCTGACTTGCGGAGCAACGCTTTCAAAGTTGTTAGGCTTTCTACACGACGCAGACAAAAATCCGAAAGTGGACAAGACGTGCACAAAGCCTCCGCATGCGTACAAATAGTTTGACCTAAGCTCTTCATTTGCCAATGGAACTCAAAGAGATTATCCGCATCCAACTCATCCCCATGAACCCAAGCCGCCGCAGAAGGCGCAGAACATGCGTATCCACAACGAAGGTACGCTTCCGCAATACATTGAAGTTCAAGGTTGCCGCCGCGATTTTCGGGCCAACGCCATCAATTTGCCTGAGACAATTCATGGCCAGATCAACGTCATATCTCGCAAGGAAATCGAGATTGATCTGACCAAAGTAGGTGCAGATTGCTCTCAAGGCCTGTCTCAGTTCAGATGTCTTTTTTTTGGGACGTATAACCCCGTCAAGTGTGGCCTCAACATCAGCAACAGCATCCCAGTTTTGGCAGCGCTCCACAAGACGCGCAAAAGCATCCCATGATTTCCAATCGTAAGTGCGGCGGCCAATAAAGGAGCCAACCAATTGGCCGACCGGATTGGGCCGGTCTTCAACCCGGATTTTCCCAAAGTGAATTGCCAAGCGTTCTCGGATGGATCGCAGGTCTGTTGTTTGTGAAAAGGGAGAGATCACTTGCATTAAAACAATAAAGAACAAAATAAGAACATTGTCAAATTATTGTGAACTAGGTATCCTCAGTGATTGCAAAGATATAATTGGCTCGCAAATAAAGTTGGACATTTGTTGAATTATCTCAATAAATTCAAATGGCAGCT
>JANYLQ010000010.1 GCA_025363755.1 Hyphomicrobiales bacterium | reverse complement strand
TTGTTGTTCAAATCGATAGCAAGCGTATTACCGGGCATCTCGTCCCATTTGCCGGTTATGGCATAAGGCCAAACTGAACCCGCTGGCACAACCGTAACAGCAGGTGGTTCGGGGGCTTTCGTGTCGATTACAATTGGTGCCGGAGTCGATGCGGTGGAAGATTTACCGTCCGCATCTTCAACTTTAGCGATGACATTAATTTCACCGTCTGGCAACGCGGCGGCGAGCTTTAAGGTCCAGTTGCCTTGGTTTGCTGTGAGTTCAGGTGAACTGCCGAGAACATAAGCCGTCGGCCCCACATCGACTATCAGCTTTGCAGCTTCAGTTGGATATGTTCCGGTTATTGTCGGTTGATTGTTGTTTGTTACGATCGCCGTAACTGTTGGTGCGGCCAAAATAACAGCCGGTTTTGCTGGTACTGGCACGGCCTCAGCAGCTTTTGGAGCTTCAATAACGATTTTTGCCGGAGCAGCGGCTGCTGCTGTGGCTTTGCCGCCATCGGTTACATTTGCGGTAACGTCATATGAACCCACTGCCAAAGGAGCTGACAACATCAACATCCAGTTTCCGTCGGCAGAAGTAAGCTCGGGGTCTTTGCCTAATGTGTAAGTTTTGCCTGCAGCGGTAACGTCTAGGGTTTTTGCGGCGCCTTCGGGCCATGTGCCCTTTATCATGGGCTGGGTTTCGGCTGTGGTGATCGATTCCACGGTCGGCGCCACCAATGTAACCGGTGCGGGTGGCGGCGGAGGCGCTACAATTTTAAGATTTGAAACATCAACAAGGCGCACACCATAAGTTGCTTCTACGTTTTTCTTGGCGGCATCGAGTGCTTCTTGGCTGGCAACCTCGCCTGATAAGAACGCATCGCGGCCGTCAAATTCAACTTTTGGGCCACCAGCGGCGGCCATCGCACGGCTTGATACATCTTGTACGAGTGAATTGGTTTGCAGAACACCAGCAGCCAAAAACGGCAGCCCTGCCCCCACAGCCATCAGCTGAATCCACTTGAAAGGTTGCCATTGATACATCGTTTAGTGTTCCCCGTTTAACAGCAAATGACCCGCAATTGCGCCTATAAGACGTGCTGTTAATCAATTGTTATCACATCTCAAGATTGATTGGCTAGATGATTTTATGCCTTGTGGATGGGGGTTTTTCTTAATGTGTTCGAAACAAATAGAACTATTCATCAACAGAACTGTGGCCCTGTTGCCACAGATGGGTAAAAACTTAATTGTTAGCCGCCTTATGCGTTGACCTTAATGACGGAAGCGACGAGAAAGCATTTGTGTGCACGGCGACTCGTGCATTGCCCGCCACTCATTTGCAGGGGACCGGGGGGCTAATTTAAACTCCAATAACTTGGGAGAATACAATATGAATACAATTAAATTCGCACTTCTTGGAACAGTGGCATTTGCTGCAGTTTCGGTTAGCGCTCAAGCTAGCACAGCTTCTGACATTGCTGCTCTCAAAGCTGAGATCGCTGCTCTGTCTGCCAAAGTTGCTGCTAACGAAGCTCAAACTTCAGTTCCAGCTGGCTTCCAGCTCGTAACTGTTAGCTCGCAACCAGCTATCGATGTGCCAGGCGTAGGCAGCGTTGGTCATGACGTGACAACAATCGCAATTTTGCCAACAGCTGATGCTCCTGCATCAACTGTGGTCCAGTGGTCGGGCTTCGTTCGCGCTGCTTAGGTTTACACAGATGGCGCTGATGCTGTGCTCGCTGCTAACAACCCGACAGTGAACTCTGTTCCAAGCGACAACGTTTTCTTTGACGTAAAAGCTCGCGGTCAAATCAACGTTGTTGGCAAAACTGACACCGCTGTTGGTGAAGTTGGCGCCCAGATGTCGGTTCGTGGCAATTGGGAAGGCACTGGCGCTTTCAACGGCGGCAACGCTGGCGCTGTGATCTCGAATGCTTGGGGCTGGTGGAAAATGACTCCAGACCTGACTTTGGCTGGTGGTTTCAACGGTTCGCTTTCAGCCATTGGTTATGGTTATGATGGCGCTTGCTCTTGCTACTACACAGACAATGCTGCTCAAGGCACTGCGATCAACGGTGACGTTGCTCAAATGCGCTTGACCTATGCGTCAGGTCCAATGTCAGTTGCTGTAGCAATTGAAGATGGTCATTCCACCCTTGGTGTAACAAACAATAACGCTTTGGCTATTGCTGCTAAGATTGCTTACAGCGGTGATATGTTCAACGCTGCTTTGAATGGCGCTTATGAGCCAAACTATGGCGGTCTGGGCGCTCCTGAAGCAAGCTACGTTGTTGGTGTTGGTGCTGGCTTCAAGCTTGGCGACGTTGGCAGCATTTCTGCTAACGCAGGCATCGGCTCTGGCCAATTCGTGAATGACAACTATTGGAAAGCAAGCATTTTGGGCAGCCTCAATGTTAGCGATCAAGCACACGTGGAATTGGCCTATGGCCATACTCACAAGGATCGCTACTCTGCAACAGTTGCTGGCAACGATCAAGATGCAGCACTTGCTGGTCTTTATTACGAGCCAGTAAGCCAGTTGACGATTGGTCTTGAAGGCGAATGGATTAAGAACAGCGTAGATCGCGATTCTTCATTCTCAGCTGACCTCGTAACTGTATTCCGCTTCTAATTTAAGCGAATATTTTACACAGAACGGCTCGCTTCGGCGGGCCGTTTTTTCGTTTGGGCGCATCTTGAGCCTTGTTCGTGCCTAACTCTTCGCGTATTGCTTTTATCTGATTTGACTGGGTGCATTATCTCGTGAACATTGTCCGTAATTGTTTGGTGTCTGTTGCGCTTTTGGGCTTGGCAGCCTGCGCTGCTGATCAGGTTGGTGTCGAAAGCCGGGCGATTTCGGTTGATCAACAGGCCGAGCCTGCGGGCGCTGCAGGCCAGGAAGCTGCTGCATCAGTGGCGCATCTTTTGCCCAGCACTGGGCCAACTTATGTGACGCTCACGGTTTCTGAATCGAATAATCCTGACGGCTTCACGAAGGCAGACAGCCACAAGGCCGCCATCACTTCTGGAAGTGGTTTTGTGGTCAGTGAAGATGGCATCGTTATGACTGCGGCGCATGTGGCCGTGGCTAAGGGCAATGAGATTTCAGCCCGGGCCGCCAATGGCAGGGTGTATTCTGGCGTCGTCGTCGGCATTAATCCAACCAATGATATGGCCGTCATAAAGCTGCGTGGGTTTAATGGTCGTGCGGCGGTGCCTTCCACACCTGGTTGTCTGGCCAAGGGTGATTTGGTTTATACTTTAGGCAAGCCCCATGGTTCGGGTGATACGGCGCGCGTTGGATCGCTTGAAGCCAAGCATTTTGGCCGTGCTGTTGCTTATGGCAAGTTTGGTTATCCCGATGCGATGGTTTTGCATATGGGCACGCAGCGTGGCGAATCTGGCGGCCCGGTGTTTGATTCCCAAGGCCATCTGGTTGGCATGGTGGTCAGCACGCTTTCTGATTCTTCTGGCCAATCAATCAATTTGGCGCATGCAATTCCTGCAACATCACTGGCCAATTTCCTCTGTTCCACCACCACCTGTAGCTCGGATTGGAACGCGCTGGCCGCCAAGAATATGGATGCGTGCGGTTAAGGCGCTATAATCGTCGATCCCGTTGTCTTCCCACTTTCGAGATCGCGGTGTGCTTGTGCCACGTCAGCCAAAGCATAGCGCTGATTGATAGCTATTTTCACTTTGCCCGATTTCACTATGTTGATCAGATCATCAGCGGTTTCTTTAAATTCTTCATCTGTGATGATGTAAGAATAAAGCGTTGGCCTTGTGACATAGAGTGAGCCCTTGGCCGCCAATTGCCCCAATTGAAAATCCTTAATCGGCCCCGAAGCATTGCCGAAGCTCACGAGCAGCCCGCGCACCGACAAGCTGTCGAGAGAGGCTTGCAACGTCGCCTGCCCCACGCTGTCATAGACAACCGGAACACCTTTGCCCTTGGTAATCTCGCGCACACGCGCAGCCACATCTTCAGTGCGGTTGTTGATCACATGCGTGCAGCCATGGGCTAACGCCAATTCCATTTTCTCTGCTGAGCCCGCCGTGCCAATCACTTTGACACCGAGTGCCTTTGCCCATTGCGACATGATGAGGCCAACACCACCTGCAGCCGCATGCATCAAAATAAATTGGCCGCGCTTCACTTTGTATGTGGCGCGCAGCAGATAGCGCACGGTCATGCCTTTTAACATCATGGCTGCCGCAGTTTCATCACTGATGGATTTTGGTAGTTTCACCAATCGGTTCGCAGGAAAATTTCGCGCCTGCGCATAAGAACCAAGCGGCCCCGAACCATAAGCAACGCGGTCGCCCACTTTGAAGCCTTTAACCCCCTGCCCCAGTTCTTCAATCACACCAGCAGCTTCATTTCCCAAACCACTGGGCATGGGTGAAGGATAAAGTCCACTGCGATAATAAGTGTCGACATAGTTGAGACCAATAGCCGTGTGGCGGAGGCGCACTTCACCTGCGGCGGGCGGCGGCAGTTCCGCATCAACATATTCAAGAACTTCGGGCCCGCCAGCTTTTGAAAACAAAATCTTTTTCATCATTTCACAACATTAAATAATGTTTGCACTGCTGCAACTAGTTTTTCCCAACTGATGCCCTCAAGCGGAATTATTTCAACATCGAGCACAGCTGCTTTCCCCATCAGCGCATTATAGCGCGGTGCGGCTTTCACTTCATCAAAAAGATCAGTCGTGACAAGCACAGCAACTTTTTCACCCGGCCTGCCGAAATGGTCACATAAATTATCCGCCTCATGCACAGCATCCATCAACCGGTTGCGATGTTTGCGGTCGTGTATATCAAGTTCCGAACGCAGCGCCTTGCACGACACAAAGCCCAATCTGTCACCCTCGCGAATGATCAGATCGATTTCGTTCTCACCTGAAAATTCTTTAACTTTCCATCCGATGACCTGGCCAAAAATCGCTTCGTCAGCACCAGCTTCCATAGCCGCCAACCAAGCCAGTTCTTCTAACCATCCGCCTGAAAGATAACGTTTGCTTTTGGTTTCACATATTGCATTGCCGCCAGGTTCGCGAATGACCATGGCATATTTTTCCATCTGTTCGAGCAACGCTAAACCCGCGCTGTTTAACGCATGTGGCAAGATGGGAACGCGGTGAACATACTCCTCCGTCGCTCTGAAGATTGCATCTCGCACTGTTTCAAACAGTGTATAATTATCCGCAATCATTCGCGACAGAGGCGCGTTTGCTTCCGCCACTTTCGGGTCACCATGGGTTGCTTTCAACCACGCACCGCGCTCTTTTAAAATTGTTTCAATTGTCACGCTGTTCATGCGCACAATCTTGCCCTAAAGATTGTAACATTCCAAGGAGTTCATTTATGAGTTTTGAAGTTTCAGATTTGGTCACGCGCGTTGAATTTCCACCCATTGCCGAGGCGATGAGTTGGGTGAAGACAGAGCCTGGAAACCGCGAACTTCTGAACATGTGCCAAGCCGTGCCCAGCTATCCGCCGGCTGAAATCTTGCAGGATGAAATTGCGCGGTTGGCGCATGCGCCCGGAACGGGGGGATACACCGATATATTTGGCATCATGCCGCTGCGCGCAGCTTATGCGGCGCACATCAGTGCTGATTATGATGCTCACATTGATGCCAACGAAGTGGCGATCACTACAGGCTGCAATCAGGCCTTTGCCGCGGCCATCATGTCGGTGGCCAAGGCTGGCGATAATGTGATCATTCCGGTGCCTTATTATTTCAATCATCAAATGTGGTTGACGATGATGGGCATTGAAATTCGCGCCATCCCCGCATTTTCGGAAGGCGTTTCTCATCCGTCGCCAGAACTCGCAACACCACTGATCGACAGTCGGACGCGGGCCATTGTCTTGTGCTCGCCTAATAATCCAACAGGTGCCATTTATCCCAGTGAGATCTTAAATCAGTTTTATAATGTAGCACAGAGCGCTGGCATTGCGTTGATCCTCGACGAAACTTACAAAGATTTCCGTCCTGATCCCGCCCCGCCCCATAATCTATTGGCGCGTGATGGATGGCAAAACACTTTGATCCAACTCTATAGTTTTTCCAAAATTTATGCGCTCGCGGGTTATAGGCTTGGTGCGATCATCGCGGGCAAAGACGTGCTGCATCAAGTCGCCAAAGTCCTCGACACCATGACGGTCTGCCCACCCCAAATTTCGCAACGTGCTGTGTTGTTTGGATTGACAGCGCTTGATGATTGGAAGGCGGAAAAGAAAGCTGTCATGCGCGGCAGGCTTGATGCGATGCGCGCTAGTTTTAAAACACCAGAACTGAAATATGAACTGGTCGGCAGCGGAGCCTATTTCGCTTATGTGAAGCATCCGTTTGATGGCGAAACCTCCAAGTCAGTCGCCATGCGCCTAGCCAAAGAGAACGACCTCCTCTGCCTCCCCGGCTCCATGTTTGGTCCCGGTCAGGAGAATTACTTAAGGTTCGCCTTCGCCAATGTTGAAGCAGAACGCATGGCAGGCTTGGCTGAGCGGTTGATTGAAAGCCAAATGTGAAGTGATGTCTTCTCCCGTTTCCTCAATGGTAGAAGAAAAGCGACCCTTCCATCGCAGCGGAAACGGATGGGTTAGATGAGACAATTTGGCCGAATTCAAATGCAATCTTGTTCATCTGCTTAGCCGTAGAGTTCAAAGTGATATTGAAAGGTCGAAATTTATGCTCAGCACTTTACGCAATGGGATTGTTTATGTTTGGAACTACGTATTCAATCACCGCGTGAGCCCGCTTCGAAATATTCAAGATGTTGCTATAAGGCATTACGTGTTGCAGATGTTGGGTGTGATGTGGGCGGTTAGTTTTTCACTCTCGATCGGCAGCTACACCTTTCTCACTTACAGCATAATTGGACACACCATTTTAATTGCAGCGGCAGCGATTACCGTTGGGACTTGGACGGCTGCTTCGCTCAAGCCTGAATTATTTTCACGTGGTACCGGTCGTCGTAAAGATGGCGAGCATGAGTGAGATCAAATGAATCGCCGAAGGTCATTTCGATGGGCAGTACCATTTCGGGCGATGGGTCCACGTATTCATTGAGCAGGCCTGATAGAGCTGGGCGGGTTATGCCGAGAGCTATGGCAACATCAGTTACAGTGAGTTCCAGATGAGCCAAAATCTCGTGTTGCACAAAGCCGCACACATCGGGTGGAGCTTTCCTGCGGATGCCTAACTCCGCTGTTATGTTTTCTCCTAGCGATAGTTCAGTATATCCATAGTTCATAGCAAGTTGTGACCTCCCCCAACGTCGTCTTCTTGAGCTTGCAAGACTTGTCGAATGGTGGTTTGGATTTTTTGACCCATGTGTGGAGTGTAGGGAAATCTAGCAGGATCATCGTACGGTGTCAAGGAATATTTATGTGTTTAGGCATAAAAATCATATATTGCTGAAATGTAAGGAATAACTACAATAATGGAAAGGATGGGCCACCGGCCCCCTCAGTCCTTCGGACAGCTCCCCCAACGAGTTGGGGGAGCGCGATAATTAGTTCAACTCAGGCGTTCGTCGGCGCGTTCTTGTCGGCCATGAAGCGTTCGAAGTCCTCACGGTCTTTGGCGTGGCGCAGTTTGCTCAGGAACTCATCAAACGCCTTGCGCTCGTCGTCAAGCTTGCGGCGCATAGCTTCGAGTTCTTCCATTTTGGTTTTGCGGTATTCATCGAAAGCCGCATTTCCGGTGTGATAGCTGGAATTTGGGCGCTGCCATTTGCCTGCAAAATTTGTCACAGTATCAGATGTTTTCTGCCAATTAGACCATGGAGCTTCCATTTCGCTTGCACCTTTCCAGATTTCGCCTTTTTTCATTTTCATAAACAACGCAACAAGGCCAACGGGCCAGAACAACGCAAACCCACCAAGCACTGCGCCGATTTCATAAATCGACCACGGCTTTTTATTCATGCGGCCATAGCAACCGCGACTATCGCGGTTTAATGTTTCGGCCGAACTATCAGCTGTGTAAGTCATACTGCCCTCCATTAAGTGTCCACAAGAAATGGGAAGTCGCACTCTGATTTCAAGGGAGCTATGTCGGATTTAATCTTTCGCTTGGGCGTACGACCAGCTAAAAGCTGCCCCACATTAGATTTCAAGGATTTGAGCAATGCCCGTTTATCGTTCCAGAACCACAACCCATGGCCGCAACATGGCGGGCGCTCGCGGCCTGTGGCGCGCTACGGGCATGAAGGATGGAGATTTTGGCAAGCCGATTATTGCGGTGGTTAACAGCTTCACGCAATTTGTGCCGGGCCATGTGCATTTGAAAGACCTTGGCCAATTGGTGGCGCGCGAGATTGAGGCGGCAGGTGGTGTGGCCAAGGAGTTCAACACCATTGCTGTGGATGATGGCATTGCCATGGGCCATGACGGAATGCTCTATTCCCTGCCCTCGCGCGAGATCATCGCGGACTCAGTTGAGTATATGGTCAACGCACATTGTGCAGACGCCATGGTATGCATTTCCAATTGCGATAAGATTACACCCGGCATGTTGATGGCGTCGATGCGTTTGAATATTCCATCCGTGTTTGTTTCTGGTGGGCCGATGGAAGCTGGCAAATATTTGGCCCCTTCCGGCAAAGTCAAAGCATTGGACTTGGTGGATGCTATGGTGGCTGCTGCTGATGATAAATATTCTGACGCGGAAGTTGACACCATCGAACGCTCCGCCTGCCCCACCTGTGGTTCGTGCTCTGGCATGTTCACTGCTAATTCAATGAATTGTTTAACCGAGGCACTTGGTCTCTCCCTGCCCGGCAATGGCTCAACTTTGGCCACGCATTCCGACCGAAAGCGCCTGTTCCTTGAGGCGGGTCATCTCATCGTGGATATCGCTAAGCGCTACTATGAACATAATGATGAAAGTGTGCTGCCGCGTAATGTGGCGTCATTCAAGGCGTTTGAAAATGCGATGACGCTGGACATCGCAATGGGCGGTTCGACAAACACTGTGCTTCATATTCTGGCCGCGGCCCACGAGGGTGGTATTCCGTTTACGATGGATGATATTGATAGACTTTCACGCGGTGTTCCCTGCATCTGTAAAGTAGCCCCGGCGAAATCAGATGTGCACATGGAAGACGTGCACCGTGCTGGCGGAATCATGTCGATCTTGGGCGAGCTTGAAAAAGGTGGGTTGATCCATACTGATTTGCCAACCGTGCATTCGGCCACACTCGGTGCTGCGATCAATCATTGGGATGTGACGCGCAGCAATTCTAAAACAGTGCGCGACTTTTTCTTGGCAGCACCAGGCGGCGTGCCATCGCAGACTGCATTCAGCCAATCGCGCCGTTGGGACGATCTCGATATCGACCGCGAAAAAGGTGCGATCCGTTCCGTTGAACACGCCTTTTCGAAAGATGGAGGACTTGCCGTTCTCAAAGGCAACATCGCTTTGGATGGCTGCATCGTTAAAACCGCTGGCGTGGACGAGTCCATCTTGAAATTCACAGGCCCTGCAGTTGTGTTTGAAAGCCAAGACACTGCAGTGGCGGGAATTTTGAATGGCGAAGTGAAAGCTGGCGATGTTGTGGTCATTCGTTATGAAGGCCCACGCGGCGGGCCGGGCATGCAGGAGATGTTATATCCTACCAGCTACATCAAATCTAAAGGCCTCGGCAAAGCTTGCGCGCTCATCACAGATGGCAGATTCTCTGGCGGCACATCGGGGTTGAGCATTGGCCATGTTTCGCCTGAAGCGGAAGAAGGCGGATTGATTGCGCTCGTCCAAACCGGAGACACAATCGAGATCGATATTCCAAACCGCACGATCAACTTGGCTGTCACTGAAGTCGAACTCGAAAAGCGCCGCGCCATGCAATTGGCCAGAGGTAAACATGCGTGGACACCGATGAAATCGCGCCCACGTAAAGTCACACAAGCGCTTCGCGCTTATGCGGCGTTTGCCACTTCGGCGGCCAAGGGAGCCGTGCGTTTCGTTCCTTAAACCTGATCCCGTCTGAGCGGCGTTGTTGAACAATGAATGCCACCGCCGTTTTTATGCATGGCGGCAAAGGGCACGGTGATCCACGACACGTGATGCTTGGCCAGACGGTCAAGCGTTTCGTTTGTGGCACCTTCTGGCATCAGCAATTTGCCGGGTGCGATGGCCAGTGAATTGTTGATCCATGAATCATCAGCGGGGCTGATCTCGATTAAGCGCACACCGCGCGATTTCAAATCTTCCATGAAGGAATATGGTAGGCCGAATGGATTGACCAAGGCCAAATCCTTATCGATCATCAGGAATGACACATCGAGGTGAATATCATAGCCAGGAAGCTCAACGATCAAAAGCTCCACACCTTGGCGCTTTAAAACTTCGCCCACCTGCTCTGCCCCTTCGCGGTTGACGCGCACCCCTACCCCAATGGCGCAGGTTTTACTGTTGATCCACGCAAAGCTGCCGCCTTCCATCACGCCCGTGCCTGAAATGGTGCGCAGAATAGGCACACCGATTTTGGCCAGCGTGCGGGTGATCGCCAGTTCTTCACCACGGCGAATGCGCGCGCCCATGCGGCAAACAATGGCGCCGCCTTTGACCATGATCAGCGGATCGCGCGTGTAGCACGATTTGAGCCGCGTGTTATCAACGCCTTCAACATGATGCACTTCAATGCCCTCGCTCTCCAAAGCGCGCACCATCGCATCATGCTGGCTTTGCATTTTTGGAATATCAGGCGGCGTGTCCGATTGGAAATACCAACCCTTCTCCAAATCACCATAGGAGCCGATTTCAGCAATGCGCTTTTTCGCGTCGACGATGCTCATCTCAGGCCCCGGCCTGTGCACCAGAATAGAGCGGATGGTGCCCACATCATTATCGATCCCATAAACCTTGCCCCAATGGCGCGTGAGCTCGCTATCATCCTCGAAAGGTGGGGATGCATCAGCCGCGAACATCTTTATGGTTTGGTTATAGACCCAGTGGGGATTATTGGCGGTCATGAAGTTTCTCTCTAATTGTTGTTTTTATTGCGCGCGGATTCAAGCAGAGCCGCCATCGCATGGCGAACACCATGAAGCTGATCAACAAGATGCAGCACCACGCCCACGCCTTCGTCGTTCACGCCCATCTGGTGCTTGAGGTCTTGGATCAATTGGGCGCGGGCGAGGTCAGCTTCGGTGAAGGCGTCTTCTTGTGGGATCAACCATTGCTCCGACACCCATATTTCCAAAGTTTGCGGATCGAGCTTGCTGCGAACTAAAAATTCAGTTTTGGCGATAATCATGGCTGCATCTCCTTGCGCGGATCATAGGATGGGTCTGGATTCCATTTCGACAGAAATTCATCGAGGGCGGGGTCTGGCTTGGTTGGCAATATGATTTTGAGTTTGATGAATTGATCACCTTTGCCTGCAACGCCTTTGCCTTTTAGACGAAGTGTTGATCCGGCATTTGAGTTTTTGGGAATGTTCAACATCACACTGCCGGAAGCTGTTGGAACTTTAACCGCGCCACCCATGATGGCTTCTTTGATCGTCACGGGCAGTTCCAAGAAAATATCATCGCCGACGCGGGTGAAAAATTTATGCGGAGAAACTGAGATTGTCACCAGCGCGTCGCCTGCCCCACCCGATCCGGTTGATGGCTGGCCTTTACCTTTGAGGCGCAAGGTTTGGCCTTCTTGAATACCGGCTGGAATATTCACATTGAGTGTTGCGCCACTTGGCATAGTTATGCGCTTGGATGCGCCTGCTACAGCTTCGAGGAATTCGACCGTCATCCTGTACTGAACATCAGCGCCCTTGGCATTTCGGGTTTGTTCGGCTTGTCTGCGAAAGATTTGAGCAAACAGATCATCCTCGCTGGCAAAATCTTCGTAGGCTGATTGATTGGCGTAAGGATTGCCTCGTGGCTGCTGCTGGGTTTGGGCATGATCACGGTAATACTGCCGCTCACGCGAGGCCTGCGTTTCAGTGCCAGCAGCATCAATTTCGCCAGCATCAAATTTCGCGCGTTTAGTGTTATCTGACAAAAAATCATTGGCGCCGGCAATTTCTTTAAAGCGCTCCTCTGCCTTTTTATCGCCGGGGTTCAAATCGGGATGAAGCTTTTTTGCTAAGGCACGATAGGCCTTCCTGATATCATCGGCACTGGCCGTTTTGGCCACGCCTAAAATTTCATAAGGTGATTTCAAATGCCGCTCCTCAAATCTGCACCCAATCTAGGACGGCATTTGAGAAATTCAAAGCCTTAGCTTTGCAGGGAATGGTGGGCGATGCAGGATTCGAACCTGCGACCCGATGATTAAGAGTCATCTGCTCTACCAACTGAGCTAATCGCCCGCTCCATTTAGAGCGAAGGCCCCGCAAACGACGAGGCCAATGAGGCGCGGTATAGGCAGGAAATATGGGGTTTGCAAGCGGGGATATTTGGGGGTGCGATTTAGTTAATTGTAGAAAGGACGTCGAAACCTTTCGCTGCTTGCCATTGCTATTGAACAGGAAACCCATGATAGTTCTGAAACTATGATGAGTGGGAAATAAATGAACTTGAGAAAATTTGGACGAACCGGCAAATCCGTGAGCGAGATTGGCTTTGGTGCCTGGGCCATTGGTGCAAGCTGGGGCGAAGTTGACGACACGCAATCCATTGCCGCCCTGCACGCCAGCCTTGATAGCGGGGTCAATTTCATTGATACCGCAGATGTCTATGGCGATGGGCATTCTGAACGATTGATTGCGGGCGTTGTAAAAGAGCGCAGTGGCCCTGCCCCCTTTATCGCCACCAAGGCTGGCCGCCGTCTGCCCAAGCAAATACCGGAAGGCTATACGGAAGCCAATTTGAGAAGTTGGATCGACCGTAGCAGAACAAATCTTCAGATGGATACATTGGATTTAGTCCAACTTCATTGTCCACCCACCGCGCTATATCAAACTTCGCGGGTGTTTGATATTCTCGATACACTCAAAGCCGAGGGCAAACTACGCGATTATGGCGTGAGCGTGGAGCGTATTGATGAAGCGCTGAAAGCCATCACTTATCCCGGTGTGGTCAGCGTTCAAATTATTTTCAATATCTTCCGCCAGCGCGTGGCTGAAGCTTTCCTGCAAGAGGCCAAGCACAAAAATGTTGCTGTCATTGCCCGCGTTCCAATGGCGAGTGGATTGCTCACCGGAAAAATGAGGGCTGACACAAAATTCGAAGACACGGATCACCGCAAGTTCAACCGCAATGGCGAAGCCTTCGATATGGGCGAAACATTTTCAGGTGTTCCCTATGATGTGGCCTTGGCTGCAGTCGAGCGAATAAGGCCTCTGGTGGGGCACAACCAAACCATGGCGCAATTTGCGCTGCGTTGGATTTTGATGTTCGATGGCATTACGGTGGCCATTCCGGGTGCCAAAACAATTGAGCAATCGCGGATGAATGCTCAAGCTAGCTCGTGCGCGGCTATTTCAGAAGATACGATGTCAGCCCTCCATGCAATCTATGATGAGGATATTAAGCCCCACGTTCATCACCGCTGGTGAGACGTTAGGTGGTAATAACGACAAACTCTGCCGCGATATATAGTAAGTATTCGCGTATGGCGAGGTTTTGGGTAATCGGTATTCCGGGTCATTGATAAAATGTAAAATACACATTCTGGGGTTAGAAAGCCCTGCTCGCGCTAACTCCGCTTCACCCCAAACATATTGTCGCTCGCCTTTTTCACAAACAAGTTTGTCAACGCGTCCAACACATTGTCATAGGTAAATTCAGGTCGTGTTGCTTCGAACTTGCACGATGCCAAGACCTGATCGACGATGAATTTGGGTTGGAAGTATGCCAATGGCGCGTTGTTTGATCTGATCGCCAATATCACTTGATTAAAGGTGGCTTCAGTCAACACTAGGCCCGCCTTGCGCGCCATACTTTCGAACACTTTTCTATATATATCCTGAGCAGGTTCCAAGGTTTCTAGTTTATAGGCGATGCGGCGCTGGAAAGCCGGGTCCATCAGATCATCGGGATGCAGATTGGTTGAGAAAATAACAATCTCATCGAATGGGATGCGGACGCTTTTTCCGGTATGAAGTGTGAGATAGTCGACCTTGCTGTTCAGAGGCACAATCCAACGGTTCAAGATATCTTCTGGTTTGGCGCGTTGGCGACCAAAGTCGTCGATGAGGAACGTGCCATTTAATGCCTTGATATGAAGCGGCGCTTCATAGAATTTCGCGACGGTGTTATATTTCAAATCCAACATTTCGATTGTCAATTCGCCGCCGGTAATCACCATCGGACGGTAGCAGGCAACCCAACGCAGGTCGGCGCGAGCGCGGCGCAAACCTGTCCCATTTGTTGGCTCGGGCGCTTCGGCCACTTTTTGATGCACGGTTGGATCATACACCTTCATGATCTCACCATCGATATCAACGCAGTGTGGAACGTAAATAACATTTTGGAAAATTTTACCGACAATCTCGGCGACCGTGGTTTTGCCGTTGCCAGCAGGGCCATAAATCAGAATCGCATTGCCGGAATTAACCGCTGGGCCAAGCCTGCTAATGAACCGATCATTCATCACCAATCCGGAAAAGGCTTCGTCCAATTGTTGGCGGGTTACATGCTCATTTGAAACGCGCTGGTTTTCAATGCGTTCTTGATAATCCTTGAGCGACACAGGTGCTGGCCCAAAATATTGGCAGCGCTTCATCGCATCTGCAGCCCAGTCGCGCCCGGCGCGCGTTAGGGTCAAACGTTGTTCAGCAAGCGAACCACCAATGGAAGATGTCGCGAGCGCTTCTACAAATTTCCGCTCCTTGGCATCCATCAACAGCAAGTTAACAATATTGCTGGAGAGTTTAAGGGCCTCGGCAATTTGCGAGTTTGTTTCAAGGTTTTCCGAATACATGCCTTTGATGGCAAGTTCGAGCAGCGATGCCGGATCAACACCAGTGTCTGAAATGGTGGTCGGGGCTTGGGGCCCTTCTTTGAGAACTTTTTCGATTTGTTCGTGGGTCAGAATTCCGAGTGCTACAATGCTATCACCAAGGCGGCCACCATTTGCAAGCTGATGTTCAGCGGCCCTATTTATATCCGCTGCAGTGGCCAGTCCCTTGGCCACCAAAATATTACCGATTTTCATTATTCAACCCCAACTCAACGCCCCTGCGCACGCCATTTGCGCATCCTAGGCATTGACCGGAATCAGTTATTTGTTGGTTAATTGCCGTGTGGTGTTTGTGAACGTATGCAGTTCAATGGAAACAGGAGGTTACTAATGTGTGGTAAAATTGGAAACCCAAGCGTTCAAGTTGCCACAGCTCAACTATTGATTGGTTGAATAAAGGCCGAGGTCTTGCATCATCTTTTTTGTATGTTTCAAAATGAAAATCAAACAGGGGTTAGTTGAGATGAATTCAGTTTTGTTAAAAGCTTTGGCGGCGGCTTTGATGCTAGGTGCTGTGGGTTCTGTGGCTCAGGCCGAAGTGAAGGAAATGTGGTCTCTTACCGGGTTTTCGCACCCTGAGAGTGTAGATTTCGATTTGGCGCATGGCGTGTTTTATGTATCCAACATCGGTGGTGCGCCACTCGATAAGGACGGAAATGGTTTTATCGCAAAAGTGTCCCGCGACGGGAAAATGATTACGCAAAAATGGATTGAAGGTCTTAATGCTCCAAAGGGCATCGTGATGCAGGGCACAAAAATGTGGGTTTCAGATATTGATCAACTGGTCGAGATCGACACAGCCACTGGTAAGGTGACACAAAAATATGATGCCAAGGGTGCTGTGTTTTTGAACGACACGGCCGTTGATACTGAAGGCAATGTATATGTTTCGGATATCGCCAAATCCACAATCTGGAAGATGAGCAATGGCAAGATGGAAATCTGGTATAATACACCAGATAATCTTCACATTAATGGTCTGCGCGTGATCCGAGGTGACAAGTTGCTTGTCGCTGGTTGGGGACGTGGCATGCATGATGATGGCAGCACAGATTCACTAGGCAATCTTTTCACGGTTAATCTCAAAACCAAAGAAATGAAAAATCTGGGCGATGGTCGTGCTGTTGGCAACATCGACGGGTTGGAACGCGATTATCATGGTGGCTATCTGGTCACCGATTGGGTCAAGGGCGGCCTGATTGACGTTAAAAAAGATGGCTCATTCAAAGTGCTTATGCCACTGAAACCCGGCAGTGCCGATCTTGATGTGATGGACAATGGCCATGAAGCTATCGTGCCACATATGTTGGAAGATGCTGTCAGCGCTTATCATATCGATAATGCAGATTTAAAGTGATCGAATTCAGGCGGGGGTAACCCCGCCTTTAATTTTTGGACTGCAAGGAATGCTTTTCTCTAGAATAGGAGAAGGCATGGTGACAAATGCAGCAAACTTAGTATCATGTTGCGATCATACATTCAGGATCGACACGATGCATAAACTGGTTTGGCTTCTCGTAGCACTTGCTACCGTTAGTTTTGTAAGCCCTGTCCGGGCCAGTTCGGATGGTGGCGGCTGCGGTCAGACTATGAAAATTTACTATGGTGCTTTTACAAATTGCGACAGCATGGGCGTGGTTTCGCCTGGCAATGACACACGCATCAATCTGATTTACCTGCTTGCTGATGCCCGCGCACAAAAACTCAAAATGTTAAAGCCTTCTACTGAAGCCTATTCTAACATTTCCAATTATTGGCCAAGTGATTGGCCAACATTTTGGAGTTCAATTGATCTTGGCCCGAAGGCAGAAATTATTTCTTCTGTTAGCGAATCTGGTGAAGGCACAATCTGTGTGAGCGACGCAAACGGAAGTGCTGGTTTTCTGGCAGCCGTTGCTTCCGAGAAAAGCCTGTCAGACGCTGAGAAGACAATTTTAAGTGATGCCCGCAAGGCTTTAAAATGCTCGACCGCTGGAGGTGGTGACGCTGCGATTGCCGTTCAATCTCAAGCAGCGAAGGAATTTGCGGAATACATTTATGCGGTAAGGCGATTTTATTTTGTCACCCACAATGACCCAACTGGCTTTGCCGCACTTTTTAACGCCACTCAGCCATGGGTGCGCGAGGCCGCGCGGTATATGCAAGGGCGGGTTTCCCTTTTGGCAGCACAAGCCTTGGCCTTTGACCAATATGGCACCTTGCAGAAAGAGGGTGTGTCACGCGAGATGGTCACTGCTGCACTTGATGGTTTGACAAGTTACTTGAAAGACTACCCAAAGGGCACCTATGCCGCCTCTGCGACGGGCTTGGTACGCCGCGCTTATTGGATTTCTGGGGATTCTCAAAAACTAGCGGCTGCCTATTCCGAAGCGGTGGCGCGAAGCACGGTTGATGAATCAGGATTTGCATTGGTCAATGAGATCGATATCAAATTACCTATCAATGCAGATCAAAACAATTCCGCTGATGTGTTGTTGTTGGCGACGGAGGATTTGCGCATGATGCGCCAGCAAACGGACTCTGACGACAAAGCTTTACCCGGTATGAAAGCCGAAATGATTGAAGCCCAGCATTCGCGCTTTGTGGGTCATGAAGATATTTATAACTATCTGCTCGCGGCGCGCGCCTGGTTTGTCGATAGAGACGCGAAAACTGTTTTGCAGCTATTGCCGGAAAAAGCGGCAACAGGTGATGCGTTGGGCTATCTCGAATTTAGCGGTCAACTCTTGAGAACTTCGGCTCTTGATGCCATAGGCGATAAGTCTGCGCGTGCGGCACTCGTCAATCTATTTCCAAAAGCTACCCAAGCTTTTCAACGGGGCACATTGGAATTGGCGTTGGTGTTGATTGATGAGCGGGCCAAAAATATCTCCGCGGTGTTTGCACCTGACTCGCTTATTCAAGAACCACTGCTTCGCAAATATGTTCTCGATTACATCGCTGGCCCCATTTTGTTGCGGCAGCAAACCGTCGCTGCCAACGTGACTAAAGACGAAAGGGAGACTGCACTTTTTCGCCTCTATGCGCGTGACTTGACGCAAGGGCACTTCAAAGGATTTCTCGACGACATTAAAATGCTACCTTCAAAACCTGTGCAGGATGCAGATGGCAATCCTGAAGATCGGTTTCAATCGTTCAGATGGGAAGGTAACAAGGATGGATACGTCTGCCCAAACCTTATTGAAGTGGCGAAACTATTGAATGGCGATGAAATGAATGTGAGGGGCAGACTTTGTCTGGCTGAATTCATCCGTGCGCAGGGCGATTTCTCGCTTCCAGCTGTTGCGAAAGATGAACTTGGCGGCACAGGCACATTGTTTTCGGGCAAGCCGATCTTCCGCCAAGATATTTATACTGAAATTATGAGGAACGCCAAAGCTACACGCGAAGAAAGAGCCTTTGCACTCGACCGCGCTGTGAGGTGCTATGAGCCTGCGCATACTAATGATTGCGGCGGAACGGAAGTTGCGGAAAGTCAACGCAAGAAATGGTATGACGAACTCAAGGCAAAATATGGCGACACGTCCTATGCCAAACAACTTCGCTATTATTGGTAGGTTTTTACGAATTGCTTTGTTGTTGTGTGGCTTGGGTTCGAATGTCCAAGCTGAAATCACTCACACTGACGATTACCGTAATTTTTGGCTATGGGCGGGGGTTCAGCCGCAACGCGCACTATCGCACGCAAAAGAAATTTATCTTTTAGCGGGTGAGGTATCGGACAAGGGTAAACCACAAATCATATCACAGCGCAGTGCCATGCCCCATATTATTGGGCCAGACGTTTGGATTGTTTACCGGGCGCAGACACTTGACTGGAACGAGGCGATTTTTACCGATGTTCTAAGGCACGTACAAAGCTGGAAAGCCGAAGGTAATAATTTAATCGGCTTACAAATCGATTTTGATGCTGGCACCAAACACCTTAATCGATATGCTCTCTTTCTCTTAAAGTTACGCGGGAAATTACCGAAAGAATTTAAGTTGAGTGTGACAGGCCTTTTGGATTGGAGCGCCAATGGCGATCCTGCGGGGCTTGACGCGTTGGCAGGCGTGGTCGATGAGTTGGTTTTACAAATCTATCAGGGCAACCATGTCATCCCCGGCTATGCACGGTATCTCGCACGGCTGGATCAATTAAAAATACCGTTTCGCATCGGACTTTTGCAGGGCGGCGAATGGCAAGAGCCGCCTCGTCTGGCAAGCAATCTTAACTTTACAGGCTATGTCGTTTTTTTGCGGAACGCTCAAAATTAGGGCATTTAGCTCTAAGTTGTTTGTCTTGATTAAAACACATCTGTCGGTCCGACCGCTGGATTTGGCATCTCATGAAAACCAAGAGTTATCCTCCAATTTACCAACTTAAGGGCTGATTAACCATAGCGTTTTATTGGATACTGGGTGTGCCTTAACCCAAAAAAGAACCACAAATAAGAATTACGAAATTGAATCTAATCGCCAGAGCAAAAATCTACCTGCGTAGACTGTTAGCTACGATTGCTGCGATGATTCTCACTGTTCTGAGTTTTACGACTTATGCTCAGGCAACGGTTACAATTACGACCACGACCAACGTAACTACTCTGTCGAACGCAATTGCTGCTGGAAATCCTGGGGTGACATTAACTGGCACACCGGTGCTGGGTGCTGGTGCTTCGACCAACATTTCTGGAACATTCACAACCACAGGCTCTGCGCTTGGTATAACGAGCGGCATCGTACTTGGCACTGGTAACATCAACAATGTCCCTGGTTCGCCAATTCCTGCGGGCAATTTATCGTCGGCAGGCTCTGGCGTTTCCAATGCGCCAGCAAGCGAATTCGACGTTGCTACTTTTACATTTTCATTTATTCCAAAGCCCGGTGTCAACCGCATGTCGATTGCTTCGGTTTTTGCTTCAGAAGAATACAATGAGTATGTAAACACCACTTTCACCGATAATTTTTCGATGACTATTAGCGGTGGTGCCTACACCAATTTCAATTTCGCCACCGTTCCCGGCACGGCGACTGGCACAGATATCAATACTGTCAATAATGGTACCAACTCCGGTTACTACCGCGACAACACCACGGCCACTCCGCTCATTCCCGACATTAAGATGGATGGTGCGACGACTGTATTCATTAACGCGTTCAACGTCGTTCCAGGTACAACTTACACAATCACTATTCGCATCGCGGATGTTGGGGATGCGGCTTACGACTCTATTGCTTTTGTTTCGACATCATCAATCCTCAATAATCCCCCTGCTCTCGATCTTTCAGTGGCACTTGCAGGCACTGGCTATACGACGACTTGGGTGGAGGGGGCAGCGCCTGTTGCCATTGCAGCCGCTGACATCAAGGTATCTGATGACGGCACGACCATTTCTTCGGCCACGATCACCTTGGTTAGCCCATTGGCGACAGATGTATTGGCTGCTGGCGCACTGCCAGCTGGTATTACAGCTTCGGCTTATAATTCAGGGACCGGGGTTATAACCCTATCCGGCGTTGGCACTCTTGTTGATTATCAAAACGCTATAGACGCCGTGACTTACGCCAGCACAGCACCTAATCCGGCGGGGCCAGCAAAACAGATTACGGTTCTCATCAATGACGGCGTTGATAATTCAAACACCGCTGTCACGGTGATCAATATGGCGACCTTAAGTGTTACCAAGGCTGCGAGTGCTCCGACCGTAGCTGCAGGTGCCAGTGCAACATTAACTGACGCCAACGATACCATCACTTATACCTACACGGTCACAAACACAGGTAACGTTGCGCTCACCGTTGTGGCTCCGGTGGATGCAGGCCCAAAATTCAATGGCGTCAACGGCACTGGCACACTTAGTGCATTTACTCCGGCATCGGCCAGTATAGCTGCTGGTGCGAACAGAGTGTACACAGCAACTTATACACTATCGGCGACAGATGTGGCCAATGGTGCGGGAATCACCAATGGAGTGACCAACACTGCAAAAGCCACGGCCACTTCTCCAGCAGGTGCTGTCAGCTCCTCCAACGCAACGGCCAGTACATCAATTTTAACTGTGGCTGGGCTTACTGTCGTCAAGACCGCTGCCACGCCCACGATTGCGGCAGGAACAAACCCAGCATTGACAGATGCAAACGATACAATCACTTTCACTTATGCTGTTAAAAACGTTGGCAGCATCACTCTTACAGTTGTTGCACCCATCGACGCAGGGCCAAAATTTAACGGCATCGCGGGTACCAATGCCCTCAGTGCATTTACGCCCGCGTCTGTTGCAAGCCTCGCTGCTGGTGCCACACAAAATTTTACGGCGACCTACACACTTTCGGCGACCGATGTCAAAAATGGAGTTGGCATTACCAATGGTGTCACCAACACAGCGACTGCTACAGGCAAAAATGGTGCGACTACGATCACATCGCCAGCATCCAACGCCACAACGACAATTAACGCAACGCCCAGTCTTAAAATTACGAAGTCGTTTGTGTTGACTGACAATGGCGGCGGCACGGCAGGCAAAGCTGATCTCAACGAGTTGGTAACCTATACATATGCTGTTTCAAACATTGGCAATACACCTCTCACGAATGTCAGCGTTGCCGATCTTCATGGCACGCCCGCAGTTTTGGTTGGGCTGGGCCCAGGTGGTGTGACATCTGAAACGCTGACCACCGCCGGACCATTGGGAGCTGCGGCTTCGCCGGACGCAACAGCGAATGACGGCATTTGGTCGACGCTGGCACCAGGCGCCACAGTCACATTCACATGGGCGCATCTGGTTACTCAGGCAGAATTTGACAATGGCTGAATGTCACAGCGTTATGATAGCTTTGCTGGCCTTGCCTTCGCGCACCAGATCAAAAGCTTGCTGAGCATCTTGCAGCGGAACTTGATGGCTGATCAAAGTCTCTAGCGCGTAGTCTTCGCGTGCGAGCAAACCCATCGCGCGGTGCATAAGATCGGGTGTTGCAGAATAACTGGTGATCAAGTTAAGTTCCCGCCGCCATACTTCCCACCAATCAATGGCAATTTCATTTTCAGGTTTACTCCCAAAAATGAGAATCGTGCCGCCATCGCGCACTGTCTGCATGGCTGTAGCAATTGTAAGTTTTGTAAAAACGCTCAATATAACAATATCAACACCGCGCCCTTCTGTATTACGTTTAGCAAATTCAGTGGCATCGATCTTGTCGGCGATGCAGCTTTCGGCCGCGCCCCATGCATTGGCTAAGATTAAGCGTTCTTCGCGCATGTCGAGCACCAAAGACTTTACTTTTAGATCGCGCAGCAGCGGTAAAAACAAAATTCCGACTGCGCCTGCGCCCACAATTAATGCCGTGTCACCTTCTAACAAGTTGACACGGTCGAGTGCGCGCAGGCAACAGGCAAGCGGTTCCATAAAAACCGCGCGCTCATCTGGAACGTGAAGGGGGATTTTTACGACTGTATTTTTCACAAGCAATTCTGGCACGCGGATAAACTCCGCAAAACCCGCCGGATCTATGTTGCTGCGTTTGAACAGTGGGTCCATCGGCGCTGAACCGCGCCTTGTGTAATGGGAGTAATAGTCTGGCGCATGGTGTGCGATGGCGACGCGATCGGCAATTTTGAATTGTTCTGTTTTACTTTCGACTACTGTTGCAACCAGCTCATGGCCCAGTTGTACTGGTTTTACAAAATAGGGATCATAGACTTTTGCAGTATCAGTTCCACAAATTCCGCATGCACGTAGCTGCACCAAAATTTCGCCATCACGCAATGGTGGTAGTGGCCTCGTCTCGAGTGTGACGAGATTATCAACTTTGCAAATGAGAACCAGATTATCGCTCATGAGATTTTACCAATCATTAAAGCGCATCATAGACAGCGTCGATCAGTCTTCGCCTGCGTGGATCGCCCTCAGCAAAGCCCAGCATGTTGCAAGTTACAAAGGCAAAACCAATGCCCGCGTCTGGGTCGCCGAAAGCCGTGGAGCCGCCCCAACCGCTATGGCCGAATGTTAGATTTGAGGCAAGTTTGCCATACATTTCATCCTCAATCCGGAATCCGGCA
Organism: Hyphomicrobiales bacterium; assembly: GCA_025363755.1. Lineage (GTDB taxonomy): Bacteria > Pseudomonadota > Alphaproteobacteria > Rhizobiales > Aestuariivirgaceae > Aestuariivirga. Next base: position 18,669 of record JANYLQ010000010.1, on the reverse strand, counting down.
CCAAATGCTGTTGGCAGATTGAAGCTCGTATCCAATCCGCGAAAGCGAGGACGAACCGCCTCGGCGCGCGTTTGACTATTCATAAGTTTAGAGTTCTTGCTGGCAATATCACCATAGATGGTCGCTAGAGCGCGGGCATCGCAGTGTCCATTGCCACCGGGAATTTGAGCGGCGCGCCATTGGCGGGTATTTGGCGCGGTCGCAACAGGTGTGGGGTTCATGCATGATTGTGGATAGGGACTATTCAATACTTGTTGCACCCAATCGGAGGCCCCTGCTCCGTCGATCATTTCAGCTGCACGGTGGTCTTCCGTTTGTGGAACGCCAACAAAAAATTCGGTGCCGAGTGGTTTGGCAATGCTTTCAGTTACAAACTGACCAATCGACTGCCCCGTGACACGGCACAGTGGTTCGCTCGCTAAGTGACCATAGGTGAGGGCATGATAAGCGCAGTCTTTGCCTGGTTGCCAATTTGGTTTCATGGCGGCTAATGCATTCACGTAAGGCGACCACGCATAAAGATCGTCGGCAGTCATGGGCACATTCAGACCGTTCAATCCGGATGTATGCGACATGATATGATTGAGCGTTATTTGCTCTTTGCCGTTTGCGGCGAACTCTGGCCAAACATCGGCAATGGGTTTGTCGTAATCCAGTTTGCCTTGTTCAACTGCCATAGCCACTGCGGCGGCCACGATGCCCTTAGTGCAAGACCAGACATTGGCAATTGTATCACGTTTCCATTCGCGGGTTTTGGCCCTATCAGCGTGGCCTCCCCATAGATCAACGACGAGATTTCCACCGACGGTCAACGCAACGGCAGCCCCATGTTCCAAACCGTCTTCAAAACAACTTGCGAAAGCGTGTTTGACATTTTGGAAACGTGAATCGTGAGTGCCATTTATTATGCTGTTGTTCATCGATTTTCTAATTCCATTTGGCTTTTGTCGATTTACTTAGCACAACTTAAAAGCCATTTGGTTTTAACTCCGAATATTCTGTGGCGCTTTCAAATGCCTTGGCAATTCGCAATACCCGCGCATCATCAAACATGCGCCCTACGATTTGCAGACCAATCGGCAAGCCTGATTTCGTAAAACCGCAAAGCACAGAGGCTGCAGGCTGTTGGGTCAGGTTGAAGGGGTATGTGAAGGGTGTCCAGTTTACCCATTTGCCACGGTTGTCAGGGTCGGCTGGTTGGAGTTTTCCGGCTTCGAATGCCACGCCCGGCATTGTTGGCAATATCAGCGCATCATATTTTTCCATGAACTGGCGCATCTTGGCACCCAAGGCTGCGCGTTGCATCGTTGCTTGTTGGATTTGTTCAACAGTAATGCTGCGCGATTGCTCCACGACATCGGCCAGCGCAGGCTCTAGTAACACGAGTTTTTCGGGTGATAATCCGCCAAGTGCTGCTCGCGCACCCGCCCACCACAGGGTGCGGAATATTTCTGCGGGATCCGAGAAGCCTGGATCAACGTGAACGACGTTGGCACCTAGGCTGCGCAAGACCTTAGCGGCAGCTTTGACGTGTTTGGCCACTTCCGGGTCGACGTTAACATAACCCAATGTGGCTGAGAAAGCGAAGGTCATGCCTTTTATGCCCTTCTCAAGTTTGGCCGTAAAATCCACCTCGTTGTAAGGCAGAGAATGCCAATCGCGAGAATCCGGCTTGCTGATCTCATTCATCATCAATGCTGCATCAGCCACATTGCGGGTCATCGGCCCAATGTGGGCCACTGTGCCAAAAGGTGATAGCGGATAGGCGGGCACACGGCCAAAGCTCGGCTTCAAACCAAAAGTGCCCGTAAACGATGCCGGGATGCGAATACTGCCACCTCCGTCTGTGCCGAGTGCCAAGGGCGCATAGCCCGCCGCCAATGCCGCAGAAGAACCACCTGACGAGCCGCCGGGTGTAAGCTTAGGGTTCCAAGGATTGCGGGTGATTCCAGTGAGGGGTGAGTCGGTCACGCCCTTCCAGCCAAACTCCGGGGTAGTTGTGCGTCCGACAAAAACACAGCCCGCCTCTCTTAACCTTGCCACACTTGGCGCATCTTCCAGCCAGCTTTGATTGGGATCAACGGTTTTGGAGCCGCGCAAATTCGGCTGGCCAATGGTCAACAAAATATCTTTGATCAGCGCCGGAACACCGTCTAATGGACCAAATTCTTCACCTTTGCGCCAACGACGTTCACTGCTACGTGCTTGTTTTAATGTTATTTTCTCATCAATTAGGCTCATCGCGTTGATGGTTGATTCATGTTTGGCCATTTGCGCAAATGAAGCTTTGGCGACCTCAACTGGTGAAGCTTTGCCTTTGGCGTAAAGTTTGGCCAACTTTGTGGCTGACATCCAGTTCAAATCATTCGACATCACAACAATCCCCTATTTCAGACAAGTTTAAGTGAAAACGGGAACATAATCACCTGTCAAAGTGTTTCCAATCTGTACGGCAGATGAACGGCGCATTCAGACTAGGTTCCAACTTGCTTCGCTATTCTCTCCTCAACAGTGAAATTCAAGGGTGACCAAAATGATCCGCTACACAGTTTTCGTTCTGACAGTTTTAGGCACAGCAGTAACCGCGATTGCGAATGTTGCGCCAGCCAAAACTTACACAGCTGGCATATCAAAGAATGTTAGCATTTTTTATAAATCAGACGAGGCAACAGTTGTTGGCCCACTGGTTCTTGAGCAATGCGCAAAAGAGGATTGTTCAGACACGCCATCGAATTCGTAAAAATAAGCTTTGTCCTCAGATACCCCTCTCGGACGAGGCTCTTTGGAACCGGGGCATAACACAAACTGGTCTTTTTACCCGCCCCCGCAAAAAAGATCAGCGCATGTAAGCTCCGGTTCCTAAATTACCTAGAATTTTTCACCCCAAGCCAAATGGTCCCCTGCAAGTCTCCATTGGCTAACTTGAAACCCCGGCGCTTACCCTCGCCGGGGTTATTTTTTTGCGAGTTCGGTTTCGATGGCAGCTGTAATTTTTGCGCTCATCGGTTCCGTTGGCGTCGAAAACCAATCGATAAACTCTCCCGATTTGGAAAATAGATATTTATGAAAATTCCATTTTGGGGTGCCAAGCATCCCGGCTTTGGTCGCTGCCCATTTATACACTTCGGCTTCGCCCTGCCCCGACACAATCGTCTTATCTGAAAGCGGAAAAGTTACGCCGTAGTTCACTTTGCAAAACGTGGCGATCTCGGCGGCCTTACCAGGCTCTTGGCCACCAAAATCATTAGAAGGTACACCAACAATAACGAGGCCTTTGTCTTTGTAAGACTCCCAAAGCTTCTCTAACCCTTCATATTGTGGTGTGAAACCACATTCCGAAGCCGTATTGACCAGAAGCACGACTTTGCCCTTGTACTGGTTCAGCGGCATTGGCTTGCCATCCATGCCTTGCAACGAGAAATCATAGAGAGTTTGAGCATTTGCTGACATGGAAAATACCGCTGTTCATAGGAAGGCTGAAATCATGATAATCTTGCGCATGCCAATCTAACGGATTAGCGCTCTGGATAGATCATGGAAGAAACAATTGGCGGAAACGGAGGGATTCGAACCCTCGATACGCCTTACGACGTATGACGATTTAGCAAACCGTTGCCTTCAGCCACTCGGCCACGTTTCCGCACTAGGCGGGCTTTTGCCTTGATTTGGTTCGGTACGCAAGCGCTGGAATGCTTAAAAAATGGTTTTTGCGTTTAGTTAACTGAATCTTTGTGTGTTTGGCGGAATTATGCTTTATTGGCGGTTCGAATTATGAGGTGGGCTATGCGTTTTCAGTCAGTTTTATTTGTTGGTGCGGTTTTGTGTGCCACGTGTTTGCCAGCAATGGCCTATGAGAACTTCATTCCACTGGGCACTGGCTATTCCACAGGTGTAAGCACAATTCCGGCACTCGGGAGTGATGCGCAAACGCTGACAACTCAAACCGATATTTACGAAACTGAACTTTACCGCAAGCATTTGGAAGATCAAAAAAACTTCAGCCATTTGCGCCGGTTTCTGCAGAACTCGGATTCGTCCAGCACTGAATCAGTTGATTATTGATCCCTGCCCCATAGCAAATTAGCCCGCATGGATGTTTCCATTTGCGGACTTTGTTTTGTTTGACGCTTTATGTTTAGTGTAATGTCAACATGGCGCGGGCTTGACGTTGAGCTTCGACCACTTCGCTTGTTGTCATTTCGCGCGCGACTTCGCAGCGATAAAGTTTGGCCGCTTCATTGCCTTTGACCGCAGCGATGTTAAACCATTTGTGAGCTTCAATGTTGCTTTGCGCCACATCGCGCCCCAAACAATATTTCATGCCCAATTCAAAAATTGCATCGGCATTGTTGCTGATGGCATCAAAGTTGTTTTCAATCGTGTTCATTTTATTATCCCATCCTGTTTTTTGGTTGCCGTTCGTGCAACTCGTTGGATGTGAATTTGGCGGAAGGCTTTCAACGCCGCGTTAAACGATAGGCTTAAGAAGGATTGAACGGTCAATTTACGCAGCGATAACCAGATTGGAATTGATGATTCCAATCAATGACTTGCGTAAAATTAAGCGCAAATTTACGTTGAATTCTTCATGTCCTGTTCACCACGCCATGAAAAGCTAGGTCTATTATTTCGTTGGAATGCCAAGCGTCATGGTAATCGGGAAATGATCTGAGCCTGCATATTCGCCGATATGTTCTTGACTGAGCGCTCGAATGCCGGGGCTTACAAATATGTGGTCGATGGCCAATTGCGGAAAGCCATAAGTGGCTGACCATGTGGGCATATAAGTTAAGCGCTCGAAGCTCAAACCATCGGACAATGTCTGCGTGATACGCGAAAATGGCGTTGCATTAAAATCTCCCATCAACACAACACGGCCCGTGATGCCTTCCATATATTTGATAAATACCAGAATTTGTTTGAGCTGCGAACGCTGATGCGGAAAGCGGCTGGTATGCAACCCAATAATTGTGACGTTGCCAAACTCAGGCGCCATCTTAACACTCATGAAGCGGGGGCCAGCCCAATCATCTTTTGCGACAACATCAGTTATCGGCGTTTTGGATAAAATAGCAAAATCGCAATCACTCAATTGCCAACATGTTTCCTGATACGGATATTTCTGGCGCAGGACATCAAGGGCTTGAGCTTTAGATTTATCAAATTCCACCAAAACCATCAGATCAGGATCAAGCCGCAAAACCTCGCGGGCAATTGCAGCGGGCGTTGTGTTTCCTGCATAAGAATTGAAGCTGGCGACTTTTAGGGCTTTCTCATTTGCCTGAAGTGGTTTCAGAGCGGGCGCAGCACCACTCGAAACATAATGCGGCCAAGCGCTGTATCCGGCCACCATCAGTGCCAACAACACAATCGCAACTAATGATTTATATTTGGGCGATGCCAAACCCAAACCGCAAGCCAACGCAATAAAGAAAAACTGCATCCAGAACTGCGCAAAAATATCAAAACCAATCCAAATATGGCCCAGCCTTGCACAAAACAGACCTGCAAAGCCAAAGATGGCACCAACGGTTGCTCCGCTCCAATCACGATGTCTGTGGCGCTTGCGCTTTTCTACTTCGGGTGATTTATTTTGGTTCGCGGGGCTGGGGAAAATATGAGACGTCACGCGCAATCCTAACCCTACTTAAGTGAGTCTGCTCTCCATCGGCAGAAGTTGCTCTGGTGTAGCAAAACCTGGCAACTCTTCAAACCTCTTCTTCCACGCGACAACATGCGGATAATGCATAATGTCGACGCCACCTTCCTGCGCATAACGCAACACCCCATAAATGGCTATGTCGGCTATTGAGGTTTTCTTGGCGCCTATCCATTCGCTTTTGGTCAGTTCTTGTTCGAGTACGGAAACAGCAGCGCGGGCTTCTGTATCATACATGACGCGCACTTCGTCAGCAAACTGCCTTGTGCCGCGCGCCCTTGCCCGCAAACGGAATACGGGGATCGCTAATTTATCCCAAGCCCAGAACAGCCATTCGGTGACGCGTTGTTTTTCGACAGGTGATTTTCCTTCAAACTTGCCGAGAACCTCCGAAAGGTGAATGAGAATTGCGGCAGATTGCACGGCCATCAACTGACCATCGCGCAGAGCTGGCACCTGGGCAAAGCGGTTCTTCACCAAATAATCAGGCTGCTTATGCGCGCCTTCGCGCAAGTTCACGTGGATATAAGAAAATGGGTGCTTGCACAGTGACAGCATCAAGGCCGCGGTATAGGTGGGTCCTGACGTCGCAAAACCATAAAGTGTGAAACGTTGCTTTTCAGCAGGCGTTGGCCCCCTTAACGCTGGCGCTTTGGCGGCAGGTTTTTTCGCTGCTGGTTTCTTGGCTATAGTTTTTTTAGCCTGCACTTTTGGTGCAGATTTTTTCAATGGCATAGCCTTCACTTTTGCCCGCGCGGCTTTCTTGGCCATGGGAGCACTCTCCTATAATCGTTTGTGTACTGATAATCAGCACACGGACTATAGCGCAAGTGATTCGGTTTTGGAAATGGTTAATAAATTATTGCAACTATTGGTTAATATTGAGCTTTTTCCGCAGTAGATCGTTGACCGACTGCGGGTTGGCCTTGCCACCCGTGGTTTTCATCACCTGCCCTACGAACCAGCCGAGCATGGACGCTTTGACTTTCACGGCCTCAACTTTGTCTGGATTTGCGGCAATGATCTCGTCGACGGCTTTTTCAATTGCGCCCATATCCGTAACCTGGATCATGCCACGCGCCTGCACGATTTCTGCGGGGTTACCGCCTTCGGTCCAGACGATTTCGAATAAGTCTTTGGCAATTTTGCCTGAGATGGTTCCGGCTGAAATCAAATCAACGATGCCGCCAATCTGCGCGGCTGATACTGGCGAGGTATCAATGGATTTCCCCTCCTTATTCAAGCGGCCAAAGAATTCATTGATTACCCAGTTGGCGGCAATCTTGCCGTCCCGGCCCTTGGCCACGGTTTCGAAGAAATCGGCCGAGGGTTGTTCCTGCATCAATACAGCCGCATCATAGGCCGACAGATTATAGCTGCTCATAAAACGGGCCTTTTTATCATCCGGCAATTCAGGTAAACTGGCTTTGACCGAACTGATCATTGCGGGATCGAGCTTCAGGGGCAGCAAATCTGGATCGGGGAAATAGCGATAGTCATGCGCTTCTTCCTTAGAGCGCATAGAACGCGTCTCGCCCTTCTTGGCGTCATAGAGGCGGGTCTCTTGATCGATGGTGCCGCCATCTTCCAGAACGCCAATCTGGCGGCGAGCTTCATAGTCAATCGCCTGGCCGATGAAGCGGATAGAGTTTACGTTTTTGATTTCGCAGCGTGTGCCAAATTCACCACCAGGCTTGCGCACTGACACATTCACATCCGCTCGCATCGAGCCCTGCTCCATGTTGCCATCACAGGTGCCAAGATAACGCATGATCTGGCGCAGCTTGGTGACGTAAGCTTTGGCTTCATCGGCAGAGCGCATATCAGCACGTGACACGATTTCCATGAGCGCGCAGCCCGAACGGTTGAGATCAACATAGCTCATATTCGGATGTTGATCGTGCAGCGATTTTCCGGCGTCCTGCTCCAAGTGCAAGCGCTCGATGCCAACGTCAATCGAAGTCTCAGCGTCAAGATCAATCGACACCACGCCCTCGCCCACGATGGGTTGTTTGAACTGCGAGATTTGGTAGCCCTGCGGCAAATATGGATAGAAATAATTCTTGCGGTCAAAGACCGACACTTCATTGATTTGCGCTTTGAGGCCAAGCCCCGTGCGCACGGCTTGCTCGACACAGAATTCATTGATCACCGGCAACATGCCGGGCATGGCGGCATCAACAAAGCTCACGTGATCATTCTGGTCGCCACCATATTCGGCCGACGCGCCAGAGAACAGCTTTGCCTTGGACGAAATCTGGGCATGGACTTCCAAACCAATGATGATTTCCCAATCACCGGTGGCGCCCTTGATCCAATCTTTCTTGTCGGCAACGCGCAATGCCGATTCAGCTAAACTACCCATGGTTTCGTGGTCCCTGATTTGGCGCTGTCGTAATGGCTTAGCGAAAGGGTTTCAAGACCCCTTTTTGAGTTCTTTGCCAATCGACCAGACAAGATAAAGTGCGAAAAGTAAAAGCACCACCATAACGCCGAGAAAACTGCGGTCGTTGCCTTCGATCACCAACTGGTGGTCGGGGGTGATGTGTTGCCAAAGGTTGATACCGATGAACAACAGCATCAACGCAGCGGCACCGATGCTGCCTTTGTGCAGTACGAGTAAGATCAATTTTCCGACTGATGAGCTATCGGACATTGTTGGTTACTTCTTACCCTTCCAGGCAGACTTCTTGGATTTGAAGAATGGCACATCGCCGCCAACGTTGGCTGCTGCGGGTGTCTTCTTGAACTTCGGGCGGGCCACTGGATATTTTGGGGCGTCGCTTTCTAGGCGCGGCGTGAACTCGCGTGCGGGTTCGGCCTCGACGCGGGGTTTGTATTCGCGTTTTGGTTCGCCATCAAACTTCGGCTTGTATTCGCGTTTGGCTTCGCCGCCGAATTTTGGTTTGAAGTCTTTCTTGAAGCCATCTTTGGGGCCACGGTCAAACTTTGGTTTATCACCAGCAGCGTGGGGTGGGCGGTCTTCATAGGAGCCGCCGCCGCCTTCGAATTTCTTTTTGGCCTCGTAGGGTTTCTTATCGCCGAATGATTTCTTGCCCTCGTAAGGCTTTTTCGCGCTGAATTCTTTTTTGCCTTCATAGACTTTCTTCGGGCGGGGAATATCTGATCTTGGAACGGGTGCTGATGGATCAAGCAAGGAGATTGCTGGATCGTCTGGCTCGGCAATCAACATGGCGGCGGCGAAGCGTTCGGCGGCTTCGTTGGAGATTTCGAAACGGGTTTCGCTGTCGGTGATTTTGATTGAGCCAATATCTGGCTTTGTCACTTTGCCGCGGCGGCAAATCATGGGCAGCAGCCATTTTGGATCGGCATTGTCTTTGCGGCCGATGTCGAGTTTAAACCAGGTGAAATTGCGCGGGCCAGTGTCGCCACGGTCACGCTCGCGGCGCGATGGTGCAGGCTCTCTAAACTCATTGCGGGCTGGGCCTGGATCAAACACATCTTCAGCAGCTGGCAAGCGGGCGCGGTAGATGCGCACGAGAGCTGCGGCGATTTCTTCTGGGGTTTTCATGGCCAGAACATTCTTGGCCAAATCGAGTTCTTCTTCGGATGCTGCTTGGGTGATGATGGGGTCTTGCAACATGCGCTGTTGATCAAGCTTGCGAATTTCATCGGCCTGCGGAACGCCCGTCCATGCAGGTGTTACCCTTGCAGTCTGCAACATCATATCAGCCTTACGGCGGCGCGAGAGGGGAACCAGCAAAACGCTCACGCCCTTGCGCCCTGCCCGGCCGGTGCGGCCTGAGCGATGTTGCAGCGTTTCGGCATCATTGGGCAAATCAGCGTGGATGACGAGGGTGAGGTTTGGTAAATCGATACCACGCGCTGCAACGTCGGTTGCTACGCACACGCGCGCTCTGCCATCACGCAGCGCTTGAAGGGCGGAATTGCGTTCTGATTGGCTGAGTTCGCCAGACAAGTTCACAACGGCAAAGCCGCGCTCTGATAGCGTGGCATGAAGATGGCGCACGTGTTCGCGGGTGTTGCAGAACACGATGGCACTTGGCGCTTCAATGAGGCGCAGCACGTTGACGACTGCATGTTCAACCTCATTGGGCGCAACACGCATGGCGCGGTATTCGATATCGGCATGGGCGCGTTCGGAGCCCTTGGCTTCGATGCGCAGGGCATCGCGCTGATATTTCTTGGCCATCATCGCAATGGATTTTGGCATGGTGGCCGAGAACATTAATGTGCGACGTTCTTTTGGTGTAGCTTCGAGGATGAATTCTAAGTCTTCGCGAAAACCCAAATCCAACATTTCGTCGGCTTCATCGAGTACCACAGCTTTGAGATCGCCGATCTTCAATGCGCCGCGTTCGAGATGGTCGCGCAAGCGGCCGGGTGTTCCAACAACGATATGTGCGCCTTGGTCTAATCTGCGGCGTTCGCGCGAGGGATCCATGCCACCCACACAGGCGATGATGCGGGCGCCTGTGTATTGATAAAGCCAAGCAAGTTCGCGTTCGACTTGAAGTGCCAGTTCGCGGGTTGGGGCGACGATCAATGCTTGCGGATCTGACTCGTAATCAAACTGCATCAATTCACCCATCAGTGTTGGGGCGATTGCCAAACCGTAGGCCACAGTTTTGCCAGAGCCGGTTTGGGCAGACACGACCATGTCGCGGCCAACTGCATTTTCTTCGAGAACAGCCAATTGCACAGCGGTTGGTTCGTCATATTTGCGCTCTACGAGGGCGCGTGTGATAGGGAGTGAAGTTTGCGGAAATGCCACGAGATCAATTAACTTTTCAAAATGAGGGAATGAATTGCGGCCCTTAAACGAGTTTGTGCGCAAACACCATGGCCAAGTGGAGTTAGGCTGCTATAAGAAATTCATGAGCAAAAAAATCAAAAATTTAGCAAAGTTGAAACCTGCCACAAGATTATGCCATGTGGGCCGCGAATATGCCGAGCATGGCATGGTGAATCCGGGCGTCTATCACGCCTCGACGTTCCTTTTTCCCGATGTCGCCACGTTGAATGATCGTCATCATTTGGAATATTCATATGGCCGCTTTGGCACGCCGACCTCGCGCGCGCTGGAAACAGCCATTGCCACGCTTGAGGGCGGGCATATGTGCAAGGTTACGCCTTCAGGCATGTCAGCGATTTCGACAGCACTCCTTTCGTTTTTAAAATCAGGCGATCACCTGTTAATGGTCGATACGGTTTATTGGCCGACCCGAAGTTTGATTGATACGATGTTGACGAAGCTGGGAATTGAAACAACTTTCTATGACCCACTGATTGGCAAGGGCATAGCCGCGCTGGTGCGCCCGAATACAAAAGTCATCTATCTCGAAAGCCCTGGCTCGCAAACCATGGAGGTGCAGGATGTTCCGGCCATTGTGGCCGTCGCTCATGCGCATGGGGCAGTAGCCATTATTGATAATACTTGGACTGGCGGACATTACTTCAAAGCCTTTGAGCATGGTTGCGATGTTTCCGTGCAAGCTGTGACCAAGTATATAGCGGGCCATTCGGATGTTATGATGGGTTCCGTTGTCTGCAATGAAGCGGCTTGGCCGCAGTTCAAGGCGGCCTATGAAGCGCTCGGCCTGTTTGCCGGTCCAGACGATATGAATATGGCTTTGCGCGGGCTTCGTACGCTCGATGTGCGACTGGAGCGACACCAGAAAAATGCTTTGGTTGTGGCCGATTGGCTGCGCGGGCAAAGTGCGGTCGATACGGTTTTATACCCTGCCCTTTCGAATGCGCCCGGGCACGAAATGTGGAAGCGCGACTTCAAAGGCGCTTCTGGGCTTTTCTCGGTTATTCTTAAACCAGTGTCTGAAGAAGCGGTAGCTAAGTTGCTGGATGGGTTAGAGCTTTTTGGTATGGGTTATAGCTGGGGCGGTTTTGAGAGTTTGGTGGTACCGTTTAAGCCGCATCGCACAGCCACCAATTGGACCGCTGAAGGGCCATGCCTGCGCTTTCATATTGGGCTGGAAAGCCCTGATGATTTGATTGCTGATTTAAAACAAGGCTTTAACCGATTACAAAATAAGTCTTGAAGTTCCAGATATAATTCCTACTTAAGGTGCTGGATCGGTTTTTGGAGATGCGGATATGTTAAAGTCCTTGAGTATTTTGTTGTTGGTGTTGTTCGGGTTTTCGGGTGCTGTTTTAGCGCAGGATGACCCCGAATTGATTTTCAAGAAGAACACGGTTTTCCATCTGTTGTCGCCAGATGCCAAGCTCGCAACTTACGTGATCGATGACCCGCAAATCACTGGAGTTGCTTGTTATTTCACTGTTCCAGAACAAGGTGGCTGGAGCGGCTGGGCGGGGTTTGCTGAACAGCGTTCGGAAACTTCGCTTGCATGTAGGCAAGTGGGGCCAGTGACGATTGGCGCAAAGTTTGACCAAGGCGAAGCCATTTATGAACAACGCCGTTCGTTGTTTTTCAAGACCATGCACATCGTGCGAGGATGTGACCCGAAACGCAATGTTCTGGTCTATTTGAGCTACACTGATAAGCTCGTCGACGGTTCGCCACAGAACTCGACCTCTACAGTTCCAATCATGCCCTGGGGCAATAGCCCTGCTCCCAATTGCGCGGAGTTCTTGAATCCTTAGGCCTTTTTAACAAACTCTGTTCTGAGCACGAGGCCTTTTATTTTTTCGTGGCGGCAATCGATTTCGTTTTCATCGTCGGTGAGACGGATGCCTTTGATCATGGTGCCACGCTTCAGTGTGGTGTTGGCACCTTTGACCTTCAAGTCCTTGACGAGGGTTACGTTATCGCCGTCTTTGAGTTCGGCACCGTTTGAGTCTTTTACAGTCATATGAAGGCTTTCAAGAATTGGCGACCCCGACAGGATTCGAACCTGTGACCGACGGTTTAGAAAACCGTTGCTCTATCCAGCTGAGCTACGGAGTCGACTGTTTAGTTTTCGCACTCTTTGGTTAGTGCGTCCAGAGTGTGGTGCGGCCGTATTTGAAATTATCCGAATAGGCTTTCTTGTTGATGCGCACGGGGGCAACGGGTGTCACTGTGTAAGCTATACTATTGCGCTTGGCGTAATCTTCGGCTTCGGCTTGGGTCGCGAAAGTCAACCGCACTTGGGTTGACGTGTCGCCCGAAGTCCAGCCCATCAAAGGGTCTGCCGTAGGTGCTCCCTCGCGTACAAATTCGAGCGTCCAATCTTGGGATTTGCCTTTGCCAGACTGCATGGCATTGCGGGCGGGTTTAAAAATGCGTGCTGGCATGGCTGGCTCCAAATGCGCGTTTTAGAAATGGTCGGGGCGGCGGGATTCGAACTCGCGACCCCCTGCGCCCAAGGCAGGTGCGCTACCAGACTGCGCTACGCCCCGACATTTCTATTTGCAGCGAACAATATGCCCGTTGCGAAGTGCTGCTTAATCACAAAAACCCAAGAACGCAACTATTCTTCTTTGGTTTTGAAAATACGGTGAAAAACCTTGTCATTCTTATGAATTGAAAGCCTTTTGACGGTTCCAGCTGCAAGTTCGATTACGCCACGCACCGGTTCTTGAACACTTATTGTGTCAAGTGATTTGGGCACTGTATTTTCGGCCAAAGCTGCGATCGTGCCATCTTCACGCACAAACAACATATCGAGCGACATGTAGGTATTCTTCATCCACATGGCGGCCGGGCGCGGGACTTCGAAATCAAACAGCATGGCTTGATCAGGTGGCAAGATATGGCGGAACATCAGGCCACGTTGGCGCAATTCTTCATTATCAGCAATTTCTGCTGAAAGCATGGTTGAGGCCGTTGCGGTCGAAATAGTGATGGGTTCAATTCGTGGTGGTTCTTGCGCCCAAACGCTGCAATGGACGTTCATTATCAGAAGCGCAAATGCGACAATGAGATACCGAACCTTCACCATACGCCCACACACCCACAGATTAAGACAAAAATGAGACTAGTTGCTTAGCGGGATTCCGTTGTCCAAACTCAAGCGAACTTCAGCGGCCATTTTTCCGCGGTTGCTATCGCCGTAACGAACATAGATCCAAGTTTCGGGGATCAACTCAGCAATGGCAGTCTTGCGCAAAATTTCCATGTGCACAAAAATGTCACCTTGCCCTTCGCCTTCGCTCACAAACCCAAAACCTCGCGTACGATTAAACCACTTTACTTTGGCGCGTACCCAGTTCTGAGTGGCTACCACCGGATTATGCGTGCGAGCAGGACGTTCAACAGGATGAATTGCGGTTGAATGATCAACTGCCAAAACACGCAAGCATTGATAACCCTTCTGGCGCGCGACGACTTCACAAGCCACGCGCGTGCCTTCAAGCGGCGCGTCAAAGCCATCTCGCTTCAAACAACTTAAATGAATCAAAATATCAGGCAAGCCATTATCAGGAATTACGAAGCCGTACCCCCTGCCCACGTCAAACCACTTGACTAGGCCATCAACACGAATAATTTTTATACCGTGTTCATTCTCGCCACTGTGTGGTGCTTGTTGCACCGCTTCAGCTGGCATGATTTCGTTCGCCGCCATTGTACTAACCCAACCCATAACCCCAGCGTGACAAGGGCCTCCTCGCCAACCACAAGTAATGTGCGCAAATCTTAACGATTTGTACAGACTCTAATGTGGCAATCTCTATGAATTGTTGTTGATAATGCAACTGAGCCACAGTCTTTACACAAGCGTAAATTCAAAACTCATTTTGATTCATGTACTTGTTCTTTTGTGCAACGCAACGTAGATTTGCGTTGATGCTTCTGAGAACTCGAAAAACTGTCAGTTCATATTGATTTTTAGCAGGGCTCACAACATTTTAGCTTCGCAATTTGCCAAACACTGATTCGTATAAGAGATTTGAATTCTTCGTTTAAAAGGAAATGAAATGAAATATTTGCACACCATGATCCGGGTTTCGGATCTTGATAAATCCCTCGACTTTTTCACGAGAGTGCTTGGCTTTGTGGAGCAGCGCCGCAATGTGAGCGAGAAAGGTCGTTTCACTTTGGTGTTTGTGGCTTGCCCCGAAAGCCCCGATACGCCAGTTGAACTAACGTACAATTGGGATCCTGAAATATACACAGGAGGCCGCAACTTTGGTCACCTCGCTTATCAAGTCGATAACATCTATGAATATTGCGAGATGTTGATGAAGCATGGTGTGGTGATCAACCGCCCACCGCGCGAAGGCCGCATGGCATTCATTAAAACACCTGACGGGATTTCGATTGAAGTGCTGCAGAAGGATGATGGATATTTGCCAGTGCAAGAACCTTGGGCTTCGATGCCGAATATTGGCAGCTGGTGAGATTAAGATCCAACTGACTTTTGACTTTTCGATGAAAAGTTAAAACGCTTTAGGCCGCAAGATAAAATCTTGCGGCCCTTATTATTTTATGAAATGCCCATCGCAGCGCGAAGTTCAACTTTGGCAGCTTCCATTTCTTTTAAAAATTCTGAATTATGCAGCATCGCATTACCAACAGCAGATCCTGCCATCTTGGAAGCTTCTAAATCGCTTGCATAATGCACGCCGACCACAAAGCGGCTTTGGCCATATTGAACAGCACGGGCCATGAACGCGTCTTTCTTTTCAGGGATCATTTTTGATAATGTAATGCCAAGCAACATGCCCAGAGTGGCATGGCCTGATGGATAGGAACCCGAAGACGATAGTTTAATCAGGGGCTTTATGGTTGGATCAACCAAGGGTGGACGCGGGCGAGCGAAAAACTTCTTTGCAGGATCGACTGTTGCACCTTCGGTGGCGGCCACGCGTTCAAAAAACTTCGTGGTCATTGGCACGTTTGCAGGATCAAGCTTCATACCCATGCCGTCCAAAAACCGGAATACTGTTTCATCATCATCGGCAATGGCGAATTTGGCTTGCTCTTCAGTGCGGGTGGCTTCCATCGCGTGATAAGCAGCAATTTCTGCCACAGTTGTTGCGCTGTCTTTGGCTGGTGGCATTGGAATGAGATCGATCAAGGCAACATCGGAATCGGTGACGAAGGGTTTAGCATCTTCAGCGAAACTTGGCGTGGCGCTGAGGATCATTGAGCCAGCCAATAGAGCAATAGCAAAGCGGCGAGAAATCGTGTTCATGTTTAGCGTCCTTTTCAAAATCACGGATATGACGCTGTTTTGATATTAATTTTGGATGACAGCTAAATGACACTTGGCATTCAAACAAATAGTACTACCAAATCCCTTCAACTTGGAACGCCTCTTCTGGTCCTGACCAGGGGGGCATGGTGGTTCCGATGGCAACCAAGTTTTCGGTGCCGTCATTTCGGAATTGGAAGTGAGTTTGGGTTGGAATTGAAATTGAGAGGCCGGGGTGGATTTCGACAATCTCTTCGGCCTTTTCGTTTTTGCGCCAGAGTTGACCTTGGCCCGCTGTGAAGCACCAAACTTCTTCGACGGTATGGTGGGCGACGGCTAAAGAGATTTTGCCCGGAGGCAAAAGAAATTCAGCCATTGATCCGCGCATGGTGCTAGCAAGTACGCGAACTTCCGATCCATCGGGTGCGAGGGCATCGGGGCTTTTATTGCGCATCCGGGTCACAAAGTTCATGGCATTAATTGGCCACCGTTAACTTCAATCATCTGACCTGTGACGTATGACGATGCTTGATCGCTGGCGAGGTACAAGAATGAGCCTGTGCAATCATCAGCCAAACCCAAGCGCTGCATGGGAATGGTTTTTGCGGTAGCTGCACGTTTTTCTGCGGTTGAGAAACGGTCGTGGAATGATGTGTGGATCGTTCCGGGCGAGACGCAATTGACACGGATGTTGTGGTCTGCGAGTTCGCGCGCGATGGTTTTGGTAAAGGCGGAAACAAAACCCTTAGCACCAGCATAAACACTGGCGCCAGCGCTGCCGCCACTGCGCGCAGCGATAGAGGTGACGTTAATGATGTTACCACTGTTTTGCTTTTTCATAATGTCTGCGGCAAGGCGGCAGCAATGAACCAGTTGGCGGCAATTAAGATCAAACACTTTATCAATGAAGTCATCGGTGAGCGCATCGAGATTTGTGCGGGCCACAAGGCTTCCAGCATTATTGACGAGCACATCAATGCGGCCAAACTTTTTCATCGCAGTGTCAATCAAGACTTGCGGTGCATCTCGTGCGGTGAGATCAAGTTTCAATGTGGTGATGCCAGCGGCTTCAATGGCTTTGAGTTCTTCGCCACCACCCAGATATTGAGCGAATACTTTGGAACCTACTTTGGCAAAGCCTAGCGATGCTGCGCCGCCAATTCCTGTGACACCACCTGTGATGACGACAACTTTATTTTTCAAATCATCAAACATCAGAATGTGAATCCTCTTGGTATGAATTTGTTGTCATAAGCTTGGCGCTGCAAATCTTCACGGAAATCAGGGTGGGCAATGCTAATCAGTGCTTGCGCACGCTCAGGCACCGATTTGCCTTTCAGATTAACGATGCCAAATTCAGTTACAACATACATAATATCGGCTCGTGTTGTGGTGACGATATTGCCCGTTGTTAAGTTCATCACAATGCGGCTGCGGCGTTCGCCTTTCTTGTCATAGGTTGACGGCAGGCAGATGAATGATTTGCCACCCTTTGAAGCGTATGCACCACGCACGAACTGCGCCTGCCCGCCTGTGCCGGTGACATGACGATTGCCATCAGATTCAGATGCCGCTTGGCCATGAAAATCAATCTGCGTGGTGCTGTTGATTGAAACCACTTTATCGTTCTGCATGATGAGGTGCGGCGAGTTGGTGTATTCAACCGGATATGCCAGAATATCTTTGTTGTGGTCGAGCAACTTATAGAGCTCCGCTGATCCCAACGAAAATGAATATATGGTTTTTCCGGGGTTTAATTTTTTGCATGCGTTGGTGACGCGACCGCCTTTGATCAGTTCGGCGATGCCGTCTGTCATCATTTCGGTGTGAACCCCTAAGTCCTTCACATTGCTATCGAGAAGTGTTGTGCATACGGCGTTGGGCATGCCGCCAATGCCGATCTGCAAACATGCGCCGTCTTCGATTTCGGCGGCGATGAGTTTGGCCACGGCACGGTCAACATCTGTGACGGGCGGATTTGGCAAGACTGTTGGAAAGCTATCATCACCCTCGATGATATAATCAACTTCACTGATGTGAACGCCCGTGCCTTGTCCATGAACGTAAACATTGTTTTTGTTTACTTCGATGATCACCATCTTGGCGCGTTCAACAATGGCGCGGTGCCAAAGATTGGCGGGGCCAAAATTGAAGTAACCATCTGCGTCCATCGGCGCGGTTTTGAAGATTACGATATCTACGGGTTTAATGAAGCGGCGATAATAATCAGGAATCTCGCCAAGGTTCACAGGGATATATTGCGAGCGGCCGGCATCATGTTGCTTGCGGTCATATCCTGAAAAATGCAGGCTCAAACCCAACACATGCTTGCGTTCGGGATCGGCATCGAGAAACGCGTGGGGTTTGACGGTGAGGCAGTGGCGGATTTTTACATCTGAAAGTTCAGTGATGCGAGCAGCCAAGGCGCGGTCAAACTCATTGGGTTGAACAAGCGAAGTTCCAAAGTCGAGCCACATGCCAGATTTGACGAGGGCCGCTGCCTCTGTGGCGGTGATATGTTTGGCTTCATGTGCCGCTTTGCGAAGTTGCATTTATGTTTCTTCCCGAATGCGCCCCTCTTTGGAGGCCTCAATGGGGAGATACTAGCCCGGCAAAATAAAATGCAAAAGGAAAATTGGTGCGCCCTACGGGAGTCCCTCCCCCATGTGGCTAGCCTAGGTTTATCAGTAACTTAGCCGCCGCATTTATTTTGGCTCTGGCCAGTTTGTACCAAGTTTCTGGCCAAAAGCCAGAAGAATTCATGGGTTCGAGTTTTTTGATCTAGCCGCTTTTGTTTTTGCGACGTCATTCACGCTCAAGCATTCGTCGCACAAGCTCGCCGGAAACCTCCTTGAGAAAGCGCCGTGACACGAAGTCCCCTTTCATACGCGCATTATACATTGCCTCTCCGATTACGGTTTGCGCACTGAC
>JANYLQ010000027.1 GCA_025363755.1 Hyphomicrobiales bacterium | reverse complement strand
GATCTGCAGCCTTCTGGCGTTCGTCTTCGTTGGTGCTGCGTTCCAGCCGCTGGGCGAGGGTGCGCAGCGTCTGCTCAAACTTCTTGTATTTCTGCGCGACCACGGCCTGGTGCAGCAGCGCCTGTTCCTTCAGCTTGTCTTCTTCCACATAAAGACCAT
Source organism: Hyphomicrobiales bacterium (assembly GCA_025363755.1). Taxonomy (GTDB): domain Bacteria; phylum Pseudomonadota; class Alphaproteobacteria; order Rhizobiales; family Aestuariivirgaceae; genus Aestuariivirga. The sequence goes on along the minus strand of JANYLQ010000027.1, from coordinate 104,976 downwards.
CTTCCAAAGTGGCCACACCTTGGTCTTCATATTTAAACACCACCAGGTCTTCTGGCTTCACGCCTGCTTCAAGCACTTGATGATATTCATTATAAGTCATCGTCGAAATGCAATCAGCCTGCTTTTGCAGCAATGGATCAACGTTGAAACCTTGCTTCAAAACCTTGATGTCTGAATCAGTTTTAAGACCGAGCTTCGACATCCAAGCGAGGAACGGATATTCATTGCCATAGAACCACACGCCCAAGGTTTTGCCTTTGAAATCGGTAGGCGCTGCAATGCCAGTTTCTTTGCGGCAGGTGAGCATCAAACCTGAATGCTTGAAAGGCTGAGCGATGTTAACAAGCATGTTGCCTTTCTCGCGTGAAGCGAGTGCAGCAGGCATCCAATCCACAATCACGTCAGCACCACCACCAGCAATCACTTGTTCTGGCGCAATGTCTGGGCCGCCGGGCTTGATTTCAACTTCAAGGCCTGCGGCTTTATAATAGCCTTTCGCCTGTGCCACATAATAACCTGCGAACTGAGATTGTGTGACCCATTTGAGTTGCAGCGTCACTTTTTCAGCATGCGCTGAAACAGTGAGCGCGGCCAATGCGGCGGCGGTTAAGAGATATTTCTTCATAGCTTTCCTTCTCCTGTTTGCGTCTTCGAATTCCCATCTTATTTTCGATAAGACGGATGCCAGAAGGTCACCGCACGTTCTGACAACGTGAGAAGACCATAAAATGTTGAGCCCGCAATTGCGGCCACCAGAATTTCCGACCACACCATGTCGAGGCCCTGACGGCCCACTTCCGTCGACATGCGAAAGCCCATGCCGACAATAGGCGTGCCAAAGAATTCGGCTACAATTGCGCCAATCATCGCCAGAGTCGAATTGATTTTAAGCGCATTAAAAATGAATGGCATGGCAGCGGGCAATCTGAGTTTCACCAGTGTGGTCAGCCAATCTGCACCATAAGATTTCATCAAGTCTCGCTCCATATGACCAGATGCATTGAGGCCAGCCAGAGTATTGATCAGCATGGGAAAGAAGGTCATGACGACAACCATTGCGGCTTTGGACGGCCAATCGAACCCAAACCACATGACAAGGATTGGCGCAACGCCAACAATGGGAAGTGCTGCGACCAGATTGCCAAGCGGCAAGAGACCGCGACGCAGGAAATCGATACGGTCGCATAAAAGTGCAACAAGGAAGCCAGCTCCGCAGCCCATGAGCCAGCCGGGGATCACGGCGCGCAAAATTGTTTGCACGAAATCAGCGCCGAGGATGGGTAGTGAATTTAAAAATTTTGCTCCGATTTGCGTGGGCGCTGGCAAGAGCACCAACGGAATGTGAGAGCCTTTCACATAATACTCCCACGCCACAATGATGGTAACGCCAAACAGCGCAGGCACGAGAAAGTTACCGACGCGTAACGGTGCTTTCATTGTCATCAATACGGCGTCAACCACCCAGCTGATGGCCCAAGCCAGCGCCCAACCGAGCAAAACAAAGACGAATGATAAAAACCAATATGAGCCCTGCAACGGCTCAACGAGCGCTAAGCCGAAATATGTAAAGATAGCTATAACAAATAAAACGACAAATGTAATCAAAGCCCGCGTCATGGTTTGACCCCCATGCGCTTCCAACTCATACGTTCAAACGCACCGAGCAGCCAGACGAGTGTTGCAGCGGCAAATGCGGCAACAAATAATGCCGCCCAGATTTGTAAGGTTTGACCGTAGTAGGAGCCTTGAAGCAGCCGTGCACCAATTCCTGAAACAGCGCCTGTCGGCAGTTCCGCAACAATGGCACCTGTGAGCGCAATCGCCACTGAAACTTTAAGCGAAGCAAACAAAAACGGCATTGCGGCTGGAAAGCGCAACTTCCACAAAACCTGAGAAGCGCTCGCGTTATATGTCTGCATCAAATCAAGCTGCAATTTATCAGGTGAGCGAAGACCTTTGACCATGCCAATGGCAACGGGGAAAAAACACAGATAGGTTGAAATCGAAGCTTTGGTGAAAATATCGGGCAACCCCGTTTTGCCCAGAACCACAATCAACATCGGCGCAATAGCTAGAATCGGAATTGTCTGTGAGGCAATGATCCACGGCATCAAGCTTTTTTCAAGCGAACCCACATGCACAATGCCAATGGCCAATATGACGCCGAGCAAAGTGCCTAATATAAATCCGACGAGTGTCGAGGAGAGCGTAATCCACAAATGATAGACCAGCGATTTCACTTTCCACGGGGCGACCATAAAAACAGTTTTCCAAACTTCGAGTGCCACTTGGTGTGGCGCTGGCAACACAGGGCGCTCATGGTTCCATGAAAGGAGCAACGTGTTATAAAGTCCCCCACCCGCTGCATCGATTTTGGGTTGGGTGACAATAGCGTTCATCGGAATTGCCGCGAGATACCACAGGACGAGAATGACGAGGCATACGACAGCCACAGGAAAGACCGATCCTTTTGCGAAATCAATCCTCATAAGAATGCCCCGCTTTCAAACCCTCGCGCACACGGTGCGCAATCTTCAAAAACTCCGATGTCTCGCGAATATCAAGCGTGCGTTTGCGTGGCAGAACTGAATCAATCACATCAATGATACGACCAGGCCTAGGTGACATCACCACGATCTTCGATGACAAAAAAACTGCTTCGGGAATGGAATGCGTTACAAATACAACTGTCTTGCCCGTGCGATCCCATAATTCGAGCAGTTGTTGATTAAGTTTGTCACGCACGATTTCGTCCAGCGCGCCAAACGGCTCATCCATCAAAAGCAGTTTTGGATCAAAAGCTAAGGCGCGCGCAATTGAAACGCGCTGCTGCATGCCCCCTGAAAGCTGCCACGGAAATTTTTTCTCGAAGCCTGTTAGATTAACCAGATCAAGATTGCGCTGAATGCGCACCGCCTGATCGTCGAGCGCCATAATCTCCAGCGGCAAACCAACATTGCGCTCAACCGTGCGCCATGGATAAAGCGCTGGTGCTTGGAACACATAACCATAAGCCCGCGCCAGTCGCGCTTGCTCCGGTGTCATGCCGTTGACTGTCAATGTGCCACTCGAAGATTTTTCCAAATCGGCAATGGCACGTAAAAGAGTTGTCTTGCCGCAACCCGATGGCCCGATGAAGGATACAAACTCTCCCTCTGCCACATCAAGATTGATTTTAGACAAAGCAAAAACGGGCCCGTCATCTGTTTGAAAGGTCAGGTCTAAATCCCGCGCCGTGATGACGTTTTCCGCCACTTTCTCTCCGCCCCAAATCTTGTTATGGCTTGGAGGCTAACTGGTCTTGACCATTTGATCAAGAATGAACAGGATGTGTGGATGACTAAGTCTCAGGCAATGCCTGCCCAAAAAACCCGCATTCAGAACCAGAATGAGCAAATCATTCTCGATGCGGCGCTGGAGGTATTTTCGGCTTTTGGCTACCGGGGTGCAACTGTTGACCAAATTGCGATCAAAGCGGGGTTTTCAAAACCAAATCTGCTTTATTACTTTAGGCGCAAAGAGGAAATCTATGTCGCAGTTTTGGAGAACACCCTTGAAAAATGGCTGGCACCCCTGCGTTCGCTCAACCCTGACAATGACCCCATTGAAGAACTTTCAGCTTACATCAGCACAAAGCTTGAATTATCCTGGCGTAACCCTGCGGCATCAAAACTTTTTGCCAATGAAATTCTGCACGGCGCACCGCATGTGGGCAAGTATTTGAAGGGGCCGCTGAAGGACCTTGTTGACCAGAAAGCAGCTGTCATTAATTTTTGGGTGGCCAATGGAAAAATAAAACATATAGATCCCTATCATTTAATTTTTGCAATTTGGGCTGTGACTCAACACTATGCAGACTTCTCAGTGCAAGTTGAGGCGCTGATTGGCCCCAAACCGGAATTAGCAACGATAAAACAGGCCGTTATTCAAATATTGTTAGGAAGTCTTTGAAGTAAATAATTTTGTTGCCTATTATCGCGAATAGCGATTTTTAACCATTGTGTTCAAGGCAGCGACAGTTAGAATAAAACCCCGATTATTACGCGCATAACTGGCCAGGATGGATCCTATCTTGCGGAACTGTTGCTAGCCAAGGGGCATTCAGTCCACGACATTAAGCGCAGGCCATAGTCATTTAATTCTACTCTTTTTGATCACCTGTATCAAGATCCACTCGAAGGCGACATCAGGTTGAAGCTTCATTACGGTGACATGACTGATGCGACAAATCTCTACCGCCCAGGCGACAAAGGTGCAAATCAGAATTTTTTATTCTATCTCGGAAAATTTTCGGGCTTTAAGTTCACCGACCAATGCCTTCATTTTTTCTGATTGGCCGCGACGCCCGACATAGACCACATCCGCGGTCGAAACGACAATCAGATCATCCACGCCCGATATTACGGTAACGCAATTAGTAGAATGCACAAGATTATTACGTCCGTCGACCACAACACCGCGCCCTTCAATTGCGTTGTTCAATTCATCAAGATCTAGAATATCGTGGACTGCGTCCCATGAGCCGATATCATCCCAGCGGTAGGAAACGCAACAAACCGCCGCTCGTTTTGTTTTTTCCATAACGGCATAGTCAACTGAGATGGAAGGCGAACCCGCAAAATCCGTTATATTCAAACGAATAAAATCATGATCCTTCGTAGCATTTTCAACTGATGTTTCCACTGCTTCTAATATTGCAGGCGCATGGATTTTAAGTTCTTCCATAAATCGCGCGGCCAAAAACAAAAAATTACCACTGTTCCAAAGATACCCTTCACGCATATAGCGCTCAGCAGTTTCAGTATTGGGTTTCTCGACAAACCGTTCAATTTTTTGGCAACCACCAACACGTAAAAATTTACCCGGCTTGATATAACCATACCCAGTGGCAGCATATGTCGGCTGAATTCCAAACGTGGTGAGATAGCCCTCTTGAGCATCAGCTCGCGCCTGGATGATAGCTGCTAAAAACTTATCATTTTCGTCAATCCGGTGATCGGCAGCCAGCACAAGCACCATTGCGTCTGGCGACCTTTTCAACGCTATCAAGCAACCTGCTGCGACCGCGGCACACGAGTCACGACGCATCGGTTCCAAAACGATTTCGCCTTCAACATTGATTGCACGCAGGTCTTCTGCCACGAGAAAGCGCTGGCTTTCGCTCGAAACGATGATCGGCCTTTGGTCAAAGATGGCATCAGAGCAACGCAATAACGTCTGTTGAATCAAGGAATGTTCGCCACCAATTTTCAAAAACTGCTTAGGTTTTGCCGCACGTGAAAGCGGCCAGAGCCTAACGCCTGCACCACCACTCAAAACCACAGGGATAATTGGAGACCTTGTCATATCTATAACTTCTGATTGAATGCACCAACTGCTGGAAATTGAGCCAACAGCGTTTCAATATACCTAAAAATATCCCGAACATGCTCTTGCGAAGAAACACTTTCACACACCACAACTAGTTCCGGCTTGTTTGACGATGCTCTTACCAACCCAAAGCTTCCTTCTGCAAATTCAAACCTTACGCCATTTACGGTATTAATCACACTGATTGCATGACCGGAAATCTTGGTGCCGTTGTCTCGGTTAGCAATAACCAGCTTTGTTAGCTCTTCGATCACACCATATTTTTCGAGATCGCCGCAATGTGGCGACATCGTTGGTGTGCCAAAAGTATGTGGAAGTGCACGGTAGAGCTCAGCCATGCTCTTACTAGGAGCTCGGTCAAGAAGCCGACAAATATTGATAGCCGAAGCAATTCCGTCGTCATAGCCATTGCCATATGCACCGCTAAAAAAGAAATGCCCCGACTTCTCAAACCCAGCAACGGCACCTAATTCTTTAGTGCGACGCTTTATGTAAGAGTGGCCCGTTTTCCAATAGTCAACAGTAACTCCTAAGGATTTCAATATAGGATCTGAACGGTAGAGCCCCGTCGACTTCACATCGACAACAAATTTTGCATTTGGAGTCTGCGCACCAATATCGCGCGCTAACATGACACCAAGTTTATCAGCAAAGATCTCGTGCCCTTCATTGTGGACAATACCAAGGCGGTCGCCATCACCATCAAAACCCATGGCCAAATCAGCACCATATTTTTTGACCGCGCCAGCCATAACATTCAGCATCTTCATGTCTTCCGGATTGGGGTTGTAGTTCGGGAAGCTGTGATCAAGCTCACAATCAACTTCAATAACCTCACATCCGATAGCTCGCAAAACGTCTGGCGCAAAGGCACCGGCTGTGCCGTTGCCACACACAACAGCAACCTTTAATTTGCGTGAAATCTTTCCGCCTTTGATCAAATCAACTTTGTACTTATCAAATATGTCAGTTACCCGTGTCAGGCTGCCTCCACTTTTGATCCGGCCTTTCTCATTCAAAACGATGTCTTTGAGTTCCAGCATTTCATCCGGGCCGAATGTCAACGGGCGGTCCATACCCATCTTGATGCCAGTCCATCCATTTTCATTATGCGATGCGGTGACCATTGCAACCGCCGGAACATCGAGGGCAAACTGAGCAAAATAGGCCATCGGCGTAATTGCCATTCCGATGTCAAACACATGGCACCCGGCGTTCATCAAGCCCACGATCAATGCATGTTTGATCGCAGAAGAATAGCTTCGATAATCATGGCCAACGACAATATCAGGCCTGACCTTCCGTTCATGAAGCAGCGTGCCAAGCCCAAGGCCAATGGCCTGAATGCCGTAAAGATTAATTTCCTCTTCAAACAACCACCTCGCATCATACTCGCGAAACCCTGTGGCTTTTACAAATGGCGATTGTTCAAAGGCGAGCGTATTTTTCAACAGATCCGGTTTAATTTTAAAAGACATACGAACAAAATCCAAACTGAATAAATACTTAAATTTTGAAAAGGCTGAAAAAATAGGCGCTTTGGTGGATATCTAACATCACCATAGACGTATTAACAGATATCGACGGCTTGACAATTGATCAATCAACGAGAGCAAAAAATGAGGTTTGCCGACAGAAATCAATTGATTTTGTAGGGTTCAATTTCAAAAATGCGATTCATTTTGGCCATCACCAGCGATTTTCAATCCCTCGTTGTCAGAATATTTAAATTGCCGTAATTTCAATTCTTAAAGGGAACGCGGTTTTAAACGCAGGTTGTTGCTATGCCGACCTGCACTTTCATTTGCAATGCCACAAGTGAAGTTGCAGTTTCGTCTACGACGAAGTTCTAATCTCGAATAACTCCATCCCACGACAAAAAATTGGTAAATCAAACCTTAAGACTTGAAGTTCAGCACGCGTAACCTGTAAATGATTCATTTTTCTATTTGTGCTTTTTTACTGCTACGATCAAAACGAGAAATCGGTAACTTAGCTTTTGCAGAACATCCATAAAAAACTCGTCTTACTTGGCAGTGATAATCCAACAACTTGGATCGTATACAATCACCTCATCAAGGAATTTGGCCTGTTTCCAGCATTTATTGAGCAACCGCAGTCACGCGCGCAGCTTTTAAAAAATCGAATTAAAAAACTTGGGCTTTTGGCGGTGGCCGATCAACTGGCCTTTATATTCGCGATAAGACCGTTTATAATGGCCCGCTCTCGAAACCGCATCAAAACCATTTGCCACGATAGGGGCCTAGAGCAAACAGAGCCACACTCCTCATCTATTCAAAAAATTAATAGCGTAAACAGCGAGATTTTCCGCAAGCGCTTAGCCGAAGTTAACCCGGATATCATTGTCGTCAACGGCACGCGCATTATTGGCAAGAAAACCTTGTCGGCAACAAATGCCATTTTCATCAATTCGCATCAAGGTATCACACCTGCTTACAGGGGTGCGCATGGTGCCTATTGGGCGCTTTATAAAAACGACAAAGATAATTGCGGTGTTACTGTCCATCTTGTCGATGAAGGTATTGATACTGGCAACATTATCGGCAAATCCAAAATCGAACCGACGGTCGAAGATTCCTTTGCAACCTATCCCTATTTGCAAACAGCAGCAGCCCTACCAATCTTAACGCAAGCCATTCAGGACGCCAACGCTAACAAACTGGAAACTCACCCAATAAGCGGCATTTCAGACGTGTGGTATCACCCCGGTTTTTTCCAATATATTCGAGGCTGGTTTAGAAAAATACGTTAAACTATTTTAACCGTCTTGGGGTCCCAGCCTTTTGGCTCTGGAAATTTCAAGTCCATCTTTTCCAAAGTTTCGCGAACAATCTTGGCAATCACACCATTACGCACCCAATTGCGATCGGCGGGGACAATATGCCAGGGCGCATGTTCGGTTGAACAGCGCTCCAACGCCACTTCATAGGCTTTCATATAATCGTCCCAAAGCGCTCGGTCATCCAAATCCGCTGGATTAAATTTCCAACGCTTGGTGGGGTCATCCACTCGGTCTTGCAAACGTACCTTCTGCTCATCCTTAGAAAGATTAAGCATGAACTTTAAAATGGCCGTGCCATTAGCCACTAGCATTTTTTCAAAGTCATTGATTTCGCCGTATCGTTGTTCAATTGCTTCAGATGTAGCAAATTTCTTCACCTTGGCTACCAGCACGTCTTCATAATGCGAGCGATTAAAAATTCCGATCATGCCACGCTGCGGACAAGCCTTGTGAACGCGCCAAAGATAGTCATGGCTGAGATCTTCAGCGCTTGGCCCCTTGAAAGACGTATTCACAACCCCGATTGGGCCACAATAGTTAAACACGGCACGCACGGTGCCATCCTTGCCAGAACTATCGATCCCTTGGATCACGACTAAAAGCGAGCGCTTGCCCTCAGCATAAAGAATGTTCTGCAAAGCATCGATAGCTATGGAATCGTCTTCAGTCTCGGCCTTGGTTTTATCTTTATCTTTAAAGCCCGCAATGTCACGTGGATCATGCTTTGAAAGATCAACCTTCTTGCCCAGCTCAACTTGAAATGCCTTTGCAAATGCCATTTGTAAATTCCTGTTCCCCTTAATTCTGTCACAGACGTCACTTGATTGCAAAGGCCACAGCGCTTAGTCATTAGCGAGAATAATGAATCGAGGATTTGCTTTGACTGTCACTGATCGCCCTTCCATCGAAAACGCTCTGAACAGCCCCGCGTATCGTTTAGCCGCACTTGACCAAGATTTTTTATTGGGCGATTCAACAAGGGGCATTAGGTTCCAACTTGAATACATGAAGGCCGAAGAAACTTTGCGGCACCTTGGCATTGAATCAACCATCGTCGCCTTCGGTTCTGCTCGCGTGCGCGAAAATGACGGCAATGGTTGGTATGAATCCGCAAGAGCTTTTGCAAAGCTTAGCTCCGAACAAAGCGGCGCTCGCCTCACCAAACACAATAAGCATCATAACGTCATCGCCACTGGCGGCGGTCCCGGTATTATGGAGGCCGCCAATCGCGGTGCGTATGACGCGGGTGCCATGAGCATTGGCTACAACATCACGCTTCAGCACGAACAGGAACCAAACCCCTATTCAACACCAGAACTTACCTTTCGCTTTCATTATTTTAACATGCGCAAAATGCATTTTGCGATGAGAGCTGCAGCATTAGTCGTGTTTCCCGGTGGTTTTGGAACGCTTGATGAATTGTTCGAGTTACTGACCTTGCGTCAAACTGGAAAGATGACAAAAAATCTGCCAGTTGTCCTTTATGATTCAAAATTTTGGAAATCTGCGATCAACTTTGAACATTTTGCATTAGAAAAACTCATCAACCCAAAAGACCTTGAACTCTTCACCTACGCCGACACGCCTAAACAGGCTTGGCAAGCTCTGGTGGATCGTGGTCTTCACATTCCAAAGGAATAGATGATGACATTGAAACTCTCATTTCACGGCGCGGCAAGAACAGTCACAGGCTCCTGCTATTTGCTTGAAACCGATCAAACCCGCGTACTCATCGATTGCGGCATGTTTCAAGGCTCAAAGACCATGAGCGAATTGAACTATCGACCTTTCCCTTTTGAACCCAAGTCACTCGATGCGATGTTGCTCACGCACGCGCATATCGATCATACAGGCGTCATCCCTAAACTGACCAAACATGGCTATGCGGGGAAAATTCACTGCACGCCCGGCACTGTCGACCTCTGCCAGATTATGTTGCCAGACTCTGGCTTCATCCAAGAATCTGACGTGCGAAATTTAAACGAGCGTAACGCCAGAAAAGGTCTGCCCACCGTTGAGCCGATCTACACTTTGGACGATGCGATGGAAGCCATCAAGCATCTTTCGCCCGTTGAATATGAAACTTGGATCACGCCCGCCAAGGGCATTCGCGCACGCTATTGGAATGCAGGCCATTTGCTTGGCTCTGCGTCGATCGAAGTAGAGGTTGAACAACCAAACAAAAATCCTGTACGCATTTTATTCTCGGGCGACATCGGCCCAGACAATAAATTGCTCGAACGCGATCCTATATCTCCAGTGAGTTGGGACTATGTGATTTGCGAATCCACCTATGGAGGCAAGGATCGCTTTGAGCGTTCACTGGAAAAGCGTCGTGAGATTTTAGCCAATGAAGTAAAAGATGCCGCAGCCAAAGGTGGCGTGATGCTCATTCCATCTTTTGCTGTCGAGCGCACCCAAGAGGTGGTCACCGATTTGGTATATATAATGGATCATAAGTTGGCACCGCAAGGCAACATCTTCATCGATTCACCTCTTGCCAACAAAGCCACTGCGATCTTCCGCAAACACGCAGCAGAGTTAGAGAACGGCGCAGACTTAGCAAAGGCTTTCAATTCACCACTCGTGAAGTCAACCGAGTCTGTTGAAGAAAGTAAGGGCCTCAATAATTTCTCTGGCTTTCACATCGTCATATCAGCTTCTGGCATGGCCGAAGCTGGCCGCATCCGCCACCATTTGAAAAATCGCCTCTGGCAAAAATCGACTACGGTACTATTTGTCGGCTATCAAGGCACCGGCACTTTGGGTGCCATGTTAATGGCGGGCGAGAAACACGTAAAAATCATGGGCGAAGAAATCGCCGTTGCGGCGACAATAAGAAATATCGAAGACTATTCCGGCCACGCCGATGGCCCAGAGCTAGAAGCCTGGATATCCAAACGCTTGCCAATTGCGCGCACCTTATTCCTGACCCATGGTGAAGAAGAGCGGCAGATTGCATTACAAGATTCAATCAAAGGCAGGCTCGTGCCTGACGACCGCATCATCCGCCCAGCACTCGATGAGACCTATGATCTTTCTGGCGATAGCGCCAAACTCATTGGAGGCACGATGAAGCCCCGAATAGATCAAGGTGCCGTTGCCAAACTCGATTGGCACAATGATGCCCAAAGCATAGTTCTCGATCTGCATGATACATTAGCAAAAGCCGCCACGGACAAAGACCGCGCTGTAATTTTGCGGCGGATTAAACAAGCCATAGCGACTCCTGATTCAAACCTTCCCCCCCTTAACACCCAACGTCGTAGACCGTATCGTGCGAGAGGGTTTGACGAGGGGTGAACCCAACTTCATAATATATTCACTCTGTAGGCATTTAAACGTATTTTAGAGGCCCTAGAGTGGGGCAACAGCATGCTTCGCTACCGCCCTAGCGTCCAAACTCAAAACCCACCCAGAGCCAATTTACCCGGTCTAGAATTGATTTCTGTCAAAGGTTTAAAAACACGCATGGCGTGCAAGAACATTCATTCCATCGCGCTTGGCAAATTCTATTTTCCGTGCTTGTGTAAATAAATGGAAACACCTCGTGATTTTGATAACCTGAAGGCCCGCATTGTTGAGCGTGCTCCCAACCTGCCGCGCCGCCTCGCCCAAGTTGCAACCTATGCCTTGGAACATCACGATGAAATCGCATTCGGCACAGTGGCTTCAATCGCTCAAGCCGCCGAAGTTCAACCCTCAACGCTGGTGCGTTTCTCCCAAAGCCTCGGCTATGCAGGTTTTTCAGATTTGCAAGATGTCTTCCGTTCGCGTCTGCGCGACCGGATCATGAACTATGAAGAACGCATCGAACACATGCGCGAACATGCCATCACTGCGTCCAAAGCGAGTGTCATTTTTTCAGGCTTCAGCGATGCTTCGCAAAAATCATTGAATGACCTCCGCGAGAAACTCGACGCCTCAAAACTCGAAGAAGCTGTCGACATGTTAGCCAAGGCCGATACGATATTTCTCATTGGTTTGCGCCGTTCTTTCCCGATCTCATCCTATATGTCATACGCCTTTGGCAAGTTGGGAATCCGCAACAATCTGATTGGTGCAACGGGTGGCCTTGCTTCGGAAGACGTGAGCTTTGCTTCAAAACGCGATGTGGTTTTAGCCATCAGCTTCACACCTTACGCTTCCGAAACCATAAAATTGGTTCAAGATACAGCGGCTCGCAATGTGCCCATCATTGCCATCACAGACTCGCCTTTTTCCCCACTTGCACCCATCGCCAAGCCATGGTTTGAAGTGCAAGAAGCCAATTTCGAAGGCTTTCGCTCAATGGCGGCCACTCTTTCTCTGGCCATGACGCTCACGGTGGCTGTGGCCGAGCGTCGCAAGAAATAATAGAATATACATTCCATATTGACTTATGACTGGAATTATTGTTTCACTTCTCAAAAATCCACCCGGAGGCGGAATTGACCACACTTGACGTTATCACCATGGGCCGATGCTCGGTTGACCTTTATGGTCAACAAATTGGTTCGCGGCTTGAAGACATTGCATCCTTTGCCAAGTCGGTGGGAGGCTCACCCACCAATATCGCCATCGGTACATCGCGCCTTGGCCTGAAATCTGGCCTCATCACAAGAGTGGGCGACGAGCAAATGGGCCGCTTTGTTTTAGAGCAATTGGCTCGCGAGGGTGTTGCCACAAAGGGCGTGGTTACCGATAAGGAACGCCTAACAGCATTGGTATTGCTCAGTGTCGAAAACGACAAAACCTTTCCACTCATTTTCTATCGTGACAACTGCGCGGACTCGGCCCTTGAAGCTGTTGATGTGGACGAAGATTTTGTCCTCTCGGCCAAATCCTTACTCGTCACAGGCACACATTTTGCTAAAGCCAACACCGATGCCGCCCAACGCAAAGCCATGGCGATTGCCAAAGCCAATGGCCGTAAGATCATCATCGATATTGATTACCGCCCAAACCTCTGGGGCCTTGCGGGGCATGCCGCAGGTGAAGAACGCTATATCAAATCCGATAAAGTAACCGCGCATCTGCAATCCATTCTAGCCGATTGTGATCTCATCATCGGCACTGAGGAAGAAGTGCATATTGCAGGCGGCACCGAAGACACGCTTGAAGCACTGCGCATCATTCGTTCTTATTCCAAAGGTGCGATCGTATTAAAGCGTGGCCCCATGGGTTGTGTGGTGTATCCAGAGGCAATTCCTTCTTCCCTCGAAGGCGGTATCATCGGCAAAGGCTTTCCCATTGAGGTCTATAATGTTCTCGGCGCTGGCGATGCTTTCATGTCGGGATTCCTGCGTGGTTGGCTCAGAGACGAACCTTATGAAACCTGCGCCACTTATGCCAACGCTTGCGGGGCCTTTGCGGTCTCACGCCTACTCTGTTCGCCTGAATACGCAACTTTCGAAGAGCTGCAATATTTCTTGAAGCATGGCTCAAAACATTTAGCCCTGCGCAAGGATGAAGACATCAACCACATCCACTGGGCCACGACGCGCCGTGCCCAGCCAAATCAAATCCTGTCTTTTGCCATCGACCACCGCAAACAACTCGAAGACATGGCCGATAAAGTTGGCGCATCTCGCGAAAAAATCGCCCCCTTTAAGCGCCTCGCCATGCAGGCCATTGGCAAAGTGTCTGGCGGTAAAGCCGGCTTTGGCACATTGCTTGATGATACCTATGGCCGCGAAGCGATGTTTGATGCAGCAAAGCTCGGCCTCTGGATTGGTCGCCCTTTAGAACAACCAGGAAGCCGCCCATTACGGTTCGAATTCACCCAAGATGTGGGCGCGCGGCTTGTCGATTGGCCGGTCACCCACACTATCAAATGCTTAGCCTTCTATCACCCTGATGATCCGCAAGAAATGAAAGACGAACAATCTGCCAAACTGCGCGATCTCTATACCACTGCCCGCAAAGTTGGTCGTGAACTTTTGGTCGAAATCATTGCCAGCAAAAATGGCCCGATGGATAAAAACACCATCGCCCGCGCAATGACTGAGCTTTATACTTTAGGTATCAAACCTGATTGGTGGAAGCTCGAACCTCAAGTTGTTCCTGCGGCATGGGATGAAATTGGCAAAGTGATCGACGCAAATGATCCTCACTGTCGCGGCATTGTTTTGCTTGGCCTTGAAGCACCCGAAGAGGAGTTAGCCAAAGGCTTTGCTGCTGTGGCTGGCAAAAAATACGTCAAAGGCTTTGCCGTTGGCCGAACAATTTTCAATGAAGCTGCACTGAATTGGCTGGCCGAAAAAATAACCGATGACCAAGCCGTAAACATGATGGCTGACAAATTTGCGAAGCTCGTGCATATTTGGGACAATGCGCAAGGAAAAAAATAAAATGACCACCACGATCCGCCTCACAACCGCCCAAGCCCTCGTGAAATTTCTTACGAGCCAAATGACCACGATCAATGGAAAGAAGACGCCGATCTTTGCAGGCGTCTGGGCAATTTTTGGCCACGGCAATGTGGTGGGCATGGGTGAGGCATTGTTTCAAGTGCGCGACACACTCCCAACTTATCGCGGCCAAAACGAACAGAGCATGGCGCTGGCCGCCATCGCATTTGCCAAAGCATCTAACCGGAAACGCGTTATGGCCGCCACGTCTTCAATTGGCCCCGGTGCAATCAACATGGTAACGGCCGCAGCGGTTGCACATGTAAACCGCATTCCACTTCTGCTTCTGCCGGGTGATATATTCGCTAATCGCAAGCCCGATCCCGTTCTGCAGCAGATCGAAGATTTCGGCGATGGCACAATGTCGGTCAATGATTGTTTCAAACCTGTATCGCGCTATTTCGACCGCATCATGCGACCTGAACAATTGATCCCAGCACTTGCCCGCACCATGGCCGTGCTGACTGATCCTGCTGAATGTGGCCCTGTCACACTTTCACTTTGCCAAGACGTGCAAGCCGAAGCTTATGATTATCCAACTCACATGTTTGAAGAACAGATATGGAGCTTCCGCAGACCGCGCCCTGATGAGGATGAACTGTCGCGTGCCATTGCCGCACTTAAAGCCTCCAAGAAACCAGTCATCGTTGCCGGCGGAGGTGTAAATTTTTCCGAGGCCAATGCAGCACTCAGCGCTTTTGCTGATGCACATGGTATTCCAGTTGTCGAAACACAGGCAGGCAAATCATCCTTGCCGTTTACGCATTCCCTTAACATGGGTGCCGTTGGTGTATCTGGAACTTCTGCAGCTAATGATGCCTGCAATGAAGCCGATTTAGTGTTGGCCATTGGCACAAGACTTCAAGATTTTACCACCGGCTCTTGGACTTTGTTTCAGAACGCAACTGCAAAAATAATTGGCTTGAACACTCAAAGCTTCGATGCACATAAACATCGCAGCCTGCCGCTGGTTTGCGATGCTCGCGTTGGTCTCGAAGAACTCTCGACCAATCTCGGCAAATGGAAAGCGCCCGATGAATGGACTGTAAAGGTTAAAACCGCGTTCAAAAATTGGATGAAAGTTGCCGACACTTATACAGTGGCAGGCAATCAAGAACGGCCGTCAGATGCTCAAGTGGTTGGCTCAGTGCAACGCGCATTGGGACGCGATGTTACGGTGATGGGTGCTGCGGGCGGATTACCGGGCGAACTTCATAAAATGTGGCAAGCCAGCTATCCAGGCTCCTACCACATGGAATATGGCTTCTCTTGCATGGGTTATGAAATCGCGGGCGGACTTGGCATTAAACTGGCAACGCCGGATAAGGAAGTTGTGGTGATGATTGGCGATGGTTCATACATGATGATGAACTCAGAACTTGCAACATCCATCATGCTTGGCCAAAAACTTACCATTGTGCTTTTGGATAATCGCGGTTTTGGTTGCATCAACCGCTTGCAACATGGCACCGGGGGCGAACGCTTCAACAATCTCTATGATTATAACGTAAAGCAAGAAGTCTCACCCAACATCGACTTTGTGGCACATGCTGCATCACAAGGTGCCATTGCATCAAAAGTGAAATCATTGGCTGAGCTTGAACTGGCATTGAAAGATTCAAAGAAAAACACGAGAACCACGGTGATCGTGATTGACACTGACCCCATGATGACCACTGATGCTGGTGGATCTTGGTGGGATGTGGGCGTGCCTGAAGTGTCAACGCGCCCCACGGTCTTGGCGGCACATGCTAAACATGAGCAAGGGCGCACCAAACAAAAACTGGGAAATTGAAATGCCAAAGCTTCTCGTTAAACCAAGGAAGAAATCAGGCCTTGTCACATCCGTTACCCCTAAATCCGCGAAATGGAAATATGTGGGCTTTGATCTTTGGAAAACCGCCAAGGGCAAGATTGCCAAGGGCAGCGATGATAAGCGCGAAACCTGTTTGGTGTTCATCTCCGGCAAAGGCAAAGTGACCGTCGGCGGGAAAGACTTTGGCCAAGTTGGTGAGCGCATGTCGCCCTTTGAAGGAAAGCCATGGTCAGTTTATGTGCCACCCAAATCCAAATGGAAAATTGAAGCGACCACCGACTGCGTCATCGGCGTTTGCACAGCTCCCGCCAAAGGCAAACTGGAAGCGCTGGTGATTGCACCAGATACTTTGGGCCAAGAGGTGCGAGGCAAAGGTTCGAACACCCGTCACGTCACAAACATCTTACCCGAAACTGATCCGCGTGCCGAAAGCTTGCTGGTGGTTGAGGTGATCACCCCCAATGGCAACACCTCTTCCTACCCGCCACACAAACACGATAAAGATAATCTGCCGAAAGAGTCATATCTTGAAGAAACTTATTATCACCGCCTCAACCCACCCCAGGGCTTTGCGTTTCAACGCGTCTATTCTGATGACCGCAAATTGGATGAAGCCATGGCAGTTGAAGATGGTGATGTGGTTCTTGTGCCCAAGGGTTATCACCCCTGCGCCACGGTGCATGGCTATGATCTTTATTATCTCAACGTAATGGCAGGCCCCAAACGCATCTGGAAATTCCACAATGCGCCGGAACATGAATGGTTGATGAAAAAGTGACGTTTCTCAAGGTAAACCGCATTAACCATATTGCAACTTGATCGGCGCACACTCCTATTTGTAAGTCTGAGGTGTATCATGCGTAATGTGTTTGTTGCGGGTTGTGATTTCAAACTGTCTTGTCCGGCTTTGGCTTCGGCCAATTCGCCAATAACGCAAATTCGGGAACGCGGCAATCTGGCTCTCGTGCTTCAAGAGAAAATGGTGATCGAGTTAAAGCGGTCAGACCTTTTGGAAAGTTGGCAAGAAACCTGCGCCTTGGCGCGCGAGAAACTGAATGATTTGGTGCAACAGGCGGCCTGCCGCATTTCATCGGCGTTGGATGACGATGATGGCGTCGACGTGCAAACGCTGGCCAGTGATACAGCCGCTTTTTTCATTCTGGCTTTACGCCAACAAGGTGTGAAGGCCACAAGCAGTGCCATTGACGTTGAAATTCGCTTCGATCATGATCATCCAGACGCTATCGAACTCTTCAATCATAAGATAAGTCACTAGAACTGATGTCTCAAGAAACCCCGGTATCGGCCTCAGATTACGGCAAATCTCTGCGTGGGCTGGGGTTCAACCTGATTGTGAAGGATTTGGCCCGTTCAGTGCAGTTTGCAACACAAGTGCTTGAAGCTACTGTATTCTTCGCAACGCCGGACTTTGCCGCCATGAAACTGAACGGCCAAGATTTCATGTTCCACGCGGATGAAACTTATCGCAACAATGAGCTCAAAGGCATTCTGGCAGGCAATGAAGCCCGCGGCATTGGCGTTGAACTCCGCGTTTATGGATGTGATCCTGATCTGGCAGAGGAACGCGCCCGAAATGGCGGCTGGACAGTTTTGGCGGGCAGTCTCGATAAACCGCATGGGCTGCGCGAAGCGATAATCCTCGATGATGAAGGCTATCTCTGGATTCCGTCCGTCCATCTTAAATAGAATTTATATTCTATTTAAAAACTATTAATAATATTTGTTCCATTTTCAAATCCCCTCGTTTATAAGCCTCATATCTGCTACGGCTTATGTAACAAATGTTCGAAAGAGGGTTCAAATGGTTAAGGAAATTGGTCACTTCATTGGTGGGAAACATGTGAAGGGCACGTCAGGGCGTTTTGCTGATGTATTCGATCCAAATACAGGCGAAGTGCAGGCCAAAGTGGCACTTGCCACCACAGCCGAACTCCGCGCTGCCGTTGAAAACGCCAAAGCTGCACAACCAGCTTGGGCTGCCAAGAACCCCCAATTTCGCGCCCGTGTAACGATGAAATTCGTGGAATTAGCCAACAAGCACAAGGAAGAATTGGCAACCCTAATTTCAATGGAACACGGCAAAACCGTTCCTGACGCTTTGGGCGATTTGCAGCGCGGCGTTGAAGTGGCTGAATTTGCCTGCGGCGTGCCGCATCTTGTGAAGGGTGAATTCACCGATGCAGCAGGCCCTGGCATTGATATGTATTCCATGCGCCAAGCCTTGGGCGTTGTTGCGGGCATCACGCCGTTCAATTTCCCCGCCATGATCCCCTTGTGGAAATGTGCACCAGCCATCGCTGTGGGCAACGCGTTTATCCTGAAGCCATCCGAGCGCGATCCATCCTGTCCCATGCGCATTGCTGAGCTGTTTCTCGAAGCAGGTCTTCCACCCGGCATTTTGAATGTTGTGAATGGCGATAAAGAATCGGTTGATGCCATACTGAATGACCCAGACATCAAAGCTGTGGGCTTTGTGGGCTCAACCGCCATTGCACAATATGTTTATGCAGGTGCGACTGCCACAGGCAAACGCGCACAATGCTTTGGTGGCGCAAAAAACCACATGGTCATCATGCCGGATGCCGACATGAATCAAGCCGTCGATGCTTTGATCGGCGCTGGCTATGGCTCAGCAGGAGAACGCTGCATGGCAATCTCAGTTGCTGTTCCAGTGGGTGAAGCCACCGCCAATGCCCTGATGGAAAAACTTATTCCACGTGTTGAAAAACTAAAGGTTGGCCTTTCAACTGACCGCGAAGCTGATTACGGCCCCTTGGTCACTAAAATGGCTTTAGACCGTGTGAAGGGTTACATCGACATCGGTGTGAAAGAAGGCGCAACACTGGCCGTTGATGGGCGTGGCTTCAAAATGCAGGGCTATGAAAATGGCTATTTTCTCGGCGGCACTTTGTTCGACAATGTAACCAAGGATATGCGCATCTATAAGGAAGAAATTTTTGGCCCAGTGCTCGGCGTGCTGCGTGCCAAAACTTATGAAGAAGCTTTGGGCCTTTGCAATGATCATGAATATGGCAATGGCGTTGCCATCTATACCCGTGATGGTGATGCGGCGCGTGACTTTGCGTCAAAAGTGCAGGTTGGCATGATTGGCATTAACGTGCCAATTCCTGTTCCACTCGCCTATCACACATTCGGGGGTTGGAAGGCCTCCAGCTTTGGCGATCTCAATCAGCACGGGCCTGATTCAATTCGTTTCTATACCAAAACCAAAACCGTAACCTCGCGTTGGCCATCTGGAACCAAGGAAGGTGCGCAGTTCTCAATTCCAACTATGCGCTAACCCCGTTATGACACAACCGCTCAATTTGCCCGATGGCTATTACGAACTTCCAAAAGGCAAATTGGCGAATGTGGTGACGTGTTTGGAAATGCTATCAAAACCGTCTACGAAGGCCACAAGCCTGCCAGACGGTTTTTCTTTGCGGCGCTTTACAAGTGCAGATTTGGCAACGTTCCGCACCCTCTTTAAAGCCATCGGCGAAGACAATATGTGGTTCTCGCGCTTGTTTATCTCTGATGAAAAACTCGCTGCTATATTGGATAATCCGCAGGTTGAATCTTACGCGCTTTGCCAAAATGAAAAGCCAGTTGGCATGTTGGAGCTGAACTTCACCGAAATGCCAAATTGCGAGTTGGCATTCTTCGGTCTCACTCCAGACACAATAGGATTGGGCTTAGGCCGCACACTGATGAACATTGCCATCACCAAGGCTTGGGAAAAACCCATTAATCGCTTTTGGGTGCACACCTGTCATTTTGATCATCCAACGGCAGTCGCCTTCTACAAACGCTCTGGCTTCACCCCCTACTCTCTCATGGTCGAAATCCATGACGATCCACGCCAAAGCGGCCATATGGCCAAAACCGCCAGCCCTAACGTGGCATTGATCGAAAAGTGAACCGAAATTTCGTAAGCTGTTAAGGATTGTCCAGCTAGATTGCCCACAATTGCGCGGGGTTTTCATGTTTAGTATTTTCACTCATATCGGGCCTGAAGTCCCGCTCACCGTATTTTTGCTTTTGCTTTTAGCCTTCCGCATGAAAGTCACACCCCGTGCCAGCCTGTGGATCGATGTAACGCCCGAAAAGCTGTGGCCTCTGCTGGCGGTTCAAGATGGCAAACTGGAAAACTGGGGTCGCACAACAGTTCTCACAGAACGCGTTGACGAAGCGACACAAACATACCGCAAGATATTTACCACCACGATTGGCAACGCCCAAAGTCGACAGTTCCAAGCGCTTTTTCGCGTGACCGAAAATATCAAAAACCAAGTGCTTGAGCTCACCCGAGCAGATCTCGAGGGCAAATCCGAGCGCAATGAGTTGCTGCGTCTGACACATAAGCTGACGCCCGAAAACGCAGGCACCAGACTCGACACGGTTTACTATTGGGGGCCACGCCCTTTCTTGGCGCAACTCTTGGCAAGAGCTGATCTCTGGGGCGGTGCCTACCGCATTAAGGGCCAGGCTGAAACCGGAAAGCCAAATGAACGCCCTTACCAAATGATCTCAGCGGCAATTACCATTGTAACAATGCTCCTCACGCTTGCGACATTCGCAGCCATGATCGGGCTAGCATTAGCTTCTAAGGTCGGAACCTACCCCGCAGTCATGATGGGTTTGTCAGTTGGTGGTCTGCTGATTGGAGCACTTTTCGTCCATGAATTCGGTCATCTCCTTGCTTATAAATTGATTGGCCAACCTTGGGGCCGTATGGTGTTCCTGCCTTTCTTGGGCGCACTGGCCATGCCGCGCCTGCCATTTGAAAGTCAGGGCCAATCTGTATTTGCGGCGCTGATGGGCCCAGGGGTTTCTGTGGTCTTGGGTTTTGTCTGCGCATTGCCCTATTTCCTTGGCCAACCCATACAACCCATTCTGGCAATTCTCGGTTTGATGACTGCAGGTATAAACATCTTCAATCTCTTGCCAGCAGAGCCTTTGGATGGCGGCGTTGCATTACGTTCGGTTTTGGCCCGTCTGATTGGCAGCAAAGCATCCTGGGGCTTGATCACCATAGGCGTGCTGATTACCGGGTTAGGTTTATACTATGAACAAATCAGTTTGATTTTGTTTGGTGGCACAGCCATATTGGCCAACATCAAACCGCGCAAGATCGATGCTGGTTTAACGCCCCTCTCATCATTGCAGCTTTGCATTTCTGCTTTCGCTTATGTTTCAATCATTTCAGCTCATATTACATTTCTGAATATTTTCTTGGCCCACGGCCATCTCTTGAAAGTCTGACGGCATTCTGCAAAAGCCTTTATTTATGGGGTTAGCAAAATCATATGCAGCACTGCTTGAATCTGGCAAAGTAAAGCCTGATGCAGCACAATTGCATGTACTGGCGAAACTGGTGACGCTTTCGGACCAACTCAATCAAATCCCGAAACCCAATAATTTTATCAACCGCCTTTTCAAGTCGCCGTTAAAACCCACCTTGCGTGGCCTTTATATTCACGGCGACGTTGGGCGCGGCAAAACATTTCTCATGGATTTATTTTTTGCCAGCATCACCAGTCTGCCCAAACAGCGCATTCACTTTCATGCTTTCATGCAGGACATTCACGCCAAGCGCGCAACGCTCAAATCCGATGATGTCATCGCCGACATCGCAGATGATCTTGCATCCAGAACAAAACTCCTGTGCCTAGATGAAATGCAAATCAGCGATATTGCTGATGCCATGATCATTGGTCGATTGTTTGAAGCACTCGATGCGCGCGGTGTCTGCATCGTCACGACATCCAATCTACCGCCTGATGGATTGTATAAGGAAGGCCTCAACCGCCAGCTGTTCATTCCCTTCATTGCATGGATGAATGAACATCTCGAAGTGATCCATATGGGCGATGGAGTGGATTATCGTTTGGGCCGGATGTCGTCGCGCCAGACTTATCTGGTGGGTAATAACATATCCGAAATGAACGCCATTTGGGATGAACTGACCGATCATTCCGCAGGTGAATCAAAGGCCATCGAAGTTTTAGGCCGTACGCTGGTTGTGCCCAAATCCGCCCGTGGTTGCGCGCGCTTCACTTTCGCCGAACTCTGCGAACACCCCTTGGGCGCTCCCGATTATCTGGCTCTGGCCCGCAACTTTCGCACCATCTTTATCGACGATATTCCGATCATAAAAGCCAGCAACCGAAACGAGGCCAAGCGCTTTATTCTGATGATCGATACTTTTTATGACTCAAAAACCAAGCTCGTAATCTCCGCCGCTGCCCCACCCGAAAAACTTTATCCAGCGGGACAACACGCCAAGGAATTTGGCCGCACCGTTTCGCGCCTTAAAGAGATGCAATCCGCAAGCTGGTGGAAAGCGACTTAAAATGATTGGCGTACGTCAATAATCTTGTCTTGAAGCGATCAAATAACAGGTCTAGGAAGGCCAAAATATCGCACTGCAACACGAGGGCTCAAATATGGCGCGTAGAAAAATTGCTTTAATCGGTGGTGGCATGATCGGGGGTACTTTGGCCCATCTGGCAGCGCTGAAAGAGCTGGGCGATATTGTGGTGTTTGATATTGCCGAAGGCCTGCCCCAAGGCAAAACCCTCGACCTCAGCCAATCGGGTGGCGTTGAAGGCTTTGACGCAAAGCTATCTGGTGCCAATTCTTATGAAGCCATTGCGGGTGCTGACGTGTGCATCGTCACCGCAGGTGTGCCGCGCAAACCCGGCATGAGCCGCGATGATCTGGTGGGCATCAATCTCAAAGTGATGAAAGCTGTTGGCGAGGGCCTCAAGGCGCACGCCCCAAATGCTTTCGTCATCTGCATCACCAATCCGCTTGATGTGATGGTGTGGGCTTTGCAAAAATTCTCGGGCCTGCCAACCCACATGTTGATCGGTATGGCAGGTGTTTTGGACTCAGCACGCTTCCAACATTTCCTCGCGGAAGAATTTAAAGTCTCCGTCAAAGATGTAAACGCCTTTGTGATGGGCGGCCACGGCGACACGATGGTGCCGTTGACGCGCTATTCTACAGTGGCTGGCATTCCGGTTCCTGATCTCATCAAGATGGGATGGAGCACGCAAGAAAAAATCGACCAAATTGTTCAGCGCACCCGCGATGGCGGCGCTGAAATTGTGGGCTTGTTAAAGACGGGTTCCGCGTATTACGCGCCTGCCTCATCGGCCATCGCCATGGCTGAGAGTTATCTGAAAGACTTCAAACGCGTGTTGCCCTGTGCAGCTCATCTCACTGGTCAATATGGCGTGAGCGGAACTTATGTAGGTGTACCGATTGTAATTGGCGAAAAAGGCGTGGAACGCATTGTTGAAGTGCAATTGAATGCAGAAGAAAAAGCCGGGTTCCAAAAATCCGTTGACGCCGTTCATGGCCTAATGGCCGCAGCAAAAACTTTAGCACCGGAACTTGCATAATGAACATTCATGAATATCAAGCCAAGGAACTGCTGCGCAAATTCGGCGTAAACACCGGCAAAGGCACTGCGGCCTTCACCGTTGAAGAAGCAGTCAAAGCCGCTGAAGCCCAACCTGGACCTATATGGGTGGTTAAAGCCCAAATCCACGCTGGTGGGCGCGGCCTTGGTGGTGGTGTGAAAGTTGTAAAATCCATTGCCGATGTCAAAACCGAAGCCACGCGCATTCTGGGCATGACATTGGTAACGCCACAAACCGGCCCTGAAGGCAAACTGGTGCAGCGCCTTTATATTGAAGAAGGCACGGCTATTGCGCGTGAACTTTATCTCTCAATGTTGGTAGACCGTGAAACCTCTAACGTGGCATTCATTGCATCGACCGAAGGCGGCATGAGCATCGAAGATGTGGCGCATAACACGCCCGAAAAAATCATCACCATTCATGTCGATCCTGCGGCAGGCTATCAGCCTTATGTAGGTCGCCGCATCGCCAATGCGTTGAAGCTTGAAGGCGATCTTGGCAAACAATGCGGCAAGATGATGGGCCAGCTTTATAAGGCCTTCATTGAAACCGATATGAGCCTGCTCGAAATCAATCCACTCGTCGTGAGCAAGGACAATCAATTGATTTGCCTTGATGCCAAAGTGAACTTCGATTCCAATTCGCTGATGCGTCATCCTGATATTGTGGCCCTTCGTGATTTGACTGAAGAAGACCCCAAGGAAATTGAAGCCTCGAAATATGATCTTTCCTATGTGGCATTGGATGGTTCCATCGGTTGCATGGTGAACGGCGCTGGTCTTGCCATGGCCACCATGGACATCATCAAGCTTTATGGTGCTGAACCTGCCAACTTCCTCGATGTGGGTGGAGGCGCTACCAAAGAAAAAGTCACCGCAGCCTTCAAGATCATCACCGCTGATCCGCGCGTGAAGGGCATTCTCGTCAACATCTTTGGCGGCATTATGAAATGCGACGTGATTGCCGAAGGCGTTGTGGCGGCCGTGCGCGATGTGGGATTGAAAGTTCCACTGGTGGTGCGCCTTGAAGGCACCAATGTGGAATTGGGCAAGAAAATTATAACGGATTCGGGGCTGAATGTTCTGCCTGCTGATGATTTGAACGATGCTGCGCAAAAAATTGTTAAAGCTGTAAAGGACGCTGCATAATGTCCATCCTCATCAATAAAAATACCAAAGTTATCTGCCAAGGCTTCACAGGCGAAGCGGGCACTTTCCATTCTGAACAAGCGATTAAATACGGCACCAAAATGGTGGGTGGCGTTACACCCGGCAAAGGTGGCACAACGCATTTGGGCGTTCCGGTTTTCAACACTGTGATGGAAGCACGCGAAACCACAGGCGCTGACGCCTCTGTCATTTATGTGCCACCTCCCTTCGCAGCCGATGCCATTCTCGAAGCCATTGACGCGGAAATTCCGTTGATCATCGCGATCACCGAAGGCATTCCGGTTTTGGATATGGTGAAAGTAAAGCGCGCCCTCACAGGTTCAAAATCCCGCCTCATCGGGCCAAATTGCCCGGGGGTTCTCACCCCTGATGAATGCAAGATTGGCATTATGCCCGGCAATATTTTCAAAAAAGGCACTGTGGGTATTGTCTCGCGTTCGGGCACGCTCACTTATGAAGCCGTGTTCCAAACCACGCGGGCTGGCCTCGGCCAAACTACGGCTGTGGGCATTGGTGGCGATCCGGTGAAGGGCACTGAATTTATCGACATGCTGGAAATGTTCTTGGCTGATCCTGAAACCCAATCCATCATCATGATCGGTGAAATTGGTGGTTCAGCCGAAGAAGACGCAGCGGAATTCATCCGCACCAATAAAGTGAAAAAGCCCACGGCCGGATTTATCGCTGGCCGCACCGCCCCTCCGGGCCGCCGTATGGGCCACGCGGGTGCCATTATCTCAGGTGGTAAGGGAGACGCAGGCTCAAAAGTAGAAGCCATGAAGCGGGCAGGCATTCATGTTTCAGATTCGCCAGCCCTTTTAGGTGAAACTTTGTTGAAAGCATTGAAGAAGTAATAATTTAGCCATATATACAAGCGACAAGATAACTTGACGAAGGTAACGGGGCGATTGCGCCCACCCGGTTGAAGCGGTTGTGCTGAAGCGGTTGTAACCAGAGGACGGAACGGTATGAACAAGACAGATGTTACGGCTGCATTTGAGCAGTCGTCTTTCCTCTATGGCGGCAATGCCAAATTTGTTGAAGATTTATTCCAACAATATCTGAATGACCCCGCCTCGGTTGATCCGAATTGGCGGGTTTTTTTTCAGGGCTTTGATGAGCACACCAAAACGGCCAGTGGCCCGACTTGGGCTAGACCAGATTGGCCTGCCAAAGCAAATGACGAACTAACTGCGGCGCTGGACGGTAATTGGGCAGCTTACGAAAAAACTTTAGCGCCCAAAATTGAAGTTCGCGCCAAAGCCGCTGCCCCAATGGCTGATGTTCCCGCCGCGCCCACCGTTTCACCCGAAGAAATTAAAAAAGCCACGCTCGATTCCGTTCGTGCTTTAATGATGATCCGGGCTTTCCGCATGCGTGGCCATTTGGCCGCCAATCTTGATCCGCTGCGCCAGAAAGAACCAACGCCGCAGCCTGAGCTTGACCCAGCTTCTTACGGCTTCATGGAAGCCGATCTCGACCGCCCCGTGTTTCTCGACAATGTGCTTGGATTAGAAAAGGCAACCATCCGGCAAGTGCTCGACATCCTGCGCCGCACTTATTGTGGAACTTTGGGTATGGAGTTCATGCACATCACTGACCCAACACAAAAAGCTTGGCTGCAAGAACGCATTGAAGGCCCACACAAAGAAATCACATTTTCACCCGAAGGCAAGAAAGCTATTCTCAATAAACTCATTGAAGGCGAGGGCTTTGAAAATTTTCTAAACGTAAAATATACAGGCACCAAGCGCTTTGGCTTAGACGGTGGCGAAAGCATGATCCCTGCCCTTGAGCAGATTATGAAGCGCGGCGGGCAACTGGGGATCAGCGACATCGTGTTGGGCATGGCCCATCGTGGCCGTTTAAATGTTCTTGCCAACGTGATGCAAAAGCCATTCTCAGCCATCTTCCATGAATTCCAAGGCGGCTCCTCCACGCCAGATGATGTGGAAGGATCTGGTGATGTAAAATATCATTTGGGTTCCTCAAGCGACCGTGTTTTTGACGGCAACACCGTGCATTTATCGCTCACTGCCAATCCATCGCATCTCGAAATTGTTGATCCCGTGGTATTGGGTAAGGCCCGCGCCAAACAGGATCAAAAGGGCGATAAAGAACGCATCACGGTTTTGCCTCTGCTCATTCATGGCGATGCAGCATTCGCAGGCCAAGGCGTCATAGCTGAATGCTTCGGTCTCTCAGGCTTGAAGGGCCATCGTTCCGGCGGTTCCATTCACTTCATCGTCAACAATCAAATTGGCTTCACAACCAGCCCCATCTGGTCGCGCTCTTCGCCCTATCCAAGCGATATCGCCAAGATGATCGAAGCGCCGATTTTCCATGCCAATGGCGATGATCCTGAAGCTGTAGTGTTTGCTGCAAAAGTGGCTACCGAGTTCCGCCAGAAATTCAAAAAGCCTGTCGTCATCGACATGTTCTGTTACAGACGGTTTGGCCACAATGAAACCGACGAGCCAAGTTTCACACAACCATTGATGTATAAAAAAATTGCGGTGCATGAAACCGTGGTCAATATTTATGGCAAGCGCTTAATTGCCAACGGCACAATCACGGCAGAAGAATTTGAAACCATGAAAGCTGCCTACCGCAGTCGCTTGGACGATGCCATGACAGTCGCCTCTGGCTATAAAGCCAATAAAGCCGATTGGTTGGATGGCCGCTGGGCTGGTCTCAAAGTTGCTGCTGACCTTGATGATGCAAGGCGTGGCCAAACCGGTATCCCGGTTGATAAGCTTCGGGAGATGGGCCTGAAGCTCACTAAAATTCCGAAAACCTTCAAAGCCCATAAAACCATGCAGCGTGTTTTGGATGCGCGCCGCAAAATGATTGAAGAGGGCGCGGGCATTGATTGGGCTTCCGCTGAAAGCCTAGCTTTTGGTTCTCTATTAAGCGAGGGTTTCAAAATTCGCTTGTCTGGCCAAGATGTGCAGCGCGGCACATTCTCACAACGTCATGCCGTATTGGTCGATCAAGAGACCGAAAAACGTTACACACCGCTCAATCATTTGCAAAAAGATCAAACCACGAAGATCGAAGTTATCAATTCCATGCTCTCTGAAGAAGCGGTGCTTGGATTTGAATATGGATATTCATTAGCCGAGCCCAATGCACTGACATTATGGGAAGCCCAGTTTGGCGATTTTGCCAATGGTGCGCAGGTGGTGTTTGACCAATTTATTTCGTCTGGCGAACGTAAGTGGCTCCGCATGTCCGGTCTCGTGTGTTTGCTGCCTCACGGTTATGAGGGGCAAGGGCCTGAGCATTCATCAGCCAAGCTTGAACGCTTTTTGCAGATGTGCGCAGAAGATAATATGCAAGTGGCCAATTGTTCGACGCCTGCAAACTATTTTCACATTTTGCGCCGTCAATTAAAGCGCGATATTCGCAAGCCTTTGATTTTGATGACGCCAAAATCCTTGCTGCGACACAAGCGAGCTGTTTCCACATTGGAAGAAATGGGCGAACAATCAACTTTCCACCGTATTTTGTGGGATGATGCAGAGTTCCTGAAGAGCGAAAAGATTAAGCTGGTCAAAGACGATAAAATCCGCCGCGTAGTTCTCTGCACAGGCAAGGTTTATTTTGATCTCTATGAGGCACGCGAACAATCGGGCAAGAATGATATTTATTTGATGCGTGTTGAACAGCTTTATCCTTGGCCACATAAGGCACTGGCGCAGGAATTAGCGCGTTTTCCAAAAGCCGATTTTGTTTGGTGCCAAGAAGAACCGCTGAACATGGGAGCATGGAGTTTTGCTCAAGCCAATCTTGAACGTGTGCTTGAATTCATCAAAGTAAAAAATTCGCGTCCGCGCTATGTGGGCCGCCCTGCTTCTGCATCAACGGCCACCGGCTTGATGAGCCGCCACCTCAAAGAACTCAAAGCCTTCCTCGACGAAGCGCTGGCATAAGGAAATAAGAAAATGAGCAAAGAAATCCGTGTGCCCGCTTTGGGCGAGAGCGTTACTGAAGCCACGATAGCCAAATGGTTCAAGAATGAGGGCGATGCCATTAAAGTAGATGAACCGCTGGTGGAACTTGAAACCGACAAGGTGACGGTTGAAGTGCCTGCACCCGCATCAGGCAAGTTGGAAAAAATTAATGTGCTTGCAGGCACCACAGTGAATGTGGGCGCTTTGCTGGGCTCGATCTTGGAAGGTGCGGCAGGCACAACCGCTTCTGCGGTAAAACCTGCACCAGTTACAGCACCAACACCCGTAGCAACAAAGCCCGCAGAAACAAATTTATCCCCCGCTGTGCGCAAAGCCGTGGTCGAAAATAATCTTAATCCATCTGATATTGCAGGCACAGGCAAAGACGGCCGCATAACCAAGGGTGACGTAATCGCCACTTTGGAAAAGCCTGCAGCGGCAGTACCTGCTCCCGTGGCAATGCCTGCTGCTCCGGTAGCATCAGGCGGCGAAGAACGCGTGAAGATGACACGCCTGCGCCAAACCATCGCGCGCCGCTTGAAGGAAGCCCAAAATACCGCTGCCATGCTCACCACATTCAATGAAGTGGACATGACTGAAGTGATGGCATTACGCAATCAGTTCAAAGATGTGTTCGAAAAAAAGCACGGGGTGAAATTGGGCTTCATGAGCTTCTTCGTGAAAGCCTGCATCCAAGCCCTCAAAGATGTGCCCGCTGTAAATGCTGAAATTGATGGCGAAGATATAGTTTACAAAAACTATTATCACGTGGGTGTGGCTGTCGGCACCGATAGGGGCCTTGTGGTTCCCGTGCTGCGCGATGCTGATATGTTATCTTTCTCCGGCATCGAAAAAACCATCGCCGCTTACGGCAAGAAAGCCCGCGATGGCCAATTACAAATTTCTGATATGCAGGGTGGCACGTTCACCATTTCCAACGGCGGCATTTATGGTTCGCTGATGTCCACACCAATTCTAAATGCGCCGCAATCTGGCATTCTCGGCATGCACAAAATCCAAGAGCGCCCGATTGCAATGAACGGTCAAGTGGTGATCCGCCCGATGATGTATCTGGCACTGAGCTATGACCACCGGATTGTGGATGGCAAAGAGGCTGTGACGTTTTTGGTGCGGGTGAAGGAAACATTGGAAGACCCACAACGCGCATTGTTGGACCTCTAAGTTATGACCTACGACCTCACCATCATCGGCACTGGCCCCGGCGGATATGTTTGCGCTATTCGGGCGGCACAATTGGGCATGAAAGTCGCGGTGGTGGAAAAACGTGCCACCCATGGCGGCACGTGTTTGAATGTGGGCTGCATTCCGTCCAAGGCTCTGCTCCATGCCTCCGAACTCTATGCCGAGTCGGAGCACTCATTTGCAAAAATGGGCATCATTGCTGAAACCAAAATCGATTTTCCAAAGATGATGGTGTTCAAGCAGGAGGCAATTGATGGCAACACCAAAGGTATTGATTTTCTGTTGAAAAAAAACAAGGTCGACGTAATCCGTGGCACTGGTAAAATTCTGGGCGCAGGCAAAGTGCAAGTGGGCGACCAGGTGATCGAAACCAAAAACATCATCATCGCCACGGGTTCGGATGTAGCCAAACTTAAAGGCGTTGAAGTTGATGAGCAGCGCATTGTGTCTTCAACAGGCGCACTCGAACTCAAAGAAATCCCAAAAAATCTCGCCATCATTGGTGCTGGCGTAATTGGCCTAGAATTGGGTTCGGTCTATGCACGGCTTGGTTCCAAGGTGACCGTAATCGAATATCTCGACCGCATTCTGCCGGGCATGGATGAAGATGCAGCCAAGGCCTTCCAGCGCTTGTTGATGAAGCAAGGTTTTGCTTTTAAACTAGCCAGCA
The DNA here is from genome assembly GCA_025363755.1 of Hyphomicrobiales bacterium. Taxonomy (GTDB): domain Bacteria; phylum Pseudomonadota; class Alphaproteobacteria; order Rhizobiales; family Aestuariivirgaceae; genus Aestuariivirga. The sequence continues at coordinate 74,143 of JANYLQ010000027.1, read as the reverse complement.
AAGTCACCTCCGCCAAAGCCTCAGCCAAAGATGTAAGCTTCACTGTTGAACCAGCCGCTGATGGCGCAGCCGAAACCATGACAGCAGATGTGCTGCTCGTCGCCATCGGGCGCAATGCCTATACTGAAGGTTTGGGTTGCGAAGAAGCAGGCATCAAGCGCGATGGGCGTGGCCGCATTGAAGTAGACCAACATTATGCAACTTCAGTTCCGGGCATCTACGCCATCGGCGATGTCATCAAAGGCCCCATGCTGGCCCATAAGGCCGAAGACGAAGGCGTTGCACTTGCTGAGTTGCTGGCAGGCCAAGCCGGACATGTGAATTATGATGTAATCCCCGGCGTAGTTTACACATCACCCGAACTCGCATCAGTCGGCAAGACTGAAGAAGAGTTAAAGCAAGCAGGTATTAACTATAAAGCCGGAAAATTCCTGTTCCTTGCAAATGGCCGTGCCAAGGCCAATCAAACAACCGATGGTTTTGTGAAGATTTTGGCAGATGCAAAGACTGACAGAATTCTCGGCTGTCACATCATTGGTGCACAAGCTGGCGAATTGATCCACGAAGTGGCAGTTTTGATGGAATTTGGTGGTTCTGCAGAAGATTTGGCCCGCACCTGCCACGCTCATCCAACACTCTCAGAAGCCGTGAAAGAAGCAGCCATGGCGGTTGCAGGTCGTGCAATTCACAGTTGAACATTTAATTCATCTAAAGTTTGAACAATTAGCTTAAGCGCGCTTCAAACGATGTCTGTCATTGTATCCAGAATAGGGGATTGGATGAAAATGACAGAGCACAAAAAAGATATCGATATTTTGATCCTAGACGATGACGTTGACCTGCTGACCAGCGTGGCCGAATTGTTGGCTGACTGTGGCTACAAGGTCAAAGGTTTTGCTGATCCAGAAAGCGCTGTAGAATTCGCGGTTGACCAAACTTTTGCTCTGGGCCTTTTCGACTTCCGTTTGGGCAGCTTGAAAAATGGTTTGGACGTTGTCGAAACATTGCAAATCATGGGTTCCAAATCTGAATTCGTGATGGTGACCGCAGATGTCGAACGCTCAACACAATTACGCGCCGCCAATCTTAAAGTTTTCGAATTCATGCGCAAACCCGTTCAGCCGCAAGAACTGATCGACACTGTGACGCGCGCTTTGGAACATTGCAACCTCAGGGCCGCCTAGAATTTAAAGACCGGTGGTAGGCCTCGGCCTACTGCCATCCTCAAACCTGCTAAACTTAAATGGCGTAAGATCAACACAAGGCTTCTCGCCCGTGACGATCTGCGCCATTAATTTTGCAGCCCCTGGCCCAATCCCAAACCCATGGCCGGAAAAACCAGAAGCGAGAAAAAGTCCTGGTTGTTTTTGCAATGCATCAATCACCGGCACGGCATCAGGTGTTGCATCAATTACCCCACCCCAACTTTCAGCAATCTGCATATTCTGAAACGCCGGAAAATCTTTCCGCAAGGCCGCGCCTACATCGTCCAAAATCCATTGCACAGGTTTTGGATCGAGAATGCGCACCTTTTCAAAAGGCGTAACTTCATCAAGCGCCCAGCGCCGCTTTAATTGAACTTCTTGAACAAAGCGCTCGCCTAATCGCAACTTAATACTACGCCAATCCAATTTAAAAATCGGCAAAAATTGCCCGAGCAATCTAAAACTATCGGGCACGATATCAGCAACTGAATAGTGATTATGCGCAACCGAATATCCACCATCGAGTCTTTTGCGCACAGCGAATTTGTTACCTGAAAAAGTCGTAGTAACGCCTGTGTCGAGCGGTGCCGTACGCATCACCGAATTGACCACGCCCAACTGTGGAAACGAGACTCCGATATTATGCAAAAACTTTCGCGACCAGTATCCCCCAGCGAGCACCACTGTATCGGTTTTAATCACCCCATTTTCAGTCACGACGGCGCTCACTTTACCTGTCGAAGTTTCAATGCCCCGCGCCGCACAATTGGTGAAGACTTGTCCGCCCTTGGCCTGAAGCGCCCGCGCCATTGCGGGCACCGCGATAAAAGGTTCGGCCCTGCAATCATCAGGCGTATACATCGCGCCCCTCCAGCTGCGCGTCGACCCCGGTAAAAAATCAGCAACTTCTGCCGCAGTAATCATCCGCGTTTTCAAACCATGCGGCACAGCATCTTCGCGCCACCATTTTTCCTTCGCAGCCATATCCGAATCAGTTTCAGACAAATAGGCAATGCCGCATTGTCTGAAACCCGTTTCCGCATTCACACGCGTGTTCATGCCGTGCCAAATCTTTAAAGACTCAAGCACCAACGGAATCTCGCGTGCATCGCGCCCCATCTGCCTGCACCAACCCCAATTGCGCGAAGATTGTTCAGCAGCCACTTCACCTTTTTCAACAACGACAACGGAAAGTCCGCGCTCAGCTAATTCGAGCGCGGTGCAAATGCCAATAATGCCAGCACCTATGACAACTACATCAGCGCGAACGGGAAGAGTTTTGTTTGGGATGACGTGTTCAATTTTGGGCATGAAATAGGGTTATATCAAATCTCAAAAAGCCTCAACTGCGCGCGAAAGCTTTTCTATATTGCTCTAACAAATGCGTTTTATTCACTTCAGTATAAATCTGCGTGCTCGACAAGCTGGCATGGCCCAGCAAATCTTGAATGACGCGTAAATCAGCGCCGTTGCCTAATAAGTGTGAAGCGAAAGAATGCCGTAAGGCGTGGGGTGTTGCGGTATCGGGCAAGTTAAGCGCCCCACGCATCCGCTCCATTAACAACTGAATAATACGTGGCGAAAGTGCACCACCCTTCACACCCCGAAACAAGGCTTCACTGGGCGCAAGCGCCAACGGACACAAATTGATATATTCAGCAATCGCAGTTTCAGCCACTTTCACCATCGGCACAATACGGCTCTTACTACCCTTACCTACAATCACTAGTGGATTGGATTGAACTTGTTTTGGCGTCAGCGCAAGCGCCTCAGAAATCCGTAAGCCACAACCATAAAGCAATGTCAGCACAGCCGCATCGCGCGCCTTCACCCAAGGCTCTTCACTCTCAAAAACATCTGCCGCCGCAACAAGCCTGGCCGAAATTTCAGGCAAGGGACGCGGGATCGAATGGGCAATTTTAGGAGCCCGCACTGAGGCAAGAGCCGCACATTTAAAAATTTCATTGCGTTCGGCATAACGAAAAAACGAACGAATGGCCGACATTTGCCGCGCCAATGACCGGCTTTGAATACCTGAACTACGCCGCTTGGCCATAAAGGACCGAAAATCGGAAGCGGTCAGATTTTCGAGTGCCCGAACATTGGCGGTCTCGCCTAAATGCTCGCCCAAAAATCCACCGAATTGAGAAAGATCATGCCCGTAAGCTTCAAGCGTCTTGGCCGCCATCCGCCGCTCAGACTTCAGCGCCGATAACCAACGGACCGCAATCGCCGCCGCATCCCCGTTCAAACCAAATTGAAGAACTTCACTCATAGGCCAAATCTAACCTACAATGGTTGTTCAGGTGTTAAGCAATCGTCTGACCGGTCTTCTTCCAATCCGCCAAGAACTGCTCAATGCCTTTATCCGTCAGCGGATGCTTCACCAAACTTTTCAACACAGCTGCAGGCGCCGTGGCGTAATCGGCCCCAATCAGCGCAGCTTCCTTAATGTGATTAGCGGTGCGAACCGAGGCCACTAGAATGTTGGTATCGTAATCATAATTATCATAAATCTGGCGGATCTCGGCGATCAGCTCCATGCCGTCTTGGTGAATGTCATCCAAGCGACCCACAAACGGTGAGATGAAAGTCGCACCCGCCTTTGCTGCAAGTAAAGCTTGATTGGGGCTGAAGCACAAAGTCACATTCACCATCGTGCCTTCGCCGGAAAGCACGCGGCAGGCCTTGAGGCCTTCCAAGGTGAGGGGCACTTTGACCGTCACGTTCTTGGCAATCTTGCGTAGGACATTGGCCTCTTTCATCATGCCATCAAAATCCAGCGCCGCTACTTCGGCACTCACTGGCCCTTCAACGAAGGAGCAAATTTCAGCAATAACCTCAGTAAATTTCCGGCCGGACTTGGCAATCAGCGAAGGATTGGTGGTCACGCCGTCAAGCAACCCCAAATCCTTGAGCTCGCGCAACTCTGAAACATCAGCCGTATCAGCAAAAAATTTCATTGTGAAAGTCCTTTCAAGTAATCTTTAATATGCTGCACAGACGCAATGCCAAGTGCCCTATCATCCAACTTTATAACGGGTGTGACAAGTCGCAAACTATTGGTCAGAAAAACCGCATCAGCTGAATATAGATCATCAACGTTTACAAAATACTGCCTTGCTTTAAACGCAGTATGTTTCAATATTTTCGCCCGTGTAATTCCAGGCAAGATGCCATGATCGTCACGAGGGGTGACCAACTCACCATCTTTCAAAATAAATATATTGCCAACTGTTGAACAGGCAACATGACCAGAGCTATTCAACATCAGAGCATCATCTGCTTTGCCCTTCACCTCACGCGCCGCTGCAACATTATCAATATAGGAAAGCGTCTTGTGCCGCGACGACGGCGCTGTTTCATTGCGCCTGATCACCGACGTCGCAAGAGTAAAATTTTGCGGTTGCTGAGTTGGATCAAATGGCAAAAGAGAAATCAATAAGCTGCTGTGATGAGCATCGGCTGCCAAACCACGCATAGTGACACCTCGCGTGAGCGTAATGCGCAAAACCTCGTGCGCGGCACTGCTGCGTTTCAAGACTTTAGCAATCGACACGCGCAGATCAACTTCATCAGCAGAAATGCCCAACATCGCTGCCGAATTCACCATGCGCTGAACGTGCTCATCCAGCCAAATCGCTTGCCCACCAGCAACAGCAACAGTTTCAAACAAACCATCACCCAACATTAATCCGCGATCTGCGGGATCAAGCGGTAAAGTCTCATATAAAAATTCGCCATTAAACCAAACTACACTCATGCCACATGCCCCAGAAAATTGCGCAACATATCATAGCCATGCTCAGTCAGAATGGACTCCGGATGAAACTGAACCCCGAATGTGGGATGATACTTGTGTTTCAATCCCATGATCTCACCATCATCGCTACGCGCAGTTACATTAAGCACCGTGCCTTCAACGTCATCAACGATCAAAGAATGATAGCGCCCGGCTGCGAATTTCTGCGGCAAGTCTTTAAAAACGCCATCTCCATCATGTTCAATCTCCGAACTATCGCCGTGCATCGGTTTTCGCGCGCGTTTTACGATACCGCCGAACACTTCGCCCATTACCTGATGGCCCAAACAAATACCAAGGATTGGAAGTTTGCCCGAATAATCGCGCATGATTTCCATCGAAGCCCCCGCTTGAAGTGGCGCACATGGCCCTGGTGAAATTACAATTGCCTTCGCGTTTAAATCCTCCGCACGCACTTCATCATTGCGTACCACTTTCGTGGATGCACCCAATTCTTCAAAATAACGCGCAACATTGAAAACAAAACTATCATAATTATCGACAATCAAAATCATGAATAAAACGCCTCCATGATGCGGGCGATCTTGGTCAAGCTCTCTTCATATTCAGCAGCAGGTTGAGACCTAGCAGTAATGCCGCCACCGCCCTGCACATAGGCCTTGCCGTTAGAAAAAAGAGCGGTGCGAATCGCAATATTGAAATCGCAAGAACCATTAAAGCCGAGATAACCAATTGACCCGCAATAAACACCACGCGCTTGATTCTCTAACTCCGCAATAATTTCCATCGCGCGAATTTTTGGTGCGCCAGTAATTGACCCACCCGGAAATACCACTTTCAACACATCAACTTGTGTCAGCCCCTCGCGCAACCGCCCCTCAACCACTGAAACCAAATGGTGCACATTGGCGTAAGATTCTAAGCCGCAGAGCACAGGCACTTTGACTGAACCGGGCTTCGCAATACGCGAAATATCATTGCGCAGCAGGTCAACAATCATCACATTTTCAGCCCGATCTTTGCCACTGGCTTGCAACTCGGAAATGAGCTCAGTATCACGCATCGGATCAGGATCACGCTTTCTGGTGCCCTTTATGGGCCGCGCCTCAACCATCGCCCCATCGCTTTTAATTAACCGCTCTGGCGAACTGGAAGCAATTTGGACATCGCCATAATCTAGATAGGCCGCAAAGGTGGATGGATTTTTGTCACGTAATTTTTTAAACAGCGCGAAGGCATCAAAGCCAGACGGAATGTCAGCCGAAAAACACTGCGTGAGATTGGCCTGAAATATGTCACCAGCCAAAATATACTCAATTGTTTGGGCTACTGCATTTTCATATTGCTCGCGTGAAAAATTAGATTGCCAATTTTCAATCGCCGAAGAACCAAAGGCTTGCGGCTTGTGCTTCATCATTTTTTCAAACTGCGCGATTTCGGCTTCATCAGTCCCAAAAATCCATGCTCGCTGTTGCAGATGATCAAAGCCCAAAACTGTATCATAGCGATGCAAAATGACGTCGGGGCACAAGGCTTCAAAATCAGGAATTTTTGAATGCGCCTCAAGGCTTTTACCAAATTCATAAGAAATATATCCAGCCCACCCACCCTGAAACGGCGGCAAGTCTGCAATCATTTCATTTTTGTTTTCGTCCAAATTCTGGCGCAGAATTTCTATAGCTGACAGGCTTTGCGGCTCACCGTCCAAAACTGACACGCCATTCTCAACGCGCAAAGTCTGTGATGGATTACAAGCTAAAAACGAATAGCGACCTAAATGTTCATGCCGCATCACGCTTTCCAAAAGCGTAATATTCTGCTCGCCCCGAAGCCTAGCCGCCACAGTGGCCGGTTCAAGATAAAGCGTCTCGGCGAAAATCATTTTGGCAGGTTTGGCTGGACGGTCAAGCATGGCTTCCCATATAAGGCTGGAAGCTGAGCAGTTCAAAGTCTAATCCAGATATATGACCACCGATTCCGCAATAGCTGACGTGTTGCTGCCGCTGTCCCTACCTCAAGCCTATTCTTATAGGGTGCCGGAAGGCATGGTGCTGGAAGCTGGCGATTATGTCGAAGTGCCTCTAGGGCCGCGCCGGGTTATCGGCGTGGTGTGGGAAGTGAGACCTTCGGTTCCCACCAATATGAAAATGCGCGACGTGTTGCGCCACTTTGATTTGTCCCCAATGACTGAAACCCACCGCAAATTTGTGGATTGGCTCGCTGCTTATTACTTGGAGCCAACAGGCAATGTGCTGCGCATGGTGCTTCGCGTGCCTACTGCTTTTGAAGATGCTAAACAAAACATCGCCTATCGCGCGGGGCCAGAAAAGCCAGCCAAACTCACCGTCCAGCGTCAACGTGTTTTAGATGTCGCGGCCCAAGGTTTTGCGATGCGTGCCCCCGAATTGGCTGGGGCCGCTGGCGTCGGGGTGAGTGTCGTCAAAGCACTTGCCAAAGCCGGAGCCCTCCAAGAAGTCGCATTGCCTGCCCACCGCGCTTTTGCTGAACCTGATCTCAATGCAGGTGGGCTTCACCTCAACAAGGATCAAACCACAGCCGCCGCCGCCCTGCGCCAAATGGTGGCCACGCGTATTCATAGAGTGACCTTGCTTGATGGCGTAACCGGTTCTGGCAAAACCGAGGTTTACTTTGAAGCTATGGCAGCCAGCTTAGCATCGGGCAAACAAGTTCTCTTGCTCCTCCCCGAAATCGCCTTAACCGCGCAATTTTTGGCCCGCGTTGAAAACCGTTTCGGTTGCGAGCCCGCGGGCTGGCATTCAGATATGCGCCCACGCGAGCGTGAACGTGTGTGGCGCGGTGTGGCCGAAGGTAAAGCCCGCATTGTGGTTGGTGCTAGATCTGCTTTGTTCTTACCATGGGCCAAACTCGGTCTTATCGTGGTCGATGAAGAGCATGAGAATGCCTACAAGCAAGATGAAGGTGTTCCTTATCATGCCCGCGATATGGCTGTGCTTTATGGCTCAGTCGGAAAATTTCCAGTCGTGCTCTCCTCGGCAACCCCCTCGCTTGAGTCGCTCGTTAATGTGGACCGCCAACGTTACGGCATCGTCAAGCTGAAAGACCGCCACGGCAGGCCAGAACTTCCTGAAACCACCCGCATTGATATGACGCGCGAAAAATTAGATGCAGGCACATGGCTTTCAACACCACTCGCTGATGCTGTAACCCAAACATTAGCAAGCGGAGATCAAGCCCTGTTGTTTTTGAACCGCCGTGGCTTCGCGCCCCTCACACTGTGCCGCACCTGCGGACACCGCTTGCATTGCCCCGATTGTGCGGCAGCCATGGTGGAGCATCGTTTCAAAAAAATCCTCATGTGCCACCATTGTGGGCATAAAGAACCTGTGCCGAAAGCCTGCCCAGAATGCCAAACCGAGGGCGATATGGTGCCCGTCGGCCCTGGCATTGAACGTCTCGCTGAAGAAGCAGTCAAACGTTTTCCAGATGCGCGCATCGCAATTCTCTCAAGCGATCTATCACGAGGGCAAATTTTGCGTGACACGTTGCGCGAAGTTGAAGACGGAACCGTCAATCTCGTGATCGGCACACAGCTCGTGGCCAAAGGCCATCACTTCCCGCATCTTACTTTAGTGGGTGTTGTCGATGCCGATCTCGCCCTTGAATCATCAGATCCCCGCGCTGGGGAGCGTACTTGGGCTTTGCTGGCACAGGTCGCAGGCCGTTCAGGCCGAGGTGCCAAACCCGGCAGGGCGATAGTGCAAACTTACGTACCACAACACCCATTGATGCAGGCCTTGCTGAAAGGCGACCGCGACGCTTACCTCAACACCGAAAAAATCATCCGCGAAAATGCTGGCCTGCCCCCGAATGGAAGATTAGCAGCACTCGTCATCTCAGGAGTGGACGCCGCCGAAACCGAACGCTTTGCCCACACTATCGCCAACACCGCGCCGATGGCGGAAGGCATCACAGTCTTAGGCCCCGCTCCCGCCCCCATCGCCATGGTGCGCGGTCGCACGAGGTGGCGTCTACTGGTTAAATCAAAACGCGATGTGAATATTCAGGGGTTTTTGCGCGAGTGGCTGAAGCATGTGAAGACCAAGGGCAGTTTGAAATTAGAGATCGATGTTGACCCTTATAATTTCCTATAATGTCCTTTGGCGTTTCAGCGAGAGAAGTCGTCTAGGAAAACCGCCACTCCATCTCATTGCTATAAATTTCGTCTGGGCGCAAAATGCAAGACGGAAAATTTTTGTGGTTTGGCGCATCAGGATAATTCTGTGGTTCAATAGCCAAAGCTTGATGATTTAACATCCGGCCATGGTTTGAACGCAATGTGCCGTCCCAATGTATAGCCGTATACATTTGGATTGCAGCTTCTGTTGTCCAAACATCTAGTTTTCGACCAGACACTGGATCACGCAACACAAGCCCATGTTTCATCTCTCCACGCTTGCCGTCTAAGCAATAACAATTGTCGTAAGCTTCATTGATCTTGCGAAGAGTGCGGAAATCAAATCGAGAATCCGCCACCCTTCGAATTTCACCCGAGGGCAAAAGCACGTCGCTCAACGGCAAATAATGCGCCGCGTTGATTTGCAACTCTTGCGCAAAAATTGAATCTTGCCCCGCACCATTGCCCACCATATTCCAATAAGCATGATTGGTTAAATTAATTGCCGTGGGCTTTGTGGTGGTCGCGGTGATTGAAAGCTTTAACCTGTCACTCTCAAGCGTATAAACGGCCTGCGCATGAACCTCACCGGGGAACCCTTGATCACCATCAGGCGAATGAAATTTAAAAATAATAGAACTACCTTCAACCGATGATGCCCAATCCTGATTGCCAAAATTATGCGGCCCACCATGAAGTTGAAAATCACCGCGATTGGGAACCAGCTTTACGATCTGCCCGTCCAACTCATATTGCGCCTTGGTAATCCGCCCAGCAAAGCGTCCTACAACAGCACCCGCTGAAGCTTCAGCTGTTACAATATCCATATCTGATGGATTGCCAAACACCACGTCAACACCATCAATGATAAGCGAGATGAGGCGGGCGCCATTTTTATTGAATACTGCGTGAAGGTTCTTGTTTTTAAGTTCGAGCATCAATGATTATCCCGTGGAATTCCCATGGTCTTGGCAATACGCTGAAACTTGGTCGACCCCTTAATGATCATGCCCTGCGCCAATTGTTCGGTGGTATTGCGGAAAATTTCTTGCCATGGGGTTTGGGAAGCAGGAACCTTATAGCCGCCTGATGTTGCAAGTTCAGCGCGCCGATTGGCAATCTCGTCATCCGAAATCAACATATTGCAATCACCGTTATTAAGATCAATGCGCACCCTGTCACCGTTCTTCAAGATCGCAAGCCCGCCACCTGCAGCTGCCTCGGGCGAAGCATTCAATATCGACGGCGAACCTGAAGTACCTGATTGTCTGCCATCACCCACACAAGGCAGCGAGCGAATACCCTTCTCTAACAAATAAGTGGGCGCACGCATGTTCACCACTTCAGCAGCCCCTGGATAACCCAGTGGTCCAACGCCGCGAATAAACAATATGGTGTTCTCATCCACATCCAAGGCCGGATTGTCGATATTGGCGTGATAGTCTTCTGGTCCATCAAACACGATGGCCTTGGCTTCAAACGCATTCAAATCTTTCGGGTTCGACAAATAGCGCTTGCGGAATTCTTCTGAGATCACACTTGTTTTCATAATGGCTGAGTCAAATAAATTGCCATGCAGCATTTTGAACCCAGCATCTTTTTTGATAGGATCATCAAATTCACGGATCACTTTACGGTTCCATGAGAATTTGCCACGGCAATTTTCGCCAATGGTTTTGCCATTAGCAGTGATCACATCTTCATGGATTTTCTTGGCTGAAATCAATTCGGCCACTACAGCTGGCACGCCACCCGCACGGTGATAGTCCTCACCCAAATATTCGCCAGCGGGCTGCATGTTTACGAGCAGCGGCAAATCATGGCCATGCTTTTCCCAATCAACCACATCAAGTTCAACGCCGAGCAACTGCGCAATTCCGTTCAAATGATTTGGCGCATTGGTCGAGCCGCCAATAGCCGTATTTACAGCAATCGCATTTTCAAAAGCTTCACGCGTCATGATCTTTGACGGCGTTAAATCTTCCGCCACCATTTCAACAATGCGCTTTCCCGTCTCATAGGCAATCTGCCCACGCTCGCGGTATGGCGCTGGAATGGCGGCATTGCCAGGCAATGACATGCCCAAAGCTTCAGCCAATGAGTTCATCGTCGTAGCTGTACCCATCGTATTGCAATAACCAGCCGAAGGCGCAGACGACGCCACTAACTCCACAAACCCATCATAATCAATTTCACCAGTCGCCAATTTTTCACGCGCCATCCAAACAATGGTGCCCGAACCCGTGCGCTGGCCTTTATAGTCGCCGTTCAGCATCGGGCCTGAAGATAAAGCAATCGCTGGCAAATCCACTGTTGCTGCGGCCATCAAACACGCAGGCGTGGTCTTGTCGCAACCAATTGTCAGAACCACACCATCCAGCGGATAGCCATAAAGCACCTCAACCAACGATAGATAAGCAAGGTTTCGGTCGAGCGAAGCAGTCGGCCGTTTGCCCGTTTCTTGAATCGGATGAATTGGAAACTCGAGCGGAATACCGCCCGCAGCTATTATGCCATCTCGCACCCGCTTGGCCAATTCCACATGAGAACGATTGCAAGGCGACAAATCAGAACCCGTTTGCGCAATGCCGATAATTGGTTTTGCCCCCTGCAACTCGCCACGCGTAAACCCGTAGTTGAGATAGCGCTCCAGATAAAGCGCCGTCATGTCAGCATTATCGGGATTATCAAACCAGTTTTGAGAGCGCAGTTTCAAAGGTTTTTTGGGTGCTTTGGTCATTGTGTTGGCCTTCAATTTCAATTGTCATACATTTCATATCAAGGCTCGCCTCATTCGTCCATCTCTCAAAATTTGACCATTTGAACAAAATCTGTAATCATCATCAAATCAGTTACGGGAGAGGAATATGGCACCAGCTAGAACCCCAGACATTGCAGCAAAGCGATTGCCAAAAGCGCAATATGCCGCGAATTTTACGGATCTTCATCCTCCCCTGAACGCGCACGAAGCACTTGTCGAATCTGACCGTTGTTATTTCTGTTACGACGCGCCGTGCATGAAGGCCTGCCCCACTTCAATCGACATTCCTTTATTCATCCGTGAAATTCAAGCTGGCAATCCAAAATCAGCTGCCAAAACGATTTTTAATCAAAATATTTTGGGCGGCATGTGCGCCCGCGTTTGCCCCACCGAAACCCTATGTGAAGAAGCTTGCGTGCGCGAGCATGCAGAAGGTAAGCCTGTTAAAATTGGCTTATTGCAGCGCTATGCCACTGATCAGGCAATGGCCGACAAACATCCATATAACCGCGCCAAATCATCTGGCAAAAAAGTCGCTGTCGTCGGCGCAGGTCCTGCTGGCCTCGCCTGCGCACACCGCTTGTCAATGCACGGCCATGACGTAACAGTCTTCGAAGCCCGTAAAAAATCGGGTGGGCTCAATGAATATGGTATTGCAGCTTATAAATCAGTTGATGATTTTGCCGCCAAGGAAGTTGATTTTGTCCTTTCCATCGGCGGTATCAAAATCGAAAATGGGATGGCGCTTGGAAAGAAGCTTAAACTCGCCAATTTGCAAAGAGATTATGATGCAGTGTTCCTAGGTCTCGGCCTTTCCGGTGTGAATGCACTTGGCGATAAGAATGAAGATGCAGATGGCATTGAGGATGCCGTGGATTACATCTCCGACCTGCGTCAAGCAAAAGACCCATCAAGACTCAAAGTCGGCCGCAACGTCGTGGTTATCGGCGGCGGCATGACGGCCATTGATATTGCAGTGCAATCAAAATTGCTCGGCGCGGAAAATGTCACGGTCATTTATCGTCGCGGCGCGGAACACATGAAAGCCAGCCCTTTTGAACAAGAACTGGCGCAGACAAAAGGTGTGAACATCAAGCACTGGGTTGCTCCTAAAAAAGTATTAGTAAAATCCGGCAGCGTCATCGGCCTTAAGTGTGAGAACACGAGTACCGGCGAAAAATTCGAAATTAGGGCCGATATGATTTTCAAAGCTATCGGCCAATCCTATATAGACGTCACAGGCGGCACCATCGCCCTCGACCAAGGCCGCATCAAAGTTGACGCCGAAAAACGCACCTCTGTCAAAGGCATTTGGGCAGGTGGCGATTGCATCGCAGGCGGCAAAGATTTGACAGTTGCCTCGGTGGACGATGGCCGTAGAGCCGCCGAATCTATTCACTCATTCTTGACCGCGTAAGGAGATACCATGGCAGACCTTCGCTCAAATTTCGTTGGCATTAAATCGCCAAACCCCTTCTGGCTTGCTTCAGCTCCGCCCACCGACAAAGAATACAACGTCGTGCGCGCTTTCAAAGCGGGATGGGGCGGTGTGGTTTGGAAAACGCTTGGCGAAGAAGGTCCTCCCGTTGTTAATGTCAACGGCCCGCGCTATGGCGCAATCCATGGCGCAGATCGTCGCCTCCTTGGTCTCAACAATATCGAACTGATCACCGATCGCCCGCTTGAAATAAACTTGCAGGAAATCAAAAAAGTAAAACGCGAATGGCCAGACCGCGCCATGGTGGTCTCGTTGATGGTTCCTTGTGAAGAAGAACCATGGAAGAAGATTTTAAAACAAGTCGAAGACACTGAATGCGACGGCGTTGAACTCAATTTCGGTTGCCCACACGGCATGTCTGAACGCGGCATGGGCGCAGCCGTGGGCCAAGTGCCTGAATATATTGAAATGGTGGCACGCTGGTGCAAACAGCATTCCAGGCTGCCGGTCATCGTAAAGCTCACGCCCAATATCACCGATGTTCGTCAACCGGCACGCGCGGCCTTCAGAGGTGGTGCAGATGCCGTATCGTTGATCAACACCATTAACTCCATCACCCATGTCGATCTCGATAGTTTCTCCCCAATGCCGTCAATTGACGGCAAAGGCAGCCACGGCGGTTATTGTGGCCCTGCGGTGAAACCCATCGCACTTAGCATGGTGTCTGAAATCGCCCGAGACAAGGAAACCAAGGGGAAACCCATCTCGGCCATCGGTGGCATCACCACTTGGCGCGATGCGGCTGAATTCATCTCCATGTCGGCTGGCAATGTGCAGGTGTGCACTGCCGCGATGACCTATGGGTTTAAAATTGTCGAAGAAATGAAATCAGGCTTGGCTCGCTGGATGGACGATAAAGGTTACGCCACAATCGAAGATTTCCGTGGCCGCGCTGTGCCCAACGTCACCGATTGGCAATATCTGAATTTAAACTACATCGCCAAAGCCAAGATCGACCAAGACGCCTGTATCAAATGCGGAAGATGCTATGCCGCCTGCGAAGACACATCGCACCAAGCCATCTCAAACATGAAAGACGGCAAACGTCATTTCGAGGTGATGGACGATGAATGCGTGGCCTGCAACCTCTGCGTCGAAGTCTGCCCCGTCCAAAACTGCATCACCATGGTGCAGCAGACATCTGGCACTGATGCGCGCACAGGCAAGAAGATCAGCAAGGATTATGCCAACTGGACACAGCATCCGAATAATCCGATGAGTGTGAAGGCGGCAGAATAGACCTGCGACATATTTGTTTTTCCGCTTGATCTGCGTCAAAGCAACCCCATTTAATGAAGTGTAATCTGGCTTCAAATAATGGAGTACGATCATGGCTTACAGAACCATCTTGCTTTGTCTCAATGAAGTTGAACGTGCGCCACAGCTCATCGCAGCTGCCCGCCAACTGGGCGTAAAGTTTAAGGCCCACATCACTGGGCTTTACGTGATCCCAGGAGTTCAAGTTTATCCTTCCGATGGTATGGGCTTGGGTGCTGGCGTTTTTGATGGCACCCGAAACTACTTTCTCAACCAATTACCTAAAATCCGAACAGACTTTGAAGCAGCAATGAAGGCTGATAGCCTGACATTTGATTTGCGGGTGGTCGATTCAAGCCAACCAAACATTGCAACCGACGTTATCGAAAACAGCCGCAATGTTGATCTGATTGTTCTCTCCGCTACCAATCGCGAAAAAGGCAACAGTGTTGAATCAGATTTTGTCGAGCAAGTGGTGCTGGCTGCGGGCCGCCCAGTACTGATCCTGCCATACAAGGGAAATGCTGATATTAAATTCGAAGATATTGTACTTGGCTGGAACGATAGCCGCGAAGCAGCACGTGCCGCATTTGATGCATTGCCATTTCTGAAACACTCAAAGCGTACTAAAATTGTGACAGTCGACATCGCTCCGGGTGACCCGATTGTAGGTGCAAATATTGCTGAGACCTTGGACCGCGACGGCGTGAAATGCGAAATAGTGAATGTGGCATCGGGTGGCAAAAACCCCGGCGAAACGCTGCTGCTCGCGGCGCGAGATCATGGTGCCGGGCTTTTGGTCTTGGGTGCTTATGGCCACATGCGCCTAACGGAATGGATCTTTGGCGGTGCCACACAATATGTATTGCACAACTTGGACCGACCCGTATTGATGTCACATTAGAACTACTGTTTCTGTTGATAATACAATATCCCAACCACATCGCGACCCGTATCTTCGCCTCTGTCCTTGGGATGATTGACCCCATCCGAAACTTGCACTTTTGTAAAATCAAATGGGCTAACCCCTTCGAGGCAAGCAACATTCACACCAAATTCGTTCGGATTGGAGCGGCGTTGGTGATGCGTATAAATTCCACACACCGAACAAAAATAGTGTTTAGCCGTATTGGTTTTGAATTGATACAAAGTCAACTTATCCTCGCCACTTAAGAAACGAATTCCGGATAATTTGGCTGACACGGCTATCGCACCCCGCATCCTGCAAAAAGAGCAATTGCAGCGCCGGGCCGTGTTGAAGCCATCGCTTAATTTTACCTCAAACAGAACAGTTTTGCAGTGGCAAGCGGCCAGATTGAATATCTCTTTTTCCATGTGCGCACCGTATATAAACAATCCATCGAGGGGAATATGGAATCTTGCATCAAACGCTCCAACCCGCTAGTTCACCTCCAAATTCAAACGCGAGAAAACCACATGAACTCCTATAATCTCTTCCTCCTCCCCGGTGATGGCATTGGCCCCGAAGTGATGGCCGAGGTTGAAAAGATTTTAGCCTGGTTTACGAGCCAAGGCATTGCCACTTTCAAGACCGATCGCGGCCTCGTTGGCGGCTCGGCGTATGATGCCCACGGCAAAGCCATTTCGGAAGGCGATATGGCCAAGGCCCAGGCGGCCGATGCTGTGCTCTTTGGCGCAGTGGGCGGCCCCAAATGGGATAAGGTACCTTATGATGTGCGCCCAGAAGCAGGCCTTTTGCGCTTGCGCAAGGATTTGGGTCTTTTTGCCAATCTGCGCCCTGCCATTTGCTATCCTGCCTTGGCTGATGCCTCATCTTTGAAACGCAATGTGGTCGAAGGTCTCGACATCCTCATCGTGCGAGAGCTCACAGGTGGTGTTTATTTCGGCGAACCCAAAACCATCACTGATTTGGGCAATGGCCAAAAGCGCGGCATCGATACGCAAGTCTATGACACCTTCGAAATCGAACGCATCACCCGCGTCGCCTTCGAGCTGGCCAAAACCCGCAAGAACAAAGTGTCCTCCGCCGAAAAGCGCAATGTGATGAAGACCGGTGTGCTGTGGCACGAGATCGTGACACGCATTCACGCCAATGAATATCCAGAAGCCCAGCTTGAACATGTGTTGGCCGATAATTGCGCCATGCAGCTGGTGCGCTGGCCCAAGCAATATGATGTGATCGTCACCGACAATCTGTTTGGTGACGTGCTGTCAGACGTGGCCGCCATGCTCACGGGCTCGCTCGGCATGTTGCCATCTGCATCATTGGGCGCACCCGATCCAAAAACCAAACGCCGCAAGGCGCTTTATGAGCCCGTGCACGGCTCAGCCCCTGACATTGCAGGCACGGGTGCTGCCAACCCCATTGCCATGATCGCCTCATTTGGCATGTGCCTGCGCTATTCCTTCAACATGGGGGCATGGGCAGACAAGTTAGATCAAGCCATATCCGCAGTGCTAGCCAAGGGCCTTCGCACCAAAGATATCGCCGGAGATGTTCCCGCCAACACCAACACGACAGAAATGGGTGAAGCGATTTTGAAAGAATTACAGGCCCTAGCGTGATTGATGATAAGCGCTTCAGCATTGCTGGCCGCATGCGCGCCTTTGGCTATGCTTTTGCGGGCATGGCTTATGTTTTCAAAACCCAACACGCCATTTGGATTCAGACTGGCATTGCCGCCTGCGTAGTGCTCGCAGGAATTTATCTACACATCTCGTCAAGTGATTGGCGCTGGATTGCGCTCGCAATAACGCTTGTGTGGGCCACCGAGATGATGAATACCGCAGTCGAATCTGTGTGCGATGCGCTTCATCCTGATCATCATAAAATGATCGGCATCGCCAAAGATGCCGCAGCAGGTGCGGTATTAATGGCTGCCATCGGTGCTGTTGCCATCGGCGCTCTCACCTTTTGGCCTTATGTATTTTAAGTTTAGCATCTCCTACACCGATCCTCGACGGTCGCGCAACTATTGTCGCAAAGTGAGCTGATCGGCTTCGACCGCAAAGCTTTTCAGACGCGACAGGAACGACATGCCAAGCAAATTTACATCCAGCTCGCCTTGCCGCGCCACACTGGCCTTGACATCTTGGAGAACAATCGAGGCGATGCGCAATTCGTCAATCCGGATTGGCGCAACCTTGGTCAAGCCATTCGCGGTAGAAACAGTTTGAGTGTAGCTGTCTTCGCTTACCAATAGGCCAAGGCGCTGCGCGGTGTCATGCGTCAGAACCACTGCGCTGGCCCCGGTATCAAGCACAAAGCTTGTGCTTTGGTTGTTGATATAGCCAGCAATGCTGAAATGGTCATCATCACTGCTTTTGCTGATGACGATAGTACCATCGCCTTTATCAGCTGCCCGCCCGGGTATCAGTACACCGGCCATGCGATCCTTGATAAATGCCAACTCCGGGCGAAACGCGTAGCCACCAATCAACACCACGATCATCGCAAACCAAATCGCAGCATGGCCCAAAGCCTTGCTTGATTTGCCCCTATATTTTCCAACCGCTGCCGGCAGATACCATGCCAGAAGCAGGCAACAAACTAAGATTGGAACTATCGTCTCGCTATTCATGTTGTTCCAATTTGTAGCACCCCAAGACATGCACGGCCCGAAAAATTAAAAGCGTTGATTAAGTATTCCGCTTCCGTGCCGCCAGCGTCCGCAACCTCAGCGCATTCAACCGTATAAATCCGGCCGCATCTTTTTGGTCATAAGCGCCGCGATCATCTTCGAATGTCACCAAATCATTCTTATAGAGCGACTTCACAGACTTACGCCCCACGACAATCACATTGCCTTTGTAAAGTTTCAAGCGAATCGTGCCTTCCACATGCTCTTGAGATTTATCAATCATCGTCTGCAACATCTCGCGTTCTGGCGCAAACCAGAAGCCGTAATAAATCAGCTCGGCATAGCGCGGCATGATCGAATCTTTGAGATGTGCTGCTTCACGGTCCAGCGTGAGTGACTCCATCGCCCGATGCGCCACTAACAAAATCGAACCACCCGGCGTTTCATAAACACCGCGCGATTTCATGCCGACGAAACGGTTCTCGACCAAATCGAGCCGCCCAATACCATTGTCATGGCCATATTGATTAAGCGCAGTGAGCAAAGTGGCAGGAGACATGGCCTTGCCGTTGATCGCAACGGGATCACCATTCTTGAATTCAACTTCAATATAGGTCGCCTTATCTGGCGCATCTTCCGGCGCGATGGTGCGTTGATAAACATAAGGCGGTGCTTCTTCCCATGGGTCTTCCAGCACTTTGCCTTCCGATGAGGAATGCAGCAAATTCGCATCCACAGAAAATGGCGCATCGCCGCGCTTATCCATGGCCACGGGGATTTGATGCGCTTCCGCAAATGTAATCAAGTCGGTGCGGCTTTTAAATTCCCATTCGCGCCAAGGGGCGATCACTTTAATATCGGGGTTCAGCGCATAGGCCGTCAGTTCAAACCGAACTTGATCATTGCCCTTGCCCGTGGCCCCATGCGCAATCGCATCAGCACCTGTTTCGGCCGCAATCTCGATGAGGCGCTTGGCAATCAAAGGCCGCGCAATCGATGTGCCGAGCAGATAAACACCTTCATATAAAGCATTGGCGCGGAACATGGGGAACACGAAATCCCGCACAAATTCCTCGCGCAAGTCTTCCACATAGATCGACTTGATGCCCATCAACTCGGCCTTCTTACGCGCCGGTTCCAACTCGCCACCCTGGCCCAGATCAGCCGTGAAGGTCACAACTTCAGCCTGATATTCAGTCTGCAACCATTTCAGAATGATCGAAGTATCAAGCCCACCTGAATAGGCGAGGACAACTTTTTTGATTTTGGATTTAGTGGTCATGAAAATCTCTTTTTAGATCGTAGTGTTAAAGTCATCTCATTTTAACTCCGTCATCCCTGCGAAGGCAGGGATCCAGCTTCTAGCCCACAAGTTCGTGAAAAAAGCTGGACCCCTGCCTCCGCAGGGGTGACGAACGAGGTGGTGTGCTTGGGAGCGAACTATCACGGCGAGGGGGAATGCTGCAACCCCATCAATCTTTGAAGCAATTGGTTCGATGCCAATCTAGGTAATGAGCATGTGGTTGAAGCTTCGAATCTCTCGGAACGAGGGCCTTTAAATCAGGGCGCAATAGATGACTTACATCATGATTGAGATGCCTAGATTTTAAAATTGTGAAATCATTTGCAAGAGAAAGTAATCCGCGATCAAACATCCAATGAACCGTACCTGATAGCGCAATACCATTTCGAATTGAATCAGGGCCGTTATATTCCACAGGTTTTATATGCGCAGCTTCGACCTCTGGCCTACCTCTCCCGTTTATCAATCTCAGTCCCGTAAATGCACATGTTCTATCGTAAACTACCCGCACATGTTGTTTGAACTTTGCGTCTCTGAACGGTCTGTTTAATATAAGCTGGCTAACTGACCGGATTATTTCTGGCTGTGGGTCTTCACCAAATCCCATAATTTGGCTCATGTCTAACGAAGAATAGGGAGCATGGGCATCAACTCTATCTGGCCATTCGTCGGCCTTCGAAAGACCAGCTTCGATTATCGCATCAAATTCAGATCGCTCTATCAAACGCACAGCCTGAACAGCACGTCCGCCATTAACTGATCCACTCCCTGAGATGAGCTTACGCTCAAAGCCTCCATTCAATTGGTAGTGAACGGGTTCATCAAAATCCAAAAACCCCTCTATATCTGCATAGTAGTGATCTGATAGCGCTAAGTCTGGCCTGATGGACACGACCTTTCCTAAACCAGTGTAAAACCGACCTGATTTACCTAAAATTGGTCCATAGTAAGTTATATAATCGCCAACTACCTTTGTGACACGCGATAGATATTGAGATGGGAAATGATAACTGTCGAAGCTGTCATCATATTTACTGTCTGGTTTGTGGTAAAAAACCGCATTGGCCACGGCAACTTCCTATCCTGTCTAAGCCGCTACCATACTGGTCGGAGAGTTTGCGAAAATCAAGAACTCACCTCTCACTCGCCCTAACCTTCATGCTCTCACTCTTCAGCTGCCCACACGCCGCCATAATATCGCGGCCTCTTGGGGTGCGTACTGGCGAAGCATATCCCGCATTATTTAAGATCTCGGCAAACACCTCAATCACATCCCACTCGCTGCATTCATAAGCAGTGCCCGGCCATGGGTTGAACGGGATGAGATTAACCTTCGCCGGAATCCCCGCCAGCAATTTCACCAAGCGCTTGGCATCGGCCACGCTATCGTTCACACCCTTCAACATCACATATTCAAAAGTAATGCGCCGCGCGTTCGACGAGCCTGGATACTTAGTGCAGGCGTCCATCAATTCGGCAATTGGATATTTCTTATTGAGCGGCACCAACTTGTCACGAATTTCATCGGTCGTGCCATGCAAGCTGATCGCCAGCGATGAACCAATCTCATGCCCCGCCCGCACGATCTCCGGCACCACGCCTGACGTCGACAAAGTAATCCGGCGCTTCGACAAGGAAAGCCCCTCACCATCAGAGGCAATGTTAATCGCCGTCTTCACATTATCAAAATTATACAAAGGCTCGCCCATACCCATCAAAACCACATTGGTGATATAGCGGCCAGACGATGGCGGCTTTGGGTTGGCTTCCAGATCATCAGGCCAATCTTTAATCCGGTCTCGCGCCAGCATAATTTGCCCGGCAATTTCGCCCGCCGTTAAATTACGCACCAGCTTTTGCGTGCCGGTGTGACAGAAGGTACACGTGAGCGTGCAACCTACTTGCGACGAAATACAAAGCGTGCCGCGATCTTCTTCCGGAATGTAGACGGTCTCAATTTCGTGCCGCGCACCCGTTGCATCGGGTGCCAAACGCAACAACCATTTGCGTGTGCCATCGGTTGAAACCTGCTCGGTCACAATTTCAGGTCGGGTTAAAACAAACGCCTCTTCCAACTGGCCACGAACCTCTTTGGAAATATCGGTCATGAGAGCAAAATCAGTTTTACCGCGCTGATAAATCCAATGCCACAATTGGCGCATACGCATCTTGCGCTGCTTTTCAGGAACGCCAATGCGTTCAAGAATAGCAGCCAGATCTTCGCGCGATAAGCCCACCAAAGTCGGGCGCAAATCATTGGGAATATAGCTGGCAGCCAGCGGAATGGCAGTTTGTAAAAGCATTGTCATGGGCGCCTACTAGCGCATTTCATACACGCCGACCATAGGCCCGATGGGCAAATAGCCACCCACCCCGCCCACCTCAGTGCTATAAAGGCTAGAAATCGATCCATCCAAGAACAATGCATTCTTGCAGCCAAGCTGATCTTTAAACAGACTGGCAAATTCGTAGAATCCAACCGGATCATTCGAAATCGCAAACATCGCCATATGATCATCTGCTACACAAACACCGTTGCGGATTTTGAAAGATGTCCCCGTTGGCGAAAGCCTCGGATGAATCTTGTTATTGATCACCAACATCGGCCCAGACTGCGTTGCAAAGTCCGGCTGAATGCCAGATTTGGCGTAAGCCTCAGTCTCCATCACGCCTGTTTTATCGCCCGCAATATAAAACACGCCATTCGGTTTTAAATGAAAATTGCCACCGCCATTTCTGCGATTCAGTCTTTTGGCCTCAACGCCATTTTCAACATAGAGTCCAATGGGCCGCAAATTCTGGTCATACATCCCGGCATTCATGGCGAACATAAGCGTCTTGCCTTCGGCCTTAAGCTTTTGCGAAAGTCGGTCAAAGTTACCCAGCGGAATATCATTCTGATCAAGATTAAAGAGCTCCATATGCTCAGTCTTCACATCAAAACTGCAAATTGTATAAGAATGATCGTTATAAGCTTGCGGGACACAACCAGCATGAGCTGCCACATTCAAAGAAATGAATGCCAACACACAAGCAGCCATCAACCGTAATTTATTTGCAAGCCGTGTCAATCTTGTCCAATGCCTTAGCAATGCCCGCCAGTGAATAAGTATCAGTCGTCTCCGTGCCCTTCCACGATGTGCCGGTGACCGAAATAAATTTGCCCGTCTTCATCGCTTTCACAATGGCCGCATCCACATCAACAGCCGATGCCCAAGCGGCATCACCATTGGTGTAAAGCTCAAACGAATTATTATCAATTTTCACAGTCACCAAAGAAGATTCTTTAAACGGATAGCCGATGATCGTCGAAACCTGACCTTTCACCTTGCGACCGGTATAATTCGTAACCAGAAAATAAACTGGATCACGCTTCACTTTTTTGAGCGACTCAGTTTTTTTCGGTGTTGAGTAGACATAACACACCGGCTTTCCCTGGTCTTGATAGGTAAAACTTTCCCAGTCATCAAACGTACCCATAGACACAGGCTCATCAGCACGCGCCAATCCGCTCTGTGCCAACAACGCTAAGCCAACCAAAATCATTCGGTGTTTATTAATCATATCGCCAACCCTAATCGCTCAAACCTTAACAACTTGCGAAAACCAAGAACTGCTCTACACCGTAAAAATCAGGCTCAAATACGGCAGTTAAGGATTACAAAATGAAGGCGATACTTATCACAGGCTGTTCCTCCGGCATTGGGTACACCTGCGCGTTAGGCCTGAAGACGCGTGGCTACCGTATCTTTGCAACCGTACGTAATAAGGAAGATGCCAAACGCCTGACCGAACTTGGTCTTGAAACAATTATCATGGATTACGCTGACCGTGGATCAGTGAAAACCTGCGCCGATGAAGTATCAAAGCGCACAGGCGGAAAACTTTATGCGCTCTTTAACAATGGTGCCGCAGGCCAGCCCGGCGCTGTGGAAGATTTAAGCCGCGAGATCTTGGAAGCCTCGTTTGCTGCCAATTTCTTTGGCTGGCATCAATTGACAACGCTTTGCCTGCCTATGCTCAGGGCCAATGGCCAAGGCCGCATCGTAAACTGCTCCTCGGTTCTGGGCATCGTCGCCATGAAATGGCGTGGCGCTTACAATGCAACGAAATTCGCTGTCGAAGGCATTACCGACACAATGCGTCTCGAACTTCGTGGCACGGGTATCTACGTATCCACAATAGAGCCCGGCCCCATCGCCACCAAATTTGTCGAAACGGCGCTCAAAAATTTCGAAAAGCACATCAATGTCGAAACTTCAAACTATAAGGCCGCTTACGAAGATCAGCGTGCGCGTTTGGGCAAAGGTGGCTCAAACCGCTTCAAATTGCCGCCGGAATCAGTACTCGAAAAACTCATCCACGCCATTGAATCACCCCGCCCCAAGGCGCATTACTATGTCACAACACCTACACATCTGATGAGCTTTGCACGCAGATTTTTGCCGCAAAGTCTAATGGACCGTTTTGTCAACAAGGTATCTGACCAATGAATATTTTCAACTATGCAGGCCCAATCATGATGGGCGCAGTTTTCGTCGTGCTGTGCCTTGGCCTCTTCAACATGATGCGTGCTGGTAATACAAATCGTTCCCAACAATTCATGCGCTGGCGCGTGGGCCTACAATTCATCGCTGTCATCTTTCTAATGCTGGGACTTTGGTGGTCGCGCCATTGACAATCAACACTGCGGCCGCACAAACCGCCATGCCCAAAATCTGAATGATGTTAAGCGTCTCATCAAACAAAACATAAGTCATCAGCGCAGCCACGGCAGGCACCAAGAATATCAAACTCGATACTTTTGAAACCGCCCCCTCGCGGATCAAAATCATCATCAACGTGATGGCGATAATCGACAAAACAATCACCGCCCAAACCAACGCAAACCAGGCCTGATGTGAATTATCAAAAAAGAAATCTTCCGCAAAATAGGCGCTGATCAACACCACCAAACTGCCACCCACATATTGCCACGTGCCACCTGTGGCAAGTGCAATGCCTGTGGCAAAACGCTTTTGATAAACCGTGCCGAATGAAATGCACAGAGCACCAAACAGCGCCAACCCAACGGTTAGCGGCGTAATCCCTTCCACACCTTGAAAATGCAATTTTGGCGAAATCACCAATGCAATTCCAATCAACCCAACCAAAAGCCCAAACCAGTGCCGCCCATGAATCCGCTCCCCCAAAATCCACGCCGCTAAAAACGCGGTGAACAATGGCTGCAACCCCACGATCAGTGCCGATACCCCGGCAGGCAAACCATGCGCCACCGCCCAATAGATCGGTGCCAAATACCCACCATGCATGAACGCCCCGCCCACGCTCGCATGAAAAGCATGAGTTAAATCCGGCCAAGCTGCCCGCTGATAAAGTGCCACACAAAACATAAAGATGCAGGCAATGGGAAACCTTAGCCCTAAAAACCAAACTGGTGCCACATGCCCAGCCGAAAGCTTGGCCACCACAAATCCAGTCGCCCACAGCACCACAAATAATGCCGGAGCAACAGCCACAAGTATGGCATTGGAAGGTTTAGAGGCCATATGAACTTTCAAAATTTATCGCTACAAATGAACCATGAATGATTCAATTCTCGCAGTCTTGGCACTGTTCCGTGATGCCCTCAAGCGCCTGTTTGCAGATGAGGCCATTCCACTGGCAGGCAACATCGCCTTCCGCACAATTTTTTCGATATTCCCATTTCTCATTTTTCTCACCACACTGGCAGGCTTCTTCGGCAGCGCCAAGTTGGCCGAGCAAGTTGTAAACTTTCTTCTCAGTGTGGCACCGGAACAAATCATCAAACCACTCACGGGTGAAATTCAATCTATCCTCACGGTGCCGCGCAGTGGGTTGCTCAGCATCTCAGCCGCCTTGACGATCTGGAGCGCCATGGCCGGTGTGGACTCTGTCCGCGTTGGTCTGAACCGCGCCTATAATTTAAAAGACACGCGCTCCCTCTGGTATGTTTATGCCATGAATGTTGTCTTCGTAATTGGTGCCGCGGCACTTCTTTTGGTGGTCGCCATTCTCCTTGTGCTGTTCCCTGTCTTCAAATCTTTCCTCAACTCGTTTGCTCCAACCGAACTTGCAAAATACGCAACAATCGATGAGCTGCGATATCCATTAGCAATCATTTTGTTGATGACGGGCCTGCAAATTTCCCATTACTTTCTGCCTGCCCAAAAAATGCCAATGCGCTTTATCCTTCCGGGCGTAGTGCTCACAGTTTTGGTCTGGGTTATTTTGTCAGAGGCATTTTCAATCTACCTCGTCAATTTTAATTCCTTTGCTTCCACCTATTCCTCGCTCTCAGGCCTGTTTGCGGCAATGTTCTTTGTCTATCTCTCAGCCCTGGCCCTCATCTTCGGCGGCGAGGTGAACCGCGTGATCAGTCAGTTCGGAAAAGCCGAGGACTACGATCAGAAACCTTGACTCTTGCCAGCTCCTTGCATAGAAGCCACCAACCCAAAGGGACAAAAGCCCCTTGGTTAATCATGCGCTGCCCCCGGCAACCCCGAAGATTTTTCGAAATCTTTTGCAAAAGTGCTTTTCCTTCAATGGGTTAGGAAAGGCCGCCAAAGGGCGCGAAGGAAAATGGAAAAAACATGTACGCAGTCATTAAGACAGGCGGCAAGCAATATCGCGTTGCCGCAAACGATAAAATTCTCATTGAAAAGCTCGAAGGTGTTTCGGGCGATCAGATTCATTTCGACCAGGTTTTGATGGTCGGTGCTGGTGCTGATGTGCAAGTTGGCGCCCCCCTCGTGGCTGGTGCCACCGTTGTCGGCGAAATTGAAAAGCAGGCCCGTGGGCCACATTTGATTATTTTCAAGAAGCGCCGCCGTAAGCATTATCGCCGCCGCAATGGTCACCGTCAGGATTTGACCTCGGTGACAATCACTGAAATCCTTGTGGGTGGTGCAAAACCTTCAGGCAAGAAAGCCGAAAAGAAAGTAGCAGCTCCTGCTGCCGTGGCAGCCCCGGTTGCGGCCGCTCCTTCAGGCGGAGACGACATTTCACTGATCGGCGGCATTGGTCCAAAGATCAACAAGGCACTGACTGATATGGGCGTCACAACTTTCGCTCAAATCGCTGCTTGGACACCTGCAGATGTTGAGCGTATCGAAGCCGACCTAAAGCAAAAGGGTCGCGTTGCCCGTGAAGATTGGATTGAACAAGCCAAAGAATTAATGGCTGGAAAACCACCACGTGCTAAAACCGATCAAGCGCGTTCATAGTATAAAGAGATAGGAGCAAACCATGGCACATAAAAAAGCAGGCGGCTCGTCCCGCAACGGTCGTGACTCAGCCGGTAAGCGTTTGGGCGTAAAATGCTTCGGCGGTGAATCGGTTGTTGCAGGCAACATCATTCTGCGTCAACGCGGCACTCAATGGCACCCTGGCACAGGCGTTGGCATTGGCCGCGACCATACAATCTTTGCGAAAATACCAGGCACCGTGTTTTTCCGCGCGACCAAGGAAAACCGTCAGCTTGTTTCGGTCCTTCCCATGAAGGCTGCTGAATAAGTACCCGTCAGAAAACTTTGAATTCAAAGGGAGATGGGCAACCATCTCCCTTTTGCTTTGAGATCGCACCATGACGATCATTAAAACAGAACACTTGATACTCCGTCCGCTCGCCGACAGCGACGCGGATACGATCGCGCGTGAAGTTGGTAATTTCAATGTAAGCCGCAATCTCGCACGCGTTCCCTATCCCTATTCTTTGGCTGAAGCTCTCGATTTTCTCGATTGGGTCAAATCCTATGATCAGCGTTCGCTGGTTTGCGGTATCGAAATGAAATCGGCGCCGAGTGAACTAATCGGCGTTATCTCTTATGAGTTTAGCGCTTTTGAAAATGTAGCAGAGTTAGGCTATTGGTTTGCGGAAAAACACTGGGGCAAGGGCTACGGTGCACAAGCAGCCTCGGCCATGGTGCATCATGCCTTTGTAAACAATATCCATGCACGACTGGTCGCCGCATATCATAATGACAATCCAGCCTCAGCCAGCATACTTTTAAATCTTGGCTTCAAGCCGATCAGTTATGAGAAGCACTATTCCAAAGCACAGGGTATCGACGTATCATCAACCAAGCTCAGCTTGACCCGAAATCAATGGTTAGCCCGTAAGACGTCTAGGGCTTGATCAAAACACAATTTGCGGCCGGTTGCGCTCCTGCACAAATCGCAGGCCGCGCATAAAATTCTGGGCTCTGTTGCGATGTAATGATCTTCGTTTCCAATCGCTCGGCTGCAGACATTTTATAAATCGAACTGGGTGGAGCTTTGGCATAATAATCCAGAAAATCACCACCAACGCCCATCGACCTTACATAGCCCTCAAGCTCCGCCTCAAAACCCGGCGTTAGTTTTGTTGTAGTCTTTCCGGTGATGATTTCACGCTTGGTAATCGTTCGGCTGAGAATTTGTTTGCGTCCACGAACCATCACATATTTTTCACGGAAAAAAACTTTCTGGAACAATGGTTTGGTAATAATTTGGTGAGTTCCTATAATGCTGTCTGAAATCGCGATGCGCTCCACGCCTGCGGCCAAGACCAACGGACATGCAGACGCGCAATAACTCGCCTGGCTTGAAAGAAACCCCCGCGAAATTTGTTTCGATTTCAGTGTATCGTTACAAAATCTATCGTCGCTTGGGCATGCAAGCGAAAACGCATACCCCACCGCCACATTCATCTTCCGCGCCCTGATAGCTTTGCCCATCGTCAATGCAGCGCGGACATCACCACCACGCGATTGGATAACCAACAACAACGGCAACTTGCCAGCCGCCCGCAAAACTCGATTAAATTTAGCCGCCGTTCCAGCAACAATATCACCTTCAGCAAAAATCCATTGAGGACAATTGGGCTCGCACTCAGGTTTATTGGCCCGCATGATTTGAAAGCTCATGTCATGTGGCTTGAACGCAGCGGAAGTAATCGGTTGAACAGTCTTCGCGCCAAAACTTGGCAACGACAAAGCGACGCAACAAACAGCACCTAAAATCAAACGCGACAAAAACAACATCTATTCCCCGCTGAATTAGATATCAGACTGGCCGAAGTTTTCAATTCTGACAAGCCAACAAAATGACTACTCACAAGTTAAACCACACTAGTTTACAGCGCTAACCTTGATGTCATTTTCCACGATCACACAATTATCAGCAGGAGTTTTGCCCTTGCACAATTCTGGCCGCGCGTAAATCTCAGGCGCAACCGGGTGCGTTACGAGACGCGTGGCCAAACGATCGCCCAAAGTCATGCGGTATAGATCGCTAGGCGGCGCTTTTTCAAAAAAATCGAGAAAGCTCGTATCAACGCCCATCGCCTTCACATAGCCAACCAGATCAACATCAGCAGCCGCAATTTTAATCGTGGGCTTGCTCACAATAGTTTCGCGCTTGGCCTCAGCTTTACTGATAAGTTTTTTACGCCCATGCACAATGATGAAACTCTCATTATAAGTAATTTTTTGAACAACTGATTTATTGACAACTTGGTGCGTGCCAACCACACTGTTTGCAGCCGCGATACGTTGCAGACCAGAAGCCAGAATCAGTGTACATGCCGAGGCACAATAGCTGGGTTGGGTGGACACAAACCCCATCGATATATTACGCGATTTCAGAGTCTTGGAACAAAACTGGTCTTCTTCTTTACACCCGAATTCATAGGCAAAGCCAACCGCAACATTCATCTTATGAGCGCGAATAAAACGGCCCATCGTCATTGCCTCTTTCATATCGCCGCCGCCCGATTGAACAACCAAGATCAGCGGAGACTTGCCAGCAAGCGCTACAATTTCTTTGAGTTTTTTGGCGGTGCCAGGAACAATCTGTCCCTTGGCAAAAATCCATTCAGGGCAATTTGGCTCACATTCAAGCTTGCTGCCTCGCATGATCCGAAACGTCATGTCGCGCAATTGCTTATCAGCGAGTGCAGGCTTTGATTGAGAACCATCTGCTTTGGCACCTGATCCTGCAAAACCAATCACGCAGACAGAAAAGATCAGTTGAAACCAAAGCTTCATGTATTGCCCTCGGCGACCGGAATGTTTCGGGAGAGTGCATTAATCTTAATTTTTTGACAAGTTACAAATGAGGCGGCCTCGGAGCGTTTTGACTTTCAAAGAAAAGTCAAAATCGCCCCAAGTTACTATTTTCGATCAACTCAGGTTAATCTTGCCGCCTCATATTTCTGCATTTTTTAGAATACCATGGCCACATAACGCGGGACCAAGCTCTTGCGGCCAAGTCCACCATTATGTTTTGAAGCCGCCAACCGCATATTGCCATGTGATGACTTCACGGCCAGCGACAAATATTTCAAACCATATTTAACATTGGTCGAAACATTATAGAGCCCAGAGCAAGCACCTGAATAACCAATACCGCGTGCTGTCTGACATTTCAGCTGAAACACGCCAATCTCGCCAACACTGCCGGTGACCAGCGGGTTATAACCAGACTCAATCTTAGCAATGCGCAGCGCAAACCAAGTTGGCACACCATAATGCGGCGCCTGCGATTTAATCATCGCCTGAACATTAGCACGAGTAGCAGGCGAAACTTTTGGAAAATGGGCTTTCGAAAGATGAACCTTGTGATGAAGTTTATGGGAATGCCGCATCGTGGCATTTGCGGAAGTTGACAGGAGGCTGGCGGATAACACCGCAGCCGTAACAGACAAAAGCAACTTAAAACGCATGTACAATTCCTTTTTTTGATCAAACGGCATTACAAAAAATATCCAGCCAAACTGGAAAGCAAAACCCACAAAGACCGCCGACGTCTGGGGGGAAGGGGCATAGAAAGCTCAAATGAGGCGAGAATAAGGTTGCAAAAACGACTCCGTGACGGATTGTCGCAATTTCTGATTGTCTACTTTTTGCGTTGCACATGTCGAGGTCTTGGCGATTTCACTCAAACGATCTATGAGCAGCCCATGAAATTTCTTGATGAATGCAAAATTTATGTCCGCGCTGGTGACGGTGGTGCTGGAGCCGTGTCGTTTCGCCGTGAAAAATTTATTGAATTCGGCGGCCCCGACGGCGGAGACGGCGGCACAGGCGGCGATGTTTGGGTTGAAGCGCATAACGATCTCAACACGCTGATTGACTATCGCTATCAGCAGCATTTCAAAGTGCGCACCGCGGGCCACGGCATGGGCAGGCTTCGCGCTGGTAACTCTACTGAAGACATCATTCTGAAAGTTCCAACCGGAACCGAGATCTATGAAGAAGACCATGAAACATTAATTGCCGATCTGCCTAAAGCCGGTGACCGCATTCGCATCGCCAAAGGCGGCAATGGCGGCTTTGGTAATCATTATTTCAAATCCGCCACCAATCGCAGCCCCTATAATGCCAATCCCGGTCAAATGGGCGAAGAGCGTTGGATTTGGCTGCGCCTGAAATTGATCGCCGACGCAGGCATTGTCGGTCTGCCCAATGCGGGCAAATCGACATTGCTCTCAGTGGTATCCGCCGCGCGTCCCAAGATTGCAGATTACCCCTTCACCACGCTGCACCCTCAGCTCGGCGTAGTGAAGGTCGCTGCAAATTCATTCGTACTCGCAGATATCCCAGGCCTGATCGAAGGCGCATCAGAAGGGGCTGGCCTTGGCACACGGTTTTTGGGCCACGTCGAACGCTGCGCCGTGTTGATTCACATGATTGATGCCACGGCTGACGATCTCGTCGACGCATATAAAGTCATCCGCGCGGAACTCAAAGCCTATTCCCCAATACTGGCAAAGAAGCCCGAAATCATTGCCTTCAACAAGATCGACGCCATCGAGCCTAAAGAGCTTGAGAAGAAGGTGAAGACTTTCGAAACCAAAATCAAAAAATCTCCACTGCTCATTTCTGCCGCCACCCAGAAAAATACTGAGCAAGCCATGTTCGATCTCTGGGCTGTCATCAGTGGCAACCGCAAGCCAAAACATGTGCCTGATCCAGTCGGGGTTACAACCGAAGGCTGGAAGCCGTGATCTCGCGGTTAGCAAAGGCAAAACGCATCATTGTCAAAGTGGGTTCGGCATTGCTTGTCGATCAAAAAACCGGAACCATCAAAGCCTCTTGGCTGTCTTCTTTGGTTGATGATGTGGCTGATCTCAAAATTGCAGGTGCTGATGTCATCCTCGTCTCATCGGGTGCCATCGCGCTTGGCCGTCGCACATTAGGCTTGCCGAAAGGCAAACTCAAACTCGATCAAAGCCAAGCCGCAGCTGCCGTTGGCCAAATCGCCTTAGCCCAAGCTTGGTCAGAAGCGCTCCGCACTAAAAACATCGTCGCTGCACAAATCCTGGTGACACTGACCGATACCGAAGAGCGCCGCCGCTATCTCAATGCCAGAGCAACTCTCTCGACTTTGCTTGCCCAAGGTGCCGTCCCCGTCATCAACGAAAACGACACAGTCGCCACCTCCGAAATTC
Source organism: Hyphomicrobiales bacterium (assembly GCA_025363755.1). GTDB lineage: Bacteria > Pseudomonadota > Alphaproteobacteria > Rhizobiales > Aestuariivirgaceae > Aestuariivirga. Next base: position 42,183 of record JANYLQ010000027.1, on the reverse strand, counting down.
GCTACGGCGATAACGACCGCCTCGCTGCCCGCGTTGCTTCCATGATGTCAGGTGATGTGCTGGTGCTGCTCTCTGATATTGACGGCCTTTACTCCGCACCCCCCAATCAAAAAGGCGCCACCTTCATTCCCGAACTGCGCGAGATTACGCCAGAAGTTGAAGCTATGGCGGGCAAACCCATCTCTGGCGTGGGTTCGGGTGGCATGGTCACCAAAATAGAAGCAGCAAAAATAGCGCTGTCTTCAGGCTGCAACATGGTGATTGCTTCGGGTCATGAAATGCACCCTTTAAAACGCATTTCAGAAAACGCCCGCTGCACATGGTTCGTGGCGCAAAGCAACGCCATGCAATCACGCAAACGCTGGATCGCCGGAACCTTGCAACCCACGGGAAAACTCTTTGTTGATGATGGTGCCAAAACCGCATTACTCAAAGGCAAAAGCTTGCTTCCCGCTGGTGTCAAAAAAGTTGAGGGGACATTCGCCCGTGGTGACACAGTTAGCATCATGTTAATCGACGGCCCCGAATTGGCCCGTGGGCTTGTGGGCTATGATGCCGTTGAAGCCAAACAAATCATTGGTCTTAAATCTGCCGATGTGCAAAAACTTTTAGGTGCTGGTGACCGCGATGAAATGATCCACCGCGATGATTTAGTGATGATGGATAGAACATGAACGACGTAACTTTGAATATCGGCAAACAAGCCCGCACCGCCGCGCGCACCCTTGCTCTTGCGTCAACGTCTCAAAAAAATGCCGCGCTCAAAGCCATGGCCAAACACATCCGCGCTCAAGCTGCCGCCATTCAATCAGCCAATGATATGGACGTTGCAGGAGCCATAACCAAAGACCTCAAATCTTCCTTCATCGACCGCCTCACATTGAACGCCGTGCGCATCGAAGCAATGGCACAAGGCCTTGAAGACATAGCAGCCCTTGATGATCCCGTTGGCCGCGTCCAAGAAAAATGGAAGCGCCCTAACGGAATGGAAATATCGCGAGTCTCCGTCCCCATCGGAGTCATCGGCATCATTTACGAAAGCCGCCCCAACGTTACTGCAGATGCAGGCGGGCTCTGTTTGAAATCGGGAAACGCTGCCATCTTGCGCGGTGGCTCCGATGGATTTGCCACATCGCAATTAATTGTCGCTGCCCTGCAACAAGGGCTCGCAGATGGAGACCTAGATCCGAACTCAATCCAAATGGTGCAAACCACCAGCCGTGATGCTGTGGGCGAAATGCTTTCGGGCCTGAATGGCACCATCGATTTGATCATCCCCCGTGGCGGCAAAAGCCTTGTGGCCCGCGTCAACGAAAACGCCCGCGTCCCCGTCTTCAGCCATCTGGAGGGTATCTGCCATGTTTATGTCGATAAAGCTGCCGATCTCGAAATGGCCAAATCAATCGTGCTCAATTCCAAGATGCGCCGCACCGGAGTATGTGGCTCTGCCGAGACGATTTTAATCGACCGCGCAAAAATCTCAAACCTAGCGCCAATCATCAGTACACTGATCAATGCCGGATGCGAAGTGCGTGGTGACAAAGAAACCATGGCCGCCAACCCAGCAGTCAAACCCGCCAGCGAAGAAGATTGGTCAACCGAATATCTCGACAGCATCGTGTCGATGCGCGTGGTGGATGGTGTGGACGCCGCCATCGCTCACATCACAAAATATGGCTCGCAGCACACAGATTCGATTGTGACCGAAGACCAAGCCACTGCTGAACATTTTCTGAACGACCTCGACAGCGCCATCGTCCTCCACAATGCCTCGACCCAATTTGCCGATGGTGGCGAATTTGGCTTTGGTGCAGAGATCGGCATTGCTACCGGAAAAATGCATGCCCGTGGCCCGGTCGGTGTCAACCAACTCACCACATTCAAATATCAAATCAGGGGGAACGGCCAGATCAGGCCTTAACCCTCAATGTTAAAACTCCCACTTTTCGGCGAAGGACAGCGCATCGGACTTTTTGGCGGCTCCTTTAACCCCGCTCATGCTGGCCACCGCATGGTTGCACTTTATGCATTAAAACGTTTGCAACTCGATTGGGTCTGGTGGCTCGTCTCCCCGCAAAACCCCTTGAAGGACACCACGGAAACGGGTGAATATTCGGCCCGCCTCGCCCACACCAAACTGATCGCCAGACACCCGCAATTCAAAGTCACCGACATTGAAAACCAAATCCATAGCCGCAACACGGCTCAAACGCTTGCCGCCCTCAAACAAGCAATGACCAAAGCCCATTTCGTATGGATCATGGGCGCTGATAGCTTTGCTGACCTTGATCGCTGGCATGATTGGAATCACATCGTTGAGACCTTACCTATCGCAGTCCTTGCAAGACCGGGCTATTCGGTCCGCGCTTTGGGTGGCCAAGCCGCAATTCGCTACAGCAACAACCGTGTGAGCAACGAGCAGTCAGGTCTCTTGGCCAAACGCAAAGCCCCCGCCTGGGTGTTCATCTCCATGCCCCTGCGCAGCGAAAGTTCGACGGCGATCAGACAGGCTGTCAAAGCGGTTTCATAATCAACAAATATTTGGTATGAGCATTCCATCAAATAAAGGAATAAGACCCTGAGCAAGAAACCTGTGAAGAAGACCGCAAAGAAAGCTGTCAAAAAAACCGCCGCAAAAAAGCCAACCACCAAGGCTATTGCTAAGAAAGCCATCAAAAAAGTTGCCCTTAAAAAAGCAGTGAAGAAGACAGCACCAAAGAAGGTGGCCAAGAAACTTGTAAAAAAGGCAGCGCCAAAGAAAGCTTTGAAGAAAGCCGTTAAGGTCGCTCCTAAAAAGGCGATCAAAAAAGCAACGCCGAAGAAGGCTATCAAGAAACCTGTAAAGGTTGCTGCTAAAAAACTTATAGCTAAAAAAGTTGTAGCCAAAAAGATCGTTAAAAAAGTAGCTCCAAAAAAAATCGCTGTAAAGAAAGCTGCGGTTAAGAAAACTGCCGTCAAAAAAGTAACAGAAAAAAAAGCAGTTCCTAAAAAGGCCGTAACCAAAAAAGCGGCTCCTAAAAAAGTCGCTATCGTCAAAGTCGCCGCCCCAATAGGTCCACGCTATGCAGGCCCAGACTGGCCTTTGATGAATGTGATCTTGGATTCGATGGATGATTCCAAAGCCGAACAAGTGATCTCGATTAATCTCGAAGGCCGCTCGTCCATGGCTGATGGCATGGTCATCGCTTCGGGCCGTGCCAATCGCCACGTCGCAGCAATTGCTGAGCAACTGGTCACCAAGCTTAAAGCAACGGGCCAGAAAGACATCCGCGTTGAAGGCCTCGATCAGAGTGATTGGGTTCTGGTTGATGCAGGCAATGTCATCGTCCACATCTTCCGCCCTGAAGTGCGCAGCTTTTACAATTTGGAAAAGCTCTGGTCAGAACACGCCCCCACTGAGCAAGGCACAATGGAATCGCGCGACGCGGAATAACCCTTGCGCCTTCACATAGCAGCGATCGGCAAACTCAAAACTGGGCCAGAAAAAATGCTGGCCAATGATTATGCCGGTCGCATCGAGGTATTTGGCCGCAAAGCAGGTGTGACTTCGCTCAAAATCAGCGAGTGGAGTGAATCGCAAAACCCAAATGTCAAAACCCGCATGGAAGAAGAGGCCAAAATTCTCTGGTCATCAATGCCTGCAGGTACAATTACATTTGTGTTAGATGAGCGCGGCAAATCACATTCGAGTGAAGAGTTTGCAAGTTTGATTCGAAAACATGCCGACCAAGGCGCAAATGATTTGAGCTTTCTCTTGGGTGGCCCCGACGGCCATGATCCATCAACCAGGACAAAAGCTAATCATCTCATCGCTTTAGGAGCCATGACGTGGCCACATCGTTTGGCTCGCATCATGCTCCTCGAACAAATTTACCGATCCCTCACGATTATGATGAATCATCCCTATCATAGGTCGTGATTGGCCCCATTTTTGACATGTGATAAAGGCAGTTTCGCTTTTGATATGAGATTTTCGATTTTGCGCAGCCGCCTACTCTTTGCAGCATCCATGCTTGCTCTCCTGCAAGGCATAGCGCATGGGCAAACAGTGGACCCAACAGCCCAGCTCGGTCAAGTTGAACAAAGCCTCAAAGATTCAAGCAACAAGCAAGCGGCTTTGGCAAATGACATCGAAACCGCCATCAAGGCCCAGGCCGAAATCTCTGACAAACTTATCGTACTCGCAAAAACTTTAGAAAGCCAACAAAGCGCAGTCCAAACAGCTGATCAAAAACTGAAAAAACTCGGCGCTGAATCTATTATTATCCGTAGCACTCTGGCTGAAAAGCAGGATCAGCTCTCAGAGCTTTTAGCGGGCCTCCAACGCTTAGAGCAAAATCCACCTCCAGCTCTCGTTGTCGAACCGCAAAACATATTACAAGCCCTGCGTGGCGCCATGATGTTTGGCGCAGTCGTTCCTGAAATGCGTGATCAGGCGCAAAACCTCCAAAACGATCTGCACAGACTCGAAGCCATTAAAACCGAGACCGAAGACACCAAAAAATCTCAGGAAGCGGCCCTCCAAGCGTTAGCTGTGTCGCAAATTGAACTCATCAAACTTCAAACAGAAAAAAAGGCCTTCGCCGCGTCATCAGCAAAAAGCCTTACAGACGAAAAGCTTCGCTCTGCCGAACTGGCAAAACAAGCTAAAAACTTGAAACAACTTTTGGCAGCCTTAGAAGAAGAAAAGAAAAAAGCCGAAGCCCTAAAAACCGCTGAAGCCAAAGCCTTGGAAGAAACCGAGCGTAAAAAGCGCGAAGCCTTAATGCGCCCCATGATGGTGTTCACTGAGGCTCACGGCAAACTGGACTATCCAGTACAAGGCGATAAATTAAAGCAATTTGGTGAGGACAACGGCTTAGGTGGAGCTTCCGACGGCTTGGCCATCGCCGCTTCCGCCGATTCCACTGTGATCTCACCCGTTGATGGCCGCGTAGAATTCGCAGGCCCGTTTAGATCTTACGGTCAGCTCTTGATCTTGAACGTCGGAGAGGGCTATCTCGTTCTCTTGGCAGGCATGAACCAGATTTCAGCCGAGATTGGACAAAGCATAAGAGCAGGCGAGCCCTTAGGACAAATGGGAAAAGGCCCATCCTCAGTGGCATTGATCGGCAGTGAAACAAATAACGCACAACCCGTGCTTTATATTGAGTTTAGAAAGAACAATGACCCGGTTGATCCCTCCCCCTGGTGGATCGGCGGCAGAAAAGAGGCAATGAAATGAAGGTGAATACTCAGATGCGCAATATAACTTTGGTTTTGGTGGGTGCCGTTTCTGGCATCGCGGCCTTGCAGGCTTTCAACGGGGCCACCGCTGCCACCAATGCTGAAACTTATAAGTTGCTCAATCTCTTCGGCGATGTTTATGACCGCGTGCGCTCAGATTATGTTGAAAAGCCCGATGAACAAAAGATGATGGAAGCCGCCATTAACGGCATGCTCACCTCGCTTGATCCACATTCAAGCTTCATGAATGCCAAAGAATTCGCCGATATGAATGTGAAGACCAAAGGTGAATTTGGCGGCCTCGGCATTGAAGTCACCATGGAAAATGGCATCGTCAAAGTGATGTCGCCTTATGATGGCACACCCGCTGCTAAGGCAGGCATCTTGGCCAATGATTTGATCGTCAAGATTGACGGCAAACAAGTCCAAGGCATCACCTTGAACGAAGCTGTCGATAAAATGCGTGGCGCTGTCGGCACACCCATCAACCTCACAATTGTGCGCGACAAGCGTGAACCCTTTGACGTTAAAATTGTGCGCGATATCATCAAGATTGAATCCGTAAAGTCTTCGATTGAAGCCAATGACATTGGTTATGTACGCATCAGCACATTCAACGAACAGGCCGAAAGTGGCCTGTCCAAAGCCATCCAAGATCTCGACCAAAAAATGGGCGGCAAAGAAAAAGGCTTCATCCTTGATCTGCGCAATAATCCAGGTGGTCTCCTCCAACAAGCCATTGCCGTGTCTGATGTGTTCATGGAAAAAGGCGAAGTGGTTTCAACACGAGGCCGCAATGCCGATCAAGTCGAGCGTTATACAGCCCAAAAGGGCGATCTGACCAACGGCAAAAAGCTTGTCGTCTTGATCAATGGCGGTTCAGCCTCCGCTTCAGAAATTGTTGCTGGCGCCTTGCAAGATCAAAAACGCGCCACGATGATTGGCACCCGCTCTTTCGGCAAAGGCTCTGTGCAAACGATCATCCCATTGGGAAATGAGGGTGCAATTCGTTTAACGACACAGCGTTACTTCACCCCCTCTGGTCGTTCTATTCAAGCCAAAGGTATTGATGCGGATATTGTGATTGAACAACCATTGCCACCCGAACTGATGGGTAAAAATGTTTCAACTGAAGGCGAAGCCGCACTCAATGGCCATTTGGCCAACCCCGGCGGCGGCGACGAAGGCGGTGGCTCATCGGCCTATGTGCCTGAGGACAAAACCAAGGACGTCCAACTGAAAGCTGCGGTTGATTTCCTCCACGGCGAAAAAGTGGTCACCAACGTTGTCCCACCAAGCACCAAACCTGCTGACGCGAACAAACAGTCGAACTGATATTTATCTGAAAGCGGGGCGGAACTTAATGTTTCGGCCCCTTTTTATATCACGGTTAATAAACCATTAAGCCTTGCCCCCACACAGTGGCCTCAAGACGAATCGAAGAGCCTCAATGCCCCGTGACGAATTAAAACAGCCGCTGCATCAGCGTCGCTTATCCCAAAGGATTTGGGAAAGGCGGCCCCGCGCGCTCACATCGTCTTATGCGCTGGTCATTGCCACATTCATCGCTGGTGGATACTGGCTGGTTAAACAGCCTATGCCTTTTGCTGGTGAACCTGTCGTCACTCTGAATATTCCGCCGCTTGAAGAAATCAAAACCGCCAGTGTGGAACCCCTTCCCGAGCAAGCCCAACAAACCGAAACAATTGACGAAGAACCCGTCGGCTCAAAGCCTGTCGCAACAATTGTTGAACCCGTGGAACAACAAAACTACCAACAGGACGCAACTATTTATGTCAGCGCCGCTCAACCACTCACCAAAGCCCCAGCCACCGGATTTGTCGAAGCAAGCGTTGCGGGGCCATTACCCAAAATCAATTCAAACGGAAAAAAGCCATCCGAAATCTACGCCCGTCCTGTACCCATGGGCCTCATTCATTCCGAAGCCCCAAAAATCATCATCATATTAGGTGGCATGGGCCTCAACGAAAAATTGAGTGCCAAAGCCGCCAAGGAATTACCGGGCGATATCACATTGGCCTTCGCCCCTTATGGCGACAACCTGCAAGCCCAGGTTAACCGGGCCCGCGCCAGCGGCCATGAAGTTCTGCTACAATTGCCCCTGGAACCTGTGGGCTTTCCAGCCACCAACCCTGGCCCCAAAACCCTTCTTGCTGATGGCCCCGACGACGCCAACTTAGAATCCCTGCAATGGCATTTGAGCCGTTTTACTGGCTACACAGGCGTGGTGAATTACATGGGCGGCAGATTCTTGTCTTCTGCCCCCGCCATTAAACCCATGCTGACCGAACTCCGCAAGCGTGGTATCTTATTCATGGAAGATGGCTCATTGCCTCTGTCTGCCACTGACGGCGTTGCAAAGTCGATGAACATGCAAGTGCGCCACGCCAATTCGGTCATTGACCTTGATGGCAATGCCACCTCGATCTCAGCTGCTCTCAATTTGCTCGAAGAAGAAGCCAAAACCAATGGCATGGCAATCGGCACCGGAACAGGCCTTGAAACCACCATTGAAGCTGTCAGCGAATGGGCCAAATCCGCTGCAGACCGCGGCATCGTCATCATGCCGGCATCTGCCGCCTTCAAAGGCAGGCTTGGATGACCGAACGCGTAAAGCCTGAAATCGTGGCCTACCGCCCTTGCGTTGGCGTCATGCTGTTGAATGCCCAAGGCTTGGTCTGGATCGGCCGCCGCTTTGAAAAACAAAATGACGATGGCGTTGGCAAATGGTGGCAGATGCCCCAAGGCGGCATTGATGCAGGCGAAGACCCTGCCAAAGCCGCCATCCGCGAACTTTATGAAGAAACCGCCGTCACCAATGCCCATATCATTGCCGAAGCGCCCAGCTGGTATAATTACGATCTACCAGAACATCTCATTGGCAAAAGCTGGGGCGGCAAATATCGCGGCCAGAAACAAAAATGGTTTGCTTTGAAATTCACTGGGCTAGATAGTGAAATCAACCTCCAACCCCCCGGCCACAAACAAGAGTTTGACGCGTGGCGCTGGGCCAAAATGGACGAAATGCTAGAATTAATTATTCCGTTCAAACGAGAAGTCTATGTTGACGTTATAGCAGCTTTCCGGCATTTGGGCGCTTAAGGATTATATATGAGCATTTCTCACATCATATTTGATTGCGACGGCGTTCTGGTCGACAGCGAACCCTTGTCCATGCGCGCCGACGTTGAAATCTTGACCCGCGCTGGCATCAAGATCACTGAAGCCGAAGCCCATAGACGCTTTGTTGGCACAACGTTTCAAGACATGATCAAGGCGCTTGAAAAAGAACACGGCACAAAACTACCCGAAAATTTGTCCGACCTCAAAAACGCCCGCATGAATGAAATGTATCGCACCGAGCTCAAACTCGTGCGCGGCGTGCGCGATGCGCTGGAAGATATCCGCAATATGGGTCTCTCCATGTCGATTGCCTCAAACGGCCCGAAAGACCGTGTGAAGCTGGCACTCCAACTCACAGGCCTGCTGCCCTATTTCAAAAACGCCATCGTAACTTACGAAGACGTACCTCAGGGCAAACCAGCTCCAGACATGTATCTCCTCGCCGCCAAAAATGCGGGCACCAAAGCCGATAATTGCTTGGTGGTGGAAGACAGCATCTCCGGTGTCACCGCAGCCGTGGATGCAGGCTGCTGGACGCTTGGCTTTACTGGCACTTACGAAGACCAACAATCCCACGGCACAAAATTAAAAGATATCGGCGCTGAAGCGATTTTCAGCAAAATGGTTGACTTGGCTGCGCTTGTTGAGACGTTTGTCAGATAATTTATATTGGCCAATTATTTCATTGAACCAAATCTGCGTAGTTGACGTTAGAAGTCCACTAGTCTTAAATTGATAATGACGCATTTAAGCAACTTTAAAATTATTTGCGAATTTCAGCTTTTCAAATTTTGCCAGAGCCAAGGAGTAATCTATGCGTTATCTAAAATTAGTAGCGATGCTCGCCACTGGGTCGATGATGATCCTTTCGCCTTTGAGCGCAAAAGCCGAAACGGCCACTACAACGCAAAACGTCAATCTTCGGTCGGGGCCAGGAACCGAATATGAGCGTCTTGCAACACTGGCCGCTGGCATACGTGTTGATATTTTAAAATGTGAGACGAGTTGGTGCCGCGTCGCTGGGCAGGGCATTCGCGGCTGGGTGTCGGCTGGGTATCTTGAGCGCGCTGTTGTCGTTAAACCCATTGTTGTGGTGCGCCCCATAATCATAGTGAGGCCGCATATTGGTCATCGCCCACCGCCACGCCCCAATCGTCCGAAGTGCAAGATTGCACCCGGCTTTTCATGTAAGTGAACAAATGAAATAATTGAGACAGGAAATCGTGCAGATGGATTTGGTAAAATTCAAAACTCTCGGACTTATCATTTTGGTTTCGAGCTTTGCACATGTGGCACACGCTTCTTCACCTGATGCATGGGCAAAGCTTGATGCAGATTCGGCTAAGGCCTGCATTGCTGCTTCCGGGCTGACCAAAGCAAGTGTTTCAGCAAGCAGCCATTTTTCAGACACAGTAGGATATGACATTCGGGTGGTGAGTGGGATATACCCTCAAAAACACATGAAAGGCGCATCAGGAAAAATGCTTTGCCTCTATGGGCGTAAATCCAAATTGGTCGAAGTGCAGGAACTGGTTAAGTAACAGGCTGCGTTGACACAGTAATGGCTTCAAAAACTTTTGCAACGTTCACAGCATTAGTCGCGTGGTGCGCCTTAGCAGTTCAACTCGTGCTCATTGTTCAAAAAATGACTGGCGAAGGCGCTAGTGTTTTAGAAGCCGTTTGGCGTTTTTTTGGATTTTTCACCATACTGACGAATTGCGCTGTTGCAGTGGTCGCAACCGTTATGGCGATAAAACCAAACTCGGTTTTTGCAAATGCAAATGCACGTCTCGCAACCGCAACTGCAATTTTTATTGTTGGATTGGTTTACTCAGTTGCACTCAGGGCAATCTGGCAACCCACCGGATGGCAGGCCGTGGTTGATCACGGACTTCATGATGCAACACCAGTTTTGTTTGTGACGTCTTGGTTTTTTTCTGGCCATGGACAATTGCAATGGCGTAACGCTGTTTTTGCAGTTGTTCCCGCATTCGCATATTTTGTTTATGCTTTAACAAGAGGCGCTGCTGATGGCTGGTACGCCTATTGGTTTTTAAATCCAACATCATTGCCGCCAGCGCAAATGGCACTGAATATAGTGATTTTGCTGTTCGCGTTTTCAATTGTCGCACTCGGCTTTGTCGTCTTGGACAAGTGGCTCGCACGGCGTCATCAGAAATTATAAACAGTCTCCTCTCCAACTTGCAGGAAAGAGACATCATCCGGCCTTCGGCCAGATGAGGCTCTCTGCTCATCGTAAAATATATTTTCCAAAATAGGAAATAAGAGTTGACATACATTTATATTCTGGACTATCTATGTTCCTGTCCTCCCTTGAAGGGGCCAACGTTCGCGACGGTGGCTTTGGCTGGGAAAGATGTGGCGCTTGCGGGTTTGGACTATCGTGGTTCAGGCTCTCGGGAGCTGTTGATTGAAAAAGGCAGGGCACTACGACCTTGTCAGCCCTAGTGGGCAAGAGACTTGCTTGACTTTCAGCTGCGGCGTCACAGCCGCCCAGTTCCAGAGACTCTCGTTCACCAACAGCAAAAATCGCCGCAAAAGCGTGGGTGCTTATAAGCACTCTCATAGCCGGAATACCCTACCGGCATATTCGTGTTTGTTTGCGCCCGCGCAACCCTTCACTTCTACCCAAAGAAACGGAATAACCGTTTTCACACCCAGCGAAGCTATGCTCAAAACACAACCCTTGACATATTGCACTGCAACGAGCATATGCAGGCCATCGCAATCAGCCAAACAGAATATGTGAGGCGCCAGATTGGCAGCCGTTCTAGCTGAAACTGCGAATTTCCCGAACAATCCTTTCACATGGGGTGGTTTAAGCGCCTCGCTTGAACAGCCTGCGATTCCCGCATGCATTCACTCGGACATGGCTTGGCGCTTCCCCAATCGTTCCGAACGAGACTATATTTTGACATCATTTAACGACCTCCGCTTGTCTGAACCACTTCTGAAGGCCCTCGCCGCAGAAGGCTATGACAAGCCAACCCCTATTCAAGCCCGCGCTATCCCTTCACTTCTTGAAGGCAAAGATCTGCTCGGCATCGCGCAAACCGGCACGGGCAAAACCGCAGCGTTTGCGCTGCCAATTTTAGAGCGCCTCTCCAAACATGCAGATCGCCCTGCCAAAGGCACGTGCCGCGCGCTCATCCTTTCCCCAACCCGCGAACTTGCAGCCCAAATCACTGAAAGCTTCAAAACCTACGGTAAATATATGAAGCTTTCACGCGCCTGCGTATTTGGTGGCACATCACTTGGCAAGCAGATGGAAATTCTGCGCGGCGGTGTTGATATCCTCGTGGCCACACCAGGCCGCTTGGTCGATTTGCTTGATCGTCGCGCCGTGACTTTGAGCAAGGTCGAAATTTTCGTGCTTGATGAAGTTGATCAAATGCTCGATCTGGGCTTCATCCACGCCATCCGCAAATTGACGGCGATGCTTCCAAAGCAACGCCAGAACCTGTTTTTCTCAGCCACCATGCCCAAGGAAATTTCAAACCTCGCTTCTGGATTGTTGACTGATCCCGTGCGTGTTGAAGTGGCCCCTGTGGCCACAACAGCTGAGCGCGTGAACCAATCCGTTATTCACGTTGATCAAGGCGCCAAGCTCGCACTGCTCAATGAACTGCTCAAAGACAATAACATGACCCGCACATTGGTGTTCACGCGCACCAAGCATGGCGCTGATAAAGTGGTAAAGGGTTTAGCCCAAGCCAACTACACAGCGTCTGCCATTCACGGCAACAAATCACAGGTAAACCGTGAAAAAGCATTGGCCGGATTTAAGAACGGCAAGATCATGGTTTTAGTGGCAACTGACATCGCAGCCCGCGGCATTGACGTGGACGGCGTATCCCACGTGATCAATTACGATCTGCCACATGTTCCTGAATCATATGTCCACCGCATCGGCCGCACCGCGCGTGCGGGCGCTGAAGGCATCGCTATTGCGTTCTGTGCTGGTGACGAGCGTTCATTGCTGCGCGATATTGAAAAAGTTATCCGCAAGCCTGTTCCAGTGATGGTGCACGCATTGGGCAAAGCCTCAGTTCCAACCGAAATCACTGGAGCCACGCGCCCCAATGGTCGCTCAACCAAACCCCAAGGCGGCAAGAACCATCGTGGTCAGCCAGGCTTTGCCAAGAAAAAAGAATGGAGCCCCGTTGCAGGTGAAGGCCGCAGCGAAGGCGGCCGTTCCAACGCCGAACGCAAATTCGGCAGCGCCCGCCCACCAGGCTCCAGCGCCCCAAAGCGCACCGGCAGCAAACCCAATTGGGCCAAACGCCCAGAAGGCGGCGGACAACGCACAGCGCGCACGGGTTCGTGATAAAACGTCCTCTCCCGCAAAAGATGCGAGCGAGAACAATACAAAAAAGCCCGCGATCATCTCGCGGGCTTTTCAAATTCCTACGTTTGCTGAAATTTACAGCCCCGCCTGCAGACCCTTCATATGATCCAAATTCTCATTCGCACGGCGTTTGGTTTCGTCGTCTTTTGCTTCAGCAACATCAACTTCGGCAGATTTGATTTGCTCGCTCATGGCGCTTGCGTCCAGATCAGCCATTGCAATAGCAGTCTCGGCCAACACAGTAAGTCCCTTGGCATTCACTTCGGCAAAGCCGCCGCGCACAAACATTTTGTCTGTTGCGCCGCCGTCTCTCACAACAGTCACAATGCCCGGGCGCAAGGTGGCCAGCACTGGGGCATGCATCGGCATGATGGTCATCTCGCCTTCAGTGCCGGGCAACGTTACCGATGCTACCTCACCGCTGAAAAGCAGTTTCGCAGGGGAAACTAATTCGAAATGCAGTGCCATGATAATCGTCACTCTCTTTAATTCGTCATCCCCGCGAAGGCGGGGATCTGCGTTAAAAGTGAAACAGAGATTCCCGCCTTCGCGGGAATGACGGTTTAAATATTAACTTACGCCGCCTCAGCAGCCATCTTCTTGGCCTTCTCGACAGCTTCTTCAATCGTACCAACCATATAGAACGCAGCTTCTGGCAAATGATCATAGGCACCATCGCACAGGCCTTTGAAGCCCTTGATTGTATCGGCCAGTGGAACCAGCTTGCCCGGTGAACCGGTGAACACTTCGGCCACAAAGAACGGCTGGCTCATAAAGCGTTCAATCTTGCGGGCGCGGGCCACGGCAGTTTTATCGTCTTCCGACAATTCATCCATACCGAGAATGGCGATGATGTCTTGCAGGGCCTTATAGCGTTGCAGAATTTGCTGAACGCGGCGAGCCGTTTGGTAATGCTCATCACCAATAATGCGGGCGTCCATCATGCGTGATGTGGAGTCCAGTGGATCCACAGCAGGATAAATACCTTTTTCAGCAATCGAACGCGACAGCGTTGTGGTCGCGTCCAAATGCGCAAACGATGTAGCAGGGGCAGGATCAGTCAAATCGTCGGCTGGTACGTAGATGGCCTGCACAGAAGTGATCGAACCTTTTTGGGTTGTGGTAATGCGCTCTTGCATGGTGCCCATGTCGGTAGCCAAAGTTGGCTGATAACCCACGGCTGATGGAATGCGGCCCAGAAGAGCCGACACTTCAGAGCCCGCTTGTGTGAAGCGGAAAATATTATCAACGAAGAACAACACGTCTTGGCCTTCATCGCGGAAATGTTCGGCCACTGTGAGGCCGGAGAGTGCAACACGCGCGCGCGCACCTGGAGGCTCATTCATTTGGCCGTATACGAGTGCAGCTTTGGAGCCTTCGCCACCGCCCTTCTTGTTCACGCCAGATTCGATCATCTCATGATAAAGATCATTGCCTTCACGGGTGCGTTCACCCACGCCTGCGAACACCGAATAACCACCGTGCGCCTTAGCCACATTGTTGATCAGTTCCATGATCAGAACGGTTTTGCCAACACCAGCGCCGCCGAACAGGCCAATCTTGCCGCCCTTTGCGTAAGGTGCAAGCAAATCCACAACCTTAATACCGGTTACCAGAATTTCAGCTTCGGTAGATTGTTCAACAAACAATGGCGCGTCCTGGTGGATGGCGCGCGTGAGCTTGGTTTTCATCGGGCCTGCTTCATCCACAGGTTCGCCGATCACGTTCATAATGCGGCCCAATGTTTCTGGCCCAACGGGCATCATGATCGGTGTGCCGGTGTCATAAACCAATTGACCGCGAACCAGACCTTCAGACGAATCCATGGCGATGGTGCGCACAGTTTTTTCACCCAGATGCTGGGCCACTTCGAGGACCAAGCGGTTGCCGCCATTAGTGGTTTCGAGCGCGTTCAAAATTTGCGGCAAGTCGCCATCAAACTGCACGTCGATCACAGCGCCTGTGACTTGCGTGATGCGGCCAACAAGGCCTGAGCCCTTCTTGGTGGTTTTCGTTGCAGCAGCTGCTTTTGCCATGTTGCGGTTCCTTCTCGTATCTTAGAGCGCTTCTGCGCCGGAAATAATTTCGATGAGTTCTTTGGTAATCTGGGCTTGGCGCTGGCGATTGTATTTAATCGACAGCTTGTTGATCATGTCGCCCGCATTGCGCGTCGCATTATCCATCGCACTCATGCGCGCACCTTGTTCAGACGCCGCATTTTCGAGAAGTGCACGGAACACTTGGATTGAGATATTACGTGGCAGTAAATCGGTTAGGATTTCACCTTCATCTGGCTCTGCCTCATAAACTGCACCACCAAGATCAGCCGTCACGCCACCAGCCACAGCAGCAGGAATCATTTGCAAAGCAGTTGGTTTCTGGCTGATCACTGATTTGAATTCAGCAAAGAAAATTGTGCACACATCAAATGCGCCTTCATTGAACATGCGGATGATGGTTGCACCAACACCGGTTGCATTGTCATAACGCACGGCCTTTTGGCCGCGGAAATCGACAGCTTCAACGATGTATTTTCCGTACACACGTTTGAGTGCATCATTGCCCTTTTTGCCGACTGTCATCATTTTCACAGTCTTGCCTTGCGCAATTAGCCTTTCAGCATGCTCACGTGCCAGACGCGCGATGGATGAGTTAAAACCACCGCACAGCCCGCGTTCTGCGGTGCAGATTACGAGAAGATGGGTTTGGTCTTTGCCCGTTCCAGCAAGAAGTGCGGGAGCGCCCGATTGCCCAGCCACAGCACCAGCCAAATTGGCCAGAACCACAGCCATGCGTTCTGAATAGGGACGCGCGGCCACAGCTGCTTCCTGCGCACGGCGCAGCTTTGCAGCAGCCACCATTTGCATGGCCTTGGTGATTTTTCTGGTTGCCTTAACCGAGGCGATACGGTTGCGGAGGTCTTTAAGACTTGCCATTACGCGCTCTTATGCAAATGCCTTGGTGAATGCATCCACTGCGGCTTTGAGCTTTACACCCATTGCATCAGTGATTTGCTTTTCAGTGCGGATCGAATCCAGAATATCCATGTGCTTGTCTTTGAAGTTGCGCAGCAATCCATCTTCATAGTCACGGATGCGGTTAACAGCGATACCGTCGAGATAACCATTCACACCAGCATAAATCGCTACAACTTGTTCTTCGGTTTTCAGCGGTGAGAACTGTGGTTGCTTGAGCAATTCTGTCAAACGCGCACCACGGTTCAAAAGCTTTTGTGTGGATGCATCAAGATCAGACCCGAATTGCGCAAACGCTGCCATTTCGCGATATTGTGCAAGCTCACCCTTAATCTTACCAGCAACCTGCTTCATGGCTTTAACCTGAGCAGCAGAACCCACGCGTGATACGGAAAGACCGACATTCACAGCAGGGCGGATACCCTGATAGAACAAATCAGTTTCCAAGAAGATCTGACCATCGGTGATCGAGATCACGTTGGTTGGAATGTAAGCTGAAACGTCGTTTGCCTGAGTTTCGATAACTGGCAGAGCTGTCAATGAACCAGCGCCTAAAGCGTCATTCAACTTTGCAGAACGCTCAAGCAAACGAGAGTGGAGATAGAACACGTCGCCTGGATAAGCTTCGCGGCCTGGTGGGCGGCGGAGCAACAATGACATTTGGCGATAAGCCACAGCTTGCTTGGACAAATCGTCGTAAGCAATCAAAGCATGCATACCATTATCGCGGAAATATTCGCCCATGGTGCAGCCCGTGAAGGGTGCAAGATATTGCATTGGGGCTGATTCAGAAGCGGTTGCTGCAACGACGATGGAATACTCCATCGCGCCTGCATCTTCTAAAATCTTCACGAATTGAGCAACTGTCGAACGCTTTTGGCCGCAAGCAACATAAACGCAATAAAGCTTTTCTTTATCTGGGCCATTCACATGAATGGCTTTTTGATTGAGGATTGTATCGAGAATAATCGCGGTCTTACCCGTCTGACGATCGCCAATGATCAATTCGCGTTGGCCACGACCAACCGGGATCAAAGCATCAACGGCCTTGAGGCCTGTCGACATTGGTTCATGAACTGATTTACGCGGAATAATGCCAGGGGCCTTAACGTCAACGCGGGAGAATTTCTTAGCCTTGATCGGGCCTTTGCCGTCGATCGGATTTCCGAGAGCGTCAACCACGCGGCCAAGCAATTCTGGGCCGATTGGCACTTCAACGATAGCGCCAGTCCGTTTGACTGTGTCACCTTCTTTAATGTCTCGGTCGTTACCGAAAATAACCACACCGACATTGTCGGTTTCAAGGTTGAGCGCCATGCCACGAATGCCGCCTGGGAATTCAACCATTTCGCCTGCCTGAACGTTATCAAGGCCATAAACGCGGGCAATACCGTCGCCGACGGAAAGCACTTGGCCTATCTCAGCCACTTCAGCATCTTTGCCGAAGTCCTTGATTTGCTTCTTTAGAATTGTCGAAATTTCAGCGGCGCGGATATCCATAATCAGCCGGTTCCCTTCATAGCAGTCTTGAGATTGGAGAGTTTTGTTTTGAGTGAGTTATCAATCATAGTGGTGCCCACTTTTACGATCAGGCCGCCGAGAATTGAGGAATCGACAGTTGTCGTGAGCAAAACGTCTTTGCCGAGCTTGGCTTTGAGTGCAGCTTTTAAATCTGTTATTTGCGCAGGAGATAATTTTTCAGCAGATGTCACTTCGGCTACGGTCTCGCCTTTAGCATCAGCCACCAATGCCTGAAACCCGCGAATCGCATCAGGCAAAGCAGCCAGCCGGCGCTTGGCGCTCATCAGCTTGATAAAATTGAGAGCAAGTCCGCCTACACCTGACTTATCAGCAAGAGCAGACACGGCGCTCATCTGATCTTCGGCCTTAAACACGGGCGAATTCATCAATCGCTGCAGATCTTCTGAATTATCAATGAGTTTTTGAAACGCTTCCAGCCCCATGGCTGTTGCAGGCACTGCTTTTTCTTCCGATGCAAGGTCAAACAGCGCATTCGCATATCGCCCCGCAACGCCCGAAATGATTTGATTTGCCGCCACTGAAATACCTTCAAGTTGAGAGTGTTCGGCTTGTGGCCAAACATTGATCACGGGCGTTCGCTATCACAGTGTAATGAGACTCGCAACCAGCCAGTTGGGGCGGATTGCCGCAATATGAATTTTGAGCAATAAAAAAGCCCGGACATAGTACCGTCCAGGCCCAACTTCTGTTGTTACAGGGGTTTAGCCCTGCAAAATCTGATCAAGCTGATAACGCTTGATCCCCATATCGGCCAAATCAGCGGCACTTAAACGTTTCAACTGCGCGAGCGATTGACGCTGTGCCTTGATTTGTCCTCTGCGCTCAAAATAACCGATAATTGTCATTATGAACGCACAGCGTCTTTCGCAACACGGGCAATGTCACCACGCATGATACCAAGATCGGCTAATTCGCGGTTTGACAGTGATTGCAATTCGGAAACAGTACGGCTGTAACGCTTCCAAGTGTTGATACGTGTCTTAAGAACTTCAAACATGATATATGTTCCTTTCTATTTAATCATCTTCTTCGCTTACGCAGCATACATAGTGCATTGCAGCAAAATTACCATTGCAAATTTTGCATGGCTCCTAATACCAATTGAGTTTCAATCGTTTACACAATCTTAACACTGATTATTCAGCCATCATGTTGCCACATAAAGGGGCATTTTCCGCTTCATTTCGGAAGTCAAAGCGGCCTAACTGCAAGTGTTTTACGCAACTTGACAAATTCCAGACAACATCCAGAGACTACCGTTGCTCAATATTCGTTAACCACGATCCTTGCGCGATTATTTACCATTCAGCTCTAAGCTCGACACTGACGTGCGGCGTATTAAATGGTGAGGCTCACAGGCCTTCCTCCGCTCACCTTGAGGAGGCATTTCTTGACAGTAGCTTTAGGCGAGCTTTTTTCATTTGAACAATTGGCGCAGGCAGATCAAAATCCTGTTGCTGAAACTGCAAAGCAGCCAACAGCAGAGGATATCCAGCGAGCCATCAAGTCTGCCAGTGAAGCAGCCTATAAATGGACGATCGTCTCCGACGAAATTAGTTGGAGTGAAAATGCACCAGAAATACTGGGCTGTCCTGTTTCAGATGTGAGAACAGGCAAACTTTTTGCAAACCTTTTGGACGCAGACAACTTTACCACGCGCTATGAAACAGTGATGAACTCAAAGTCTCGCGACGACGGCGCGGGCGTTCCCTATCACATTGAGTATATGTTCCGAAGTGAGGGCCGTGGCAGCGAAAAATCAGTTTGGGTCGAAGATCAAGGAAGATGGTTTGCAGGTTCTGATGGCAACCCAGCTGAAGCCTATGGTACAATCCGCCCCATAGATGAACGTCACCGCCGCGATCAACATCTCAATTTTCTCGGAAATTGCGATCCCCTAACTGGCATGATGAACCGTGGTCGCATGTCCGAGGCGCTGGGCGAAGCGATTTCTGTGGCAATGAAAGACAAACGTAATTGCGCCTTCGCGATTGCTTCTGTTAAAAATTTGTCTGTCATGAATGAAGCTTATGGCTTTGATGTAGCCGATGAAGTGATCGTTGCCCTCGGCCGCAGACTGCGTCAAGTTATGCGCGCCGGAGATGGCATCGCACGATTTTCAGGCGGAAAATTTGGAATTATTCTAAATGAATGCGATCAAGCGGAACTCCGCATCGCGTTAGAAAGATTTATGTCAATCGTTCGCGACAGTGTCATTGAAACAAAACACGGGCCAGTATGGGCTATGCTTTCCATTGGCGCAGTTTGCCTGCCGGATCATGCTTCCGAGGCCGGCACGGCAACAACAAGAGCTGAAGAAGCTCTCAATGAAGCAACGCGCCAACCTTCAGACGGTTATATTGTTTTCAAGCCATCTGATAAGCGCAGCAATGAACGCGCCCTCAATGCAAGGTGTGCAACTGAAATAGTTCAGTGCCTTAAGGAAGAGCGATTTAAACTTGCCTTTCAACCGATTGTCATCGCAGCATCAGGTGAAGTTGCGTTGCACGAAGCCCTATTGCGCATGGCAGATAACACCACCGGCGAACTGATTGCAGCGTCGCATTTGGTTCCCATAGCGGAAAATCTGGGGCTGGTTCGTTTAATAGATCGCACTGTAATGCAAATGATAATGAAGACTTTGAACACTTACCCTGATTCAAGGCTTTCGATGAATGTTTCCGGAACCACCGCAATGGATCCGAGATGGCACTCTCAGTTGCTCGAAATTCTGACCGCAAACGCGGATGTTGCTGAGAGACTGACAGTTGAAGTGACCGAGACCGTAGCTTTAAGTAATGTGCGATCGACAAGGCAATTTGTTGAGAGCCTCCGCAAGCTCGGAAGCAGTGTTGCAATTGATGATTTTGGGGCTGGCTTTACATCATTCCGCAATCTACGGGATTTGCCCGTAAACATGATCAAGCTGGACGGAAGTTTCTGCCAAGACCTGCGTAACAATCACGAAAATGAATATATCGTGCGCAGCCTTATTGATCTTGCTGGCAAATTCAAAATCAAAACTGTCGCCGAATGGGTTCAACATGAAGAAGACGCTGAAGCATTACGGAGTTGGGGTGTCGACTATCTTCAAGGCAATTTGATTGGGGAGGCAAGTATGACATTGCCTTGGACTGCTAACCAATCCTCGGTCTTTTCGCTTAATTCTGAAACCCGTCCCAAAGTAACGCCAGAAATCGTCTCAGTACTTCGAGAAGCGGCCCTGACTATCGACGATAATCCAATAACCTTGAATCTACACGACCAAACCGAGTTCAATGAGCAATTTGAGGTCAAAGACCTTACTGCGGACATTTCAACTGAAACTCTGGGGCCAGAAGAACAAGATCCGGAATTAGAAATGCGAGTTGAAGCTCCTCAAAAGGATATTGCCGAACTCCAGTTTTCAGAAATTGACGACAGCATTTTGACCCTAAGACAAACACTGACCGAACTCAGGAACTATTTCCCCAATCAAGGCAAAATCGAAGGTCAAAACGCGGCCTGATTTGTTGCATTATTTTATCGCGTAATATTATCGAGTTTCTGCTGCATCGCCGCGAGTTGATTTTTCAGAGCATCGAGATCATCCCTGCTGGCTGATGTCGTAGAAGCAGGTTTACTGGCTTCTTGGGGTGATCCCGCTGTGTTTGGAGTGCCACCATTCATCATGGCTGCAAATGGATTAAACATTTTCATGGCATCATTAAACAGCGCCATATTTTTTTTAGCTTGATCTTCCATACCTTTGAATGCTTCGCCAACACCTGCAGCATCCATCATCTGCTTGCGGTATTTTTCTTGATCTTTCATAAGATTATCAAGTGAAAATTCAAGATAGCCCGGAACCAAACCCTGCATGGAATCGCCATAAGCTTTGATGAGCTGTCGCAAGAAGTTAACCGGGAGCATGGTCTGTGCACCACCCTTGTTTTCTTCTTCAAAAATGATCTGCGTCAAAACTGAGCGCGTAATGTCTTCTCCACTCTTTGCATCATAGACTAGGAAATCTGAACCGCTTTTGACCATTAAAGCCAAATCATCGAGCGTTACATAAGTACTGGTGGCCGTATTATATAAGCGACGATTTGCATATTTCTTTATAACGGTTGCAGATTTAGCCTGCCCTTGATCTTCACCCAAAATAACTCTCCCTCACTTCGCAGGCACTCTCCCGATGCCCAACGAGAGTAAAACTTGCTCCGTGCACCGCACAATTGCAAGTGCAAAAAATCTCGCAGTCGCACGCAATTCAGCGCTGTGAAATGATCCAAGGGATGCTATTGTCCTTTTCACACAATCAGAATTTTCCATTCAGGAGCATGTAAATGGCCACTTCCACCAATGATATCGTAATCGTTTCAGCCGCACGAACCCCTGTCGGTTCGTTCAATGGCGCACTTTCAAGTTTAACCGGAGCTCAATTGGGAACGATTGCACTGAAAGCAGCGATTGCCCGGGCAAAAGTGGAAGCTGGAGAAATCGATGAAGTTATTTTGGGTCAAATCTTGACAGCTGCTCAGGGCCAAAACCCCGCCCGCCAAGCTGCAGTTCATGCCGGCATTCCTGTCACGTCGCCAGCTTGGGGTATGAATCAGCTCTGCGGTTCAGGTTTGCGAGCTGTGGCATTGGGCATGCAACAGATCGCATCGGGTGATGCCAAGATTGTGGCCGCTGGCGGGCAGGAATCGATGAGCAAGGCACCTCATGCCCAACATTTGCGCGATGGCGTTAAAATGGGTGACTATCAAATGGTCGACACCATGATCCGAGACGGATTATGGGATGCGTTTAATGGCTATCATATGGGCAACACAGCTGAAAACGTCGCGGCCCAATGGCAAATCACCCGTGACATGCAAGATGTATTTGCCGTTGCATCACAAAACAAAGCTGAAGCTGCACAAGCCGCAGGCAAATTCAAAGATGAGATCGCTCCTGTCACCATCACATCTCGTAAGGGCGATGTGATCGTTTCTGACGATGAGTATATCAAGAAGGGGGTAACCCTCGAAGCAATCGCAAAATTGAAGTCCGCCTTCATGAAAGATGGCACTGTGACCGCTGCAAACGCATCTGGCATCAATGATGGAGCCGCAGTTGTTATTCTCATGAGCGCAGCCGAAGCATCAAAACGCGGTTTGACGCCGCTCGCTCGCATCGCTTCATGGGCCAGCGTAGGTGTTGATCCAGCGATCATGGGTTCCGGCCCAATCCCCGCATCTCGTGCCGCTTTGGCCAAAGCAGGTTGGAAAGCAGCAGATCTAGACTTAATCGAGGCTAACGAAGCCTTCGCAGCACAGGCCTGCGCCGTCAACAAAGACATGGGCTGGGATACAGCAAAGGTCAACGTGAATGGTGGCGCCATTGCCATTGGCCATCCCGTCGGAGCATCAGGTGCACGCGTTCTCAACACATTGCTTTTTGAAATGGGTCGCAGAAACGCGAAAAAAGGCTTGGCAACACTTTGCATCGGCGGCGGCATGGGTGTTGCAATGTGCTTAGAAAGATAAGAAACCAAAGGGGAGAGTGAAATGTCGAGAGTAGCTGTAGTAACCGGAGGCACCAGAGGCATTGGTGCAGAAATTTCTAAAACACTCAAAGCAAATGGCTGCAAAGTTGCTGCGATCTATGCGGGCAATGACTCAGCGGCTGTTGCCTTCAAGCAAGAAACTGGCATGGCAGTCTATAAATGCGATGTTTCGAATTATGATGTCTGCGTTTCAACGTTGAAGCAGATTGAAACTGACATTGGGCCAGTTGATATTCTCGTCAATAACGCTGGCATCACCCGCGATGCCATGTTTCACAAGATGACTCTGCAACAATGGCAAGAGGTGATGAACACCAATCTGAATTCGTTGTTCAATATGACCCAACCTATTTGGGGTGGCATGCGCGACCGTAACTTTGGTCGCGTCATCTGCATCTCGTCGATCAACGGCCAGAAAGGCCAGATGGGTCAGGCCAATTATTCAGCTGCTAAGGCTGGTGACATCGGATTTGTAAAGTCTCTCGCTCAAGAAGGTGCTGCCAAGGGCATTACTGTCAACGCTATCTGCCCTGGCTATATCGCTACCGAAATGGTCATGGCCGTGCCGCAAGAAGTTCGCGAAAAGCGCATCCTGCCGTTGATCCCAGTGGGTCGCTTAGGTGAGGTGTCTGAGATCGCGCGCTGCGTGGCTTTCTTGGCCGCTGATGAAGCAAGTTTCATCACTGGCTCGACCATCACCGCCAATGGCGGGCAATATATGGTCTAATCAATGCCCTCCAGTCTGCCCACGTCTTTGCGGCTCAAAGCCGAAAATTTGAGCTGTGAACGCGGCGGCAGACTGGTATTCAAAGACTTGAGTTTTGAGTTGGCAGCGGGTGAACTCGCTGCATTGCGCGGTCCTAATGGCGCTGGAAAATCCTCCCTGCTGCGCTTGCTGGCTGGACTAAACACTTCAATAAGCGGTCGCTTGAATTTGGAAGGCGGCGAGGCAGATACAACTTTAGCCGAACAATCCCATTACATCGGTCACTCCGAAGCCAACAAGCCTGCTTTGACTGTTCGAGAAAATCTGGTTTTCTGGCAGAAGTTTTTAGGTGGCGGTGAAAATCTAAAGTCGTTGTCAGCATTCAACCTAGAGGCTCTTGCTGATGATCAAGCGTTGCTCTTGTCAGCAGGCCAAAAGCGCAGGCTGGCCCTGACACGCCTTGCTGTGGCCCATCGCCCTGTATGGCTGCTGGACGAGCCAACTGTGGGCCTTGATGCGGCGTCGCTTGTCATCTTGCAAAACCACATTCGTGATCACTTGAAAAATGGTGGCATGGTGATTGCTGCAACCCATGCCGAACTTGGCCTGAAATCGGCGGTAAATATTCAATTGGGAAAAGCCGCATAATGTTGCAACAGGCTTTGGCCCTCATCACGCGCGACATTGTACTGGCCCGCAAACAAGGCGGGGGCTTGGGTACAGCATTCGGATTTATTCTATCGGTGATGGTTCTCATTCCTTTGGCTACTGGCCCCGATCAAATTCTCTTATCAAAACTTGCCCCCGGCATGATGTGGCTGGCACTCTTATTATCTGTTTTGCTGACGGCCGACCGCATGTTCCAACAAGACTTTGAAGACGGCTCGCTTGATATCATGGCCATGGGCAAATTACCTTTTGAGATCGTAACGCTAGCCAAAACAATCGCGCATTGGATAACGGTCAGCTTGCCCTTGGCCATTATCACGCCACCATTGGGACTATTAATGTCGCTTGATATAAGCCAATTGCCTATCTTAATCGTATCTATGATAACTGGTTCGTTAGCGCTTTCATTGCTGGCCGCAATCGGCGGTGCAGTTACGGCTGGCCTGCGCCGCGGAGGATTGTTGGTGTCGTTACTTGTATTACCGCTTTATGTGCCAGTTTTAATTTTTGGCGTGGCAGCAAGTACAGCCAGTTTGGGCCCTTCCAGTTCAACCCCTGCATTAATCGTGCTATGTGCCATCACCTTAATGAGTCTTATCATCAGCCCTTGGGCCTGTGCCGCAGCACTCAAAGCCTATTTGAGATAAAATAGATCATGCAACAATTCGCAAACCCCGCAAGATTTCTAAAAATCGCCAATGCAGCGCTGCCCTATATTTGGTCCATCACCGCAATTCTATTTGCCATCGGCCTCTATGGCGCGCTTGTCACCACACCACCAGATTATCAACAGGGTGAGACCGTGCGCATTATGTATGTGCATGTGCCAGCAGCTTGGCTTGGGCTCTTTATTTATTGTCTGATGGGCTTTTTCAGCGCCGTTGCATTTATCTATCGTCACCCATTGGCTGATGCAGCAGCAAAAACTGCGGCCCCACTTGGTGCTGTGTTCTGTTTTCTCGCACTCGTAACTGGATCCTTTTGGGGAAAGCCCATGTGGGGAACTTGGTGGGCATGGGGTGATGCCAGATTGACGTCCATGTTTATCCTGTTGCTATTCTATCTGGGCTACATGGCTGTATGGAGCAGCATTGATGAACCAACGCGTGCCGCGGCGATCGCCCGCATCGTGGCGCTCGTCGGAGTGGTCAATGTGTTCGTCGTCAAATTCTCGGTGAATTGGTGGAACACGTTGCATCAACCAGCCAGTGTGATAAAAATGGGCGGCCCCTCAATTGATAAGTCCATGCTCTGGGCTTTGCTGACAATGGCCGTTGCTTATACAATGTTATTTTTGGCGCTGCATCTAGTATCCATGCGCAGTGAAATTGCCGCACGCAAATTGCGCCAAGCCCGGCTTATAGAAATTGGAAATCGCTAATGGATTTTTCTGCGGCCCACGTCTCTTACGTTATTGCCGCGTATTCCATTAGCGCCGTCTGCGTGATTGGGCTATTTTTATATGTGCTTTTGCGGGATCGTGCGCTGGCCGCAAAACTCAAACAAAATGCAGAAAAAGATACGCTATGACACGCAATCGTGGCTTGGCGGCCCTGATCCCCATCATAATTTTCACCGTAGTGGCGATCATTTTATGGCGAGGGCTTTCCAATGATCCCAAATTTATCCCCTCTGTGCTAATTGACAAGCCAGTGCCCGAATTCAATTTGAGCGCTATTGCAGGAATGCAGATTCCAGGTCTTTCGCATGCTGATCTCAAAAAAGGGAATGTGACAATCGTCAACATCTTTGCATCGTGGTGCGTACCTTGCCGCGAAGAACAACCACTGCTCATGGCACTGAGCGCTAAGAAAGACATTCATCTCGTCGGTATCAACAATAAAGATGCACCAGCAGACGCGCGGAATTTTCTGGGCACCTATGGCAATCCATTTACCGCCATTGGTTCTGATATCGATGGCCGCACGACAATTAATTTCGGAAGCTATGGCGTGCCAGAAACTTTTGTCGTCGATGGCAATGGAATAATCAGATACAAAGTCATTGGCGGATTAGGCCCCAGCATGGCCGATGGCAGTTTCTTTAAAGAAGTTCAGAAAGCTGCATTGTCGCTTAAGTAGCAAGTGCTCTTTTCTTCAGCTTTTCTTCGGCTTTACTTTTGAAGGCTCTTGCTCAGACGATCCCTCATCAACCTCATCCATCGCAAAAGCCAAAGTGCCGAGGCATTCCATCACAACACGGCGATCAGCAGCATTGAAAGAGGCAAGCAAGCGCTTGTCAATTTCTTCGGCACCATTCTGGGTGGATTTCAATATTTTCTTTCCGACAGGTGTGAGGCGAATGGCATTCGCACGCGCGTCTTCCTTGGTGCGGCGGCGTTGCAAATAGCCCTGTGCCATCAGGCGGGCCACAAGATCAGCCAGAGTGGAGCGATCAATTCCGGTAATTTTAACCAACTCAGTTTGGCTTCTGCCATCATTGGAATCAACCGCAGATAAAACTGTGAATTGACGGTGAGTCAAACCAGTCTTGCCAACTTCATCCATATAAAGATGAACAGAATACTGAACAGCACGTTTCAACAAATGCGAAAAAGAACGCGTAAATTGTTTTGTGTCTTTGTTGCCCGACATACCTATTCCCTGTTCCCCGCCGACCTCGTCTCCCACGTTGCACGGTGAAAGACAATTTTATTTCTCAAAAGCTGACGAGTCCTAGCGAGTCATTGCAAGAGCAGCAAGCAAAACTTAACAAGCGCAGTTTCGAGAACTGTAACTAGAAACAGAAAAGCAAAGAACACAAGACTTGACAATCAAGATTCTTATTCAACAGTACACGGATGATCAGCAGGCGGAGCTTATTTTTCAGACTGTTCGTCGATCATATGCTTGGCCATATAGGGTGCGTTCGCAACTGCAAAAAGTGCCGTCAACCCCAAAATTCCAAACACTTTGAAATCCACCCAAAGGGGCTCGGAATAAAACCAAATCAGGATGTTCAATATCGCAAGTCCGAAAAAGAAAAACGCCCAGCGCACTGTCAGCATCCGCCAAGCGTCATCTGGCATGTTTAACGCCTCACCTAGCATTGTTTTTAGAAAAAGCTTCTTGAGCCACAATCCACTTAACAGAGCGGATCCAAACAAAACATTGATGATTGATACTTTAATTTTGAGATAAATTGGGTCTTTAAAATAGAATGTCAATCCACCAAACACCACGACTAAAGCAGCGGTTACCAACTGCATGTATGAAATTTTCTTTGTGAGAAAATAGCCAATAGTCAAAGCAACAAGCGTCGCAACGACAAGCGCAGCTGAAGCATAAATCAAATCAAATTTGAGATAGACCGCAAAGAACACCAAGAGCGGTCCTAAGTCTAACAACATTTTTTTATTCTGGCTCATGCGTCTTCAAATCCTGCAATAGCCCGCGAGAACGCTAGCGCGTCGAAGGGCTGTAAATCATCAATACTTTCGCCAACACCAATGGCATGAATAGGCAGTTTAAATTTTTCGGCAATCGCCACGAGAATGCCGCCGCGCGCCGTGCCGTCGAGCTTGGTCATGATCAAACCTGTCACACCGGCAACTTTCGTGAAAATCTCGGCCTGCGCTAACGCATTCTGACCTGTCGTTGCATCAAGTACCAACAACACAGCATGAGGTGCTGCTTCATCTTGTTTTTTGATTACCCGCACAACTTTATCGAGCTCGTCCATCAAATAAGCTTTGTTTTGCAGGCGGCCAGCCGTGTCGATGAACAATATATCTGTTCCATCTTCGCGCGCTTGCTTCAATGCATCAAAGGCTAGACCAGCTGAGTCTGCTCCGGTTGGTGCGCTCTTGGTCACAGCGCCAATGCGGTTTCCCCAAACTGTCAATTGTTCGACAGCCGCCGCGCGGAATGTATCACAGGCTGCAAACATCACTTTGTAACCCTCAGAGGCAGCGATAGAACCAAGCTTGCCGATTGTGGTGGTTTTGCCTGATCCATTCACGCCAACGACGAGGATGACAAACGGCTTTTCCGAACCGAAATTAAATGGCACCTCAACTGACTTTAAAACCTTGGCAACTTCGTCTGCCAAAATTTGCTTTACTTCTTCGGGGTCAACTTCCTTGTCATAGCGCCCAAATGAAACAGCTTTGATGATGCGTTCGGCAACGGCGATTCCAAGATCAGCTTGGATCAAAGTATCTTCAAGCTCCTGCAGTGTTTCTTTATCAAGCTTGCGCTTGGTGAAGATCGCGGTGATTGAACCAGTGATCGTTTTAGAAGATTTCGACAGACCTTCTTTGAGGCGCGAGAACCAACCACTCTTTTGTGGCACTGGTTCTTCGATAACAACGGGAACCGGCGGTTGTGGAGGCGCTACAGCCACCGGCACAATAATTTCCGGTTCTGGCTGTGGTACAGGAATTGGCTTTGGTGGTGGAGCTTGTTTGGCGGGCTTAGGCGGCGGCACGGCCGTGGCAACAGGCGCTGGCTTTGCCTTCGTCACCTTCACGGGTGGTGGCGGCGGAGCAGCTTTAACAATTGGAGCGGGCTTTGGCTTTGCTGCCTTTGGCGGAGGCGGAGGAGGCGCAGCCTTAGCGACCTTCTTTGCCACAGGCTTTGGCGCTTCTTTTTTAGAAACAACTTTCTTTGGCGATGGAGGCGGTGGGGCCTTCGCCTTAGTTGGCGTTTTTGCGACGGGCTTGGCCTTGGCTTTCTCGAGCTTCTGCGGCTTTTTGGCTTCAACAATTATTTCAGGTTCTGGTGCCGGGAGAGCAATTTGCTCGACTTCAACCGGTTTTGTTTCTTCGGTTGGCTTACCAACAATACGATTAAATAGTTTCTTGAAAAATCCGGCCATGTCTCAAAGCCCCATCACGAGATGTGACGCAGAAACGTTCTTCACTCGCGCCGTAATCAATGCACCGGGCACCATCGCTGTTTCAAATTTTGCTAAAGAAAAATGCTCGGTGCGGCCTTGGTTTGGCGTTTCGATCAGCACATCGCGTGTAGCACCAATTTGCGACGTCATGAAAGCACTCTGCCGCGCTTCGCCTTTTGCACGAAGTAGCGCCGCGCGGCGTTTGACAACGCTTTGTTCAACAGCTGGCATCTTTGCGGCGGGCGTTCCAGGGCGCTGCGAATAAGGAAATACGTGGAGGTAAGTGAGACCGCACTCATCAACGATCTTCATTGAGTTTTCGAACATCTCATCTGTCTCGGTCGGAAACCCTGCGATAATATCCGCCCCAAAAACCATATCCGGCCGTTTGGCGCGTAACATATCGCAAAACTCAATTGTGTGTTCGCGGTTATGCCTGCGCTTCATGCGTTTTAATATCATGTTATCTCCAGATTGGAGCGAAAGATGGAGGTGTGGCATCACGCGGGCATCACCCGTCAGCACCTCAATCAATTGATCATCGACTTCGATGGAATCGATTGAAGAAAGTCGTAAACGTTTGAGATCAGGCACTTGTTTTAATATGGAAGCCAACAAAGTTCCAAGCTTTGGGTTGCCCTCAAGATCAGCACCCCAAGACGTCAAATCAACTCCTGATAAAACCACCTCGGCATGACCCGATGCCACAAGACGACGCACTTGCTCTACGGCATCCTTAATCAGTACCGAACGCGAATTGCCACGCCCATAAGGAATAATACAAAATGTGCAACGATGGTCACAGCCATTTTGAACTTGAACAAATGCACGCGTGCGGCCTGTAAGTTGATCGATGATCGGCGGGCGTGTTTCTTTCACTGTCATAATATCAGACACATCAATGCGCGGACGGTTGGTGCCGAGGGTCCAACTTGATGACTGCAACTTCTCTTCATTTCCCAGCACCCGCGAAACTTCGGGCATTGATGCAAACATTTCTGGATCGGTTTGGGCCGCACAGCCGGTGACGATAATTTGTCGTTCAGGGTTTTCTCTGAACGCTTTGCGAATGGCTTGCCTGGCCTGTCTGGTGGCTTCAGATGTTACGGCACAGGTATTAAATACGATGGCATTTTGCAGCCCTGCCTTTTCGGCATGGCCACGCATCACTTCGGTTTCAAAGGTATTAAGCCTGCATCCAAAACTGACGTGTTCTATCGTTGTCACAAAAGTCCCTCAGGCAAAACACCATCAAATTCATAGGTTACAGGCCCAGTCATCATCACATGACCATCGCTTTGACGAACCGCCATATGCAAATCGCCACCTGGCAGTGTGATTTTGCATTTGGCATCGATGATTTTAATCCGGTGTCCCGCAGCCATCGTTGCACAGGCTGCCGTGCCACAAGCCTTGGTCAATCCAGCGCCGCGTTCCCAAACCCGCAAGATAATGTGATTGCGTGCCACAACCTTGGCAAAAGAGATGTTGGCGCGTTCCGGAAACAGCGGGTGATTTTCGAGCATCGGGCCAGCGCGACCCAAATCTACCACATCCAAATCATCCACCCAGAAGATGCAGTGTGGGTTTCCGACATTTACAACTGAGGGCGAATGAATCAGCGGATGGTCAATCGGTCCATATTGCATTTCAATATGACGCGTATCAGCAAAGGGTTCAGATAGCGGAATGTCTTGCCAGCCAAACTTCGGAAGTCCTTGATCAATCGTCACCATCTTGTCGCCAGCTTTAGACGCAATCAACAAACCACCCTTGGTGCTGATCGTGGCTGTATTCGTGCCATTTTCGTCAAACAGCAAATCGGCGATGCAGCGCGAGGCATTGCCGCAGGATTGCACTTCACCACCTTCTGCATTCCAAATCCGCATGCGCACATCATAGCCCGATGATTTTTCGAGAACGATCAATTGGTCGCAGCCAATTCCGGTTTTCCGGTCTGCAATGGCTTTCGCTGCAATCTCTGAAATAACCAATGGCTGGGCGCGTGCATCAAGCACAACAAAATCATTGCCTAGTCCGTTCATTTTACGGAAGGGGATGGGGGTTGCCACAGTCATGAGGGGCTATATGGGGGAAAAATCGCCTAATCTCAATGCGAAATGTCTTTACGCGTCAGCCAGCCTTGGGCGCTTCTCAAGCACCTTTAAAACTTGAACCAAATCGTTGCCGCGTTTCATTATCAAGCCGCCTTGAGCAACCACTGAATACAGACCGTTTTTGCGAGCCAAAACTGGATTTTTGATGATTCGATATAAGGGCTGCTCACTGCTGCGCCTAAAGACGCTAAAACTTGCTGTTTCGCGTCCAAAGTCGATTGCATAATCGCGCCATTCGCCGTTGGCGACATTGCGCCCATAAAGGCCAAGAATCATACTCAGTTCCGACCGATCAAATCTCACTTCTCTCGGCAAAACGCCCGAAAACCGCAGTAAAACGCCTGTTTCTGAAATCTGATTAATGCCTGACATCGGCAACCATCTGAATGACTGTCATCACGTTGTAACAATGCAGCGGCAGCGTTGATTTTGCAAGCGGGCAAAATTCCCCAGTTTTGCCGCAATTGCACCAAGTCTTCGACATTATACAGGGAGATAGTTCAATCGTTGCCTCGACAGCCCGGCTGGTTTGCTTTGGTTCAAGCCCCCCAGCCCCCGAAGCTGCTAATAACCGGCCGGGCCCCCTGTTTTTACTAGACGAGAGTTAGTCTGTGTGTTTGTTTAGTTTTAAGGCGGCTGCCGTTGCAGTCGCCCTTTTTTTGTTCGATAGACACTTGACGAAACTGCGGCGATTTCCAATATCCCGCCAAATTATTAGGGATGAACATGGCAAAATCGGCGACGAAGAAATCTGAGCAATCAGGAAAGCCCCAAGCCTTCCAAGCAGAGGTGGGCAAGCTGCTGCACATGATGGTGCATTCGGTTTATTCTGACCGGGATGTGTTTTTACGCGAGTTGATTTCAAATGCCTCTGATGCTTTGGATAAGCTTCGCTACGAAGCAATAGCCAATCCTGATCTTTTGGAAAATGACGCCAAGCTTGAAATCACATTAAAGCCAGATAAGGCGACAAAGATTCTGACAATCAGCGACGGCGGAATCGGCATGTCCGCTGACGAACTCAGCGACAATCTTGGCACCATCGCCAAGTCCGGCACGCAAGCCTTCGTGGAAAAGATCAAGGATGCGCCAAGTCTCATTGGGCAGTTTGGTGTTGGTTTCTATGCGGCCTTTATGGTCGCCTCAAAAGTTGAAGTGTTCTCAAGGAAAGCGGGTTCTGCTGATGGCCATGTTTGGACATCGGATGGCGAGGGAACATTCACTGTCGCCTCTGCTTCTGATCTTTCACGGGGTACAAAAATCGTTTTACATTTGCGTGATGATGCAGGTGACTATCTTGAGGATTGGAAACTCGAAGAGGTTGTTCGGTCTTATTCCGATCACATAGCACACCCGATTATGTTACAAGGTGAGGACGAACCGCGTCAGATCAATTCAGCCAGCGCAATTTGGATGCGCTCTAAAAATGAAGTGACCGCCGAACAGCACAAAGAATTCTTTGGTATTCTCAGTCATTCGCCCGACGCGCCAGCTTTGACAATCCATTACAGGGCTGAAGGTCGCCAAGAATATAATGTGTTGCTTTATGTGCCGGGCGAAAGGCCCTTTGATCTTTACGATCCCGAGCGCAGGGGTAAACAAAAGCTTTATGTGAAGCGCGTGTTTATTGCTGATGATGCAGCCCTCTTGCCGCCCTATCTGCGCTTTGTGCGCGGTGTGATTGACAGCGCCGATATGCCGCTTAATCTTTCGCGTGAGATGTTACAAAACAATCCGGATGTGGCCGTCATCCGCAAGGCTGTGACCAACAGGGTTTTAAGCGAACTAAAAAAATGCGCTGAAACAGAGCCTGAAACTTTCAAGAAAATCTGGGCAGTATTTGGCCCGGTGATCAAGGAAGGGCTTTATGAGGATTATGAGCGCCGCGACCTCTTGTTTGAAGTGGCACGCCTCAACACAACAACGCGCGAAAGCATTACGTTAAAAGATTACATCGCAGGTCTCAAAGAAAATCAAACCGCGATTTACTACCTCACAGCCGAGGACGCCAATAAAGCCAAATCTAGCCCTCAGCTTGAAGGTTATAAGGCGCGTGATGTTGAAGTGCTTTTACTCACCGACCCCGTCGATAGCTTCTGGGTGCGCACAGCTTTGGGCTTTGAGGGCAAGCCCTTTAAATCAGTGGCTCAGGGAACAGCTGATCTTGATTTGATCAAGGCGAAAGATGAACCAGAAAATAAGGCTGATGAACCTGCAGCGTTGAATTTGGTTTCAGCATTCAAGAATGTTTTGGGTGATCGCGTTTTTGATGTACGCATTTCGAAGCGTTTGACGGATAGTGCTGTGTGCTTGGTCAATGATGGCCAGATGGATCGGACTTTAGAAAAACTTCTTTCACGCCAAGCAGACTCAGGTGTTGCGGTGAGTGCACCCGTTTTGGAGATTAATGCGGGTCATGATTTGATTAAGGCCCTGGCCAAACTGGCGGAAAAAAAGGGCGCGTCATCAGTTGATGATGCGGCGCATTTGTTGCTCGATCAGGCTTTCATGCTCGAAGGTGAAGTGGTGGCAGAACCAAATGATTTCGCCAAGCGTCTTGCCAAAATAATGATTACGGCTTTTGGCTGAAGTCTGAGGTGATATCCAAGATCCGTGTGCCTTTGCTACGCGCAATTGCCTTTTGCAGAAGGCGCATGGCATCGGCGAATGCCGACTGAGGTATGTCGCTTAAAAGACCCGACAGATAAAGCCCCGATAAATAATCCCCTGTGCCGTTTGGAACATTGGCCTCGATTGGTGATGTGATTGCTTCAACATGTCCTCCATAAATACGAAGCGTTGAAAGTTCAGAAATAGATTTCACCACAGATGTTGCAATCACATCCCTGACCTTAAGACACCGCGCGGCGTGAATGGCTTCCTCACTATTTTGTGTCGAAAGACCCGTCAGCCATGAGAGTTCAAAAGCATTTGGGGTTAGAGTTGTCGCCAGTGGCACCAGTCGATCACTAATGGCTTCCGCTACAGCTTGCCCCACATAGAGTTTGCCATGATCACCCAACACGGGATCAATTAAAATAATTTTGCACTTGAGTCGTATTATCAGCGCCGCAACGATTTCAATTTGTTCTGCATTGGCAAAATATCCGGTAATCACAGCGTCAAGGTTTTCGAAAGCACCTAACTTTTCGAGCGCAGCAATCATTGCGATCAATTCTGAAGGAGCAAGTGCTCTACCTTCTGGCTTGCCGTGACCTGGATGATTTGAGAGCAGGATTGTTGGGATGGCCAGAACTTCGTGGCCTCCGCTTTGCAAGGCAGGCACAATGCAATTGAGGCCGACGGGGCCGTAGACCACTTGTGATGAAATCGCCAGCACGCGCGCCATATTTAAATTACTCCACTATCCATCAGATAGAGCAGCACAGATGCGGTGATGGCTGCAAGACCCGTTCCAAGCGCGATGGCGCCTGATATAGCTGGCACGCTCTCATCATTTTTCTGTGCGAATAAAAAAGCATTGGCACCCGAAGGCATCGCCGCAAACAATACTGCAATTTTTGACCACAGCGGCGCCAAAGCAAAAACATAATGGCTGAGCACGAATACAACAATCGGCATGAAGATCATTTTAAGGCCAATCAATGCAAACATGCCAGAGCCAGACCCGCGCAAGGAATAAGCCGAGAGAGAACAACCGAGGGCAAAGAGAGCTGTGGGGATAGATGCATCAGCCAACATGCTCAACATTTTATCTGCGATTGGGTGGAGTCCCAGCCCCGTAAACCGCCACAAACTACCAGCAATCAAAGCCATAACGATGGCGTTCTGTGCGAGATTGATAATGAGTTCACGACTGGTCTTTTGAATGGAAAAATTCCCCGAATGCCGCGCCAATTCGCGGTGCAATGCGGCTGAGAACCATAAGATTGGTGCGTGGATGGAAAGGATCAAACCCAGAGGCACCGCAACTGATTGGCCAAAATGGGCCAAGGCCAGAGGTGTTCCCAACATGGCCAAATTGCCAAAGCTAGCGGCCATCGAAGATGTGGCACCACCACTAAAATTTAGACTTGGAATAAAACGCGACGTGAGGGCGGCAGCCAACCATGTGCAGGTGATGCCGCCATAATAAACCGCCCATAAGCTCCAAGGCGCAGCATCAGCGGAATTCAGTGTGGCCATGGTTTTAAACAGCAATGCTGGAATGGCCACGTTGAACACAAATAAGCCAAGCCCCCGGCTTGCTGCGCCATCAATGATGTTGGCTTTGGCAAACCCATAACCCAGCACAATCATCCCGAAAACCGGGAGAACAGTGATGAGGATAGTGTCCAATCGCTACAGCCAAGGGTGAGAAGCGGTGTTCTTCTTCTCGAAGGAGGAAATTGAATCAGCTTTTTCCATGGTGAGGCCGATGTCATCAAGCCCGTTCAACATGCAATGTTTACGGAAAGCGTCAACATTGAATTTTATTTTGCCTCCATCGGGGCCACGGATTTCTTGATTTGGCAGATCAATGGTCATCGTGGCGTTAGAACCACGCTGAGCGTCATCGAGAAGTTTTTTCTGATCTTCGGCTGAAACCACGATTGGCAAAATACCGTTCTTGAAACAGTTATTATAAAAAATATCAGCAAAGCTAGTGGCAATCACGCAGCGAATGCCAAAATCAAGCAGCGCCCATGGGGCATGTTCGCGTGATGAGCCGCAGCCAAAATTATCGCCAGCCACCAATATTTCAGCCTTGCGGTAAGCCGGTTGATTGAGCACAAAATCCGGCAGCTCTTTGCCTTCTTGGGTGTAACGCATTTCATAGAACAGCGATTTGCCCAAACCCGTGCGTTTAATAGTTTTGAGGAACTGCTTCGGGATAATCATATCGGTGTCGATATTGGTGATATTCATGGGTGCGGCAACACCGGTCAATGTATCAAATTTTTGCATGATGGTTCCTTAAATAAGATCGACGGCCAGCGCTTCATCAGCACCGATCATCAAATTGAGATTTTGTACGGCAGCACCTGATGCGCCTTTGCCGAGATTATCATAGATCGACATGACCAAAACTTGGCCGCGCTCCTCATTGGCTAAAACATGAAGCCGAAGTTGGTTGGTATTGTTTAATGCTCGGGGGTCAAGGGCTGGAGAACGCTCGAGCATTTCAAGCGGCGCAACAGACACAAATTTTGATTTTGCAAAATAGCTGCTCAGTGCTTTGTGAATTTTCGCAACCGTTGTGCCCTTCTTCAAGCCTTTGAGAAACAGGGGAACACAACCCATCATGCCTTGCGCATAATTGCCAACGGCGGGTTGGAAAATCACATCGCGTTTGAGGCCCGTGTAATATTTCATTTCAGGCAAATGCTTGTGATTAAAAGTTAGTCCGTATGGCATATAGGGTGAGGCTGATGTACCCTTGGCCACATAATCTTCAACCATCTTCCGGCCACCGCCCGTATAGCCCGAGATTGCATTATAAGTGACAGGGTAATTGGCTGGCATCAAACCCTTGTCGAGTAATGGCTTGATCGAGGCAATCAACCCTTGCGGATAGCACCCGGGGTTTGACACAAATTTTGCCTTGGCAATGCGGGCACGTTGTTTCGAGTCCAACTCCGCAAAACCATAGGCCCATTTAGGGTCAACGCGATAAGCTGTTGAAGCATCAATTACGCGCGTCTTAGATTTCTTGTCGATCAACGACACTGCTTCAATTGCCGCGTCATCTGGCAAGCACAAAATTGCCACATCAACAGAATTCAGCAGAGCACGCCGCGCTTCCGGGTCTTTGCGCTTATCAGCCGCGATCGAAACCAGCTCAATATCGGAACGGTTTTTCAAACGATCCCGAATCTGCAATCCCGTGGTGCCTGCTTCGCCGTCAATAAAAATGGTGGGTTTAGTATTCATGAGCGGGCTTCTACAGGCTGTCTGCAGGGTTTTCAATATGAACGGCAGATTAATGGTCCCCTCAGAAAAGGTTCAGCACCAATGCTTCATAAGGGTCACATCAACGGTGATGATCACCGCTCAACAAATGAAACGTCAACAAAAGGAATTAAACCATGATCCGCAAGACCCTTATTACGCTCGCAACTGTATCAGCCTTGGCCGTTGGCTTTGGCGCCTCTTCCGCAAAGGCCGACAGCTTTGACATTGGTCTGGGCTTTGGCTCTGGCGGCATCACTTCCGGCAGCTTCGGCTTCCACGGCGGTGGCTATGGCTACCCTGATTATTATGATGCTGGTTATGATGATGGCGACTGCGGCTATCAAATGGTTAAGCGCCGCGTTTGGAATAGCTGGCACACCCACAAGATCACCGTGTGGTCAAAGCAATGGGTTTGCGGCTAAATTCTAGCTCAACTAAATAACAAAGCCGACCGTGAACTCCCACACGGCCGGTTTTTTGTTGCCCAAACCCTCACCAAATCGGCTTCGTTCAGACTACAAAGTGAGAGTTATTCACAGCCAAAAAGACAAGTGCTTGGATTAGCGTTCATCGCTTGAACAGTTGTAAAACCTGCTAAAACGCCAGCCATAACGGTCAGGCCGACCAAACCAAACAACACACGGCGCAAGAATTTAGCATCTGCAACAACTTGAGTACTCATATTAACTCCCCCAATTACACGCTGACAAACTGACCCGACATGAATCAGCTTATCCGCGCGATGGTTCTCATAAGGTAAAGAAAACCAAAATCAAACCCATAAAATTTTATTTTTATCCCTGTTGTCGGATGTCAACAAACCGCCCAGCCAGAGCTGCTGCTGCCGCCATTTGCGGTGACACCAGATGGGTTCGGCCTTTATAGCCCTGTCTGCCTTCAAAATTGCGATTTGAGGTAGAGGCAGCGCGTTGGCCGGGCTTTAACTGGTCAGGGTTCATAGCTAGGCACATGGAACAACCTGGTTCACGCCATTCAAAACCTGCATCCAGAAAAATCTTATCGAGTCCCTCAGCTTCAGCCATTTCTTTGACCAGGCCTGAACCCGGAACGATCATCGCATAATCCAGCGAAGTGGCAATTTTTTTGCCCTTCACCACATCAGCCACAGCGCGCATATCTTCAATGCGGCCATTGGTGCACGAACCAATCCAGATCACATCAAGTGCAATATCAGTGATCTTCTGACCAGCTTTGAGGCCCATATATTCAAGAGCACGGAATTTGGATTGGCGTTTGCCTTCATCTTCAATCAGCGATGGATCAGGAACCGCTCCTGCGACTGAAACCACATCTTCAGGCGATGTGCCCCATGACACGATTGGTGGCAGATTGGCTGCATCCAAAGTCACGATACGGTCAAAATGTGCACCTTCATCTGTGTGCAAAGTGGCCCAATAGGCCATGGCTTTATCCCAATCGGCACCTTTGGGTGCGCGGGGTTTGCCCTTCAGATATTCAAATGCTTTTTCATCGGGTGCAATCAAACCAGCCCGCGCTCCGCCTTCAATCGTCATATTGCAGACAGTCATGCGGCCTTCCATCGACAAGTCCCTGATGGCTTCGCCCGCAAACTCAATCACGGAACCCGTGCCGCCCGCCGTGCCGATTTCGCCTATGATGGCGAGGATGATGTCTTTTGCGGTGGAGTGCTTGGCCAGCTTGCCATTCACTTCCACTTTCATGTTCTTGGCTTTTTTCTGAATCAGTGTTTGCGTGGCCAGCACATGTTCCACTTCTGATGTGCCAATGCCGTGCGCTAAAGCGCCAAATGCGCCGTGAGTCGAGGTGTGGCTGTCGCCGCACACAATGGTGGTGCCGGGAAGTGTAAAGCCCTGCTCAGGCCCAACCACATGCACAATGCCTTGGCGCTTATCCATCTCGTTAAAATAAGTGATGCCGAATTCTTTGGCATTATTGGCCAGCGCTTCCACTTGCAGGCGGCTCTCAGTCTCGGCAATACCCTTGGAACGATCTGTGGTAGGCACATTATGATCAACCACAGCCAGCGTCTTTTCTGGATGGCGCACTTTGCGCCCGGTCATGCGCAAACCTTCAAAAGCTTGAGGGGACGTCACTTCATGCACGAGATGGCGATCAATATAAAGCAGACACGTGCCATCGTCCGCCTGATGCGCCACATGATCATCCCATATCTTGTCATATAATGTGCGGGTTTTTGCCATTTGGTTTCTCTTCATTAAACAACCCTCCCCTTCAGGGGGAGGTGCCCCCAAAGGGGCAGAGGGGTTTTTGCAAGCGTATTTAGCGTGTGGCGCTTTTAAGTCAAATATTGGTTGAACAGCCTAAAACAAAAAGGCCAGTCTCGCGAGCTGGCCTTCTTCAATTCACTATCTAAAGCTTCAAGCCTTAGCGGCGTCAGCAGCCTTTTGATCAATTTTTGCACGTGGGGCTTTGCCCGCAACCAATTCCTTGGCTTGGGTCACCCATTCTTCGCGCTTGGACTTGCCTTTGAGGCCGAGCTTTTCGTCGAGAGCAAAAATTTGCTCGTCATTCATTTCGGCAATCTGGTTCAAGGATGAGATGCCTTCGGCGATCAACTGATCCTTGATCTTGGGCCCAACACCCGCGATCAACGATACATCATCGGCCGCCACTGGAGCCAAATCTTTAACTTCAGCTGGCGATGACTTTGGCAGGACGGCGCCAGCAAACTTGGTCAGCTTTTCAGTGATACGTGCGCGCTTGCCGGTAAGCCCCTTAAGGTAATACAACTTGGCACGACGCACCTTACCACGGCGGATCACCTTGATCGAATCGATCATTGGTGAATAAACCGGGAAAATACGCTCCACACCTTCGCCATATGACATTTTGCGAACGGTGAAGTTTTCGTTGATGCCGCCGCCAGAGCGACCGATCACCAAACCTTCATAGGCTTGGATACGGCTGCGTTCACCTTCCACAACCTTAACATTTACAATTACCGTATCGCCTGGGGCAAAATCGGGAACCTGGCGCTTGGCAGAAACAATGGCCATTTGCTCTTTTTCAAGCTGCGCAATGATATTCATGATACTCAATCCTATTTTCGAAGTTGGGGGCCTTTAGCCTGTAAATTTGAATAAATCAACCTTTGGCCTTGATATATTTGTCCCAGAGGTCGAGACGGCGTTTTTTCGTTAATTCTTCACGTTTTTCACGTTTCCAGGCGGCAATTTTAGCATGATCGCCCGATTGCAGAATGTCGGGTGTATCCAGCCCCTCCCAGATTCTGGGCTTGGTGTAATGCGGGTGCTCCAACAGCCCGTCCTCAAAACTTTCCTCAGCATGTGACTGGTCGTGGCCCATCACCCCCGGCAGCAGGCGGATCACAGCGTCGAGCAGAACCAGCGCCGCAGGTTCACCACCTGAGAGAATATAATCGCCAATCGAGATTTCTTGCAGCTGGCGGTTTTCGATGACGCGCTCATCTATGCCCTCAAAGCGACCGCAGATAATCATACAGCCTTCACCGCTTGCAAGCTCGCGCACGAAAGTCTGAGTAAGCGGCTTGCCACGCGGGCTCATCAGCAAGCGCGGGCCTTTATGCGGCGTGGCATCAATGGCGCGCGCCAGAATATCGGGCTTGATCACCATGCCAGCCCCACCACCTGCCGGATGATCATCCACGGTGCGGTGACGATCCGTGGTGAAACTTCTTATGTCATGTGCGGCATATGACCATTTGCCATCACTTAAAGCTTTGCCCGCCAGTGATTGGCCAAGCGTGCCCGGAAACATGTCGGGAAAGAGGGTGAGGATTTGCGCGTCAAATGTCATCGCGTTTGCCCTCCTCCAAATAATCTTCCGGCAAATCCACGATCACTTTTTCGACGGTCGCAGAGACGATGAACTTCTTCGTGTAAGGAATAAGCACAGTCTCGGCCCGCCCCTCCACTTTCACATCCATCAAATCGCCCGCACCAAAATTTTCAAACCCCACAATCACACCCAGCAACGTATTATTTGCTCCGTACACGGAGGTTCCGGTGAGATCGTGTATATAGATTTCATCGTCAGATGTTTTCGGCAATTGCGCGCGGGAGATAAAAAGCTCCGTGCCCTTCAAGGTTTCAGAGCGATTACGATCTGTCACGTTTTTGAGTGTCGCAATAAAATCAGTCGTCGCAGGTTTGAGTTTGGTGATTTCGAACATCTCGCCCGTGGCGGATAACAGCGGGCCATAACTGGCAACCGCCCTTGGATCAGCGGTGAAGCTTTTCAACTTCACCTCACCGCGAATTCCATGTGCCCCAATAATAACGCCGACCGATATGAGATCGCGCGGCGTCATTTAAATGTTACGCTGCTGGTGTTTCAGCAACAGCTTCAGCAGGCGCAGCAGCGGCGGCTTTTGCAGCTTCAATTGCAGCAGCTTCAGCAGCCTTTGCAGCTTCAGCAGCGGCAGCAACTTTTGCCACAGCATCAGCAGCCAGCTTTTCACGCTCCATGCGCTTCTTGCCGGGCAGTGCTTTGTTTGGATTGTTGCGCACGGGGCGTTTTGCAACGCCAGCCTTGTCAAGGAAGCGCAAAACACGGTCTGTTGGTTGCGCGCCCTTCTTCATCCATTCAGCAGCCTTGGCACCATCAATCTTGACGCGGTCTGGAGCATCTTTGGCCAACATGGGATTGAACGCACCAATGATGTCGATGAACTTACCATCACGCGGCGAAGTGGCAGCAGCCACCACGATGTGATAATAAGGGCGCTTCTTGGAGCCTGCGCGTGCGAGGCGGATTTTAACTGACATATTTTAGTTCTCCTTGATTACGATTAAAATTATTTCTTCTTCCCCAAACCGGGAAAACCTTTGAAGGGATTGCCACCAAGACCCGGCAAACCGCCAAGGCCTGGTAATTTCGCTCCACCTAAACCGGGTAGGCTTGGTGGCGTGGGAATGCCGCCGCTATCCATCATATCGCGCAGCTCAGGCGGCAATGAATTGGGGTCCATCCCAGCAAGCTCTGCCTGCATCTTTTCCATCTCCGCTGCATCGGGCGCGCCTTGGCCACCCATCAGCTTGCCGAGCATGCCTTTGCCTTGGCCCATTTGTTTCATCATGGTGGCCATCTGCAAATGCATTTTGAGCAGCTTGTTTATTTCTTCAACCTTGGTGCCCGAACCAGCGGCCACGCGCTTCTTGCGC
>JANYLQ010000043.1 GCA_025363755.1 Hyphomicrobiales bacterium | reverse complement strand
GCGGATGGGTCGTTGAGCGGTTCGGCTGGGCTCCGGTTCCGCCCACAGCCCGGCGAGCATTGACTGAGCATCCGCGAAATGGCGGCGGATCGCGTCCGCCGTCATCTGCGGGTCCCCGCTGCGCAGCGCCTCGAGGATCGGACTCGTTCACCAACAGCAAAAATCGCCGCAAAAGCGTGGGTGCTTATAAGCACTCTCATAGCCGGAACACCCTACCGGCATATTCGTGTTTGTTTGCGCCCGCGCAACCCTTCACTTCTACCCAAAGAAACGGAATAACCGTTTTCATCAAACGACGAGTCATGGGCCTAACCACGCAGCAATTTATGCAGCGTAGCCACTGTCGATTGATCGGCAATACCGTCGACCAGAGCCGTCCTGAAATGCCGTTGAAACGCCTCAACCACAACTTTCGTCCGCCCATCGAAACTACCATTCACATCGACGCCATAGCCATAAAGCTTCAACATCGCCTGCAGCGCCATCACTGCATCACCAACATCACCTGACTGTAAAAACGTTCCGCCCTTGATAGGCTCTGGCTCCACCCAATGACCCACGCCTTTGGCATGCAGATAAGCCCAATCAAACTTCTCCCCTGGATCAATTTTCCGTCCCGGAGCAACATCAGAATGCGCCAAAAAATTTCGCCCAACAATCCCATACCGTTTTGCCAAATCAGAACACAAAGCAGCAACCGCATTCATCTGGATTTCAGGAAAATCCGGATAGCCCATCGAATGCCCCACATTCTGAATCTCGATGCCGATCGAAGTTGAATTAATATCCTGATCATCATGCCAGCTTGAAACCCCGGCATGCCAAGCACGCGCGCCCTCATCCACCATCTGCACAATGCCACCAGCTTCATTGATCAGATAGTGCGACGACACCTCAGATTGTTCATTGCACAACCAGTCACAGGCCTTCTGCGCTTCGCTCATACCCGTATAGTGAAGTAGAATAATTTTGATTTCGCTACCCGCAGCGCGTTCGCCAAAATTAGGTGATGGCTGAAATCGGTGTGGCAACAAGGTACCGACCAACTAAGCTAATTCCTTTTCCAACACGCCATATGCATCATTAATCCGAGAGAGACGGTCCGTCGCCAACTTAACCATTTCGGCAGGAACACCCGCAGCAATTTGCCGGTCGGGATGCAATTCTTTCACCAATGATTTGTATTTTGATTTTACCGCTGCGAATCCAGTACCCGGCTCCAAACCCAACACTTCATAAGGATCATCTTTCAGCGAAACGTGGCGTGAACGGATCCGAGCAAAATCAACTTTCGCAAACCCAAAAATTTCAGCGACACTTTCAAGATATAGCAACTCATTTTCGTGAACCACGCCATCTGCTTTCGCTATATGAAATAGCCCGTCCAAAACACTTTCGAGAACCGATGACTTCAATTTAAAAAGTTTTGCAACTTGCAAAGCATATGATTCAAAACCAGCGACGTCCTGTTTTGCTAAGTTGAAGACGCGCTCAACGGCTGGGCGGTCTTTTTCTGGCACATGAAACACTTGTGAAAAAGCTTTCACTTCATCATCAGTCACCACGCCGTCGGCCTTGGCCATCTTGGCACTCAGTGCTATCATGCCGATGGTAAAAGCAACTGTCTTCTCGGGAGGCTGGTCGTGCCCCTGCCCCAGCCCAATCAAGCCTGAAATAGAATCACCAATACCGGTAACCGTTTCAGAAATACGGGCCCAAACCGTCATAACAGCACCCCAAACTTATCAGAATTTTTAAGAGACCAATCAGGCCGTTTTGCGAAAATAATAAGCTAATTTGAAAACCGGTGTATCCACATCAAGGCCTTGCGCCAATCGTTGCTCCACATGCCATGCCCGGCCAGCAGTCCAAATTGTTGCGGCCAAAACCGGAATAGCCGCCAAACCTAACATAACATAAAGCGCTGTATCAGGCAGACCAATCAACTTCGCCACAGCCCAAACAGATGCCCCAGCCGCGGCCCCGACCAAGCAGAATGTCATGAGAGTAACGCCCGAGGCCGCCAAAAAACAGCCAAACTGACTAAACGCCTGAGAGCTAACTTTCGGTTGGCCGTCCGGCCTCATGATTTCCTGTTCCATGAGTC
The DNA here is from genome assembly GCA_025363755.1 of Hyphomicrobiales bacterium. GTDB lineage: Bacteria > Pseudomonadota > Alphaproteobacteria > Rhizobiales > Aestuariivirgaceae > Aestuariivirga. The sequence continues at coordinate 22,199 of JANYLQ010000043.1, read as the reverse complement.
AAGATATGCCTTGCCGCCCCAGCTTTTGCAAGGGCGACTAAAGCAACTTGATACAAGTCAACAAATCACCAGCAGACGCGGCGCTGTGTCCAAACCCAAGTCCAGTGATGGTGACGGCGTACACGCGCTTTTACCGTTCGCCATCCACACCGATGATATCCATATCCATAATGATGATGGAACCCATATCCGTACCCATAACCGTGGCCAACGCCAAAAGAGAAAAACACTTTTGCTTGCGCTGGTGCAGCAGTTCCTAAACTCAAAGCAATTGCCGCCGCAGCGGCCAGTCCGATTATTGAAAGTCTTTTCATAAGAACGTCCTTCCGAAAACAAAACCCCACAACAAAAATTACGCTTTAGTAATCAGCGCGTCAATGGTCTTGCTTCAAGCCGCCTGTTCCTCTGCTGGCACACCGACACCAATCATCCGACAGATCGGATAAACCAAATCAGCGCGGTTCAAAGTGTAGAAGTGAAATGCATCAACACCCTCGCGCTCAAGCGCTTGCACTTGCTCTGCGGCAACCATCGCCGCCATCAAATTGCGCGTTTCAGGATCCTTGTCCAATCCAGCAAAACGCGCCGTCATCGCAGGTGGAATATGCGCGCCGCATTTTGCTGCAAATTCTTGCGCCTTGGCGAAATTTGTAATGGGCAATATCCCTGGCAATAACTTTATATTTATACCCCGCGCCGCAATCCGGTCACGCAGCCGCAAATAAAACGAGTTGTGAAAGAAGAACTGCGTAATCGCATGCGTCGCACCATGATCAGCCTTATCCGCTAGGAACGCCAAATCCTCTTCGATAGAAACGGACTCAGGGTGCTTTTCCGGATAAGCCGAAACCGAAACCTGAAAATCTGCAATCTCCCGAATACCACGCACTAAATCAGCAGCGTTGCGATAACCGTCAGGGTGCGGACTAAACCTCGTGCCCACACCCGCAGGAGGATCTCCCCTAAGTGCCAAAATGTGCCGTACACCTGCATTCCAAAAATCACGTACCACAGCATTCACTTCTTCTTTTGAAGCGCCAACACAAGTCAGATGTGCAGCAGGCGCGAGCCCCGTTTCCTTCACAATGCGGCTCACCGTATTTAACGTGCGGTCGCGTGTCGTGCCCCCCGCCCCATAGGTCACCGAAACAAAATCAGGCTTCATCATTTCAAGGCGGCGCAGCGTCTGCCAAAAAGCCACCTCAGCATCGCCCGCTTTGGGCGGAAAAAACTCAAATGAAACAGCAAGTTTATTACTCATTGTCAATTCATCCCTGCATTCATTTTTGAAGCGCCAATATGTTGTGCAACATTGGCATTCTCGGCAAGCCACAACGAAACCGTAAGCCCCATCCGTGCGTTCACATAGGGCGGAGGCAACACATCATGCTTGATCAAACTTAACCCCGCCCGCGCCATCCACCCTGCCATATGCTCGCTCGAAATTCCGAGGCGGCGATGTGCGTGCTGGTCGCGCAATTCCTCAAAATCATGTGGTGCAAAATCTACAATCAACATCTTGCCCTTTGGTACCAAAATGCGAACAGCCTCCAGAAGTGCACGTTGCGGATCATCCAAGAAATGCAACACCTGATGGATCGTCACCAAATCCGAAAAGCCATCCGCAAATGGCAGCGCATAAATATCGGCCTGCCTCACTTGCGCATTGCGCAGCTTATGCGTTTCGATATTCGACCGCGCAATCGCCAGCATCTCGCGGCTCATATCAAGCCCAAACAAATTCTTGGCGCGATCACTAAGCAGTTCTAAAATACGCCCCGTGCCCGTGCCCAAATCAACACAGTTCTCAAACTTCGATTTCTCAAGGAGCCCCAGCATCGCCTGCTCAACATCAGCTTCGCGCACATGAAGCGAACGCAGCTTGGCCCAATCGGCAGCATTGGTTCTGAAATATTCATCCGCCCGCCCCTGTCTCTGTTGGCGAATATCTTCAAGCCGCAACAAATCAGCCGCGAGGAGTTCATCACTCGCTGGCAGCATTTCAACCAGTGCCCGCGCAAGCGCCCCACTGCGTCCCTGTTCGCGCAAGCGAAACAAAACCCAGTTTCCTTCTTTATGTCTTGAAATAAGCCCCGCCTCAGCCATCAGCTTCAAATGACGGCTAACCCGCGGCTGGCTCTGCTCCAAAATAAAAGTAAGCTCTGTCACATTGAGTTCGCCATGAGAAAGCGCAAATAAAATCCGAATCCGAGTGGTTTCCGCTACAGCTTTCAATCCGGCTAATAATTCTTCCATTGCACACCCTTTCAAATCTATATAAACATATCTTTATATAGATTGCAACCGCAATACGGATTTTGGTAAAAAACCGTCGTAAATGATCTATATTTTGCTGATGCTTGATTTTTGTCTCAACTCTGCCCAAATTGGAAGATCAAATTAGACGGATAAAATAAACGTCCGTTTTAACCCAGAGGCTTCCATGAATTACCTTATGTCGCGCCGTTTTTTCAATTTCGGATTGTTCGCATCAGCAAGCACGATTGCATTTTCATCAGTTGTTTTGGCAGATGACGGAGCTGAAGCCTACGTCAAGAAATTGGGGGTAGAAGTCATAAAGCTGGCCAATGGTGGGCGTCGTGGCGACAAAGCTTTACAAAATCGTTTTGCATCCCTGTTAGGGCGCTATATCAACATTCCAAATGTTGCAAACTTCGCTTTGGGTTTGAACAAGGGCGATCTTCCTGCTGGCGAAAAGGCTATGTTTTATGATCTGGTTGCGAACTACGCAGCAGCTCTCTTTGTTTGGTATGTTGATGATTTCAAAGGCCAAGAATTGAAAATCACTAACTCCGACGAACAAGGCAAGTTTATTACAGTTGATACAGGCATAGTCGGCGGCGGGATCGGCAATGAAAAATTACGGTGGCGTGTTGTTAAACAAGGTGATGGTTACCGTGTTTCAGACCTCAACATCAAAGGTGTGTGGCTGACAATCGCTATGAAAAAACTTTTCGGCGATACGCTGAAGTCTTCCGGTGGGGATTTCAATGCACTTTATGCCAAGTTGCGCGAAGCTGAAACTTGGTAGCATATTCATTTTTTAATGTTCACGCATCATTAACCATGTTCGATTGACATGGGTTCTGGTAAACACGAATCATGATTTCACGTCGCACATTTATCGCTTGTCTTTCCTTTGGCTTGGCCACTCCCGCGTTGGCTGAGGAACACCCTTCTGTGGCGTTTATGAACATCGTTGGCAGAGATATGCTTCATGCACATCGACAGGGAACAGTGTCCGCGTTTATGCGCGTTATCCAGCGTTATGCGGATGTGCCAGGCATATCGAATTATTTGTTGGGTGAGTTTTCAATGCCAAAGGCCTCGCAACAAACTTACGAGCGTGGTGTTGCGAATTTTATTTCACGATATTTTGCAGAACAATCGCGCAAATATCCAATCGCGAAATTTGAAATGGGCGAAGCCACCGTCGGCGAAAACAAAGATATTCTTGTCGGGTCAAAAGTTTATTTGATGTCGGGTCAAACTTATAACGTAACTTGGCATTTGTCTTGGATAGACGGAAAATATAAAGTTATTGATGCAAAGGTTTTGGGGTTTTCCCTTACATATTGGGAACGAAGCGATTTTAATCAGTTCCTCAAAAAAAATAATGGTGATGTAAATGTCCTCATCGCCGCCCTTAATCGCCAGAATTAATTAACCTTCGCGGTTCAGACTCTTCGGCTCAAGGGGAATCAGCCAAAGATGCGCGCGCGCCTCGATCTTGGACTTGCATTAGCACTCACATTCGCTGCAATGCTCAGCGCGTGCTCGTCAGGCGTCGATAAGCCGTATTTCCGAACTGATGGTGTTGCTATTCCAGTAAGCAATTGTGCAATTGATCCGCGCTCTTTTGGAAGGGCCGAAAGCGTGCCCGATTTCACTGAAGCAAGTGGTTGCGGTGGTCGTAATGTTTACCGCATCTATGACATAAGCGGCATTACATTTAGCCAGCCCGCACTGGTACGTTGCGAAGTAGCAGACACCTTGGCTGAATGGATTGCAAACACAGTGCAACCCCGCGCCAAAGCCATATTCGGACAAAATATTGTATCGTTTAAAATCGCTGCCTCTTATTCCTGCCGCCCCCGTAACAACGTTCGTGGCGCAAAATTATCGGAACATGGCATGGCCAATGCGATCGATATTGCCGCATTCACGCTTTCTGATGGTCGAGAAATTAATGTGCTCGATGATTGGTATTCGGGGCCTAGCGAAAACCGCGCATTTTTACGCGCAATCAGAAGCGAAGCTTGTGGGCCTTTCCACACAGTTTTAGGGCCCGGCTCAGACGCCGAACACAAGGATCACCTTCATCTCGATTTACAAAAAGAACGAAGTGGTGGTCCTTACTGTCACTAAATCTTTTTGACCTGAGCGCGCCTGCCAAACCAAACACATGTGGCCACAACAGCAGCAAAAGCTATTGATCGCAAAGTTAAGGCCTCGCCCATTAATGTCCAAGCTGCAATCTGCGTCATAAATGTTTGTAACAGCTGCACCTGCCCCACGCGGGCCACGCCACCTGTTGCCAAGCCCTTATTCCAAGCAAAAAATCCAACCAGTTGGCTCATCAATGCGAGGTAAATAAAGCACAACCAACCCTGTAAAGACTCACCCCCCGTAACACCTTGGGCAAAATAGATCGTCAAAGGCAGCGTCAATGGCAATGCCACGACCAGCGCCCAGCAAATCACCTGCCAACCACCAAGCTTGCGCGCTAAAGTCCCACCCGACGCATAACCCATCGACGCCGCGATCACGGCAAGCACCAAAAGACTGTCTGCCCCATGCAGTGCCACACCCCCATCCCACAGCGCGTAGAATACAACCGCTGCAGAACCCAAAACACTCCACGCCCAAAACGCCAGTGAGGGTCGCTCACCTGCAAATATCGTACTCATGAAAGCAGTTCCCAAAGGCAGAAGCGCCAAAACCACGCTGCCATGTGAAGCAGGAGCAGTTTTCATGGCAATGGTCGACAAAATTGGAAACCCAAAAATCACGCCAAGTACCACAAAAAACAGCTGCCTCAAATCATCCCAGTCGGGCCAAGGCTGGCGCGTTAACAACAAAATTGGTGCCGCAACGCATGCCGCGAAAACAGTCCGGCCAATACTAATAAACAGCGGATCAAATTCTCTGACAGCAATATGTGAAAATGGAAGCGTTAAAGAAAATACTGCAACACCGATAAATCCCCAAATATATCCCCGCGTAGTGTCAGTCATGAAAAAACATACTGTTGCTCTTCCACACGGGTGTGATTTTTGGTCGCGCCGCAACCAACTCATAATGCCTTTTAATATTTTGGTGCCGCGCAAACACCGCTTCAATATCTGGTGCCCAGCTGATCAGCACAGCCGCATAAATATCAGCTGCACTGAATACTTCGCCCAAAATATAAGGCCCCTGCCCTAAAGCTTTGGCAAATATATCAAAATCACGATTCAAATCGATCTCAGCTTTGGCCTTGATGCCCGCCTCTGCAGCAGGATCAACCGAATGCCGAGCCGGATAAAAATAGCGCAAATCTGCCATGTAAACTGCCGAAGCAAAATAAAGCATCCAGCGCAAATAAGCCGCGCGCAACGGTGAACCCGCTGCTGGCGCCAGCCGCACTTGAGGATAAAGATCGGCTAGATAAATCACCATAGCCGCACTTTCAGTCATCAAACTGTTATCCGGCAGTCGTAAACTTGGCACTTCTCCGCGAGGGTTGATAGCCAAATAATTATCGAACCCTTGGCCGTCACGAGGCACATCGACTAACTGGATAGCTACTCCGCATTCAGCCAAAATAGCCTCCACAGCGGCTGATCCTGAACCACTACGCATATAGAGGGTAAACATGAACTTCTCCTTTGGGTCGGCCAAATTTAAGCCTATACTAACTCCAATTCATCAAGTCTCGTTAGAACCAAGGATAACCTCTGCCATGGTGCAGGCCCCGGCCCCCGCGAAACGCAATGTCCGTTTTTCTTATTCAACGGCTGACCAGCCCCTGCTGCAGCGCGCCGTCATCCAAGCCATTGAAAAAATCGGTGGCCAGCGCAAGCTCATGAAACTTTATATCACACACCAAGAAAATTTAAATCGCGGCATGGGCTTCTTCGACTCGGCCATGCGCCTGTTGCGCATCAATGTGAAATACGAAGCAGATACTTTGGCCCAAGTCCCAAAAACCGGCCCAATCGTATTCATCTCCAATCACCCATATGGCGTATTAGATGGCATCACTCTAACGTGGCTCGCACTGCAGGTTCGACCTGATACGAAAGTTTTGGCGGGTGAAGTTCTGTGCCAAGCTCCCGAAGCCTCAGCGAATCTTTTGCCAGTGTCATTTGCTCCCACGCGCGAGGCCCGCGAAACCAATGTGAACTCCAGACGCCAAGCGCAAGAATGGCTCAAAGCTGGACACGCCGTCGGAATTTTTCCAGGCGGAGGTGTATCAACATCTGAACACCCGCACAAAGGTCAAGCCGTTGATCTGGCATGGGCACCCTTCACCGCAAAAATGATCCGCATGTCGAAGGCCACTGTGGTGCCCGTATTCTTCACAGGTCAAAACAGCAGGCTGTTTCAACTCGCCAGCCATATGAGCCTGACTTTGCGTCTCTCGTTAGTGTTCCGCGAAACCGCCCGCCGCATCGGAAGCGATCTACCCGTGCGCGTCGGCAAGCCAATCCCCTTCAGCGAAATCGAGCATCTGACAGACCGCGGTGAATTGGTGGCCGAACTGCGCAAGCGAACTTATGCATTGGCGCAACCAAGCGATATCGAAGGCGACGGTAAAGATCTGCATTTGCGGCAAGGTCGGATCAAAGGCTGGAAACAAGCCAATCAAGATTAGCCAAAACACTTGTCAGAATTAAACGGTCGGTTAGTCTGGCTAAGCTGAAAAATCGGTGTGAAAATGAGTCGAACTCGTAAATTTATTTTGTGCGCTTTCATATTTTTATCATCATGCGATTTTGCCGCGGCCAGCACCTGTCCCGCAGATGATTATATCCAATCGGCAGGCCAAGCTTTCATGAGTGCCTCCCGACGTGGCACAGGCGCAGCCTTCAGTACCGCAGCATCGCGTTATGCTGACCTGCACGGGCTGGCCCTCTTTGCGCTCGGCAATTACCGCAAATATTTGCCTAAATCCCGCGAGACCGAATATGTGGCTCGAACGCGCACCTACATGGGAAATTTTATGGCAGAATATGGTAGCAAATTTGCCGGAGACAGCATCGCCATCACCAGCTGTAATGAAGCAGCAGGCGGCCTTACAGTCGGCACCAAACTTTCCACGGGGCAAGTAATCATATTCAGATTACAAAAATTAGGCGGCAGCTACCGCGTTAAAGATGTCAGCGTTTCTGCCATCTGGCTCGCCCAAATCATGCGCAACAAATTCACCAGAATTATCAAAGAAAATAATGGCGATGTTGAAGCGTTGATTAGTTATTTGGGGCAGTAGCCCGAAGTACAAAATTACAGCGATGGTAAAACCAATTTGCATGACGACAGCGACTTAAATTGAGCAATAGTATCTCGAAAATTTTGGAAATTTTTTTCGGTAAATGGCGACGTCTTTCTATTTTGAGCCAGTTTAGTTCCCGCCTGTGAGTCGTTGTCGAATACAGACAATACGCGCTCAAGGTGGTCTACCCGGAGCCCACAGTAGCTGAACATCCGCTGCACAGTCGACAACCTTTCATCGTTCAGTTGGCCATAATTAATAACAAGCATCTTGAAACCATCGTTCCATAGCCGCATATATTCGATCATATGAACAGCCCATAAAACCGCTATCCAGCGATCAGCTTGAGCGCTTTCATCTGCAATATCGATAATATTTTTGACCGTCTCTATTTCTTGCCCACCTGAAATAATATACCAAAACATTTCGCGTTGAGCGCGATCCTGCTTAACAGGGAAGCCAAAACTTTGTGCCATTTGAAAGACAGAGTTTCCCCAACTTTCACCATCCCGCGTCATGAATAGAAACTTGGCAGAGGGATTAGCCAGTCGGACTCTACCTGCCATAAAGAGTGCCTGACTGTGGTGTTTTACAATAATTGTATGATCTTGCTTTTTTGCACCCGCAAGAAAGTGAAATCGGGTGCATGCTCTCAATAGTTCAATGCTAAAGCGATCACTGAGTTCAAGCCGAGCCATTGTGAGAGCGATATAAGTATCAGGTTCCGAAACACCCAACACGCCTTCAGCATTGTGAAACAAATGATGTGCCAGTGTCGAACCACAACGCCCAATACTAAACAAATGAATAATCTGGTTAGGTTCTTCAATCTGACTAGCCAGCTGCAAAAATTCATCCAGAGGTACCAGCATAACCTCAGAGGCGTGCTGGAATAATTCTTCGTGAAGGAAAGGTGCTTCATAAATCTGCGATGCAACACTTATCTTTACAAAAATTGCCTCGCGACTTTTTAAATCAAAAGTACACAAGTGCCAATTTTGGTTTTCTAATAACACATTGGAGTTTACGGGTGTCACTGGCCCAAGATCGTAGAACTCCAAACGGTTGGTCGAAAATACATTAACTGGCCTGCGACCGTTGATGATTTGCTTGGTTGCCATGTTGGATGCCCCATCAAAATCTTACCCTGCTAAGGATAACACAGAGCCAAACGCAGATATGAATATTATTTCAGAGCAACAAAGTAACCAAAAGTGTTCATCGAGTTCACGACCACAGTTTGTGCAGTGGTTGGATAAGTCGGCCAGCAAACCTAAAATTTTTGCGGCGACCGTTGTGGCTTAAGTCCGTGAAAACTGCTTATACTTTATCCGGCTTGGCATCACACTGTCCGCACCCAAGCGCCGCTTCTTGTCTTCCTCATAATCTTGGAAGTTGCCTTCAAACCATTCCACATGGCTGTCGCCTTCAAAGGCTAAAATATGCGTGGCCAAGCGGTCGAGGAACATGCGGTCATGGCTGATGATCACGGCGCAGCCGGCGAAATCTTCCAGCGCTTCTTCGAGTGCCGCCAAAGTTTCCGTATCGAGATCGTTGGTCGGTTCGTCGAGGAGCAGAACATTTGAACCAGATTTCAACATCGTTGCCAAATGCACACGGTTGCGCTGACCGCCTGATAGTGTTCCCACCTTCTGCTGCTGGTCACCGCCCTTAAAATTAAAAGCACCCACATAGGCCCGCGAATTCATCTCACGCTTGCCCAGATAAATCACATCATTACCGCCGGAAATTTCTTGCCACACAGTTTTGTTGGCATCCAGCGTATCGCGGCTTTGATCAACATAACCAAGCTTCACAGTCTCACTGACCGTCACGCTGCCTGAATCAGGCTGCTCCTGCCCCGTCAACATGCGGAACAATGTGGTCTTGCCCGCACCGTTCGGCCCGATGATTCCCACAATACCACCGGGTGGCAATTTGAAGGTGAGATTATCGATCAACAATCGGTCACCATAAGCTTTGCTCAGACCTTCAACATCAATAACATTATCGCCCAAGCGCACGCCCGGCGGAATCATGATCTGTGCGGAGTGCGATTGCATGCGAGATTCGTTGATTTTCAACAACTCGTCATAGGCCTTGATACGCGCTTTGGATTTAGCTTGGCGCGCCTTGGGCGATGCGCCTATCCATTCTTGTTCGCGCTGCAAAGCCTTGCCACGCGCTGCGTCTTCGCTGGCTTCCTGTGCAAAGCGCTTGGCTTTCTGGCCGAGATAAGCCGAGTAATTGCCCTCATAAGGAATGCCGCGGCCGCGATCGAGTTCCAAAATCCAACCCGTCACATTGTCGAGGAAGTAGCGATCATGGGTCACGATCAAAATAGCACCGGGATAATCCTTCAAATGATGCTCCAGCCAATTCACCGACTCAGCATCCAAATGGTTGGTCGGTTCATCGAGCAGCAGTAGATCAGGTTTAGCGAGCAACAACCGCGTCAATGCAATGCGGCGCTTTTCACCGCCTGATAGGTTTTCAACAGAGGCATCACCCGGTGGGCAACGCAAAGCGTCCATCGCCTGCTCTACTTGTGATTCCAAATCCCACAAATTCTGCGCGTCGATCACATCTTGCAGTTTGGCCGCCTTCTCCGCGTTCTCATCATTATAGTCCATCATGAGAGCATTATACTCGTCCATAATAGCCTTCTTCTTGGCCACACCTTCCATCGCATTTTCAAGAACAGTTTTAGTCGGATCAAGCTGCGGCTCTTGTTCGAGGTAACCCAGCGTTGCGCCATCGGCCAACCACGCCTCGCCATTAAACTCTTTATCGAGGCCAGCCATGATTTTCAGAAGCGTGGATTTACCAGAACCATTCGGCCCTAAAATACCAATCTTGGCATCCGGATAAAACGACAAATGAACATTATCCAAAACCTTCTTGCCCGAAGCATAAGACTTCGAAAGACCCTGCATATGATATATAAACTGACGCGCCATGGTGATCCTGAAAATTGGGAGGAGTGATTGGCGGCGCTTCTAGCGGGGAAGTGCGTAAAGGGCAACGTTACTCTGGTTTTTGCATTTTTCGCGCAACTTGAATAGTGAGATAGCCTTTAATGACAGCGACAAGACCAGGCAAGAATCCCAAAGTTGCCAGTCCACTAGGATCATTAAGTGTGGAGAAGGCGAATACACCACCACCTGCAGCGAGGACAAAATCAACCCCCGCCAAGAGATAGAGTGGCCATACAGGCATATCAGCCCATCCATGTAGAGCCGCCAACACGGCGAGATTGAGCGCCACTATCGCCAAAGGCAGTAATATCAATCCGCCAACGCCAGATGATGCCAACAACACAGCGCAACCACCACCAAAAAGGATAATGCAGGCGCACATAATCGTGAGAATGATCTTCATGCCAGTCCCCTCGAAATTGCCATTCGCTTCTTCGCCGCCTCATCGCGGTAAAACATATTATAAGTTTCAAACGGAATAATCTGGCCATTTGGTGTTACAAAATGCACGCATGATCGCTTCACGCGGCTGATGCAGAAATTATGGGCATCCATGAATTCAACAATGGCAATGCGGAAAATATTTTCATAACCCATGCCTTCGGGAACCGGAATCTGTGGCAGGCAACAGAGCAGCGCATCCAGTTTCTCCGGGTTGTTGCATTCTGCTGTGGAGAGCGAAAAGAAATTCAAAATCTGTTTATGTAAATCAGGAAATTTTTCGAATGTGATCGCATTGGGCAATGCCTCAACCAACATCTCACGTGGGAAGAACGACGTGATCGGCGCAATCTTGTCCCCATTCCGAAGCGCATATCCAATGGCGATAGATTCCGGGTTGCACGGCAGCGGTATAATATCGCCTGCTCCAAAGGCCGTGTCAGCTTCAATAATGCTGCGACGAATATCTGATAAAACAAAACGATCCGTTCGCGGATCAAAATTTTCATTGCGACCTGCATCTTGGATCGGTTGAAATGTGACCCCGCGCACGCATTTCCACGTGAGCGCGTAATTGATAATTTCGCCTAGTTCATCTTCATTTTGACCCCGTTTCACAACTACCACAAGTGTGGTTGAAATATTGGCCTTTTCAAGAGCTTCAAGCGCTTGTCTACGAATCCGCGTGAGGTCTGCGCCGCGCAAATTCTTGTGCACTTCGGGGCGCAAAGAATCAAACTGCAGATAGACTTCAAACCCCGGTTTAAAACCAGCCAGCGACTCCACAAATGCAGTATCTTGCGCAATACGAATACCATTAGTGTTCAACATGATATGGCGAATGGGACGACGCTTGGCGGCTGCAATAATTTCTAAAATTTGCGGATGGATCGTAGGTTCGCCCCCGGAGAGTTGTAAAAGATCAGGTTCCCCTTCGCTCGCAACAAGCGCATCCATCATTTTTTCAATCTCAGTAAGTGGTCGGTGATAGGTTTGGGCGGTGGATGAATCAGCAAAGCAAACGGGACAAGAGAGATTGCAGGCCTCATTCACATCAATCAGCGCTAAACAGGAATGCTGCTCGTGGTCAGGGCACAAGCCACAGTCATAGGGGCAACCAAGCTCTGTGCGGGTTTGAAATTCTAGCGGCCTGTCGCCCGGTTATCTGTGGATACCAAAGCTTTCTCAACACCATGAGTTTTGCAGCGCTTCAGATAATAGACGCAGCCGTCATCAAAAATGATTTTGGCAGGCACCAATGCCATGCACTGCGAACACATGGATGTCGTCTGGCCATAAAAAATATAAGGCGTGATTTTACGGGCTGGTGCGTTCATGTTTTCCCCACATCATGATCAAAGCGTAACAGGCAAGAACCGCGCAAACAAGATGGAACAGATTGAATGGCCCCAGTAAAGTGGCATAAGGCTTTAAGAACTCCCAAGCAAAACGCTGTACCGCATAGAACAATACCATCACATAAAAACCGTTAGCCAAAAACCATGCGCTGCGCCTCGCTAGCATCAACAATGCGATCAACAAAAATATAAGCATCGAGAATGATTCATAAAGTTGCACTGGATGCCGCAAAATGCCGTCACCCAAATCAACCGCCCACGGCAAGTGAGTTGGGGTGCCATAAGTTTCATCGGCCAAACCAGCAAAGAAACAACCCCAACGCCCCACCACCACAGTAGAGGCAAAAGCTGGAACAAACACGATGCCTGTAGAGCCTTTGATGCCGCGCAAAGCTTTATATATTTCAATACCAGCAATGCCGCCGGCCAATGCGCCCACAATGCTGCGCCCAATACCTGGGACATGGGTAAGCCACAAATTTAAGGTGCCAAAGCCAAAGCCACCAATTGCAGCACCCAACAGCAGTGCGGCTGCGTAACCAAGGCCTGCATTCTCGATGCGCTCCATCGCCGCGCTTAGGCGCCAACGATAAACGACCACCGTCATCAAAATTGAAGTCAGAGATGCAAGTAGATCAAAAAAACTGTGGGCCACCATAGGCCCACACTCTTCAATCAATCAGATTCGCGCAAGAGCTTACCCCTGCAATTCCAGCGCGTCTTTGATAATCTTGTTCAACTCCTCGCGCCGATAAGGCTTCATAATAATAAACCCGTTTTTAAATCGTGGCTCATCTTGGTGCACCATGGCACCTTTTGGATAGCCCGATGTGTGAACGATTTTGAGGAGTGGCTTCAAGCTTTGCGCAGCTTGGGCCAAGTCAAAACCGTTCATGCCCCCCGGCATCACCACATCGGTAAACATCAAATCAATATCATCGTTTTCTTGCAGTTGCGCCAGCGCCTGGAAACCATCGCCAGCTTCAATAACGTCATAGCCAAAGTCTTCAAGGAAACCGCAAGCCACAGCGCGAACAGCTTCTTGATCTTCCACCACCAAAATCTTTGGACGACGCGCAGGTTGGGCGGCGGGCTGAACAACAGCCTCAACAATTTCACCGACAATTGGTGGAGGCGCGTTTTCGACTTTAATTTCTGGGCTAGCTGCTATAGCGCCTTCCACCGAGCGGTTACGACGCGGCAGATACATTTTCACCGAAGTGCCGTGACCGACTTCACTGTAAACACTGATGTGTCCACCCGATTGCTTGATAAAGCCATAAACCATTGAAAGCCCAAGGCCTGTGCCCTTTCCCGGAGCTTTGGTTGTGAAGAAGGGTTGGAAAACTTTTTCCTGTAACTCAGCAGACATGCCACAGCCATTGTCCGAAACTGCAACCATCACATACTGGCCAGGCGTCACATCTGGGTTCTTGGTAGCATATTCGGCATCGAGATAAGCAGGCTGAGTTTCTATCGTCAGTCGGCCATTATTACCCATTGCATCACGCGCATTGATCGCAAGATTCAAAATCGCCGATTCCAATTGCGATGGATCAATCAATGTGTGGGGGTTCCCATCCATCACTTCAACTTTGAGCTCGATATTCTCGCCAATCGTACGAGCTACCAGCGGCGCCATGCCCTGCACCAAACCATTAACACCAACATCGCGCGGCTCTAAATCTTGTTGGCGCGCAAATGCCAAGAGTTGATGGGTTAAATCAGAACCCTTGCGCGCAGCATCAATGGCTTCAGCAACGCGTGTGGCGCTTTTTTCATCTGTGCCAAGCTTGCCATCAAGCAATTGCAAATTGCCAATAATAACGGTCAGCAGATTGTTAAAATCATGCGCCAGACCACCGGTCAATTGGCCAATGGCTTCCATCTTTTGCGCTTTCTGCAAACGCTCATTCACCATCTTCTTTTCGCTAGTATCAGTAATCTGAACAATCAACTGCTCAGTCTCGCCCTTCTCATTCTTCACAAGTGCAATAGACGTTGCGCCATGTGCAACACGACCCTCGCTCGTCATAAAGCGCAACTCTTGTTGCAGCACAGCCACTTCACCCAACAACAAATGCCGCATGCCATTCAAAAATTGGCCGCGATCATCCTTATGCAACAATTCTTCAAACCCATAAGTGGCGGTGCTCAAATCTGACCGATTTAAAAATGCCTTCAGAGCAGAGTTTGCTGCTTCAATACGCCCCATCGGAGAAACAACGGCCATGCCATGCGCCGCAGCATCAAAGGCACCACGGAACCGCTGGTCACCGCGATTGGTTTTAATCTGTGCAATTTTCTTCTCGGTAATATCTTCGAGCATACAGACGGAGCGTTCCAGCCTGCCCTTGTCGCCGCGATAGGCGGTCATCGAGAGAACCACCGTCGCGAGCGAACCATCCTTGCGGTGAATCAGAATTTCAGCATTGCGGTAAGAACTCGACACCAAAAATTTAGGATAGATCTCCGTCACCAAACGACTGCGCGATTCCTGCGGCAAAAATTCACTAAAGCTGCGGCCAACAACATCAGCTGGCTGATAACCAAGCGCTTCACACCAAGCCGCATTGGCCGAAATCATCCGGCCAGAACCATCCATGCAGTGCAACATCACCGGCAAATTAGCCAGCAGCTTTTCATAAACACCACCATTCTGATCAGGGAAAAATGGCATGCTAGGGCCGGTTGCCATTGCTGGCTTTTCAACACGCCAAACTGGCGTTTGCGGTCCTAAATCTTCCCAATCCTTTAAATTCGGCGTCGTCATGGCGCTGCAACTCTCCTCAATCCTGCGCCGCACGATAAGAGATGCAGGGTTAATGGGGTCTTGCTAAGTTTAAAACAAAGCGAGAATTAACCGTAAGTTTTATGAAAGGGACAGGGGTTTGGTTAACGAGATATGAATTTTATCGGTGCGGACGCCCGGTCGCCTCGGCACTGACCAATGCACTGAGCAATCCCTCATCGGAACTGGCGTCGGGCAAATAATGTTTTTTCACAGAAATCAGAATGCGCGGCTCATATGCACCATTTGCAATAGCCAAAGCCAGCGCCCCTTCTTCCGCTTTGCGTTTTGCCAATGCCAGCGCGGTTATACCTGACCCCACGATCTGGGCCTGCCCGGCGCCCAAAATGCGAAACACGCCGTTGCCATCACCTTCAACATGCACATCAACCTGGTGCGCAACCAACCCAGCGGCAGCGCCAACCGCATTGGCCACATCGCAATGCGGCGTGAAAACAATCTCTGCGCCAAGCCTGCGCCCCACTTCGGGATAGTAAACTTGCACCGGCCCGCCAACGGCAACAATTGGAACTTGGGGTGATAACGAAATTTTCACGAGCCCATTCTGGCCTTTGCCATCACATACGGCATCAAGCAAAGGCGTATTCATAATGCGCTCGTCGAAACTCGCTTGTAAAATCACTCGTGTGGTATCTGAAACAGTGCGGTGCCAGATCATTCTGCAAAATTCTTGCAGCCGTTCTTCTGTTGGCATTTTCATATCGCGAAACCGCGACAAAAGCTTCCCCGCCAAAACTGCGGCTTCTTGAGACCAGTTCGCCTGCATACCTAAAACATGGGCTGCATCCGAAGGCGTGAAAGCACCAAATTGAATCAGACCCTTCTTGCGCAGTGCCACCACAGCACGCTGCGCACCAGAAGAAGAAGCAAGTTTCCGGTAAGACTGTGGCCGCTCTCCGATCAACGACAATAATTCAGCTTCGCGCGCAGATAGACCCGCTACCTCCGCATTCCCCTTTGCTCCAAACGGCAGCAAAACAAAACGCCCATTCAGCGATCCGCCTTCGTTGTCGGCAAGCTGCGACTCAAGCATCGCGATTATTTCTGGATAACGCTGCCCCAATAGCGAAATCGGAACTGCCCGCTGCGGCCCGATCGTCACTTCGCCGTTCAAACCAAAATGCACTTCGCTATCGCCGCCAAGCCCAATGGTCTTAACATCGATAGCCCGCACCATGGTGCGCCAACCACCCACTTCGGCGCCCTGCTCTGCCACGCGCGGCCGTCCCGCTTCCAAAATGCCGATATCGGTCGTCGTCCCGCCCATGTCTGACATGATAAAATCATCAAGCCCCGAAAGCCATTTCGCCCCGATCACACTCGCCGCAGGCCCCGAGAGAACGGTTTCAATTGGCCGTGCCGCCACAGCATCAGCATTGGCCAAACTGCCATCACCTTTGACGATCATCAATGGACAATCAATATCAAGTTCGGTCATGGCTGTGCGCACCGCGCCAACCAATTGCGTAATCCGAGAAATCAATCGCGCATTCAAAACTGCAGTCAGCGCACGTCTGGGTGCATCAAGAGAACTCGAAATCTCGCTTGAAAGTGTTGTAGGTTTATCAGTGAGCGACGCGATGACCTCGCGCACTCTGTTTTCATGGCCGGGATTACGCACTGCGAAAGTTGAAGCAACTGCAAATGCACTTACTTGGTTAGCAACCTCGCTCAAAGCTTTTTGCAAACCGGCAACATCAAGAGGCTCGCGCTCTTCGCCATTATGGTCGTGGCCACCGCGCAATCTAATAATGGGAATGCCCGGAAAAGCTTTGGCTATACCAGTCTTCTCAACCATTCCATCATCGAAGCCGATAAGGATTACACCAACAGCACTGCCATGCCCTTCAACCACTGCGTTGGTGGCCAGCGTAGTTGAAACCGAAACCATTTTGATAAGTTGAGGGTCGATGTCGTTTGCACAAAGTGAGAGTGCATCGCGCATCGCAGCCCCAACACCAATTGACAAATCGCCCTTCGTGGTCAACGATTTTGCCGACGCTAAAATGCGGTGTTGCCCTTGGTCAATAATTGCGGCGTCGGTATAGGTTCCGCCCGTGTCTATGCCAATGAGGAACGATTGAGATTCAGATGTTGCCATTTAACTCGTTCAGCAAACTGGCTTCACAAAGGCAAGACCAATTTTCTCACACTCGATTTAGTTTGTAAGAACGACAGTTGCGCTGCTTTTGATGCCAGCTGGCACAGGAACATCCGTGGAACCATAATTTGAATTGAGGATCAACTCTGGCCCGGCAGTGAGTTCCAACCGATTTGCTATGATTGCTGTATACGCCGATGATCCCGCCACCGCGGCATTTGGGTCAATCAACAAGTACCCCTTCGGTAAATAAATCGTTCCTGTCAGGTTTTGAACGTTTGTACTAGCTATGTGATGTTGCCGCCCCACCGGAGCAGCAGGATCCTCGAACACCAATAGTCCAGCCATCTCGCTGGTAATTGCACCCGTCAGATTTATTGTTGCTGTATCTTTAAAATTGATTGTTGCTGCTGGGCCATCCAAGTAGAAGCCAACATGAGTGCCAATAAGAGTTGAAGTTCCAGACACTTCCATTGGAGCACCACTAATGACATAAACCCCGGCTGACAAATTAACTTTAGCTGTACCAAAGACTTTCAACCCGCCGCAATAGAGCCCCGGTGCCAGGTTCGTAGTTCCTGATGAGAGAACCAAATTAGTGGCGGCGCAAGCCGAAGGAATTGTTGGTTTTGGACGGTTTGCCAATGGATCGGCAATTGGTGGGCAATTTGTAACAGCAGCAGGAGAAATTGCGCTCGCAGTTTTAAGTTTTACGCCACCAACCGCGCAGGTGAGTGCTGAAGTTATCGTTGCATTGTTATCCAGCCAAATTGCGTGATCAGTATTTGCATTCGAATAGATCCCACAGCCTTTTGCAGTCATTTTGGCGGACGTGTCCAAATACATTGTCTTGTTGTCGATGGAATTCAGTGCCAACACGCAGAGATTGGTAGAACCCGCCAATTTTGCAGTCGCTTGCACATCTACTGGTGTGACACCCTGACTTATAAAATGAGCAAAAAATGGCGTCCAGGATTCTGAAAGTGCGACGGTAACACTTCCAGCTGATCGGTTTACAGTAATGTTCGGCACGGCGGCACTATCATTTGCAGTCAGTTCAACGTTTACATAATTTTTTGCAGCGTTGGTCACAGTGACATCAGTTGAGCTAGAAATCGACAGCTCTTTTGCAGCAGCCAAAGCAGCTGAATCCGCTGCCGCTTGCAGGCTCGAACGTTTCATTTCTAAAATCGCATAGTCAGAAGCAACGCCGACGGCAGCCAGAAGTCCCGGCAAAGCCAAAGCGAACATTGTTACTACATTACCACGAACACATTGCCGGAGAGCCGACAATGCACCTCGAACGCCTTTTCTAGGAAAAACACTACATAGCCTCTGAAAGTAGTTTTTAGTATATTTTTGCATTAAAAAAACCGCCCCGGCCGACCAACAGTCTAATTTCTAACTTACATCCTAACCCCGATATCTGAACGAATTGCTCATATTTACCGACAATTTTAGCCATTTTTATCGCGTAAGAACAACCCAGACGTTTAGCTATTACCTGTTCTTCACCGTAAACCTTCAAGGAGCTTTAACTGGCATCTGATACACTGGGTTTTAAAGTTGGGGTTGAAATGGGAACTAATCTGCCAAAAAGAAAAACGATTGGCGGCAAGATCGCAGCATTGATTGCCTTTTCAGTTTTTAGCGCAATGATTCTGCTCGCCATTTTTTTGGGCATGCTTCAGCTCAATACATCCGTCCAAGGGAAGAAGACACAGCTCGAAAGCGCCGCATATATTTACGCGTCCGCGCTGGCTGAAAGCATCGAAACACAAGATCGTTCGTCCGCTCAAAAGGTTTTGCGCTCGATAACGCGTGTCCCCAACATTTTGTATGCAGCAGCAATAGATACAAATGGCCAAACAATTGCTTCGATGGGCAATGTAACATTCCTGACATCCGATCAGGTGGAAGGCCAACCGAGCATCTTCAAACTGCTGACCAAAGGCAACATGCCAGTCGCTGTCAATATTGTTCGTGGCGACGAAAAAGTTGGCAAGCTTGTCATTTTGGGTGACATCCGCGACATCCGGACCCAACTTTTTTGGACTTTACTAACAACGGCGGTGGCATCAATTGTTGCAGCTCTGCTGGCGTTTCCAATTTCAGGTCCTCTGCGCAAAAGGATTGTAAGCCCAATCGTCTTACTCACCAATGCAATGCAAAAAACGCGTGAAACACGCAGCTTTGAAAAGCTATCGATTGCAGAAGTCGAAGGCGAAACCAGAGTGCTGGTCGATACCTTCAACGCGATGATCAACGACATTCGCGAACGCGACACGTCTTTGCGCCAACTGGCATATTTTGATCCGCTGACTGGTCTGCCAAACCGCGCAAATTTTCAACGCATGTTGGAAGATTCATACGAAAACAAGACAAGCTCAGCCGCGTATTTTATTTTTGATATCGACAATTTTCATGCCATCAACGATGCTATGGGCCACGGCATCGGCGACGCTCTGTTGATGGACGTGGCGGCCCGCCTAAAATCAGAGCTGCCTGAGAATGGTTCTATCGCTCGCATTGGCGGAGATGAATTTGCAGCAATCGTTCCAGGCTTCATCACCAAGGCTCTTGCCCAAGACGTTTTAGCCAAAATGATCTCCACACTTTTTGAGCCCGTAAAAATTCTTGGCCACGAGATTCACGCATCAGTTTCCACAGGCATCGCTCTTGTTTCGGAGCAAGCAGTCAACCCATCCGAAATCCAAAAGCAGCTTGACTTGGCACTTCACGATGCCAAAAATTCTGGATTAAGCCATTTCTCTTTTTTCAGGAGCGAAATGGTTGAAGCTCTGAATGAGGACGCTGAACTTATTAAGGGCCTACGCGCCGCATTGGCGCAGAATCACATCACGGCATTTTTTCAACCGGTGGTCAATTTGGAAACTGGCTATGTTGAAGGTTTCGAAGCTCTCGCGCGTTGGATAGACCCTGTGAAAGGTCACATCCCGCCTTCCAAATTTATTCCTGCCGCAGAAAAGGCTGGTTTGATTTCAGCTTTAGGCGAACAGGTTTTGAGGATTGCATGCCAACAGGGGAAATCCTGGCATGACGCTGGCAAGGCTGGATGGACAGTGGCCGTGAACATTTCTACCGCGCAAATTTTGCAATCGGGTTTTGTGGAACATGTGCGCGATATCTTGGCAGATACAAATCTGCCCGCTCATCTGCTGTGTTTGGAACTGACCGAAAGTGTGTTTGTGGGAAAATCCATGAACATCGTGCAAAAGATGCTCGAAAATTTCAGGGTTCTTGGAATCATGACGGCTTTAGATGATTTCGGAACTGGCTATTCATCACTGTCTTATCTTGAACATTTGCCATTTGATAAGTTGAAGATTGACCGGGCTTTCGTAAAAGATGCCAGGGACGGAAGTAAAAACACCGAGCTCCTCAAAGGCATTATTAGTCTTGCTCATGGTCTTGGCATGGTAGTTGTTGCCGAAGGTGCTGAAACCGAAATTGAACTGAACGTCCTTCGCAGATTTAAAGCTGATTCTGTGCAGGGCTATGTTATTTCAAAACCATTGCCCGCCCATCAGGCCACATTGGCGGCTGACTTACACGACAAAAACAACCCCGCAAAAATGCAGCAAACTGCATAAAGCAAAAAATGGTGGTGGACGCAGTCATCCGCGAACCGGTCTTAGGTCAAAATTCCCTGGTATCAGGGAATTTTGCAGGGATTTTGCTAAGTTCAAAGACCTATCTCCATTTCCCAGATCAAAACAGGCCCAATTAGCAGGGCCAGTCCGCAAAAATCCCTAGAGTGAGAGCTGGGAACTTTTTGCAGACTTCCGGCATCACGCAGGGAATTCAGCGTTCTGACCAGCGAAACTATTCCAGCATTTCGAAAGCCATTTTCGGCCGCGGCAATTGCCTATACATACTCGGACTGCACCTTCGCACAATCAATTGGGAGATTGTGATTCGGTGTTGAGATCTTACCTATCAGCGCACAACTATTTGCAGTCGCACGAAAACTTCAGCCAAATCCTTGTTATTGCGCTTAGAAAAAATCTAATTTTTCCAATAAGTTAAATTCTCAGCTGGTAACACCGTTACCACCCCCCGTTGACGTCCCAGCAAACTGGCAGCAGAAATGGAATCGTTCAAGAGCAGCGTGTGACGTTGATCTCGAACCGGCTGAGACCAAGGAGGGTAGCCGAAAGTCGTAGGGTGGAAAGACGCTTTCACTTATTGCGATTTCGGCAACCGGGTTGAGGTCAACTTCATCCGCTTCGATTTGAACGATCGAAGAAAGGATAGAAGTATGAAGAAGAAAATAGAAATGGAAGCCTCTTCGAAATTGAAAAGCAGCGACCTTCCTAAATCGACTGTAGAAGAGGTTGGTTATAAAAAACCGCCCAAGCACAGCCAATTCAAAATGGGCCAATCCGGTAATCCGAGCGGAAAGCCGAAAAAGACCAAAACTTTAGACGAGATCGTCATTGCTTTCATGGATAAACCTAAAACTGTCTTTAACGACGGAAAGAAGGCGAAGTTCACTCCAAGTGAGTTAGTTCCTGAAATTTACTTTAAGCAGTTTACACAGGGAAAGACCAAATCTGGGGACGCGTTGTTGAAGTTGCACGGAGAAGCGATTGAAAGGTTAACCAAGGAAAGTCGCGCGAAGCCCGAGCCATTCAGTTGGAGCGACCAATCCGAGTGTCAATGGCGGAGACAAAATGTGCCAGATAGCGGCGCAAAAGTGTACCAGTCTGGTTGATTAAAAAGGGCGGTGAGGCCCTTGGTTCGGTATTCTTAATTTAGGGTTACATAAGCGCTATGAGCCACGAGGAGCGTAGCGGAACGTGGTTTATAGCGCGGGCTTTGCGTCGAGATCGATATTGCCGCCTTCGATGTTTTGGTTGCGGTTTTGCTTGATGGTCTTTTTGCTGGTGGCCAGCCTGAAGCTTTCGCCATTCATCTCGAGGATGTGAACATGATGGGTGAGCCGGTCGAGCAGAGCACCTGTGAGGCGTTCGGAACCAAAGACCGT
>JANYLQ010000003.1 GCA_025363755.1 Hyphomicrobiales bacterium | reverse complement strand
ATTTATCTCAACTTTTGCGACGCCTTTGATCGGTCTCGTTGTGGCTTGGCTGTTTCGAAAAGTACCAGCGGCTTATGTCACTCAACAAAACCGTGACGCTGTTGATCACCTTCTCGAAAAAGCAATCCAGTTCGGTTTGAATAAAGCCACAGCATTGCTTCCCGATCACATAACGGTGCCAATGACCAATGATGTGATTGCATATGCCGCGCATTATGCAATCGAGCAGGGACCTAAGATTGTGGCGTGGGCAGGCGGTGCGAAAGCAATTGAAGATAAAATTCTTGCCCGCCTCAACGTTCAACCCGCAATTCCAAAATGAGCGCGACGATTATCATGCTGGTCCGTTTGGCTCTTTGGATATTCAAGGCGCTTGGATGGGCCAGCAACCTTGCTGAACGCCGCGCCGGAGCTGCTCAATCTCAATTGGAGGCAACAAATGCTGAAATCGACCGCATTAATCGGGCTGCTAATGCTGCTAACAGCCTGCCAATCGACACGCCGGATCCCTATGACCGCGATAAATAGCCAGCCCTTGGTTTGCAGCCAATGGCTTGGCATCACCTATGCTTCAAAACATGATACGCCTGAAACCATTGTGCAGGTAAAGCGCAACAATCGGGCGAGGGGTGCTTATTGCAAATGACAAATCGTGCAAGTTTATGGATCAATGAAAACACCTCACCACCGGAACGCGGGGTTCATTTCCGTTGCCCCGGTTGTAACGAAACTCACGGCATAAAGTACGAGCCTACAGGCTGGGGCTTTAACGGTGATCTTGAAAAACCAACCTTCACCCCATCGGTGTTAGTTAGATCGGGCCATTATGCAGGCGGTGCTTCCGCCGAAACTGGCAAATGCCACTGCAATTTTGAAGAACGCACTGGTCAAAAAACTGATTACAAATGCAGCATCTGCCACTCATTTGTGACGGACGGGCGCATTCAGTTTCTTAGCGATTGCACACACGCGCTGGCAGGTCAAACAGTTGATTTGCCGCCGTGGGATGAGACTAAATAATTAACTTAGCCCGTCATTTGTTTTACTAATTTACTCATGATTTGTTCCTGATAGCCGATAGAGCCTCTGCATAGCCTTCATTAGTGTTTTGAGCAAAGAATGCTGCTCTTGCCCCCGCCTAAATAGCTTTTTCTGTCATCATTCACTCCTCAGTGTTGGTTGTTATTTGTCATTTCTTTTTTCTGTAGATCGACTTCCAAGAGCCGTTCAAAATATAGATTAAGGTTACGCCTGCAAATGTCGCAATCGGAACGCCGATAATATAGGCAAATCCAATTAGTATGTTTTGTACCATCACAAGCACCCCCACAAAACGGGCGGCGGATCACCCCGAAAATGTCTTTTAGATTCAAAGGTGGGACATTTCCGCCAACCACGGTTTAAGCATTTGAGACGCAAATATTGTGCATCTCCTGCATCGCCCACCATTTCAAAAAAATGCTTAAAATAATCCAATGTTTTCAAACTCCTTTTTTCAGGTTGGCGGGTGGCAAAAGTGGGGCGGCGGAATTAACGTTCCCTCCACGTTTCGCAATGGCCTCGGTTGCCTGCTTGGCCTTGCTTGCCGAACGGGTGTAAACCAATGATTGATTGTTGGTCTGCCAGCCAAACATTGCATTTAGTTCAGACTCAGATGCACCATTCATCGCAGCATCAGCGGCGGCAAATTTCCGAATGCCGTGCGCTGATTTTCTAATTCCAGCTTTCCGGCACCACTCTCTAAACTCATTGCCGAGACTTTCTTTTTTGTAAGGCTTGCCGTGCACGGTGGCAATAAATGTCAAATCACCGACAGGGCTGTTCGAGATCACATCAAGAAGCTGTGAAGGCATTTCAAAGGCGACAAGCTGCTCCGTCTTTTCCATACGGATGCGGGCAATGCCGTCGCGTCCAATATGTTGCCGCCCCATGCGCGTTGCATCACCCCGGCGCAATCCCGTCCAGTAATAGATTTCGAAAGCCAATCTTTGCCGGCCACCGATTGGCCATTGCGTGCGGTAAGCCTCAACGTCTTCAATCGTCCAAGGTTCGTGACCATCGGTGCGGTTTGCAATGAACTTCACGTCCTTAGCTGGGTTGACCTTAAGCAGCTTCACGTCATGCGCCCAACTGAATAAGGCTCGCATGGCTTTCAGATAGTTGTTTGCAGCGGCTGGCGTTGTAGCGCGGCTTTCACGGCCTTCGATAATTGCTTGATCATCGACTTGAGAAAAAGGAAAGTGGCCATTCTTTTCTAAAATGTGCAGCAAGATATTCTCGCGTTGACGGCGTGTTGACGGTTTTGTAGTCAACCAATCAGAAGATTTTTTCCACTCCAAAACCAGCCAGCGCAATGAGCCTTTTTGAACTATTAAGTTTTTTCTAACAGTTGCCCCGCCAGCCAGAGCCCCCGCATATTCAGCCATGAATTGCTCGCTGCCATAGTCGCCATTGATCTTGATGCGCTTGGCTTTTTTATCACGACGAAACACCCATGAGAAATTGCCATGGCGATTGCGCTCATGCAGCATAAACGGAAGTCGTGTCTTTGGCATAGGTTCATCTAAAGTCATATGACGGCCTTGCATCAATAGGCTTGTCTGGCGTAGCGTCCAAACCTTTCACAAGCATCAGTGATCCATCAGGCAGCACCCGCACGGTCAATTCAGGGTCAACGGCGCGTCCTGCTTTAAGCAGACGTTTCACATCAACCTGCGTGAATCGTGCTGGAGCGTTTGTCATCACAAATTCCCAGCCGTTCTTAGCGCGGCGCAGACTTCTTCTTTGGTGCGGGCGGGGTCGTCGTTCCATGCTGCAATGTCTATAACTAAAAAGTTTGAGAGTTTTTTAATTGCGTCATCTTCATTCTTGTAAGCAGCAAGAATTGCCCCAATCACACAAAAACAAACTGCGTTTTTCGAATTATAGCCGATTGAATTGCCGTTTATATGTCTTGCGAATGCCCTTTGTGTCCAGCCTTTCTCCATGAGCAGCCGCTCAGCGGGGCCGGGTTGTGAAGTGTCAGTCATGTCAGCGCCTCTTGCTTTGCTTGGCCTTCATGCTTTGACCCCATATGCCTTTCGAGATTTGTAAAATGGCGATTGCAACAGAGGCAAAGCCCAGCTTTAGCTCGTTCATGGAGTTTGACATTTTTCTTTATTTCAAGAATTTTTGCTCGATAATTTTTTAAAATGAGCTTTTTTTGTTCTGCAATTTCATCGTCTTTTTGCGCCATTTGTTGTCTAAGAAGATCACGCTCACGTTCAACTTTTGTCAGAGTACTCACAGTGTAAGATTGAGGATGACCATTTGGGCACCAAAATTTT
>JANYLQ010000057.1 GCA_025363755.1 Hyphomicrobiales bacterium | reverse complement strand
CTGCGGCATTGATTTCATCTTGCTACGTTGCTTTGCACGCGGTGAGAAATTCGCAAGAATATGGGTATAGTCAGCCTTGCCAAATGTAGTCCGGTTGGGTCGCGCTCCCCCTGACACAAGGGCAATATTCACACCCAAAGTTCTGGTCGCCCAAGTTTCGAGTGCCTCGTATAAATAACCCGCAGTGTCGGCAAATGCGCAGAAAACGATCAGCTTTCTATTTTCTTCGCCCCGCGTATTTTTCGAGGGGTGGCTTACCTTTTGTTCGATGATAGCTTTGATTGCTGCTAACTTCGCATCCCTCGTATGGTCGACCGTTTTCGCAGTTTCAGCCAACATTGATAGTTGCTGTTTGTCTGCTGCAAGATCGCGCAACCAACCTTTAATGTCGAGATGTGCCATTTCAAACTTAAGCTTGCTACCGATCTGGAACGCTTCATTCACGTCCTCATCGTCTTCATCCAATGCAGCAAAAAGATCGGCCTCTAAGATTTCTGTTTGTTTCGACTGATGCTCTTGAAAGGCTTTCAAACGCCTTTCGAGACCTTCAATTTTTTCGACTGTCCGGTCCATGGTGATTGCAAAAGCATGCACGGAGCTTTCGAGACGCTTCAAGAAATTGACTTTCATCATGCCAATCAAGAATCGTTCACGAACGGCCTGTGTGAAGTTTTTAACCTTCCGTTCTTCGTATTGAGATTTGTATTGAGGCAACACATATTCAGACGGATTGAAGAGGGAAAGTTTATAATTTGAGATTTCATCGTTCAATCGGTCGTAAGATAAAAACCGACCTTTGGTGTCAATTTCTGTGTACATTGAGATAGGTTTTTTGCGTTTCGGAAACTTGCCGATTGCGGCCAAAGTCTCACGATAGTACCGTTGGATATGCTTCCTTGATCGCGCAATGGTCAATTGATCAAGCAGTGTGAAAAATGATGGCGATAACTTATCCATAAGGTCGCGAGCTTCACGATCTGTTGAGCGTTTTGCCCATTCCATGAAAGTTTTCTGGGCGGTCGAGAGCGTTTCTTTAATGCTGCTTATTCCAAGATCACTGGCAAATTCAGAGTCTCTTCCTTCTGTCACAAAGTAGATTTGATTTCTGAGGTCTTTCAGATCGTTGTTTACGGGTGTCGCCGAAAGCAGCATTACTTTAGTTCTAACGCCGCTCTGGATGACATCTTCCATCAATCGTTCATAACGACTTTTGGCGATGATGGTCCCGTCTTCGTCACGCCTACCTTTTGTATTGTTTCTGAAGTTGTGTGACTCATCGATGACAACGAGATCGTAGTTGCCCCAATTTATATTCGAAAGATCAACGCCATCTACACGACCAGACGAACGAGATAAATCTGTGTGGGAGAGAACCGTGTATGCAAAGCGATCACGCAAAAATGGGTTAAGTTCACTGTTGTTTTGTGCCAAAAATACGGTCCAGTTTTCTCTCAGTTTTTTAGGACAGAGAACAAGCACTCTTTGGTTTCTCAGTTCAAAATATTTGATAACAGCAAGTGCTGAAAATGTTTTCCCCAAGCCGACGCTATCAGCCAAAATACAGCCGTTGTGAGCATTTATTTTTTGGATTGCGCCTTTGACACCATCTTTTTGGAAGTCAAAAAGCGTTCGCCAAATCTCCGTATCGACAATGTCAATTTGTTCAAAAAGTGCTGCGTCGGCATCTTGTCCGGTGATGAATTTATCAAACACGTGATAAAGCGTTTTGTAGTACACAAATTCCGGAGAGTGATTGACGTAGAGCTGTTCTAGATAGCGAAGAACTTCCGACTTGACGTCAACTACGAGCTTTTCATCGTGCCAAAGTTCATCAAACCACGCCTTGAGGTCACCTCTGTCACGGTCGCTGTCGACAATTAAATTGAGTTCAATGTTGGGAGTTTCGGAGATGCCGAGCCCTCTCCGTGTAAAGTTGGAGCTGCCAAGTATAGCATGCTCCCGGCGGCCATCATCGATGTGGTAGAGCTTTCCATGCAGGAGATTTGCATGTCGTATTGAACGTATATCCACCTTTTCTTTGAGCCATGCCGCACAAGATGAAGCGACTTTGCGTTGCTCAAGTCTATTAGATAGAGCTATGCCGTCGTCCTCGATCTTAAATGCCTTTTTGTCAGTTTTTTCTGGGTCGAGCGACGATATGAATCGGGGTTCGCCAAACAAGAATTTCAGCGAGTTGATGCCACTGAGCTTATCTTTTAGCGCGTGATAAGCGTAGATGGTGAAGTAGGCTGATACAACTGAAAGATTGCTACCTGCTGTCGCCCGTGCATCCAAAAATGAAGCGACATTTCCCCTGCTATGGTTGTCTTTTATACCATGCAATTGATTTGATTTAGTGTTGTCCACAAGCGACCTGTCGCGTGGATGTCATTACATTAAGTAATTTAGTTTTTGATGTGCAAATTGCCAAAGACACGCCCCAACCCTCTAAACTCAGCTGTAAAAACGACCCCGCCGAGTCTCTGTTTTTTTAACAATACGATTATCTTGTAGTGCTTCGCAATCTTTGGTTTTCTATTCGATTATTTGACCGTAGTTCACTTTGGAACCTGATTTAAACTTTGGCGTCCAATGGAGATTCGAAGGGCGCGCGACCGTGAGAGTCAGGCGCGCCCGGTGTCGGATTGCCAATGAATCGTTCGATGTGCCGCTTGATTGCATCAGCTTTGAAATCTTCCGTAAATCTAGGTTGTCCCATGATCGTCTCCTTGCCTCGTTTTGTAAGGGGCAAAGTGTCTACAAATCTAGGGGCTATTCAAACCTTAATGATAGGTATTTACCTGTGAAGCGTGCGCTCGCCGATTCTGGGCACGGTACGTCATCGGTCATTCCCGTTATGGTGACTACAAAAAGCCAAGCTGAAATTGAATCGAAAATGGATGGAGCTCGGAAAATAGGAATGGCCGTAGTTATTCGCGAGTTGTTAGAGCAATTGACAATCCGAGCCTTGGCACCGGTTGATGTAGAGGCCTTATTTGATGAACTTGAGAGCGAACTGACAAAGAAAAACTGATGCATCATCGACAGCCACATTGTCTAATACTGGCCACGCCGGTCATTGCGACTTCCCCAGTGACAGGATTGAATTTGGATCTTTGAACTTGCCCCGTGGTTGCTGATCTCCCTTGGTAGAATATAAAAGTGTCCCACTGGTGGCACCGTGAAATGC
>JANYLQ010000059.1 GCA_025363755.1 Hyphomicrobiales bacterium | reverse complement strand
CTTATGGGCCATTTCCACGGCTTCCAAAGTTTCAGTCAGCGAACAGGCCGGATACAAAGCCGGCAAGGATATTTATCTGGCCATGGATTGTGCGGCCACCGAGTTCTTCAAGAATGGTGCCTATGTTTATGAAGGCGAAGGCAAAACCCGCACGATTGCTGAACAAGCCAAATATCTGGCCAAGTTGGCCCATGATTATCCGATCATTTCGATTGAAGATGGCTTATCGGAAGATGATTGGGATGGTTGGAAACAAGTGACAGACCTGATCGGCAAAACCCATCAATTGGTGGGCGATGATTTGTTTGTAACCAACACCACGCGATTAAAGCGTGGCATTAAAGAACATATCGCCAATTCAATTTTGGTGAAGGTCAACCAAATTGGCTCGCTGACTGAAACTTTGGAAGCCGTGGAAATGGCCCATAAGGCTGGCTATTCTGCCGTTATGTCGCATCGTTCAGGCGAAACCGAAGATTCAACCATTGCTGATTTGGCAGTGGCCACGAACTGCGGTCAGATCAAAACTGGTTCACTTGCACGTTCTGATCGGTTGGCAAAATATAACCAGCTGCTCCGCATCGAAGAAGAACTTGGAAGCCAAGCCGTTTATGCTGGCCGTTCAATTCTGAAATCATAAAATGAAAAGGGCGCCTTTCTTAAATGGAAGGCGCCTAAACTCAATTCAATGCAGTGGCAACTTCACTCAGCTTGGTTGTCGCCAAGGATCTGGTCAAAGCCAATTCAGCCTCTCGCAGACGTGGTGCCAGAACCTTACCCAGCTGGCAAGCAACCGGACAATCAGCATCCGGATCAACCTTGTGCATGCGAAACACAGTGTCGTTTTCCACAGCAGCGTAAACACACGCCAAGCTAATGTCACATGCTCCACGGCTGAGCGAAAAACCACCCGACCGGCCAGCCGTCGACGTCACTAAGGTGGCTTTTTCCAATTCAGACATCATCCGGCGGATCACCACGGGATTGGTGCCAACACTGTCAGCAATTGCAGATGAACACATTGGCCCCTTGCCTGCGTTTTTCGCAAGAAGGCTCAAGACATGAACGGCTACAACAAATCGGCTACTTGATAACATGATGCTCTCTAGATCGGCTCTATATACCTAAAAATCAAGCCCTAATCAATTTATCACCTGCGTTAGCAAAACCTTAACGGAACTGAACCATGAACATTGCATGCGATTGTTCCGATTCAAGAGATTCGAGTTTTTGGTCAGTATTGGTTGCCTCACAATGCTTGGCTATTTTGCTTGGCAAGCAGAGCGAGGCCCACGTGGCTTCACGTATCAAAAAAACCTGACCGAACAGTTGCAAAAATTGACGGCGCAACTTGAAACGATCAGGGGTGATCATAGCATCTTGGAGGCTCGCGTCGCTGAACTTCGTCCCGATGCGATAGATCCCGATCTCTTGGACGAAATGGCGCGAAAGAACCTCGGTTTCGTTTCTCCCGACCAAATAGTTGTTCACTTTTCAAACTGAATTCTGAACAGAATCCGTGCGCTAAACCAAAATCCAGTTAATATGCTTTTTCGCAAGCATCTACAGCCGTTTACTGCTAGTCTTATCTCAGAAAACGGGAGAAAGCCGAATGGCCGTCAGCTCAGCATACTTGGCACGCAAAGCCGCCAAGGCAGAAAAATCTACAAAATCATCAGCGAAAGCTGATTTGAAGAATTCAGGCCTAAGTTCAGACGAAGAACTGAAAGCTTATTATGATATGTTGCTCATTCGTCGTTTCGAAGAAAAGGCGGGCCAACTCTATGGAATGGGTTCCATCGGCGGATTTTGCCATTTGTATATTGGTCAGGAAGCCGTTGTTGTCGGCATGGAAATGTCGGCCATTGAAGGTGACCAACGCATTACATCATATCGTGATCATGGCCATATGTTGGCCTGCGGAATGGAAGCCAAGGGTGTGATGGCTGAACTCACTGGCCGTCAGGGCGGATTGTCCAAAGGTAAGGGCGGCTCCATGCACATGTTCAGCGTTGAAAAACAATTTTACGGCGGCCACGGTATTGTAGCAGCACAAGTGCCATTGGGAGCAGGGCTTGCCTTTGCTAATAAATATCGCGGCAATAAGAATGTATCGATGGTCTATTTTGGTGATGGCGCAGCCAATCAAGGACAGGTTTATGAAACCTTCAACATGGCCTCCATCTGGAAATTGCCTTGCATATTCGTGATCGAAAACAACCGCTACGCGATGGGCACATCGGCCACACGTTCAACTGCAGCTTCTGATCATTTAGGAGCGCGCGGCGAAGCGTTTGGCATTCCGTCTGAACAAGTCGACGGCATGGACGTTCGCGCTGTGAAAGATGCAGCCGACCGCGCCATGGAACATTGCCGGTCAGGCGAGGGGCCTTATATATTGGAAATGATGACCTATCGTTACCGTGGTCACTCCATGTCTGACCCCGCGAAATATCGCAGCAAAGAAGAAGTGCAGAAAATGCGCGAGGAGCATGATCCCATTGAACAGGTGAAAGCCCGGCTACTGAAATCCAATCGCGCTTCGGAAGATGATTTGAAAAAGATGGATGCGGACATTCGCGAGATCGTGACAGCGGCAGCGGATTTTGCAGTGGCTGATGCTCAGCCTGATGCGAGTGAACTTTACACTGATATTTACAAAGTGGCTTGAGGAGAACTAACCATGCCAACCATCCTCATGCCCGCCCTATCCCCAACCATGGAAGAGGGCAAGCTTTCCAAATGGCTTAAGAAAGTCGGTGATCAAGTAAAGTCTGGCGATGTTTTGGCCGAGATTGAAACTGATAAAGCCACAATGGAAATTGAAGCTATCGATGAAGGCGTGCTTACGGCGATTATGGTTCCGGAAGGAACTGAGGGCGTGAAAGTGAATGCGCCAATTGCGGTGATTGGTGAGGCTTCGGCACAGCCCTCTCCTGGCGCAAAGGCGCCTGTCTCTCCGGCAAGCGGAGAGACTCAGAAAGTTGCGACACCTTCACCTCAAGTCTCTCCCCTCGCGGGAGAGACAGTCGTGCGCAGCACGGCAGGAGAGGGCAGTCTCCTCTCCGACCCCGAAATACCCGCTGGCACGGAAATGATCACTATGACAGTACGCGAAGCCTTGCGATCTGCTATGTCCGAAGAAATGCGCCGCGACAAGGATGTGTTCTTGATGGGCGAGGAAGTGGGCCAGTACCAAGGTGCTTACAAAATCTCGCAAGGTATGCTAGATGAATTTGGCCCTGAGCGGGTTCTTGATACGCCGATTACCGAACACGGCTTCACTGGCATTGCCACAGGTGCGGCCTTTGCGGGCCTCAAACCCATCGTTGAATTCATGACGTTCAACTTCGCCATGCAGGCCATTGACCATATCATCAACTCCGCTGCCAAAACACTTTATATGTCCGGTGGGCAAATGGGTTGCCCCATTGTGTTCCGTGGCCCTAATGGTGCCGCAGCCCGCGTGGGCGCACAACACAGCCAAGACTATACGGCGTGGTATTCACAAATCCCCGGACTTAAAGTGGTTGCCCCATATTCTGCCGCTGATGCCAAAGGCTTGATGAAAGCCGCCATTCGCGATCCAAACCCCATTATTTTCCTCGAAAATGAAATCCTCTATGGCAAGTCCTTTGAGGTGCCAAAGCTTGATGATTGGATTGTGCCCATCGGCAAAGCCCGCATTGCCCGCGCGGGCAATCATGTGACAATCGTATCTTTCAGTATTGGCATGACTTACGCGCTCGCAGCTGCTGGGAAGTTGGCCGCTGAGGGTATTGAATGTGAAGTGGTCGATTTGCGCACCATTCGCCCTATGGATATTGGAACCGTGGTTGCCAGCGTGAAGAAAACCAATCGCTGTGTCTGCGTGGAAGAAGGTTTCCCGCGCTTCTCGGTTACATCGGAACTTGCTGCCGAAATTATGACGCATGCTTTTGATTATCTCGATGCCCCGGTGGCAAGAGTAGCAGGTAAAGACGTGCCGATGCCTTACGCTGCTAATTTAGAAAAACTGGCGTTGCCCAACGTTGATGATGTTGTGGCCGCCGTCAAAGGAGTTCTCTATGTCTGACCACGATCACCATCACCACGACCATTCCCACGAAAACCATCCCCATCAGCTCCAACCGCCGCATGAAGTGTTTCATGATTCAGGTGCTGGAGAAATTGCCCGTGTTTGGATTACCAAAGGCCAACTCAGTCTCTCACTTCATGCCATGGCATTTGGTAAAGCAGATGTGTGGGGTCACGCATTAGCTGGCATTGCCCAACAAGTGGCAGGCGCTTGCGCTGAAATGGGCCACGGCACAGTGTCTGCCAATCTCGATGCTATTCGCAAAGCTTTGACCGAAGATCTGGCCAAGGCTGCTGCCCAAAGCTCGGTTCTGAACAACAAGTAAAGAGAGGCAAAACCATGCCCGTCACCATCCTCATGCCCGCTCTTTCACCCACCATGGAAAAGGGCAAGCTTGCCAAATGGCTCAAGAAA
Organism: Hyphomicrobiales bacterium; assembly: GCA_025363755.1. Classification (GTDB taxonomy): domain Bacteria; phylum Pseudomonadota; class Alphaproteobacteria; order Rhizobiales; family Aestuariivirgaceae; genus Aestuariivirga. The sequence goes on along the minus strand of JANYLQ010000059.1, from coordinate 53,569 downwards.
GAGGGCGATAAGGTTAAATCAGGTGATGTTCTGGCCGAAATCGAAACCGATAAAGCCACAATGGAAATTGAAGCCATTGATGAAGGTACCTTGGGCAGGATTATTGTAGCTGAAGGCACAGAAGATGTGTTGGTGAACGCGCCAATTGCTGTGATTTTGGGCGAGGGTGAGAAGCTGAGTGATGTGGCTGCACAGCCCTCTCCTGGCGCTAAAGCTCCTGTCTCTCCCGTGAAGGGAGAGACTCAGAAAGCGCAATTGCCTACACCAAACCAAGTCTCTCCCCCCGCTGGAGAGACAGTCGCAACGAAAGTTGCGACAGGAGAGGGCGGTCGTATTTTCGCTACGCCGCTAGCCCGCCGCCTTGCTGCACAAAAAAGCATCAGTCTGCAATCCGTTGCGGGTTCAGGCCCGTATGGTCGTATACTCGCGAGAGATATAGAGACGTCGCAGACTGCTCCCCAATCAACAGTCGGCGCGCGAGGTGCGGCCACAAGTTCGGGGGCGAACGTGGCCGCATCGTCCATTTCCGAAGCATCCGTTCTTAAATTGTTCGAAAGTGGGTCATACGATCTCGTGCCGCATGATGGCATGCGCAAGACCATCGCGCGCCGCCTCACCGAATCCAAACAAACCGTTCCGCATTTTTATGTGACCGTTGATATTTCGCTTGAAAACTTGCTGGCCTTGCGTGAGCGCCTCAACCTGCAAGCGCCAAAAGACAAAGACGGCAAGCCTGCATGGAAAGTCTCGGTCAATGATTTCGTGATCAAGGCCATGGCCATGGCGCTGATCAAAGTGCCTGATGCCAATGTGAGCTGGACCGAAAACAACATGGTAAAACACCACCACGCCGATGTGGGCGTGGCTGTGTCGATCCCCGGCGGCTTGATCACGCCGATTGTACGCAAAGCCGAAACCAAGGGTCTGGCGCAAATCTCGATTGAGATGAAAGATTATGCGGCCCGCGCCAAATCTCGCAAACTCAACCCATCAGAATATACGGGCGGCTCTTGCTCAGTGTCCAACATGGGGATGATGGGTGTGAAAAACTTCCAAGCTATCGTGAACCCACCGCAAGCCACGATCCTTGCTGTGGGAGCCGGAGAGCGCCGCGCTGTGGTACGGGGCAATGACATTGTGATTGAGCAGTTGATGAGTGTGACTCTATCGACTGATCATCGGGCTGTGGATGGTGCGCTGGGTGCCGAGTTCCTCGGGGCTATTAAGATGTATCTCGAAGAACCGGGATTGATGTTGGTGTAGGAATGAATCAGCTTGTTTGCAGGACATTGATTTTGAGCAGCACAGTTCTCGCGTTGTCGTTTTTGAATGTGGGCCTGTCTAAAGCTGACGAAACCATCGAAAGCCTTGCTGACAAGGTTTCAATGTTTGATCTGGTTTTATCTTCTTGTGGTCCGAGTGTGGTGATTGACGGAGGCAAAGCCGTTGAACTCGAGGGAATGTGGCGCCTTGAATTGGTGAAGGGCGGTTTTGCTGCGAACGACCGGTATTCAAAAGCATACGTCGAGAACAACAAGGTATTATTAGATTTGACCTTCAAAGCTGCCAAGATTAGTGGCAATCGGAAAGATTGGTACTGCCGGACGCTTTTTGAGTTGATCACTACAAAACTTGGTCCTGACAGCCCGTTTATCAATTTAAAGTTTGAAAATGGGGCCATGTTGCTGAAATGAAAACCATCCTTGCATTTGGTGACTCGCTTACGTGGGGTTATAACGCTTCCACTGGAATGCGCATGGCCTTTGAGGATCGCTGGCCAAATGTTTTGGCGGCTGGCCTTTCCAACGAAGCCCGCGTCATCGAAGAGGGCATGAACGGGCGTACCACTGTGTTTGATGATCCGACCACAGAAGAAAATCGCAATGGTGCTGTGGGCCTGCCAATTGTGCTGAAATCGCATCAGCCGCTTGATCTTGTCATCATCATGCTCGGCACCAATGATATTAAATACGCCAGCCGCTGCCGCGCCTTTGATGCTTCCATGGGTATGGAGCGTTTGGTGAAGTTGACACGTAACCATAACTGGTCTGGCACATATATCTGCCCGCCCATTCTCATCATGTCGCCACCTGCCTTGGTGCCCACACAAAATGAATGGTTCAATGATTTGTGGGGCCATGCGATTGAAGAGTCAAAACTCTTCGCCCATCATTATTCTCGAATTGCGAAAGAATTGGATATTCATTTCTTTGATGCGGGTTCAGTAGCAAAGGCCAGCGATGTCGATGGTGGGCATTTAGATGTTGCAGGAACGCGGGCCATCGGTGATGCGTTGGTGCCTGTGGTGAAGAAGATTTTGGAGATTTAAAATGGCCGACACAAATTTCGACATTCTGATTATCGGCGCTGGCCCCGGCGGCTATGTGACAGCCATTCGTGCAGCGCAACTTGGGTTCAAAGTCGCTTTAGTTGAGCGCGAACATTTGGGCGGCATCTGCCTCAACTGGGGTTGCATCCCCACCAAGGCGCTGCTGCGCTCGGCTGAAATTTTCCACTATATGAACCACGCCGAAAACTATGGCTTGTCGGCTAAAGATATAAGCTTCGACCCAACAAAAGTTGTGGCCCGCTCGCGTGCAGTATCAGCCCGCCTCACCATGGGTGTGGGTGGATTGTTGAAAAAGAACAAAGTCCAAATTATCTGGGGCGAAGCCAAGCTCACTAAGCCCGGCGAAGTCGTGGTGGCTGATACAAAAAAACATATTTACGAACCACAAAACCCGCCGCCAAAAGGCACACTGGGTGCAGGCACTTACACAGCCAAACACATCATCATTGCCACAGGTGCAAGGCCTCGCGTGCTGCCTGGTCTTGAACATGATGGCAAATTGGTGTGGAGCTATTTCGAGGCCATGGTGCCAAAGGAAATGCCGAAGTCACTTTTGGTCGTCGGTTCCGGTGCTATCGGCATTGAGTTTGCCAGCTTCTATAATTCCATGGGCGTTGATGTGACGGTTGTGGAAATCATGGATCAGATCATGCCGGTGGAAGACATCGAGATTTCCAAAATCGCGCAAAAGCAATTGGAAAAGCAGGGCATCAAATTCCGTATTTCTGCAAAAGTTGCATCGCTTAAAAAAGGCGCGAACAATGTGACCGCCACAATAGAGCAGGGCACGAACAAGGAAGAGATCACAGTTGACCGGGTGATCGCTGCAACAGGCGTTGTGGGCAATATCGAAAATCTTGGCCTCGAAGCTTTGGGTGTGAAAACCGAAAAAGGTTGCGTTGTCATTGATGGTTATGGCCGCACCAATGTTGCTGGATTGTATGCCATTGGTGATGTGGCCGGACCACCAATGTTGGCGCATAAGGCCGAGCATGAAGGCGTCATTTGTGTTGAGAAAATCAAAGGCCTTGATACGCATCCGATGAAGAAAGAACAAATCCCGGGCTGTACCTATTGCCACCCACAAGTGGCTTCTGTCGGTCTCACCGAAGCCAAAGCCAAGGCCGCAGGCTTTGAACTCAAAATTGGTCGGTTCCCATTTCTGGCAAACGGTAAAGCAATTGCATTGGGGGAAGACCAAGGTCTGATCAAAACTATTTTTGATGCCAAGACCGGTCGCCTCATTGGCGCGCATATGGTGGGCGCAGAAGTGACTGAGTTAATCCAAGGGTTCGTCATCGCCATGGGCCTTGAGACCACTGAAGAAGAACTGATGCACACGGTATTCCCACATCCTACTCTATCAGAGATGATGCATGAAAGCGTGCTGGATGCATATGGCCGCGTCATTCATATGTGACAATTGAAATATGAAGTTCCGCACCTTACATACGTCATTCCCGCGAAAGCGGGAATCTGCGTTAACTGAATTAAACAGAGATTCCCGCTTTCGCGGGAATGACGGGGTTGTGGAAATGGACACCAAAAACATTGTTATCGCCGTAATCATGGGTATTGCTGCAGGTTGGCTGGCGAGCTGGGTTGTTGGCGGCTACGGCATCGTACAATATTTGATCAGCGGTGTGCTGGGGTCTTTCGTTGGCTCCTATGCTTTGAATGCCGCCAAAATCAACTTAGGCATTCGTAATGAAATCGGTCGCGATATTGCGACGGCGACAATTGGCGCGATTATTGTTATGATCATCGCCAGAGTTTTACATTGAGTGGGAGATTAAGATGCAAGGTATTATGGATATTGGAAGTGTTGGTTTTTGGGGCACGATTTTAATCGGCGTTTTGGCCGGCTGGATTGCTGAAAAGGTGACGGGTTCGAATATGGGCCTGATCATGAATTTGATCATCGGCATCATTGGTTCGTGGATTGGCTTCTTTATCGCCAATGCTGCTCATATTCAACTTGGAGAAATTTTCCACGGTTGGTTCTTGGGCAATCTTGTTGTGTCGGCGGTGGGCGCTATCATCTTGCTGCTCGTGATTAAACTTTTACGCGGCCGTCGTTAGCATTTGAATGACCACCGTTCTCGATACGTTTAGGCCGCGTCACCCGGAAAAAGCTAACCGCCCTGAAACACCAATCCTGCGCAAGCCGGATTGGATCAGGGTAAAGGCACCGGGTTCTGCGATCTATGCGGAAACGCAAAAGATTGTGCGTGAAAACAAGTTGGTCACAGTGTGCGAAGAAGCAGGGTGCCCAAATATCGGCGAGTGCTGGTCAAAGAAACATGCCACCTTCATGGTGATGGGTGACACTTGCACAAGGGCTTGCGCTTTCTGCAACGTTAAAACCGGAATGCCCGAAGCACTTGATGTGGGTGAGCCTGCCCGTGTGGCCAATGCCGTGGCGCGTATGGGGCTTTCGCATTCAGTCATAACTTCAGTTGACCGTGATGACTTATCTGATGGTGGCGCATTTCATATTGCGGAAGTTATTCGCGAAATTCGCAAGGCCTCACCAAAAACCACAATTGAAGTTTTAACACCTGACTTTTTAAAAAAAGATGGTGCGCTTGAATTGGTGGTCGAAGCTAAGCCCGATGTGTTTAATCACAACCTCGAAACCGTGCCCGGCCTCTATCTTAAAATTCGCCCCGGTGCGCGTTATTTCCATTCGCTGCGATTGCTCGAACGCGTAAAAGAGCTTGACTCCACTATGTTTACTAAATCTGGGATTATGGTTGGCCTTGGCGAAACCCGGGAACAAGTGATGCAAGTGATGGATGATATGCGTTCAGCCCATATTGATTTCATTACCATCGGGCAATATCTGCAACCAACGCGTAAGCACGCAGCAATTGATCGGTTTGTGACACCTGATGAATTCAAGTCTTATGAAACCCTCGCTTATTCAAAAGGTTTCTTAATGGTATCGTCTTCTCCGCTCACACGTTCGTCGCATCATGCTGGAGAAGACTTCGCCAAACTCCAAGCCGCAAGAGCAAAACAATAATTGCCAAAATTTTCCACCACGCGCCGCGTCAACCTAACCGTTGAACAAGCATTCGCAATTGCTGCCGATGTCGGCTCATATAAAGATTTTCTTCCATTGCTGAAACGCTCTGTTATCCGCGGTAAAAAAAAGCGCATTGGTGATGTCGAAACATTCGATGCAGATTTGCAGGTGGCATTTGAAAAATTGGGCCTGCGCGAAACTTTCACCAGCCAAGTTACCACCAACACGGCAGACCACACTGTTACAGCCAGATCATCCGATGGCCCAATGAAGGCACTCAAAGCTGTTTGGAGAATAATAGCTGCAGAAAATGGTAAAGCCGATGTATCAATCACCGTAGACTACACAATGAAGAACATGATGTTGCAGATCATGGCCGGTGGTTTGGCAGATTTTGCGACCCAAAAAATCATGCAAGCCTTTGAAGATCGGGGCAAAGCGCTTTATGGCAAAGCTTTGAGTTGATCGAGCACCATTTGAAGAGCTGAATCCCGGGCTTTTGATCTGACTTGTGACCTTCCAACATCGCCAAACTTCATTTCAATATGGGCGGTTGGAAGTCCATTTGTTGCAACAGAAAAATGCACCAAACCAACTGGCTTTTCAGTACTTCCACCACCAGGCCCCGCAACACCCGTGATTGCAACAGAAATCTGCGCTTTTGAATACATTAACGCGCCCTCGGCCATTGCTCTAGCCACTTGCGAACTCACGGCACCATGAGTTGCAATAAGTGCTGGCACCACGCCCAGCATTTCGGCTTTTGATAAATTTGAGTATGTCACAAATCCACGATCAAACACATCAGAAGACCCAGCCACATCGGTCATTGCAGCAGCAACCATTCCTCCGGTACAGCTCTCAGCAGTGGCCAACTTCCAACCCTTGGTGCGCAGAAGCTCTATAACCTCGACGACGATGCTCATAACGGCAACCGAACAGTAGCCGTCGCATATGCGGCCATACCTTCTTTCCTCCCAATCGAACCCATTTTTTCCGTCGTCGTCGCTTTAATTGCAATCCGATCGTGCGAGATTTGGAGCAGGGGTGCGAGCACTGCTTTCATTGCAGCAATATGTGGGCTGATTTTTGGCGCCTCGGCCAATATCGTAATATCGACGTTCGAAAGCACACCGCCCCGCGCCGATAACAAACTCATCGCTTTTTTTAAGAATATCGAAGAGGCCGCATTCTTCCATTGCATATCGCTTGGTGGAAAATGCGTACCGATATCGCCTTCACCAATCGCGCCCAAGATAGCATCAGTCAATGCATGCATGGCCACATCTGCATCAGAGTGTCCTTTCAGTTTATGGGAATGCGGAATCTCAACACCACCCAAAGTAACAATCTTGCCCTTTTCAAATGTGTGAAAATCAATCCCTTGGCCCACGCGAACATCAGGCCGATCCACAAACAACCGCATGTTCAATTCCGCATTAGCCGCTTCAACATCTGCCTTCGTCGTCAATTTTTTGTTCCGCTGTTCGCCCGTCACAATCCTAACTTCCATACCCGCAAATTCAGCAACGGCGGCATCATCTGTTAAACCACTCTGCTCCTCGCGCGCAGCTTTTCGGTGCGCCTCTAGGATTTTCGGAAATGAAAATCCCTGTGGCGTCTGCACAAACCACATGGCCGAACGATCAACTGTTTTTGTGATCACACCACCCGGCGCAAACTTCATTGTATCTGCCACCGGCAAACCTGGGATAACGGCGTCGGCATGTTCCAGTTCAGCAATAACTTCGCTGATCAATTCAGCTGAAATGAACGGCCGTGCCGCGTCATGAACCAAAACCTTTGTCGGCTTTGCAGAAACACAAGCCTCAACTCCGAGTCTGCATGATTCCTGTCGCGTTGAACCACCAACCACAGCTGATGTGAAGGCTAATCCTTGTGTAGCTGATTTGAACAAGGCCTCGTGGCCGGCCCCAATAACGCATTGAACGAATGATACAGTAGGGTGTTCGAGAAACGCCCTTAAAGTCCACCAAATCACCGGTTTGCCACCGATCAATTGATATTGTTTGGGTATCTCGCCCCCGACGCGCAGGCCGCTTCCGCCTGCAACAATCACTGCTGCTACTGTCATGCATCTGCCTTAATCTATTCACGGACAAATGAGAATGGCGAACAGTATTTTGTCCTTGACCTTGCTGCAGTGCAGCGTAAAGTGGTTAAAAATTAATCGATGTTTTGGACTGCTTAATATATGGGCATTAAAATTGGCAACCTCGAAACACGTAATAATGTGTTTTTGGCTCCCATGTCAGGTGTTACTGATGAGCCATTTCGCGCAGCCGCTCACCAAGCTGGAGCGGGGCTCGTGGTATCCGAAATGGTAGCCAGTGAAGAACTGGTGCGAGGACGCTCTGACATGATGCGCCGCGCAAAAGGTCAAAAAAATCTCTCACCATTTGTGATGCAGCTAGCTGGACGGGAGTCCAAATGGATGAGCGAAGGCGCACGCGTCGCTCAGGATATGGGCGCGGATATTATCGATATAAATATGGGCTGCCCCGCGCGCCAGGTGACTGGAGGTCTATCCGGTTCGGCACTGATGCGTGACTTGGATCATGCGCTTACCCTGATCGAAGCTACAGTCGCTGCAGCAAAAGTTCCTGTCACACTCAAAATGAGATTAGGTTGGGACGAGAACATGCTTAATGCTCCAGAATTGGCAAAAAGAGCAGAAGCTGCAGGTATAGCGCTCATCACAGTTCATGGCCGCACGCGCTGCCAATTCTATACCGGCAAAGCGGATTGGAACGCGATACGTGCGGTACGCAATGCAATAAAAATTCCACTGGTTGCGAACGGTGATGGCCAAACCGTTGAGGATGCACAAGTAATGATGGCAGCATCCGGTGCAGACGGAATAATGATTGGTCGTGGTAGTTATGGAAGACCTTGGTGGCCGGGGGTGATAGCTGAGAAATTGAAAGAGGGGTCGGGCGAAAGAGAGCCGTCACTTGAGATTGAAAGTAATTTCTTGAAAACCCAGCATATCGAAACACTTTCACTTTATGGCGAAGTACTGGGTAACAGGACATTTAGAAAACATCTTGGCTGGACTATATCAAGACTCTACCAAAGAAATTTAATAACCCAAGAAACTGCCGAACACTTGCGCGCTACATTGTTACGCGAAAACGATAATCAAAAAGTGAAAGCAGGGATTGACAGGCTTTACCGTGATCAGCTGGGTGACGCTGCATGAACACTGAAAATTTACCCAGCATGCGTGCGATATTCGATACGCTACCCAATCCTCTTTTAATCCTCGATGCCAACGACCAAATATGCATCGTCAATGCTGCGGCTGAAGATTTCTTTCAGGGCAGCATGGCAGTTTTACAACGCCAAAAACTAAATGACATCGTTCCGTTTGCAAGTCCGGTATTAGAGGCGGTAGACCAAGTGCGTAAATTTGGCGGCGTCGTGAATGAATATGCAATCGGTGTTGGTACACCGCGCTGGGGTGGCGAACGCATAGTAGATTTACAGACAACCTTTATCGCAGATGATCAAAGCTTTGTCATGATAATGTTATTGCGGAGATCCATGGCGCATAAAATGGATTCCCAACTTTTCCATCAAGGTGCAGCACGAGCCGTTTCAAGCATGGCCGCGATGATGGCTCATGAAATCAAAAACCCGCTTTCAGGAATTAGGGGAGCCGCGCAATTACTTGAACCAACTCTTGATGAGATGGACCGTCCGCTTGCCCGTTTGATTTGCGATGAAACAGATCGTATCCGCGATCTAGTTGATCAAATGGAAGTTTTTTCTGATGAGCGCCCCCTCGAAAGGTTGCCAATCAATATTCATGTCGTACTCGACCGTGTAAAACAGTTGATTCAGGCAAGTTCGCAATATGATGTCGTCTTGAAAGAAGACTATGATCCGTCATTGCCTGCAGTGAGCGGCAATCACGATCAGCTCGTCCAAGTGTTTTTAAACTTAGCTAAAAATGCTGCTGAGGCCCTTGAGACAACCGAAAACTTGCGTGAAATTATTTTTACGACAGCTTTCAAGCCAGGCATGAAACTAATGGCACCTGGTTCAGCCGAGCGTGTCTCCTTACCGTTAGAGGTTTGCATTCATGACACGGGACCGGGTGTTTCCGAAGAACTGCGTCCTCATATTTTTGATCCTTTTGTGACCAGTAAACCACAAGGTAGAGGGCTTGGCCTTGCTTTGGTTGCTAAGATCGTAGCTGACCACGGCGGTGTCGTTGAATGCTTATCCCGGGATGTTGGCACAACATTTCGAGTCTTGTTGCCACTTCTGCGCACTTCGCAAAACCCAATCAGGGAACCTAAATGATGAATGTTAAAACTGTCCTTTTGGCCGATGATGACAGTGCGATACGCACTGTTTTAACACAAGCCCTAACGCGTGCTGGTTATATGGTTAGGTCAACTTCCACCGCCAATGTTTTGTGGCGATGGGTCGCTGAAGGGCAGGGTGATATTGTGGTAACCGACGTCGTGCTGCCGGACGAAAATATTTTCGACGTCATGCCGCGTATCAAAAAATCCAGACCCAAATTACCCGTGATTGTGATGAGTGCGCAGAACACTATTATGACGGCCATTCGTGCCACCGAATTGGGTGCATACGATTATCTTCCAAAGCCATTCGATTTGAATGTGCTTGTACAAACTGTAGGTCGTGCTGCGGATCAATCGGTAAAAACGACGACAAAGGTTATCGAGACTGGCGAGAGTTTGCCAATTATTGGACGGTCTGCTGCTATGCAGGAAATTTACCGCATGATTGCAAGGCTTACCCAGACTGATCTTACGGTAACAATCATTGGTGAAAGTGGTACAGGTAAAGAACTTGTCGCGCGCGCTCTGCATGACTTCAGCAAACGTCGCAAGGGCCCATTCGTGGCCGTAAATATGGCGGCAATTCCGCGTGAACTCATCGAATCCGAACTCTTCGGCCATGAGAAAGGCTCTTTCACGGGTGCAAACGCACGCATGGCTGGTCGCTTTGAACAGGCAGAAGGTGGTAGCCTCTTTCTTGACGAGATTGGCGACATGCCCTTGGAGGCTCAAACGCGTCTGCTGCGTGTTTTACAACAGGGTGAATACACAAGCGTCGGTGGCAACGCACCGATTAAAACAAACGTTCGAATAATCGCTGCAACTCACCGCGATTTAAGGCACCTGATAACCCAAGGCCAATTCCGTGAGGATCTTTTTTTCCGTCTTAATGTGGTCCCACTTCGTTTGCCGCCCTTGCGAGATCGGACAGAGGATATTCCAGATTTAATTAGGCACTTTCTTGAAAGCGCCACGCAAGAGGGCCTGCCGCATAAAGACATGTCACCTGCCGCAATGGAAGAGCTTAAGACTCAACGCTGGCCTGGCAATGTCCGCGAACTTGAAAATTTGGTGAAGCGCCTAATTGCAATGGAAGTCGACGATACGATTTCACAAGATTCAGTAAAACGGGAACTGGCAAGCAATCAATTGTCAGGCTCTCCTGATGCAGTAGTCGGATCGATTGATCGCATTTCCGATTTTATGGAGCAACATCTTGCCAAATATATTTCTGATTTTGGGGACAAATTGCCACCCAACGGGTTGTATGAACGCATTCTTGCCGAGATCGAACCGCCGTTGTTAAGGGCTATTTTAGTAGCAACAAGAGGCAACCAATTAAAGGCGGCCGATGTTTTAGGGATCAACCGAAACACTTTGCGTGCTAAGTTAAAAGAACGTGAAATCAAACCTTTAAGGGGTTTTCTTTAAATTTTGGTTTATTAGTCCGATGAGGATGTACCCCAATTACCACGGTACTGTTGAATTTATGCCACAGTTTCGGGCATAATCGGCTGATGTCTAAGTCTCCAGAGCGACTCGTTTCTGCCAGACTGCGCGGCCTTTCTGGCTGGGCAGCTTTGACCCTTGTTATTGTTGGAACTCTAACAGGGTTCGCAACTTTTTTATTACTGACAGGTGCAACACCAATAAAGCCGACCAGTGAATTGACCTACGATCTTTTGCTGGCAAATTCCGTCTTGGTCATACTGATGTTGATAATGATCGGCGCACAAATGTTACATCTCCTCTTGGAGCGCAGACGTGGAACAGCTGGCACGGGACTGCATATTAGGTTGATTTCACTCTTCAGTATCATTGCACTTGTACCAGCCATATTAGTTGCAGTCTTTGCAACGGTTACACTTAATCGCGGTCTCGACACTTGGTTCTCGGATCGAACACGAGCAATTGTTGATACGGCAAGTACAGTTGCCGACGCATATTTGACAAATGCTTCGGAGGCGACCCGCACTGATACAGCTAACATTGCCGCAGACTTGGTTCAGCAACTTAACGACTTTAACAATGATCGCCCAACATATCTTAAACGGATCGCGCGCCATGTGGCACTCCGTAACCTTGCAGCGGCTTATGTATTTGATGGCTCAACAAAACAGATACAAGCCAACGTTACTGCTGATGAGCGAATTAAGTTCATCGCTCCGCCGCCCGAAGCAATCGAGAAAGCCGACAAGGGCGAATTGGTAGTTTTGCAGCCAGGTCGCGGAGGCAACCTTGTTCGCGCTCTTATTAAGCTTCAAGGTTATCCGTCGCACTTTCTTTACATCTACAGAATTGTGTCACCGGTGGTGATTGACCAGCTCACTAAAACCCGAGATGCAAAGGCGGAGTATGATCAGTTGCTTAAACAGCGCGTAGGCGTGCAGCTGACATTCGGAACGGTCTACGCTGTCGTAGCGCTGATTTTTTTGCTGGCCTCAATTTGGGCAGGCATGTGGTTCTCGGATCGTCTTGTTGCTCCAATCGTACGTCTCCTCACCGCTTCGCGAGAAGTCGCCAAAGGAGATTTTAATGCTAAGGTCAATGTAATCGACGGCCCCGGTGACTTGATGACGCTTTCGCGAACGTTCAACATGATGACCGACCAGATTAAGTTTCATCAAGATCAGTTGGTGGAAACAAATGAACAGCTGGATGATCGGCGTCGCTTTACAGAGGCGATGCTAGCAGGTGTTAGTGCTGGCGTTATTGGTATTAATCCAGACCACCGCATTTCACTGATCAATCGTTCGGCATTAATTTTGCTGGGAAGACCAGAAGCAGAGTTTTTAGGCCAGCTAATCGAAGATAAACTTCCTGACATGGCTCCAATCTACGCACTGGCGTTATCGCGCCCTTCTGGAGCTGCAGAAGGGCAGGTTGATATGAAGATCAACAACCAAGAGATCAGTTTTATCGTGCGCATTACGACCGAGCGTGGTGACGAAGCTGAGCATGGCTATGTCTTGACCTTTGACGATATTACCCAGTTAGTGTCAGCTCAGCGCAATTCGGCTTGGTCAGACATTGCGAGACGTATTGCTCATGAAATTAAAAACCCACTGACACCAATCCAGCTTTCTGCTGAACGTCTGAAGCGTAAATATTTGAAAGAGATCACTTCGGACAAAGCGGTCTTTGAACAATGCACCGACACAATTATCAGACAGGTTGGTGATTTAGGCAGAATTGTTGACGAGTTTTCTTCCTTTGCGCGCATGCCTTCAGCTGTGCCGGAGCCTAACAACCTTAACGACGTCGTGCGCGATGCAACTGTTTTGCAGCGTGTTTCGGCAGGTGACATTGAAATTAATTTGAAACTTGCAGAGCCGCCGTTGCAGTTTTCATTTGACCGCAGACTTCTCACCCAAGCCATCACAAACCTCGTTAAAAATGCTCGCGAAGCGATCGAAGCACGCGAAGACGAATCCGAACATGGTAAAATTGATGTTATCACTGGAACAAGCAACGATATGCCCTATGTCGCTGTAATCGATAATGGCATCGGCCTGCCACAAGAAAATCGCAACCGATTAGCGGAACCCTATATGACAACGCGTGAAAAAGGCACTGGCCTCGGCCTCGCAATCGTCAAACGCATTATGGAAGAGCATGGCGGAAGGTTGCGCCTTGAGGACGCACCTGGCGGGCAGGGCGCGAGTGTCACACTTTTTTTTGCACCTAACCATAATTTAACAGAGCAACTGGCTTAAATTGGAACACCATGGCAGCTGATATTCTAATCATCGACGACGAAGCTGATATCCGTGAATTGGTATCAGGGATTTTGCAAGACGAAGGTTATGAGACGCGACTTGCGCATAACTCTGATGCGGCCTTGTCCGAAATCGCCCAGCGCAAACCATCGATGGTTATCCTCGATATTTGGTTACAGGGTTCCAAGCTGGATGGTTTGGATTTGCTTCTGGAAATCAAACAACTCCACCCGACACTGCCGATTGTTATTATTTCCGGTCATGGCAATATTGAAACGGCTGTCGCAGCGATTAAGCGCGGTGCATATGAATACATTGAAAAGCCATTCAACGCTGACCGACTGATACTGGTGGTTGGTCGCGCACTCGAAACCTCTCGTCTCATTCGTGAAAATAGCGAACTGAAAGGCCGCTCGGGCCTTGATGCGGACCTCATTGGAAACTCGGCTGCCATGCGGCAGTTGCGGCAATTGATGAAAAAGATTGCACCCACAAATAGTCGCGTGCTGATCACGGGTCCAATGGGATCTGGCAAAGAAATGACGGCGCGTGCGCTCCATGCCTTGTCACTTAGGGCAAATGGAGCATTTGTTGTTTTGAGTGCTGCATCAATGGCACCTGAGCGCATGGAAGAAGAATTGTTTGGTGTCGAAACAGCGGGTCAATCCTTGCGCATTGGTGCACTCGAAGAGTCTCATGGCGGAACGCTTTATATTGACGAAATTGCTGACATGCCTTTAGAGACCCAAGCAAAGGTTTTGCGCGTTTTGGTCGATCAAACATTTCAACGTGTGGGAGGCGTCAAAAAGGTAAAGGTCGATGTACGCGTGATCACTTCGACCGCGAAAGACTTGCCGCAAATGATCATAGAACAAAAATTCAGAGAGGATCTTTACCACCGCCTCGGTGTGGTTCCTATTCGTGTTCCAGCTCTGCATGAGCGGCGCGAGGACGTGCCAGAACTGATCGACTATTTCGCAAAATCATATTCGTCTGCCTCTGGCCAGCCCTATAAAAAATTTGCCGCCGATGCCATGACGATGCTGCAAACCCGCGAATGGCCCGGCAATGTTCGCGAATTGCGCAACAATGTTGAACGCGTGATGATTGTTACTTCGGGCGATATTTCAGAGGAAATTACAACAGCACATCTCAACTCAGATGCTGTCAATTCCTCAGCTGCACCAAGCTTGGGCGGCGAACATTTGCTGGCCATGCCTTTGCGTGAAGCGCGTGATGCTTTTGAGCGAGATTATATTTCCGCTCAGCTGTCGCGGTTTGGGGGAAATATTTCGCGCACAGCAACGTTTATTGGCATGGAAAGGTCTGCTTTGCACCGTAAAATCAAGATGTTGGGCTTAACTGGCAAAGATAGTGAGGAAAGTTAAACAAAGCATGCTTTTGCCACAATAAGTTTTATGTTATGTGTTTCGTAATCGCTACGTCCCCCAATAACAGAACAACAAGCGGAACACATCATGGCGCAAGAAAAACAACAGAATCTACAAGACACTTTCCTCAATCACCTTCGCAAAACTAAAATGCCCGTTACGGTATTTTTGGTGAATGGTGTGAAACTTCAGGGCATCATCACTTGGTTTGATAATTTCAGCATGCTGTTGCGTCGCGACGGTGTTTCACAACTTGTCTATAAACACGCGATTTCAACGATCATGCCTGGTGGCCCAATCAGCCTGTTTGACGATGAGGCGCAGGGCGCGTGACGATCAAAAAACACGTTAAGGCAGGCGGTGGTGTCGATTTGCAAATGGAAGGACCGGTGGCCACAAGGGCTATCGTTCTTCACGTCGAACGCAAATCACGCAGCCTCGTTAATTCATTCGACCGCGATGCTAAGAGCAAGCTTGAAGAAGCCATAGGCCTCGCTCAAGCTATCGATCTCGAAATCGTTGACAAAGTTATAGCGCCACTGTTGAAGCCAAATCCGGCCCTCTATATCGGCAGCGGCAAGGCCAAGGAAATTGCCAAGCTTGTTGAAGAAACCGAAGTCGAACTGGTTGTCGTCAACGCCCAGCTTTCACCTATTCAACAGCGCAACCTCGAAACCGAATGGGGCTGCAAGGTTCTCGACCGCACGGGCCTCATTCTCGAAATCTTCGGTCGACGCGCGACCACCAAGGAAGGCATTCTGCAAGTCGAACTGGCGCATTTGAATTATCAGAAGTCGCGCCTCGTTCGCTCCTGGACCCATTTGGAACGGCAACGCGGCGGCTTCGGCTTTTTAGGCGGCCCAGGCGAAAGTCAATTGGAAATGGACAAGCGCTTGATCCAAGAGCGCGTGACCAAGATTGAAGGCGAACTTGAAACCGTGGTCAAGACGCGTGATCTGCACCGCAAGGGCAGGGAGCGCATTCCTTATCCGATCGTGGCGCTGGTAGGTTATACCAATGCTGGCAAGTCCACGCTGTTCAACAAGTTGACCGATGCCAATGTGCTGGCCAAAGATTTGCTGTTTGCAACGCTTGACCCAACGATGCGCAACATCACGCTGCCAAGTGGGCGTAAGATCATCTTGTCTGACACGGTGGGTTTCATCTCTGAACTGCCGACTAAGTTGATCGCTTCGTTCCGCGCCACGCTCGAAGAGGTGCTGGCAGCGGATGTAATTTTGCATGTGCGCGACATCAACCACAAGGAAACTGAAGCGCAGGGGCAGGATGTGAAGTTGGTTCTTGAGGAACTGGGCATTGATGAACAGCGCCGCAGCCTGATCATCGAAGTGTGGAACAAGTCCGATTTATTGGACGACACAGAGCTGGCCAACCGCAAAGCCATCGCCCAGCGCCGCGAGGATGTGGTTCTAGTGTCATCCCTCACGAGCGATGGCATAGACCGTCTGCTCGACGCTGTTGAGAACCGGCTCGGCAAGTCGAGCACACTTTATAACATCACCATTGATCCATCAGACGGCAAGGGCCTCGCTTGGCTCTATCAACGCGGCGAAGTGTTTGAGACGAAGAATTTTGAAGATGGTCGCACTTTGCTGACGGTGCGTTTAGATGGTGACACAGCAGGGCAGGCGGAAGCGAAGTTTGGCAAGGCCATGAAGGAAAAGCGGTAGGGGGAAAAGTCAAAGACTTCTCTCAAATTCCTTTGCTTGGTTCCACAGTGCGTCCATCTCTGCCAAATCAGAATCCTTCGGCTGCTTGCCTCGCTTTTCCAGTTCAGTTTCAATAAATCTAAAGCGCCGCGTGAACTTTTCGTTTGTGGCGCGCAATGCGGCTTCGGGGTCGATGCCTAAATGCCTGGCCACATTGGCCAGAGCAAAGAGCACGTCGCCAAATTCGCCTGCTTTATCCGCATCATCGGCGGCGCGGAGTTCGGTTATTTCTTCGGTGATTTTGTCGTAGACATTCTCAACCGATGGCCAATCGAAGCCGACTTTGGCGGCCTTGGATTGCAGTTTCACGGCTCTGGTTAAGCCGGGCAGGGCGATGGGCACTGAGGCGAGTAAGCCTTGCTTGGGTTGGCCCTGGCGTTCTTTGGCTTTGTTGGCTTCCCAGAAACCTTTGGCAACGCCCGCAACCTTTGCCTCAGCATCACCAAACACATGTGGATGGCGGCGGATCATTTTGGTGACCACGGCTTCGATCACATCATCAAAGGTGAAGCTTCCTTCCTCGGCGGCCATTTGGGCGTGGTAGATGGGTTGCAGCAGCAGATCGCCCAGCTCGTCGCACAGGTCAACCTTGTTTCCGCGCGCTATGGCATCGGCCACCTCATAAGCTTCCTCGATTGTATATGGTGCTATGGACGCGAAATTTTGCTCCAAATCCCATGGGCAACCAGTGATGGGGGTTCGCAGTGCGGACATGATGGCGCGGAGGGTGGCAATGTTGCGCGGATCCATGGCAGTGGGGTCTGACATTTTAGGTTGTCCAATTCAGCGGCAGAAATTTATTTCAATATATACGGAAGTGATAGACTGAAAGAACGCAAAAATCTTGGGGGTGAGGTTTTCACCCCAGAAATCTCGTAATGTTGGCCTTTTTAACTTTTCGCTAACCATAAACACACTAGTCCAGTTCCAGCGTGGTTAGAATCTCGATGGTTACGATTCTCGGAAAACTATATAGATATATTGTTAGGCTTTCGCTGTTGGCGATTGCCCTGTTTAGTTTTGCCTTTTTGTCAGAGGCCTTCTCTGCAACTTGTGCCCCAGCAACGTCGCAGGGCACCGCACCTGCATCTTGGCAAACCTACTGCTGGATTGACATGAGCTCGTATAACAGTGCGACGGTGTTCGGCGCAGGTCAGACCTTTTCAATCACGCTGTCAGACGGCTCAATTCTTTCATTTCTATTGACCGGGAATTCCTCCAATGCTGGCATCATAGTCGCCAAACCAGCACCTGCCTGGAGCGGGGCCGCGGTTGGTAATACCGCGTTCCTCGGCATCCCGGGTAATCCTATCCTTTATTCAAATGCAGGCGGTACAATCAACTTAACGATGTCCAACATTATTGTTACACCACCAAACGGCGTTGTTGCATCGGGTCAATTCAAATTTGTAGTTGCCGATGCAGAGTCCACCAATAATGGCGAATCCTTAAGTTTCGTCACGAACGGTGGCGCCTGGACACTTGTCGACCAGGTTCCGCCGATTTCAGGAGCGCTTTACCCAACAGCTGCTGGTGCTGGCACCGCAACTTTTTCCGAAACAGGCGTGGCCGGAACTGTCGGCGCCTTCATAGTTGGTAGTTTAAGTCCGACTACTGTGAATGTGCAACTGGTCTCTGGCGGTTTGCAAGGTGTAATGCTTGCATTGCAATATTCAACGGTGACTGCAAACAAAGTAATTAGCGGTGGCCGCGCAAATAGCGCTGATCAATTCACTTACGGCGCACAAGCAACCAGCAATGCCGCGATCCTTTCATCCGTAACCTCATCTGGCGCGGGGCTTGGTCCATTTGGTGCTGCAGTGGCGACATTGTCTTCTGGCGTGGGCGTAACGGTGAGCGAGAAGATGGCGGCGGGTAGCGTCAGTAGTTTGACGCAATATACCACAAACATGAATTGCACCAATGGTGCTGGTGGCTCCCCAACACCGCTGCCTTCCAATCAACCAATCACCACCTTCAATTTTGGTTCAACGGCTTATGGCGATGCAATTTCTTGTACCTTCACCAACACGCCCAAGCCAGCGACTGTGGCATTGCAAAAAATTACATCCGCCGCAATCGGTGGCCCTTTTACTTTCACGTCAACCAACTTGGCTTCTAACCCAACGGCTATAACAACAACGGCAGCCAGCACGGCCACACCAGCATCGCCAGCAACCATCAACGTGACTGCCTACAATACTGCCGTCACAATCACCGAAACGCCTGCCACCAATTTTAGCGCGACGGCCGCAACATGTACCGACGCAAATTCCGCCATAACAGGAAACCCAGCAAGCTTTGGCTCGCTCACAGGTAATGTCTTGACCATTCCAGCGGCTAATGTTGTCGCTGCTGCTCAAATCAAATGCACTATTACCAACGCCGTCAACACGGCCGCCGTGGCCACTGTGGCCGTTCAAAAAATCACGCTGGGCGCAGCTGGAGGCCCGTTTACGTTCACAGCCACCAACTTAGCGTCAAATCCAGCGGCGATTACGACCGCAAGTACTGCCACAGCTTACCCAGTTGCTCCCCCACCAATCTTAGCCAGTGCCACAGGCACAGCGGTCACCATCACCGAACCTGCCGTCACCAACTTTACACTCACGGCAGCAAGCTGCACCGACGCAAATGCGGCGGCTTCCGGCAACCCTGCAGGTAGCTTTGGAACTTTCGCGGGCACGGTTCTCACAATTCCCGCCACCAATATTCGCGCCAAAGCACAGATCACGTGTACGATCACCAACACAGTCAACCCCGCCATTCCCGTGGTTGCAATCCAGAAAATTACCACCGGAATTACGGGTGGGCCCTTCAGTTTCACTGCTACAAATTTGACGGGATTGCCGCCAAACATCACCACCACTGTTGCGGGAACAGCAGCGCCAACTACGCCAATCAATAACACGGTAACAAATAGCGCTAATCCCGTAACTTTGACGGAGGCCGCTAACGTCAACTTCACGCTGGCGATCGGCACATGCACCGACACGAATTCAGGCACGACGGGCAATCCAGCAAGCTTTGGCACTTTGGCAGGCAGCATTATCACAGTGCCCGCGATAAATTTGAAGCTTTTCTCAAAGATCGTGTGCACCTTCACCAATTCGCCCAAGCCAGCAACTCTGGCTTTGCAGAAAATCACATCCGGTTCCTTCGGTGGTCCATTCACATTCACCGCAACCAACCTGGCTTCAAATCCAGCCAACATCACAACCGTTGCAGCAGCTATAGCCACACCTGCATCTCCCGCTGCAATTCAAGTGACGACAGCAAACACCCAAGTTCAAATTACCGAGGCTGCTAATGCTAGCTTCACGGCGACAGCGGCAACTTGCAGCGATGCGAATTCGAGTTTTACGGGCAACCCCGCAAGCTTCGGCAGCCTTGCAGCCAATGTGTTGACTGTCCCTGCGGCTAATGTTTTGCCCGCTGCTCAAATCAACTGCACGATAACTAACACGGCAAAGCCAGCAACTGTTGCCGTTCAAAAAATTACCACGGGCGGGCTAGGGGGGCCATTTAACTTTGCGGTCTCGAATATCGCTTCTGCGCCGGCTGCCATCACGACATCAACAATTGGGTCGGCGGCGCCAGCGGCGCCGACGTCAGCCAACGTGGGAACCTTAAACTCAATCGTGCAGATCTCCGAAGGCACAAACTCATTTTTCACGATCGCAAGCGCGAGCTGTACGGATGCCAACTCTGCGGTGACAGGTAATCCTGCTAGCTTTGGCACATTGACGGGCTTGTTGATTGCAATTCCTGCTGCCAATGTATTGCCAGCGGCGCAGATCAATTGCGTTTTCACCAACGCTGGCAAAGCACCAACGATCAGTCTTCAGAAAGCATTGGCTGCATCTGGCAGATTGGCGGCTGCCGATCAGTTTTCTTTAAGTGCCACTGGTACAGGAGCGCCAGGTGCTGTTGTTACCACAGGCACAGCCGCTACCGTTACTTCAGCAGCTCTCAGTTTTACTGGTACGACCAACTCTGCATATACACTCAATGAAGCAATGGCCGCCGGCTCAACTTCGCTCATCACCGCCTATTCAAAAACTGTGGTGTGCAGCAACGGAAACGCGGTCGGTACAAATGTGGCATCCATTAATGCGTTGCCCATCGCTTTCACGGCCAAGGGTGGTGACGCGATAAGTTGTACGATCACCAATAACGGCACACCGACGCCTAATCTGTCCATCAGCAAGACGTTTTCAACGTCCACCACTCCGGTCGTGCTGGGGCAGGCGATCACCTACAGTTATGTGGTTACCAACATTGGCAACGTACCAGTGCAGAATGTAAAGATTAGTGACTTGCATGGAACCCCGGCTGTAATTGTTCCAACGGGTGGCACCGGAGTTAAAAATGAAACCCTAACAACAGCAGGCCCACTTGGTGCCGGAGCGTCCCCGGACACGACCGCAAATGATGGTATTTGGACCACACTGGCGCCCGGAGCTACTGTCACATTCACTTATGCTCATGTTGTAACTCAGGCCGAGATTGATAATGGCTGATTGGGTAAGACATTAAACGCGGATGTAAGAACTAACCCGCCGTTTCACGTCGTTTGCACCAAAGGCCGTAGCGGCATAAACGGGCCTAGGTCTGTGGGTTGGAGCGGTAGTAACCACAATCGACTAAGCATTCAAGTTTTGATATTTCGTTCGTATAATATATATTATGGAATATTTTAGTCCGTTATACAGTTAGTGTTCAATCTGGATAACTTGGCACCATCAGTGTGTTGTGGTGCGCTGCTGATACTTTGCTTCAGCTTGAGCTAGGCTTCGAATGTCATGCCGTCGAAAGCTGGTGTAACGTTGTACGGCAGTTCTTTGCGTAAGGTTTCGTAATCCAGATCAATGTGCATGTTGGTTATGATGGCTTGCTTGGGTTTCATACGCGCAATCCATTCGAGCGTCTCAGCCAAAGAGAAATGGCTGGGATGTGGCTTATAGCGCAGCGCGTCGATGATCCAGACGTCGAGGCCTTCGAGGTGTTGAACGCTTGAATCCGGAATACCGTTGACATCTGGTGTATAGGCTACGTCGCCGATCCGAAATCCCAGCGCGTCAATGTTGCCGTGGTGAACTTTGAATGGCAAAGAGGATAGGGTGCCGCCCTGCCCTTGGGTTTCAATTTTGCGCCCGTCTTGGATCAGATGATGCTCAACGATGGGTGGATAATCGCTGCCTTGGGGCGAGATGAAACAATAGGCGAATCTGTGCATCAACATTTCCGCCGTTGTTATATCTGCCCATATGGGAATGCGTTGACGTTGGCGGAGGTAGAATACGCGCAGCTCGTCGATGCCGTGCGTGTGGTCAGCATGTTCATGAGTATACCACACGCCATCAATGGCGCTGGCATTGTTACTCAACATTTGCTCGCGCATGTCGGGCGATGTGTCAATGATTACGCGCGTGCTGCCTTGACCTATAGTTTGTTCTAACATGATCGAGCAACGACGACGGCGGTTTTTCGGGTTGGTTGGATCACACGCACCCCAGTCATTGCCAATGCGTGGCACGCCGCCAGATGAGCCACAGCCCAATATGGTAAATTTAACTGTCATGCAAAAACCGCTGGGCGCGGCACTTTGCTGAAGAGGTTGAAAAAATTATCGCTGGTGATTTTGGCCATCTCATCCACCGAAACACCACGCGTATGTGCCAGTGTTTCAAGAGTCTTTACGACGAAGGATGGCTCATTGGATTTGCCGCGATAGGGCACGGGGCTCAAGAAAGGCGCATCGGTTTCCACAAGCAGGCGGTCTTGTGGCAGCGCCTTGGCAGTGACGCGCAATTCTTGCGCAGATTTATAAGTGAGGATTCCTGAAAATGAAACCGTAAGGCCCAGTTCCACTGCACGTTCTGCCAGATATTGCTTTGACGTGAAGCAATGGAGCAGGGCTTTGAAAGCGCCCTTCCCCATCTCGTCTTCAAGCACGCGGATCGTATCATCTTCGGCCTCGCGCGTGTGGATCACCAATGGCAATCCAGTTTCCCGCGCGGCGGCGATATGGCTGCGAAAGCCGTCCATCTGCGCTTGGCGTGGCGAGTTGTCATAGTGATAATCAAGGCCCACTTCGCCAATGCCGACAACCTTTGGATGATGCGTGAGCTTCACCAAATCCGCTGTGGTTATGTCGAGTTCTTCATGGGCATTGTGTGGGTGTGTGCCTACGGTGCAAAACACATTTTCATATGTCTCAGCAATGACTAAAAGCCCGGGGAAGTTTTTCACGCGTGATGAGATCGATAGCATGAGGCCAACGCCAGCATCTTCACAGCGCTTGAGCATGGAAGGCAAATCTTCGGCTAGTCCTTCATAATCGAGATGGCAGTGGCTATCGACGATTTTATGCATCAGGCTTTGGCAGGCGTTTCCGCCTCCTCCACAAAGCGAGGGAAGATCGGCGTGGGTGCAGGCAAAGCGGTGCCCGATACTAATCGATTACTGATGGCATCAAAGTTGCGTTGATCAACAGGAATGGCCAACACGTCAAGCAGCTTGGCAGCTGATTGCGGCACATAAGGCTGAATAAGAATGCCGATCATGCGTACCACTTCTGCCGTCACATAAAGCACAGTTTCCATCCGAGCAGGACCTGTTTTCTTCAACGCCCAAGGCTCCTGCCCGGCGAAATATCGATTGGCCTCGGCCACGCAACGCCAGATCACATCCATAGCTTTGGTGATGGCGTAGGTATCATGGTGCGCACGAACTTCCTCAAGCATCGCATTGGCTTGCACCAACATCACTTTATCCGCATCGGTAAGCACACCGCATTTTGGGACGACGCCACCGCAATTCTTGTTGACCATTGAAAGTGAACGTTGCGCCAGATTGCCGAGATCATTTGAAAGATCAGCATTCATCCGCGCTACAATCGTCTCATGTGTAAAGCTGCCATCTTGCCCAAACGGCACTTCGCGCATCATGAAATAGCGCACAGCATCGAGGCCGTAACGCTCAATCAAATCCGTATGGCCCACCACATTGCCAGTGGACTTCGACATTTTCTCGCCCTTGTTGAACAAGAAACCATGAACCACAATATGCGCAGGCAACGGCAACTTGGCAGACATTAAAAACGCAGGCCAATAAATGGCGTGAAAGCGCGTAATATCTTTGCCGATCACGTGTGCCGAGGCTGGCCAATAATGCGCCTTGGGGCCAGCAGTGTCAGGAAAACCTGTTGCTGTGATATAGTTGGTCAGAGCATCAACCCAAACATACATCACATGCTTTGGATTGCCCGGCACCGGAATGCCCCAATCAAATGTCGTGCGGCTGATCGAAAAATCCTTAAGTCCACGCTTCACAAAAGAAAGAGTTTCGCTGCGATATTGATCAGGCACGATGAAGTCTGGATTGGCTTCGTAATATTCAAGCAACGGCTTTTCATATGCCGAGAGGCGGAAGAAATAGCTTTCTTCTTCAACCCATTCCACGAGTGTTGAGGTTTTGATTGAAAACCGCCTGCCATCGCGCTCCTCGGTCTCATCTTCATCGTAATAGGCTTCGTCACGCACCGAATACCAACCCGCATATTTCGACAGATAAATATCGCCGTTCGCTTCCATGCGTTTCCACATTTCAGTAACGGACGCTTTGTGGCGTTCTGACGTGGTGCGCACAATATCATCGGTTCTGGCATTCAACTGCTCACCCATAGTCTGAAACTGCGCTGCAGTTCGGTCAGCCAATTCTTGCGGGGTAATGCCTTCACGCGCCGCAGTCTGCTGCATCTTCTGGCCGTGTTCGTCCATGCCGGTAATGAACAAAACATCAGCACCATCTAAGCGCTTGAAACGTGCTAAAACGTCCGTTGCAATGCGTTCATAGGCATGACCGATATGCGGCGCGCCGTTGGCATATGGAATTGCAGTCGAAATCAAATAAGGAATTTTGCTCATAGCGGCATCAATGCCAAGGAATCACGCCGCCTTCAAGGCATCATTCACCAGACTAATGGCCGCAATCACTGCCTGCCTGCGATCAAGGTTAAAGGCGATGGTGAGCCGAATGTTTTCGGCAATCTTGGCATGCGCTTCGGCCAGCTTGGCATGGGTCTTTGCGGCGGCCTGATCACCCACCCAATTCAGCAGTAAATCGCCAAACAAATTGAAATCATCAACCGTCGCGGCGCGTCCACCAAACTTGCCCCCCAAGGCGGCGATCACTGAACTGTTCCATTTGGTGGTTTTTAAATAGGCATCAAATGCCTTTGCTCCGTCTGACGATAAAAGTTGAAGCGCCCTGCCCGGGCTGCCTGCACTTAAACGGGCAGCCATTTCCAGTTCGTCCCGTTCCGGTGGTTTTTCGAGTGGCAGGGTTGCAACCACGTCCACCACTTGAGCCGTCGAAATGCCTTTAAGCACCAGTCTTGAACAGCGGGATTTCATGGTGCGTAGCAACCTGCCGGGGTTGTGGCAGACGAGCAATAACAAGCAGTTAGCTGGCGGTTCCTCAACCAATTTAAGAAGTGCGTTGGCCGATTCACCGCTCAAGTCATCCGCCGCATCTACAATCCCCACGCGCCAACCGCCAGAAGACGTATGCGAGAAAAACTCCGAGAGGCCACGCGCATTCTCAACCGAAATCTCGGCTTTCAGTTTGCGGGGCTTTGAGTCATTCAACTGCCGCTCAAGCACAAATAAATCTGGATGCGCGCGGGCGGCGATCCAGCGCTCAGTTTGGGCGAAGTTCTTTTGACCCAAAATCTGAGCAGCAAATTTATAAGCCAAAGTGGCTTTTCCAATGCCTTTAGCTCCCGTCATCAACCAAGCATGGTGAAGTTTATCAGCAGCGAAAGCTCGAGCAAAATGCGCCTGCGCGCCCTCATGGCCCACAACCAACGGCGCAAAGCGCGGATGCCAAGCCGCTTCGCGCGGGTCCTCGCTCACTTCAGCCATTAATGTGGTTCCAAATTGTGCGGGCAACAATATCAATTGGATCTGCTGCGTTAATCACACGGCATCGCTCTAGGTTATGCGCGGCAATTTCCAAAAAACCATCACGCAATCGTTGATGAAAGGCCAGCCCCATGCGTTCGTATCGATCTTCTTTGCCTTTGCCCTGCTTGGTCGCTCGTTTTAAACCGATTATTGGATCTAGATCAAAGATAAAAGTTATGTCAGGTTTGGTTGCACCTACAATCGAGAGTTCCAGTTCATCTATCAAATGAAATGTGCACGCGCCCGCATAACCCTGATAGGCCCGTGTTGAATCCATGAAACGGTCGCAAAGAACTGTCTGGCCGTTGATGAGCGCTGGCCTGATGATCTTGTTCAAGTGATTGTCGCGCGCGGCATAATTCAAAAGGGTTTCCGCCTCCGCAGTCCAACGCCCTGCCTCGCCTGTTACGAGTAAAGCACGAACCGCTTCACCATCAGGCGTTCCACCGGGTTCCCGAGTGGAGACCACAGGTTTACCTAAACTTTCAAGACGTTCGGCCAATAGCTTGATCTGCGTCGATTTTCCGCTGCCTTCACCACCTTCAAAAGTTATAAACATCAGCCGCCAAACGCCATGATCAAAACGCTGTCCCAGGCTTTTTTCCACATGTTGTCGACGGCTGGAACATCCTCAGCCACTTCCAAAGGCGCATCGGCAACGGCCTTGCCATCAATCAAAATCCGCACTGTTCCCACCACCTGCCCCGCTTTCACGGGTGCCATTAACGGGCCGGAATAACTCATTTTCACTTCCGCTCTGTCTTGTTCAGCGGGCGATAAAGCCACCTTCATCGCATCATGCACCACAAGATTAACCCAATGCTCCGCGCCGCCCCACACACGGGCGCGCGATACGATTTCGCCTTGGCCATAAACGTCGATCACCTTGAACTGCCCAAAGCCCCAGTCCATGAGCTTCTGCGCCTCGGCTTTGCGGTCATTGATCGAAGGCAATCCCGCAACAACCAAAATCAAACGCCTGCCGTCACGCAATGCCGAGCCCACCAAGCCATAGCCTGCCTCTTTCGTATAACCCGTCTTCATACCGTCTGCACCGGGATAATCTTTCAGCAGCGGATTGCGGTTTTGCTGGTTGATCTTGTTCCATAGGAATTCGGGTTGGCCATAAATTTTGTAATAATCAGGATGATTCGTGATGATGTAACGCGCCACTATTGAAAGGTCGCGCACGCTCATCTTGTGGTTTGGATCGGGAAGCCCGGTGGCATTGGCAAATGTGCTATTCTTGAGGCCCAGCTCTTTTGCCTTGTTGGCCATACGCTGAGTGAAAGCTTGTTCCGACCCCGACATGCCTTCAGCTAAAACAATGCAGGCATCATTGGCCGATTGGATGATGGCGGCATGGATCAAATCATCAACTTTGATGCGCGAATTGACCTCGGCATACATGGTTGAACCACCAGCCGCCCCGCCACCGCGTCTCCAAGCGTCAGTGCTTACGATAAACTCTTGATCGAGCTTCAGGGTGCCAGCCTTCAACGCATCAAATACAATTGTTTGCGTTATGAGCTTGCTCATGCTAGCAGGCGGAACAGCTGTATCAGCATCTTTTTCGTAAAGCACGATGCCTGATTTGGCATCAATCAAAATTGCCTGCGCTGCCTTGCTTTCAAAAATCGGAGCATCCTGCGCTTTGGCAAGACCAAGCATGCAAGCGAACGCCAAAACTAGAATACGAATTTTGCCCATGACCATGGTGTAATTCTTAGGCGACCAAAAAGCAAATTATGTTGGAGGTAGAGACCAATCAATTTGGCCACGGCCCTTCAACTTCAAAAACGCATTCGCTCGTGAAAAGGGCTTTGACCCAAAAAATCCATTATGGGCCGAAAGCGGTGATGGATGAACCGACTTCAACACCAGATGCTTGGATTGATCGACGAAAGCAGCTTTCTTTTGCGCATAACTGCCCCACAAAATAAAGACTACGGAATGTGCCTGATCGTTCACCAGTTGGATTACAGCGTCGGTAAACCGCTCCCAACCTTTGCCTTGATGCGAGGCTGCTTTACCTGCCTCAACTGTCAAAACTGAATTCAGCAGTAGAACACCCTGCTCCGCCCAAGTTTTGAGATTGCCATGATTTGGAGGGTCGAGGCCCAGATCGGTTTTGATTTCCTTGTAGATGTTCAAAAGTGAGGGCGGCGGGCGCACGCCGTGCTGAACGGAAAAGCAAAGCCCGTGCGCTTGGCCCTCGCCGTGATACGGGTCTTGGCCGAGGATCACCACTCGGACATTTTCGAGAGGCGTTGCATCAAGTGCCGCGAACCATTCAGCACCCTTAGGATATATCACTTTGCCCGCGTTTTTCTCCGCCAAAAGGAACGCTTTGAGGTTGGCCATATAGCTTGAATCAAATTGCGGCTGCAACGGCGTCAACC
Source organism: Hyphomicrobiales bacterium (assembly GCA_025363755.1). GTDB lineage: Bacteria > Pseudomonadota > Alphaproteobacteria > Rhizobiales > Aestuariivirgaceae > Aestuariivirga. Next base: position 25,634 of record JANYLQ010000059.1, on the reverse strand, counting down.
AACTTTCGTTCAGACTAACCATTTGGATAGACTAGAAACGTGCCTGTGCCGTGAGCATAAAGTTTCCCTGCCTGGTCTGTCACTTTAGCTTCGGCCGTTAACATAGTGCGGCCCGTGTGGAGCACGGTGCCTGTGGCGATAAGTTCACCGGTTTCGATATCAATCTTGCGGATATAATTAACATTGAGCACGACGGTGCCTACACCTGTGGCGGCGGCCAGTTTTGTAAGCACTGCCGAGCCCATGCAATTATCAATGAGTGCTGCTGTGAATCCGCCATGGATACGCATCATAGGATTGTAAAATTTAGCCAGCGGCATGGCTGAAATTTTTACTTCGCCGTCGGCCACAAATATTATTTTGAATCCCATAGTTTGGGACATAGGTGATTGGTCGCCCTCGCCCAACAATTTTTCCATCAACTCGAGACCTGAGAGTTCATTAAAATTTGAAAATGCGATTTTGGCCTTCTCTATGTCTGAAACTGTCATTTGCGAACGGGTAGCTCTAAGTAGGTGGGGATTATAATTTTGAGTTCCGAAAATTTCTTCGTGATGGCCATTCGAATATCACTGGCCACTTGAGGGCCTTCGAACACATCAGCCACGTGGCCCCTGATTTCAAAATCCAAAGTTGCAGGCGAAAATCGGGCAAGTTGCACGATTGGGGGTGGGTAGCGCAGCACTTTAGAGTTGGCTACGACCAGTTCTTTTAACACCTGGGTGATGTGTTCTGCGTCGATACTATGGTCTACGCCGACGGTCACTAAAAACCGGCCAAGTGTATCGCGATGCGTCCAATTGCGAACGGCCTCTGTGATCAATAATGAATTCGGCACAATGATTGTGCAGTTATCGAAGGTTTCGATTTCAGTTGATCTGACATTGATCTTTTTCACAATGCCTTCGCCTGCCGCCACAACCACCCAGTCCCCTACTCGCACAGGCCTTTCAGCAAGCAATATCAGGCCTGACACGAAATTATTGACGATGGACTGCAAACCAAAGCCGATGCCCACGCCAAGTGCGCCAGCAATAATGGTGAAGCTCGAAAAGTCAAACCCACCGGCGCTTAAGGCCAATGCTGCTGCCAGAATATAACCAAAATAATTAGCACCGGTTTTGACGGAGTTCTGTACACCTTTGTTTAATTTGGTTTGGGTCAAGACACGACGATCAAGCCAGCTGGTGATGAATTTGGTGATCAGGACACCAACAGCGAACAACGCAATCAGGCCCAAAATATTGATCGGCGAGATATAAAAATTGCCAAAGCGAACGCCGACAATTGCGCTGCTTAACAGTGATTTGAAGCTGATCCATGTCAGCGTCCAAATGGCAAACAACCAAGGTATGCCAAGAATGACGACGAGAATATCTGACAATGTGCGAATGGCCAGAGCCATTCTACCAATGCCACGCTCAGAAATTCCACTAAGGGCTCTTACGCGTTTACCAACGGTTTGATCTTTGTCTTGCAGCGCTTCGACAAAGGCGTCCACCAAATGGTGAACAAGCACCATGAGAATGATGACCAGTAAGGTATCGAGAATTTTACTCGCTATGAAATAGGCCAGTGCCAAATAACCAAAGACCAATCCGAAAACGGCGATGATTAAGAACAGCCATTGCAAGACGCTGACTTGCACAAACCAGGTTAGATAATGTGGCTCTGGAACATTGTTGGGGACTTCTCGCGATTGCTGTTTAAGGATCAGCAATAAGAGTCCCACCAAGAAAATAAGAGCGGTTGAGGCGAGTGCCGATTGCCCAGCCACAAGACTTAAAGGCAACAATAACTGATCACTCAAAAACGAAATCTGGCTGCTCACGTTTTGGACTATTGAACAGAGTGCTACAAAAAACGGCACCGTGCGCGCAGCAGCCTCATCAATGGCAACTAATCTGAGTTCTGGTTTGCCGGGTGCGCAGATCAGATACGCGACAGATGATTGGAAAACGACTGGAATAACGATGCCAACGAAAGCCGTTACAAGGAGATCAAACCGCGGCGTTGAAAGTCCAGCCAGTCCGATTGACGTGCTGAGAAGAAAGTTGGAAACGAGTAAAATTATAGAAATAAATATGATGCTGCCGACAACGCGCCCGAGACGGCGCAAAGGTGAATAAGCTATCTCCGGTGCAGTGGCTATACCCAGCCAGCGACCCATCATGCGTTTTGCAAAACGATAGACGATTGCAAGAATTAAAAAAAATGCAGGTAGCAGTCCAAGGCCAGTCCACTGCGCCATAGGACTTTGACTTTGCCACCAACCGGAAACCAAGCTGGAAAGTCTTGTTCCAAGAGTTGCCACACCTGTGGCGGTATCAATCCATAATTGTGGGTTGAAGATTGATTTGTCAGGCTTGAAAACGCGCTGCAAAAATTGCGTTCTTTGGAGCGCCGAAATTTTTCCCGTCGTTTGTTCGGCTTCAATGCTGAGAAGTTCAAATTGTTTCTGGGCCGCTGAAAGCCTGGCCACTGCATTGTTTAATGTTTGACGTTGGGTTGCGATGGCGCTGGTTTCACCGTGGTCTTGCGTTGGAACAGGCCCTAGTTGATTGAGTTGCTGGGTGAAGTCTTTGAGTGGGGCGTTTAGAGCACTCACCTGAGCTAGCGCATCCAAGCGGAGTTTTTCAATAATATTGCGCTGGGTCGCTAATTGATCATCTGCGACATCAGCTTGCGATATTGCGTTTTGGACACGCTCGAGGTCGGAACGGGTCGATTGAGCAGCGGCTTCGGCATTGTTCAATGTCGCATCATCGAAGGCATGGGCCGTCATTGCTGAGAACAGCATCGTAACAACGATGCTCAAGGCCCTGATGATGGGGCCAATTTTCATTTTAAACCAAACGACTTTGCACGATGGCCGCTTTTATGAATGACGAGAAAAGCGGGTGCGGTGCCATGGGTTTGGATTTAAGCTCAGGGTGATATTGCACACCGATAAACCATGGATGATCAGGGTATTCAACGGTTTCCGGCAGCAAACCATCAGGCGACATGCCTGCAAATTTCAGACCTGATCCTTCAAGTCTAGCGCGATAAGCGGTATTGACTTCATAACGATGCCTGTGGCGTTCTGAGATATGCGTGTCGCCATAGATCTCAGCGATGCGGCTGTCTTTTTCAAGCGTTGCATCAAATGCGCCGAGGCGCATCGTGCCGCCAAGGTCGCCACCTTGTTTGCGGATTTCAAGTTCATTACCCTTCATCCATTCGGTCATTGTGCCGACAACGGGTTCTTTCGTATCGCCGAACTCTGTGGAGGATGCATTTTCGATATGACACAAATTGCGGGCGGCCTCGATGCAGGCCATTTGCATGCCAAAGCAAATTCCGAAATAGGGAACTTCCTTGGTGCGGGCGAAAGTGGCAGCTTTGATTTTGCCTTCAGCGCCGCGTTCACCAAAACCACCGGGAACCAGAATGCCGTGCACGCCTTCAAGATAAGGCGCTGGATCCTCTTTTTCGAATATCTCGGATTCAATCCATTCGACATTCACCTTAACCCGGTTGGCGATGCCGCCATGCACCAAGGCTTCTTTCAAAGACTTATAAGCGTCAAGAAGGCCCGTATATTTGCCGACCACGGCGATTGTGACTTCGCCTTCCGGATGGGCAATGCGGTCTTGGATGTCGTCCCAAACGGCGAGATTTGGCTGTTTGGCGTCAGCGATTCCGAATGCGGCAAGTACTTCATCATCGAGGCCTTCAGCGTGATATGCGCGTGGCACATCATAGATGTTGGCCACGTCTAAGGCTTGGATAACCGCACTCGGGCGAACATTGCAGAATAGCGCGATTTTTTTACGTTCAGTTGCTGGAATTTCGCGGTCAGCCCGGCAGAGTAGAATATCGGGTTGAATGCCGATGGAACGGAGTTCTTTGACAGAATGTTGCGTTGGTTTGGTCTTCAGCTCGCCTGCCGTTGGAATGTAAGGCATCAAGGTGAGATGGATATAAATGCAATTGCCGCGCGGTTGTTCTTGGCCAAATTGGCGAATGGCTTCGAAAAATGGCAAGCCTTCAATATCACCCACCGTGCCGCCGACTTCGACCAAAACGAAATCCGCGCCGTCTGAATCGGCTTTCACGAAATCTTTGATTGCGTCCGTCACATGCGGGATCACCTGCACCGTGCCGCCGAGAAAATCACCGCGACGTTCCTTGGCAATAATTTCCTGATAAATTTTACCAGTGGTGATGTTGTCGAGCTTATTTGCATGGCGGCCCGTAAAGCGCTCGTAATGACCAAGATCAAGATCAGTTTCGGCGCCATCATCGGTCACAAACACTTCGCCATGTTGATAAGGGCTCATCGTGCCGGGATCGACATTGAGATAGGGGTCTAATTTCCGCAGCCGCACCTTATAGCCACGGGCTTGCAACAGCGCGCCAAGTGCTGCTGATGCTAGACCTTTGCCGAGGGATGAAACCACGCCGCCTGTTATGAAGATATATCGCGCCATGGGAAATCACCCTAACTCGCCTTGCCCCCGATTCGAAGCAAAGTTTGAGCTTACGTTTAATTTTGTGGATAGCTGTGAAACATGCAATGTTTCACAGCAGCTTATCAGTTGGTCGGAACCACTGGCTTGGATGGGTCAAGCTTTGGCAACAAGCCTTCGCCCGAAGGTGCCGCTGGAGCCGTCCCGCCTGCAGGAGCCGTTTGCGAGGCGGCACCCGTATCGATGATCGACGTCGTGCCAGATTTATGATTGGCCAGCATGGTCAGCGCCACTGAAGTGGCAAAGAAGCATGCGGCCAAAATGGCCGTTGCGCGGGTTAAAGTATTGCCCACGCCGCGCGAGGAAAACAAATTGCCACCGCCCCCGCCGCCAATGCCCAACGCGCCGCCTTCGGAGCGCTGAAGCATCACCAAGCCGATAAGGGCCAAGGCGACGACGAGGTGGACGGCGAGTAAAACTGATTGCATGTCATATATCCAAACTGATTTTGCGCTGCTTTAGCCATTAGATGGGGCGCTGGCAACTGGTGTTCAAGGGATGGGGGTGGTTGGGAGCCAAAGAGCCCTCATCTCCCTTCGGGACCTTCTCCCATTTGCCAAGAGGCAAACGGGGGAAGGCGATAATCATTTAGTTCGATGCATCCACACTGGCCTTCGCCCGTTTCGCGAAGCGGAATGGGAGAAGGTGCCGACAGGCGGATGAGGGCCTCTTCCCTACCCCTCATACCGATACCGAAACGTACAACAGCTCGCCCCACCCATAATCGTCTGCGCCCGCTCCAGCTTGATGTTCGGATCATAACCCTCACAAAACGTGCCATCGCGGTTGCAAGACATCAAATGCCCAATCTTGCCCAGCCCCATTTCCCTATAGGTCTCAGCATATTTGCAGCGAGTCACATTAAAGTCGAAGGTCTTGTCATCAGACTTCAACACATCAATTTCAAGCGCCCCATCCGCCGTCCAATTCTCATAGAGCTTAATAAAATCCGCCATAGACGTAACGCCACCCGGCGCCTTATCAGCAAATGATTTCCCTTCAGCAATAGCCGCTTTTTTAATAGCTGAATCCAAAATCTCCCCTGCCCTCTGCTCCCCCAGCTGCTCCACCATCTCAGCATAGATGGGGCCGATGACTTGAGCTTGGAGTTTGCGTTTGATGAGGGTGGGGAGTTCGGTCATGGGGTCGAGGTTAGACGGGGAATGGGGTGGGCGGCAAGTGCATGTATGAGCTTGGGGCCAAGGAACCTCATCAGTCACTTCGTGACAGCTTCTCCAGAGGAGAAGCGTGAAGTTGGACACCGTGCCAAACTTCTCCCTTCCCCTCTGGGGAAGGTCCGGCAACGCCGGGGATGAGGTCCCTAGCCACGAGTTCCGAAATCAATTCGGCGGGATGACACCACAATCTCAAACTCCTTTATCAACATTTGACAAAAAACTAGCCCTAAAGTACCAATAGATAATATCAACAGCACGAGGAAACCTCATGTCAAAAAATACCTCCATCGTTCTGGGTAAAGAACAAAATCATTTTATTCAGGCCCAAATCAAGAAGGGTCGCTTTGGCTCGGCGAGCGAAGCCATGCGGGCTGGCCTGCGTTTGCTTGAGGAGCAAGATCTGAAGATTGAACATTTGCGTGCCACCATCATCAAAGGCGAAAAAAGCGGGCCAGCAACTCCTTTCAGCATGGATAAGTTCATCGCAGCAAAGCGCCGCAAACCCAGATGAATTAAGTTCGCCTAACGCCGCAGGCCAATTCTGATCTTAGAAAAGAGACGCTTTTGCAACTACCTCCAGTAACAATTCAAACACCAAATAGGAATCATTAGACAAGCCGAACAAATAAATACGATGAATGGATAATACAACAAGAGCCGCTTATTTCCATTCATCCCGCCAGGAGGTGGAAATAGCACAACAACTTTGCTGTCTTCATCTGGAGCGTTTCTTTCAGAATAAAACGATAGATCATTCTTGTCCTGGACCAATGTACGAAACAAATTTATGAGTCCGACGGCGCCGATTATTATAGCAAATGACAGATTCGGTTTTGCGTCACAAAAGGACTTCGGGATGAGCGCAAACCACGGAAAAATGAACATCAAGACTACAAATATTTTCGATTTGGCGATCAAAGGCCTACTCCGTTCGATCCTAGTGACTCAATTGAAGGCGCAATTTTATAGAGTCGAATCTACCAAGTTAGTTCAGTAAGTGACTTCAAAAACGCAGGCAAAGATGATTGTTCCTACATCACATGACCGCAAATTTCTTTAAGTATTTTCATCCGACTGAACTTTGGCCTTATCTCCCCAACCAAACAACTCCCCTGCCCCCCCAACGTCGTCTTCGTGAGCTTGCAAGACTTGTTGGTGGGCAGTCAATTTTGGGCGGTTGTGTGGAGTGTATGCAGAACTAGCAGGCTCGCCGTACGGTGTCAAGTGCTAATTTGATATTTTAGGAATTGTTTTTATAAATTTCATCCCGCAGCGCATTAAAGGTGAGGCCATTGCGTATGGCTGCCAAAGGGCCCTCATCCGCCCTTCGGGCACCTTACTCCCATTTGCCAAGAGGCAAACGGGAGAAGGCGATAATCACTAAGTTCGGTGCATCCGTCATTGGCCTTCGCCCGTTTCGCGAAGCGGAATGGGAGAAGGTGCCGACAGGCGGATGAGGGCCTCTTCCTAGCAAAAGACGCTATTTCAAATACTTATATATAAGCCTTAATAATCCCGATGAAGTCCACGGCCTTCAAGCTTGCACCGCCAACAAGCGCGCCGTTCACGTTGGCAATGCCCATCAGTTCGACTGCGTTGGTTGGCTTCACCGAACCACCATAGAGAATACGGGTTTTGGCGCCCTCTTCGGCCATCACGGCGGAAAGCTCTTTGCGGATATGGGCGTGGGCTTCGGCGATTTCGGCCACGGTTGGCGTGAGGCCGGTGCCAATGGCCCAGACGGGCTCGTAGGCGATCACGGTGTTGGCCGCTGTGCAGCCTGCCGGAACTGAGGCTTTGATTTGCGAAGTGAGTACTTCTAGGGTTTTGCCGCCTTTGCGTTCATCCAAAGTTTCACCAATGCAAATGATGGCATTGATTCCCGCTTTATGGGCGGCCTGGGCTTTGGCGGCCACCATAGCGTCGGTTTCTTTGTGATTGGTGCGGCGTTCGCTGTGGCCCACGATAACGGCGGTGGCGCCTGCGTCTTTCAACATATCAGCCGAAATATCGCCGGTGTGCGCGCCAGAAACGGCGGCGTGGCAATCCTGGCCGCCCGCTTTAATCATGCTGCCCTTCATCACGGCTTTAACCCGGCGGATGAGGGTTGCGGGTGGGCAGACCATGACATCGCATTTCAGCTTTACGCCGCGCAACATGCCAGCAAGCAAGCGTGGCTCTTTCAAGTTTGCGGTTGTGCCGTTCATTTTCCAGTTGCCAGCGACCATTGGCTTAATTGATTGCGTTGCCATTTTTTCCTCTTGTTCTTCGGTTCGGCGGGCTTCATAGCAAACACATGCCGCACTTGCGAGAAGAAACGCGGTTACCTATGATGATTTCGGGCGATTTGTTTTTGGCCCATGTTCTAACACTTGAAAGGAATGACGATGCTCGAAACGATGCGCAATGCGGCCAAAGGTTGGGTCGCTAAAGTTCTCATGGCGCTTTTGGTTTTGAGCTTCAGTGTTTGGGGCATCAAAGATGTGTCTTCCAGTTTCTCGGATAATATTATTGGATGGTTTGGCTGGGGCCCGAAAGACTTGGTGAAAGTTGCGGGAAAGACGATTCTGGCCACCGAATATACCGCCACGTTGCAACGCCAGTTAAAGCTGATATCCCAGCAATCTGGACAGAACGTGACCATTGATGAAGCGCATAAGCTTGGCCTCGACAAACAGGTTTTGGATAGTTTGATTGCCAATGTGGCCATTGATGCACAGCGCGAGAAATTGAATTTGGCGGTGTCGGATAATTCAATTGGTGAAAGTTTGCGCAGCAACCGCGCGTTTCAAGATAGTGCTGGTAAATTTGATGCCACAATATTGCAGAGATTTTTAAGTCAGAATGGACTGACTGAAGCAGGCTTAGTGGCGCGTGAGCGTATAGGCCAGCTTCATTCGGCAGTCACAACCGTGGCAGCGACCGAGATCAAACTTCCAAAGACATTTGATTTGGCTTTGGCGCAATTTGGTGGGCAGTCTCGCGATGCTAAATATTTTGTGGTGACGGCAACCGAAGCAGATGTCACGCCACCAACTGACGAAGAATTGAAGAAAGCTTATGCTGCTGCACCTTCGGTTTATACTGCACCGGAGTATCGTTCCATTGCGGTAATGAAAGTTGACCCTGCAGATATTGCAGACAAGATTAGTTTGACTCCTGACGAAATTACGGCTGGCTATGATAGGTTCAAAGCAGACTACTTCACCGCAGAACACCGCGATATTTTGCAGCTCGTGTTTAAAACACTGGATGATGCCAAGAAGGCGAAGGCTCGGATTGCTGGCGGCGAAGATATTATGAAGATCGCCACTGAGATGGGTGCCAAAGAAGCTGATATTCTTTTGAAAGACCAAACCAAGGGTGATTTTCTGGACGGGAAAATTGCTGACGCTGCTTTCGCTTTGAAAGAAGGCGCAGTGAGCGACCCGGTTGAAGGAAGTTTGGCGATTGCGCTGTTGAAAGCCGTTAAAGTTGTTCCTGAAAAACAATCAACCCTTGATGAAGTCAAGCCTGAGCTCATCAAGCGTTTGCAGCTTGAAAAGGCGCGCGATGAAATTCAGACTACTTATAATGATGTGGAAGATGCGCGCGGTAAACAGCAGAAGTTTGAAGAGATCGCAAAAAATGTCGGACTTCCGCTTTTGATCATTCCTGCCGTGAATGCAGCTGGCCTCGACCCGACGAACAAAGATGTAGTGGTTCCCTCTAAGCCTGAGGTTTTGAAAGCAGCTTATGCCAGCGATGTTGGACTCGATAATGATGCGCTCACGATTGGTGATGGGTTTGTTTGGTATGAAGTGCGACAAGTCATTCCTTCGGCGTTAAAACCGCTCGATGCTGTAAAAGACGAAGTGAAGAAAAATTTCATTGCTGAAAAAATGCGGAGTGCTGCTGGCGAAAAAGCCAAAAAGCTTGTTGAGAAAGGTAAAGCGGGCGCAAGCATTGAAAGCCTAGCTATAGAGGCCAAGGCATCGGTCAACACTGCCACGGGCATCAAGCGCAATGAAGCATCTGCGGATTTTGATGGTCCAGCGGTGACGGCGTTGTTTGCTGCACCTGATCAAGGCTTTGCTTGGACATTGGAAGGTGACGGGAAGTCTGCACGAGTGATGCAAGTAACCAAGGATACGATTCCGTCAATGATGGCGACGTCTGATACCATTAAGAAATTGCAAGCTGATTCAGCGGCCAATTTTGCGCAGGACATCGGCCAATCCTATGTTCAAGCTTTGCGTGCCAATGCGAACGTAACAATTAACGAACCGCTTTGGCGCCAGAACACCAACACGGAACAGGCGCAGTAAGGCTGTTTGATCATGTTGGTATCTCCTGAGTACGAAGTATTTGCCAAGGCTTACGATCAGGGCCGCCCCCAAGTTGTTTTAACGCGGCTTGTGGCTGATCTTGAAACGCCAGTTTCAGCCATGCTCAAACTGTCACGCAATGCGCGATATTCATTCTTGCTCGAGTCTGTTGAAGGTGGAGCGGTTCGCGGGCGTTATTCGATTATCGGCATGAACCCCGACATTATTTGGAAAACAGAATCGAAGCGGGCGAGTGTTAACCGCAAAGCGCTTGGTGATCCTGATGCCCACTTTGTTGATGTGAGTGAAGAACCACTTTCAAGCTTACGTTCTCTGTTGAAGGAAAGTCGGATTGACTTGCCCGAAGATGCACCACCCATGGCTGCGGGCGTGTTTGGCTATCTCGGTTATGACATGGTGCGTTTGATGGAAGATTTGGCCGAACCAAATCCTGATACTCTTGAGCTGCCCGACGGCATGATGATTAGGCCCACTGTGATGGCTATTTTTGATAGCGTCCGCGATGAGGTGACGGTGACCTCGCCGGTTTATGTCGATGCTACGGTTTCAGCACGCGCGGCTTATGCGCGTGCTGTGGAGCGGCTTTCAGAAGTGGTTGATGCTTTGGACCGCCCGATTGATATGGCGCTGCGGGAGCTTGAAGCACCGATGATTGAAGCGGCTAAGTCAAACACCTCGCCAGATCAATATCGCGCTATGGTGCTCGAAGCGAAAGAACATATTGCAGCGGGCGATATTTTTCAGGTTGTTCTTTCGCAGCGATTTGAAACTGAATTCGCGCTGCCACCTTTCTCGCTTTACCGGGCTTTGCGCCGCGTGAATCCTTCACCGTTTTTATATTACTTGAACTTTGATACATTTGCCGTGGTCGGTTCAAGCCCTGAAATTTTAGTACGAGTGCGCGATGGTAAGGTTTCTATTCGACCAATCGCAGGCACACGTCGTCGCGGTGCAACGCCGACAGAAGATAAGGCGCTGGCAGAAGAATTGCTCGCTGATCCTAAAGAACGCGCTGAACATTTGATGCTGCTTGATTTGGGCCGCAATGATGTTGGGCGTGTTGCTGAGATAGGCTCAATTAAAGTTACTGATAAATTCATTCTCGAATATTATTCGCAAGTCATGCACATTGTTTCCAATGTCGAGGGCAAATTGGCTTCGAAATATGATGTGATTGACGCGATGGTGGCGGGTTTTCCAGCGGGTACGGTTTCGGGTGCGCCTAAGGTTCGTGCCATGCAGATCATTGACGAACTTGAAGTGAACAAGCGTGGCATCTATGGCGGATGTGTGGGCTATTTCGGTGCGGATGGTGAAATGGATACTTGCATTGTTCTCCGCACCGCTATTGTAAAAGATGGTAAGATGTATGTGCAGGCGGGCGCTGGCGTGGTGGCCGATAGCGTACCTGAAAACGAGCACCAAGAATGCATCAACAAGGCCAAAGCCTTGTTCCGTGCCGCCGAAGAGGCCGTGCGCTTTGCGGGCCGCGCGGGGAGAGCGCAATGATTATTCTGATTGATAATTATGACAGCTTTACGTGGAATCTGTTTCACTTTTTGGGTGATCTTGGTGCTGACACTGTGGTGCACCGCAATGATAAGATTAGTGTTGGCCAGGTGATTTCTTCGCGGCCTTCGGCGATTGTGATTTCGCCTGGTCCTGGCATGCCTGCTGATGCCGGGATCATCGTTGATTTGGTGAAGCAGGCAGCAGGCAAGATTCCGATATTTGGCGTGTGTTTGGGACAACAGGCAATTGGTGAGGCGTTTGGAGGCAAAATTGTCCGAGCGCCAACGCAAATGCACGGCAAAACTTCCGGCGTTGAGCACAACGCGCGTGGCGTATTCAAAGATGTGCCGAACCAATTTACGGCAACGCGATATCATTCGCTGGTTGTTGACCGGGCCACCCTACCCGATTGTTTGGAAGTAACCGCAGAGACTGACGGACTGATCATGGGCTTGCAACACAAGACCATGAACGTGCATGGCGTGCAGTTTCATCCTGAAAGCATCGCGTCTGAACATGGTCACCAGATTTTGAAAAACTTCCTTGATCAAGCGGGGGCGAAATAATGGCCGATATGAAACCGTTGATCGCTAAGGCCGCCAGTGGCGTTCCGCTTTCACGCGCTGAAGCACGTGAAGCGTTTAACATCATGATGTCGGGTGATGCCACGCCTTCACAGATTGCGGGTTTCTTAATGGCGCTGCGGGTGCGTGGTGAAACAGTCGATGAGATTTCATCTGCCGTTGAAGTGATGCGTGAGAAGATGCTGCGGGTTGATGCCCCTGCTGACGCGATAGATATTGTGGGCACAGGGGGCGATGCCTCAGGGTCTTACAACATATCTACATGTGCGGCCATTGTTGCGGCGGCGGCAGGATTGAAAGTGGCAAAGCATGGCAATCGCGCGCTTTCGTCCAAGTCTGGGGCAGCCGATGTCTTGATGGCTCTGGGTGTGAAGATTGATTTGCCACCCGAAAAGATCACAGAGTGCATCAATGAAGCGCGCGTCGGGTTTATGTTTGCGCCCGCGCATCACTCGTCCATGAAATTTGTGGGGCCGACGCGAGTGGAATTGGGAACGCGCACCATATTTAATCTGTTGGGGCCGCTGTCCAATCCTGCTGGTGTGACGCGGCAGATTACGGGTGTATTTTCAAAGGCTTGGGTTAAACCCCTCGCCCAAGTTCTGAAGAATTTGGGTTCTGATGTGTGCTGGATCTGCCATGGCGAGGGTGGCATGGACGAAATTGTGCCGACAGGAACGACCTGGATTTCAGAATTGAAGAATGGCGAGATCAGAAACTTTGAGTTGACGCCCGAAGAAGCGGGTTTAAAGCGCTCGAAGTTTGATGACTTAAAGGGTGGCGAAGCTGAGCATAATGCTAAGGCGTTGCGCGCCGTTCTGAATGGCCAGCCCTCTGCTTTCAGTGATGCCGCGGCAATGACAGCGGGTGCTGCGTTGTTGGTTGCGGGCAAAGCAAATGATATTAAATCTGGCGTGAAGCTGGCGCAGGATGCGATTAAGTCTGGCTCCGCACTCAAAACTTTAGCCCGGCTGGTTGAGGTTTCAAACAGCTAATGGTGACGATCCTCGAAAAGATTGCAGAATACAAACGCGACGAAGTGACTGTTGCGAAGAAGCGCTTTCCGCTGAGTTCAATTGAAGAGGCTGCAAAGAAAGCTTCGCCGGCGCGCGGCTTCGCCCATGCTTTGCTGAAGAAGGCGCAAAGTGGCAAATATGGTTTGATTGCTGAGATCAAGAAAGCCAGCCCATCAAAAGGTTTGATCCGTGAAGACTTTGATCCGCCTTCTCTCGCCAAAGCCTATGAGGCTGGTGGGGCCGCTTGTCTTTCTGTTTTGACTGATACCCCTTCATTCATGGGTGCACCTGAGTTTTTGGCGGCGGCGCGGGATGCTTGCGTCCTGCCCGCTCTGCGCAAAGATTTTATGCTCGATACTTATCAAGTGGCCGAAGCACGCGCCTGGGGCGGCGATTGCATTTTGATCATCATGGCGATGGTAAGCGACGGATTGGCTGCTGAGCTTGAAGATGCGGCGATGCATTACCGCATGGATGTTCTGATTGAAGTGCATGACAAAGCAGAGTTAGAGCGCGCTTTGCTGTTGAAATCACCAATGATCGGCATCAACAATCGCAATCTGCATAGTTTTGAAACATCGCTCAAGACGACTGAAACTCTGGCTCCTATGGTGCCGAAAGATCGTATGGTGGTTTGCGAGAGCGGCTTATTTACGGCCCATGATTTAGCCCGAATGGCGCGGAGTGGTGTGAACAGTTTTTTGATTGGTGAAAGTCTGATGCGCCAAGATGATGTTGCTCTGGCCACCAAACAGATTTTGGCGAAGCCATGAGCAAGCTTTCGCATCTGGATAACCAAGGCCAAGCGCATATGGTGGATGTATCAGCAAAGGGTGTGACAACGCGTAGTGCGACTGCTCGGGCGCGCGTTTTAATGCTGGCTGAAACTGTCGTTTTGCTGCGTGATGGATTAGCCAAGAAGGGCGATGTTTTGGCCACAGCGCGGATTGCTGGGATTATGGCCGCGAAGAAAACGTCTGACCTTATACCGCTTTGTCATCCTTTGATGATTTCGAAAGTGAATGTGGATTTTCAAATTGGTGACGGCGTTGTTGATATTGAAGCCACTGTGAAAGTCGAAGGCAAGACTGGTGTCGAAATGGAAGCGCTTACGGCGTGTTCTGTTGCCTCCCTTACAATCTATGACATGTTAAAGGCGGTCGACCGTGGCATGAAGATTACAGATTTGCGCGTGGTTGAAAAATCAGGCGGCAAGTCTGGTTTGTTTCAGGCGGATTGATTTCATGGCTTTGATGCCTGTTGATGAAGCGCTGGCACGAGTTCTGGGTGCGGGTAAAAAGCTTGGGGTTGAGTTCATTAAACTTGACGATGTGATAGGCCGTGTGCTGGCCAAGGATTTGGAAGCAAAGCGAGACCAGCCACCATTTCAATCTTCAGCGATGGATGGTTACGCAGCGAGGCATGAAGATTTGGGCGGGCCGCTGAAGTTGGTTGGTATTGCGGCGGCAGGTCATCGGTTTAAGGGAACTGTCAAAAGAGGTCAGGCGGTTCGTATTTTGACGGGCGCGCCGTTGCCCAAGGGTGCTGACACAATTGTTATCCAAGAAAATGTTTCGTTAAGTGGCAAAGAACTCGTCGTTCACGAGTCCCCTGCACTGGGCCGTAATATTCGTCCACGCGGATTGGACTTTAGAAAGAATGCCGTATTGATTTCGGCTGGAACGCGCGTCACGGCGCGCGATATTGGATTGATGGCCGCTGCCAATGCAGCAGTTGTTTCTGTTCGCAAGCGACCGCGTGTTGTCTTGTTTACGACGGGCGACGAGTTGGTGTTGCCGGGGGATCGTCCGCGTACGGATCAAATATTATCTTCGAATAGCCATGCCCTTGCAGCGATGCTGAAAGCTTGGGGTGCGGAAGTTATGAATCTCGGCATTGTGCGCGACGATATGAAGGCCACTATTGCCGCGATCAAAAAAGCCGCGAACGCCGATATTTTGGTGACCACCGGAGGAGCCTCGGTTGGTGATCATGATTATGTCCAAGAGGCTTTAAGGCGTGCTGGAGTCAAAATCGGCTTTTGGAAAATCGCTTTGCGACCTGGTAAACCGCTTATGTTTGGAACGAAGGGCAAACTTTCTGTTCTGGGTCTTCCTGGCAATCCGGTTTCTGCATTGGTCTGTGCGCGGATATTCTTGAAGCCCTTGATTGGTAAGATGTTGGGTTTAGATATGACTGACGTGCCAGTTATGGCGAGGGTTGCAGCGGCCCTGCCCGCCAATGACGAGCGGCAAGATTATTTGCGGGCAACGTTGCGATATGAAGAAGACGGTGCGCGAGCTGTCCACGTTTTTTCAAAACAAGATTCGTCGATGCAACGCAATTTGCGTGATGCGGATTGTTTGATTGTGCGACCGCCAAACGCTCCCGAAGTGCCGCATGATGCACTAGTGCCTGTGATTTTATTGGATTTTTAAGGTCCATAGCAAATACACTTGCAGAACGAGAGTGGAACATGTATGTTTGTTTTGTATTTGTTCTGATTCACTCCTCGTAAGCGTTTTGACTTTTCTTGGGAAAGTCAAGATCGCCTAGGGTTGATGGTATCGCTATATTTTCTGAACTTTCACGAAGGAAAACGTCATATGCTTACTCGTAAACAGCTCGAACTCTTGTTGTTCATCAACGAACGCTTGAAGGAAGAAGGTGTGCCGCCGTCTTTTGAAGAGATGAAAGAAGCTCTGAACCTGCAGTCTAAGTCTGGTGTGCACCGATTGATTGTTGCCTTGGAGGAGCGCGGATTTTTAAAACGTATGCCAAACCGGGCGCGTGCGCTTGAAGTCATCAAATTGCCGGACTCGCATACACCTAGCTTAACGATGAAGAAGTCTGGCTTCACTCCGAATGTGATTGAGGGTTCTTTAGGCAAGGGAACTAACTCCGCACCTTCCGCTAATAATGATGGTGGTTACCGTGCAGCTTCAATTCCCATGATGGGGCGCATCGCAGCGGGTGTTCCGATTTCGGCTATTCAGGATCATACAGCTAATGTGATGGTGCCTCCTGAGATGCTTGGGGGTGGAGAGCACTTTGCCTTGGAGGTTAAAGGCGATTCGATGATTGAAGCTGGTATCTTTGACGGCGATACAGTTGTGATCCGCAAAGGTGATGTAGCTAACAATGGCGATATTATCGTAGCATTGGTTGACGACGAAGAGGCCACCTTGAAGCGCTTGCGGCGTAAAGGGGTTTCCATCGCACTTGAGGCTGCAAACCCAGCTTATGAAACGCGTATTTTTGGACCAGACCGGGTGCGGGTTCAAGGCAAACTGGTGGGGCTTTTGCGAAGGTATCAATAAAAGAAACCCGGGCGGTGACGCCCAGGCTACCCTTGCAGGGGATCGATGTGCTTTTAGTTTGACGCGGTTGACGACGTCAGGAACTTGTTCGGATCAAGTGCTGTTGCACCCTTGCGAACTTCAAAGTGTAATTGTGGGCTTTGCACAGCGCCGGTTTGACCAGCTTTGGCGATGACGTCGCCGCGTTTGACGGTGTCGCCGCGCTTCACGAGCAGTTGTGAAGCATGAGCATAGGCCGTTACATAACCACCAGCATGGCGCACGAGAACAAGATTGCCATATCCTTTAAGTTCATTGCCAGCATAGGCAACGACACCACCTTCAGCTGCTTGAATGTTTGTGCCTTCCGGTACAGCAATATTGATGCCTTCATTCTTTAAACCATTTGGCTTTGCGCCGAATGCTGAAATAACTTTACCTTTAAGCGGCCAACGCAGCGCTAAGTTAGATCCAGCATCAATCGGCATTGGAGCAGTCGCAACCTGCTCAGTTGCTGTTTCCCTTGGAAGTGTCAAAGCACCTGGCTTTTTGGTCGGAATTTCAGCCGTTGCAACTTGCGCAGAGGAAGCATCGTTTGTGTTTGCGTCTTCCTGCTGTGGCGCGTCTGATTGAGCCACTGAAGCGTTTGCGCTGGCGGGAATCTTGAGGGATTGACCGAGGGCTAAAGCTTTGTTGTGTGGCAATTTGTTGAGATCAGCGATGGTGTATGGTGAAACGCTATATTTGCGGCCGATTGAAAACAGTGTGTCTCCCGATGCCACAGTATATGAACCGCCTGCTCTGGTCGGTTTAGTTACAGGAGTTGAGGTTTGCTCTTCTTCAGCCAATGAAACGGATTTCGGTTTCACTGTTTCGGGCATGGCAGCCATATGTGCGCCAGGAATGCGCAACTGTTGGCCCTGAGATACTGTGTAAGGCGCTTTCATACGGTTTGCTTCAGCCAGTTGCTGAACGCTCATATGATTGGCTTTGGCAATGCCGTAAACTGTCATGCCGGGGCCTACAGTTACAGTGGCTCCTGATGCAACTGTCATTGGCTGCTTGTAGATGAATTTCGGTTTAGCGCTACTGACAGCGGCTTGTTTATAGACTGGCGCTTGCACGTCTGGTGTTGAATCAGCGATAGTCTCTTCGGCTGGTGCAGCGAAATTTGGCTGTTTGTAAACAGGTGCTTTGTAGGCGGGTGCCGCATAATTTGGTTGGGCTGGCACATTATTGTAGGCAAGTTTTGGAGACTTATAAGCCTTGGTATAATCATAAACTGGGACCGTTGGTTTTACCAATGGAGCAGAGCTAATCGGACTCTGAACAATAACTTCTTCGTTTTGAGCCACATATTTTGGTGCAATGTATTTCTGAGATATTGGGCGCGATGCGACTTTCTTCATTTTCGGAACTGAAGCAGTATAAACAGGATCCGCATCTGAAGGATTTGAATAGTCTGAAGCAAAACGTTCAATGGAGCTGGAGCAACCAGCCAACATGAAGGCCGCAAAACCCATGACGATAAATTTGGCCTTTGAAATCTCAAAGGCGCCAACAGGCACGCTGATACGCATACTCACAAACTCCGATACAAACTAACTCAGTTTATAAATACGTTGTTTAGGTTAAGGGAGAGTTTATGACGGACGTTTTTACAAAAATTGTTTGAAAATTATTCAACGACGATTTTTGCACCGACCTTCACACGGTCATAAAGATCAATAACGTGCTCATTCAGCATACGGATACAACCAGATGATACTGCATGACCGATACTCCATGGCTGTGTTGTGCCATGGATGCGAAAATCTGTGCCGCCAATATAGAGTGCACGTGCACCCAAGGGATTGTTGGCACCACCTTCCATGAAGTCTGGAATAATATGACCGCGTTCGGCCTCACGCTTGATCATGACTTTCGGCGGCGTCCATTTGGGCCAAACGGCTTTACGGCTGATTTCGTTCCTTCCTGACCAAGAAAAGCCCTCGCGGCCTACCCCTACCCTATACATAATGGCTTGGCCATTTGGCAAAATGAAATAGAGTTTGCGTTCAGCAGTGCGCACCAAGATTGAACCGGGTGCTAAAGTGGTTTCAAAATTTATGATGGCGCGATCTGGGCCCGAAACATCATCATTAAATTTCTGGGTTGGAAGGCCAGTTGGCTTTGTTGCACTGGCAACTTGCGTATCTTGGATTCCACCAAGAATAACGAATGTGTCTGGAGCAAATTGAATTTGTGCTGCCTGCGCTTGCGCAAACATTAGTGCTGCAAAACTGGCGCGCAGAAATAATTTATGCATTTATTTTCCACCTGACGGATTATCCGTCCCCGCCCTCTAAAATGCAGGAAGTGGCTTAAGTCTGACTTAAATCTTATAGTTTCTGAATCATTGAGACTGCGGTTTTATGGTTTACAGGATGTTTCCAAAGAGGTGCGATTTCTGCGATTGGTTCTAATACAAACAAGCGCATGGCTATTCCTGGATGCGGAAGAACGAGCGCCTTTTGCAATCGTCCTTTCTGGGCAATCTGCTGGCCATTATAGTCAATCAAGTCGAGATCAAGAGTTCTCGGCCCCCACCGCCTGCCCCGCCTGCGGCCAGCGACCCGTTCGATCATATGAAGGCGGCGTAGCAATGCGTTGGGTGATAGTGCGGTTTCGATGCAAGCAACCGCGTTAACAAAACTCGGTTGGTTGATGATCCCAAATGGTGCTGTTTGGATAAGCGACGATGCGACTTTGACTTTTGTTGGGCCACTGTTGAGTTCAAGCATTGCGCGCTTTACGGTCTGTTCGGGTGTTCCCCATGGGCCGCTTTTATTGCTGCCAAGTGCGACGAGGATCATTTTATCCGCGGTCGCGCAGTACGCGCGATTTCTCGCGGTTCCAATCGCGAATCTTGATTGTCTCACGTTTATCGACAGTCTTCTTGCCGCGTGCCAATGCAATATCGACTTTCACACGGCCGCGTGGATTGAAAAACATTTTAAGAGGAATGATGGTCAGGCCTTCGCGCAATACGCCGACAGACAAGCGATCAATCTCCTTGCGGTGAAGCAGCAGCTTGCGCGGGCGTTTTTGTTCGTGATTGAAACGGTTGGCTTCGCGATATTCGGGTACGTTTGCATTGAGAAGAAAAAGTTCAGTACCTTTCATCGCCGCATAGGATTCACCCAGATTGATGTGGCCGACGCGCAGAGATTTAACCTCCGAACCTTTCAGTTCAATAGCGGCTTCGAAAGTTTGCAATATTTCATAATCGTAGCGGCCGCGGCGGTTTTCAGCCACCACCTTGATGCCGTCTTGTTTTCGCGAAGCTTTTGCGCCACCGGCTTTTGACGACATATCAGTTCAGCAGACCCGCGTGGATGAGTGCTTCACGCACCAAATGCTTTGTACTATCAATCACTGGAATAAGCGGCAGACGTGTTTCTGCCTCGCAAAGACCAAGCAGGCTTGCGGCATATTTCACAGGGCCTGGGCTGGCTTCAACAAACAGAGCATGATGCAGTGGCATCAAACGATCTTGAAGTTGAAGGGCTGCTGCATAGTCACCTTTCAGAGTAGCCGCTTGTAAATCAGCACAGAGCCTTGGTGCCACATTCGCGGTAACTGAAATGCAGCCAACACCGCCATGTGCGTTAAAACCCAAAGCCGTTCCATCTTCACCTGAAAGCTGGATGAATTTCTCACCAGACATCAAGCGCTGCCTAGAAGGGCGTGTGAGATCTGCTGATGCATCCTTGGTACCAACAATGTTTTTGAAATCGTGCGAAAGGCGCGCCAAAGTTTCAACTGATATGTTGGCAACTGTGCGGCCTGGCACGTTATAAACAATAATCGGAATGTCGACGGCTTCGGCGATTGCCTTATAATGTGCGTAAATGCCGTCTTGGGTTGGTTTGTTGTAATAGGGTACGACAACAAGTGCTGCATCAGCACCTGCCGCTTTAGCGTGCTTGGTGTATTCAATCGCTTCGGCTGTGTTGTTTGAACCAGCACCTGCAATCACAGGCACCCTGCCTGCGGCCTCAGCGACGCAGATTTTGACGACAGCTTTGTGTTCTTCTGGCGTTAAAGTAGGGCTTTCGCCTGTTGTTCCGACAGGAACCAGACCATGGCTGCCCTGTTTAATCTGCCATCCCACAAATTTGCGGAATGCTGCTTCATCAAAAGCACCATTCTTCATTGGAGTGATCAAAGCTGGGATAGAGCCCTTAAACTGCACGAGAGACCTCATAAAAGTAAGAAGTTAGAAACCATGTCCACCTATGTTGCTGGTTTGACCGAGCCCCACGGGGAGCGGCACCATAGTCCGCCCGCTGGCGAACGGCAAGACATGAGGATGGCTGAAATTGGCCAAAACTCCGTCTCATTTGCCTTCTAGCCCGTTTGTAGATTGTAATTTTTTGAGTGAAGCTGGTAAAGAAAAAGAAATGACGAAGTTGGTTTCACGGCGCATGTTTTTGAGCGGGTTGATCGGTAGCGTTGCTGCGTTCTCCCTGCCCTTGTCTGCGCCAGCACTGGCCATGCCTTCAGGTTTGGCGGTTCAGGCTGTAAAAATGGCGCTCACAGGTGATTATTTGGGTGCCGGTGCAATAGCTAAGCAGTCTGGAGATCAGGCTGCGATTAAACTAGTTGAACTGTTGTTTTTGCGCGATCACGGAGCGCAAGCTGGTTATGAGCGCATTCATGATTTTCTAAACGCCGCGCCAAAATGGCCACTCACAGAAACATTACTGAAACGTGCGGAACAAGCGCTTTACGAAAACAATCAGAATGCTTCCACAGTAATTGAATATTTCAGCGATCGCGTTCCAGCTACTCCATATGGCATGCTTGCAATGGCTCGTGCTTATTATGGATCAGGCGACTCAGCGAAAGGTAAAACTTGGTTGCGCAAAGCATGGGGCAACCCTGATGTTGATGCGCAGCTTGAACAAAAAATTCTTGGTGAATTTGGTGGACAGCTCAACACCTCAGACCATCGTTTACGTTTTTCAAAACTCGTGTTTGCACAGTCACCAAATGCGGCAATTCGTATTGCACGGTTTTTAGGTGGCGATTTTGTGAATGCGGGCAAAGTTGCACAAAGCCTGATCAGTTTTCAAAACGGCGCTGATAAAAGATATGATGCGCTGTCTTCTGCTGCCAAAAGCGATATGGGTATGAAATATGCCCTGACGCGTTTTTACCGTAAGAAAGAACTCTATGCCAAGGCGCGCAGTATATTGGCGAGTGTGCCAAGTGATGCCTCAGCAATGGGTGACCCGCAAGCGTGGTGGATGGAGCGCAAGATTGTAACATTGCATTCTGTTGGCCCTAATCATTCAGCCAGTTGGAATGCGGCTTACCAGATTGCGCATAATCATGGATTGGTGATTGGCGATAGTGCTATCGAAGCTGAGTTTATGTCGGGCTGGGTGGCGCTTCGCTATTTGAAGAAGCCAGAGATTGGCATGAAGCACTTTGTCAAACTTCAAGAGCTTGCCGAAAGTCGTACTGATAAAGCGCGTGCGGCCTATTGGATTGGCCGTGCCTACTTGGCACTTGGTGATAAAGCCACGGCTCAAATTGCTTTCAAAGATGCTGCACAATATTCAACTGTATATTACGGTCAATTGGCGCGCGAGCAGATTGGGCTTGGAAACAAGCCTGAATCGATCAATGGCGGCACTGCTTCTGCTGGTGCGCAGGCGCGTGTTGATCAGGATGAAGTGGTTCGTGCATTCCGCATCATGGCGCAAGTTGCTACCAAGAACCAACTCAACATTTTCCTTTGGTCTTTGGCCAGTCGGTTTAAAAATTCTGATGAGATGAACGCTGTTGCTGCTGTTGTGCAGAACACCGCTGGCACATCTTGGGCGTTGCGTTTGGCCAAAGCGGCAGGGCAGCGCGGCATTGACATTGACTCGTGGTCCTATCCGGTACGCGGGCTTCCAAATTGGTCGCAGATTGGAAAGCCGATTGAGAAGTCTTTGGTGTTTGCACTTTCACGCCAAGAGAGCGAGTTTGATCCCAATGCGGGCAGCTCGGTTGGTGCGCAAGGTTTGATGCAGCTGATGCCTGGAACTGCGCGTTTGGTGGCGCGGCAATACCGCGTCGCGTTCAATCCCGGCAGTTTGAAATCTGATCCGGCTTACAATGTGAAGCTTGGTGCAGCACATTTGGCCGATTTGGTTTCTGATTTTAACGGCTCATATGTTTTGACGTTAGTGGCTTATAATGCGGGCCCGCGACGTTCGCGTGAATGGGTTGATGAATATGGTGATCCGCGTGGTGGCCAAGTTGATCCGATTGATTGGGTTGAATGCATTCCGTTCAATGAAACGCGGCAATATGTGCAGAAGGTAATGCAGAATGTGCATGTTTATCGCTCCCGTTTGGCACCTGAAAGTGTGCGTCCGATGACGGTTGATTTAAAACGCGGAACGCCAGCTGATATTACCGTTGCCAGTACTGGTGCTGTTTCGGCTGAACCGAGCTGCGAGGGTGGTTCGATTGGCGCTTTGGTTACGTCTTGTAATTGAGCATTATTTTATAAAAAAGGGCCGATCAACAATCGGCCCTTCTCAATTAGAATATAGTTATCAAGGTTTGCGTGTGCGTGATCCTGAAAGAGTTTCACCCTTGGCATTGCGCAATCCGCCTGTGCCATAAAGCTTGGTGAACTCTGCTTCTTTACCAGAAGCCAATAGGCCAGCTTGTTTGATCCACTCTTCGCGCTTGATACGACCGCCAAAGCGTAAATGATCGTCAACCCAAGCAACTTGGGCTTCGGTCCATTCAGCGATTTGGTCGAAGTGGAAGAAACCAAGATTATGGAGGATGCCCTCGTTCTTTGGTCCAATGCCACTGATACGTTGCAAGTCATCCGCCTTGCCGCCACGTGCTGCGGCGAGGCCCTTGGGACGTTCCATTTTATCGGTTGGCGTTGGAGCGGTAATTGGTACCGGTGCCACAAATGGCTTTGGAGCTGGAGGTGGAACAACAGCAATTGGGGCGGGTGGTGCAACGTAAGTGGGTGCTGGTGAAGTAACGACTTTTGCGGGAGCTGAAACGGTTTGATCGGCGGTGCCAAACAGGTTCCGCAGCGCCCAACCCAAAAGGCAACCCAAGAAATAAGCCGCCAAAATCCAAAGCGCGAGTTCAATCAGATAGTGTACCATTTTCTACGCGCCCCTTATTTCGATTTTTTCGACGGAATGCACGTGGTGTAGCCCACCCACGCACCGATGAGAAAAGCCAAGGCCAACCACACCCAATTATGTTGGAAAATAATTGATGAGCTCGTGAAATTAAAAATCTCGTTCATGTGATTCCCTTTATTTCATAACCGTAAATTCGGCACGGCGATTTTTACGATGTGCATCTGCGGTGTGAGATGGATCGAGCGGTTTATCTTTGCTGAAGCCCACACCTGTCAGGCGCGCGCCTTCAATTCCAGCTTTGGTCAATGCTTCGATGACTGTTGCTGCACGGCGTTCACTCAGGCCTTGGTTATAACTCTCAGAACCGCGTTCATCAGCATGACCCGCAACTTGAATTTTTAATGTCAGACAGCGTGGATCTTTGAGCAGCGCTGCATATTGATTTACCGCAAGATCGTATGGTGTTTTCATTTCAGATTTGTTTGTATCAAACCGGACAGGGAAAACCGCTGCGATACGAGCCAGTGTTGCGTCGCAGTCATAAGCTTGAGTTCCGGGCGGTGCAGGTGGCGGAGGTGCCACATTTACCGTCAATTCATTTTTGGTGGTGTCCGACACTGATAGTTTGTCGCCATCCGTTACTGTAGCCACAACATCATATGTGCCATTCACAACGGGTTTTGTTGGCTTCAAAGTCCAGTGGCCAGACGCATCAGATAACAGATCAAAATCTGTGCCCAATTTGTGTTTCACACCATCAAGATCGACCGTCAAAGTTTTTGCCACACCCGCTGGCCAAGTGCCTTTTACCGTCGGACGATCTGAATCGGCTGTACTGGCTTCAACGGTGGGTTCAGCCAGAGCCATTGCTGGCTTAGGCGGTGGAGGGGACGGCGGCGGGGGTGGCGCAACATCGACCGTCAATTCGTCTTTGGTTGCATCGGTCATTGTCTTGCCAGCACCGTCGGTTATGGTGGTCACCACGTCATAGGTGCCATTTGCCAATTCGGCTTTCGGCTTTAACGTCCACTTACCACTTGTATCCGAAAGCAGGTCGAAGTCTTTACCCAGTGTGTGAGTAATGCCACCGACTGCAACGGTCAGACTTTTTGCAAGACCGGCTGGCCACGTTCCCTTGACGGTTGGTAAAGCCGAATCGGATTTCGAAATTTCAACCGTTGGCGCGGTCAGCTCTGCAACAAGCGCTGGTACTTGTGACTCTACAACAACAGCGTCTTTTTGTGTGATTTTGGTTATGTTGCCTGCAACATCTGTCTCAGTCAGATTCAAATCATATTTGCCGGGTGGCAAAATCTCTGTCGGCACAAACGTAAATGCGCCTTTGCCATCAGAAATCAGCTCTCTGTCCTTGCCCATTGCATATGATTTGTTGTTCAAATCGATAGCAAGCGTATTACCGGGCATCTCGTCCCATTTGCCGGTTATGGCATAAGGCCAAACTGAACCCGCTGGCACAACCGTAACAGCAGGTGGTTCGGGGGCTTTGGTATCGATTACGATTGATTCTGGAGCCGAAGATGTTGAGGATTTGCCGTCTGCATCTTCAACTTTAGCAATGGCTTTTATCTCACCATCAGGCAATGCAGCAGCAAGTTTCAATGTCCATTTGCCTTGGTCTGCTGTCAGTTCGGGTGACCCACCTAGAACATATGTTGTAGGTCCCAAATCGACTATCAGCTTTGCAGCTTCAGTTGGATATGTTCCGGTTATTGTAGGTTGATTGTTGTTTGTTACGATCGCCGTAACTGTTGGTGCGGCCAAAATAACAGCAGGTTTTGCTGGTACTGGCGCAGGAGCGGCCTCAGCAGCTTTTGGAGCTTCAATAACGATTTTTGCCGGAGCAGCGGCTGCTGCTGTGGCCTTGCCGCCATCGGTTACATTTGCGGTAACGTCATAAGAACCCACTGCCAAAGGAGCTGACAACATCAACATCCAGTTTCCGTTGGCAGAAGTAAGCTCGGGGTCTTTGCCTAATGTGTAAGTTTTGCCTGCAGCGGTAACGTCTAGGGTTTTTGCGGCGCC
>JANYLQ010000034.1 GCA_025363755.1 Hyphomicrobiales bacterium | reverse complement strand
CCACATCTCGAACTCAGTGAGTTATTCAGTATAAAATCACATAATAGGTGAAGTTATTTTTATACTCAGGAGTGGTTGCTACTGAAATTCAGTCCTCACACCCATTCCCGTCACCCTTGCGAAGGCAAGGGTCCAGCTTTGGGCGTTGGAACGGTTTAAAAAAGCTGGATTCCTGCCTTCGCAGGAATGACGAAATTGGTGGGTGTCGTCACCCTTGCGACGTGGCTAGCCCGAAGCGAGAGGCAAAGGTCCAGCTTCTTCTTGAACCGCATTCACCGTGGCCATAGGCTCGGGTCATGTCCCAAGAAAAACACCCTGCAGTCTATATCGTGGCAAACCGTTATCGCGGAACAATCTATATCGGTGTCACTAGTGCTTTATGGAGCCGGGTTTGGGATCATAAAAATGGAACCACTCCGGGCTTTACTTCAAAATACAAACTCAGTCTCCTGGTCTGGTACGAATACCACCATGGCATGCTCGATGCCATCAAGCGCGAGAAGCAATTGAAAGTGTGGAAACGCGATTGGAAATTCCGGCAGATCGAAGAAATGAACCCTGATTGGTTAGATTTACATGAAACTATCGATGCAACAGCCACACTCGTTGAACCAAAAGCTGGACCCTTGCCTTCGCAAGGGTGACGGAGCCTAGGGGGTGGTCACAGAGTTTAGTGGGTGTTTTAGAGTCTTTGCCGACGAGGGAAGGGTGGGTGCGGTACCATTACCATAACCAATCATTGACCACCCCCTTCCCATTAACCTTTGGCCTCCCTACATATGCTAAATATTTGCAATCTGATTCACTCCCACCCGAGGTTCTTCCATGTTTGATCCTATCCACAACGCTCCGCACGCATCTTTCTGGCCTTCTGTTATTCAGCAGGAGAGCCGTGGTGAGCGAGTTTATGATTTGCCGTCGCGGCTTCTGCGCGAGCGGATTATCTTTATTAACAGCGCAATTGATGATCAGGTTTCTGCCTCGATCTGCATGCAGCTGATGTTCTTGGAGGCCGAAAACCCCAAGAAAGAGATTGCGATTTATATCAATTCGCCGGGTGGCTCGGTAACGTCTGGCATGGCGATTTATGATACGATGCAGTTCATCCGTCCGAAGATTTCGACAACCGTGATGGGGCAGGCGGCGTCTATGGGCTCGCTGTTGCTGTGCGCTGGCGACAAAGATATGCGCTTTGCGTTGCCGCATGCTTCTGTGATGGTGCACCAACCGTCAGGCGGTTACCAAGGCCAAGTGACTGATATCATGATCCATGCGCGCAATGTGGAAGCCATGAAGGGGCGCCTCAACGAGATCTATGTAAAGCACACGGGCCGCACTATTAAAGAGATTGAGGACGCTTTGGAGCGCGATAATTTCATGACGGCCGAACAGGCTGTGGCCTTTGGTCTCGTCGATAAAATTCTGGATAAACGCCCAGAACCGAGTGATTCCAAATAGTTGGAACGGTTCGTTCAGAAATCACATAAATTACTTGCCGAAATTATCGCAAGGAATGATTAATACTCACAGGCGCAAGCTGGCTTTGAGTCGCAAAACCGGGCTATATTTAGCAACGTTTAAGTGATTATGAGTCCGCGTGGACTGAATTAGGAGAGACGATGAGCAAGGCACCCGTAACTGATAGTAAAAATACGCTGTATTGCTCCTTCTGCGGCAAGAGCCAACATGAAGTGCGCAAGCTGATCGCTGGCCCAACCGTTTTCATTTGCGATGAATGCGTTGAGCTCTGCATGGATATTATTCGTGAAGAGAATAAGACATCGCTCACCAAATCCAAAGATGGTGTGCCAACGCCAAAAGAAATTCGCAAAGTGCTCGACGATTATGTAATCGGCCAAGATCACGCCAAGCGCGTACTTTCTGTAGCGGTTCACAATCATTACAAGCGCCTGAACCACGGCACCAAGAATGGTGATGTGGAATTGGCAAAATCTAACATCTTGTTGGTGGGGCCGACCGGCACTGGTAAAACTTTGCTGGCGCAAACACTGGCGCGCATTCTTGATGTGCCGTTCACAATGTCTGATGCGACGACGCTGACAGAAGCAGGCTATGTGGGTGAAGATGTTGAAAACATCATTTTGAAATTGTTGCAGTCGGCCGATTATAATGTTGAGCGTGCGCAGCGCGGCATTGTTTACATCGACGAGATCGACAAGATTAGCCGCAAGTCTGATAACCCATCGATCACCCGCGATGTGTCGGGCGAAGGCGTGCAACAGGCTTTGCTGAAAATCATGGAAGGCACGGTTGCTTCTGTGCCACCACAAGGCGGACGCAAACACCCGCAACAAGAATTCCTGCAGGTCGATACTTCAAACATTCTGTTTATCTGCGGCGGCGCATTTGCTGGCTTAGAGCGGATTATTTCCCAGCGCTCAAAAGGCACAGGCATGGGCTTTGCGGCCACAGTGCGTGGGCCTGACGATCGGCGCATGGGTGCAGTGTTGCGCGAGCTTGAGCCAGAAGATTTGTTGCGCTTTGGTTTGATCCCCGAATTTGTAGGCCGCCTGCCTGTTGTGGCAACGCTGGAAGATTTGGACGAAGTGGCACTTGTTGAAATTCTCACCGGGCCAAAGAACGCGATCGTGAAGCAGTATCAACGCTTGTTTGAAATGGAAGGCGTGAAGCTGACCCTTGCTGATGAAGCACTGAGGTCTATCGCCCGCAAAGCTATTGAGCGCAAGACTGGTGCGCGTGGTTTGCGCTCGATCATGGAAACAATTTTGCTCGATACAATGTATGATCTGCCTGGCATGGACGGCGTAGAAGAAGTGGTGATCTCGAAAGAGGTTGTGGATGGCGAAGCCAAGCCGCTTTTGATTTATGCAGATCGTGCAGCAGAGAAAATGGAAAAGAAATTGCCGGCATCAGCTTGAAGGACAAGGGGTTGAAACTGCGCCGTTTCAACTCCACATCAAGCCCATCATAATAAATGGCTGCTTCTTTGAAGGGCCGATGAAGGAAAAGTAAATGGCAAAAAAACCTGCTGAAGTTTCAAGCGTAACGGAAATTCTTCCCGTTCTGCCTTTGCGTGACATTGTTGTGTTTCCGCACATGATCGTGCCGCTGTTTGTGGGCCGCGAAAAATCTATCAAGGCACTTGAAGAAGTGATGCGCGAAGACAAGCGCATTATGCTTGTGGCGCAAAAAAACGCTGGTGATGATGATCCGGCGGTTGATACAATTTATGAAGTGGGTACACTTGCCCAAGTGATGCAGCTGTTGAAGTTGCCTGACGGCACTGTAAAAGTGTTGGTTGAAGGCACTGAGCGCGCCAAGGTGGAACGTTTCACCGACCGCACAGATTTCTTCGAAGCTGAAATTTCGTTGTTGCCCAACATCATGAAGGCCGATGCTGATGCATTGGCACGCACGGCTGTAACGCAATTTGAATCATATGTGAAACTCAACAAGAAAGTGCCGCAGGAAGTTTTGGCCACAATTGGCCAGATCACTGATCATGCCAAACTTGCAGATACAATCGCCGCGCATTTGGCTGTGAAGATTCAAGACAAGCAAACGCTACTCGAAACCCTATCGGTTGAAGAGCGGTTTGAAAAATGCTTTGGCCTGATGGAAGGCGAAATCTCGGTTCTGCAGGTTGAAAAACGCATCCGCAGCCGTGTAAAACGTCAGATGGAAAAGACCCAGCGCGAATATTATTTGAATGAGCAGATGAAGGCCATTCAAAAAGAATTGGGCGATGGCGAAGGCGAGAAAGACGAGATCGGCGAACTCGAAGCCCGCATCGAGAAAACCAAGTTCTCGAAGGAAGCGCGTGAACGTGCTGATGCAGAAATTAAAAAGCTGCGCCAGATGAGCCCGATGTCGGCTGAAGCTACAGTTGTGCGCAACTATCTTGATTGGTTGCTGAACATTCCGTGGAAGAACCCGAGCAAGGTGAAAACCGATTTGGATTTTGCCCAAAATGTTCTGGACACTGATCACTTTGGCTTGGAGAAGGTCAAGGAACGTATTGTCGAATATTTGGCAGTGCAAAGCCGCACCGCCAAATTGCGTGGGCCTATCTTGTGCCTCGTTGGCCCTCCAGGTGTTGGCAAAACTTCGCTCGGCAAATCCATTGCCAAGGCAACAGGCCGCGAATTTGTGCGCATGTCACTTGGTGGTGTGCGCGACGAATCTGAAATCCGTGGTCATCGCCGTACTTATATTGGCTCAATGCCCGGCAAGATTATCCAATCGATGAAGAAAGCCAAGAAATCTAACCCGCTTTTCCTGCTCGACGAAATCGACAAGATGGGTATGGATTTCCGTGGCGATCCATCGGCTGCATTGTTGGAAGTGCTCGACCCTGAACAAAACGGCACATTCATGGACCACTATATGGAAGTGGAATATGATTTGTCGAACGTCATGTTCGTGACCACATCTAACACGTTGAACATTCCGCCAGCTCTTCTCGACCGCATGGAAATTATTCGCCTTGCTGGTTACACAGAAGAAGAGAAGGCTGAAATCGCCAAGCGCCACCTTGTGCCCAAGGCTATGGAAAACCATGGACTGGACAAGAAAGAATTTGAAGTCACCGCCGATGCAATTAAAGTGGTGATTGAGAATTATACGCGCGAAGCGGGTGTTCGTAGTCTTGAACGCGAAATCAGCACGCTGGCACGCAAGGCCGTGAAAGACCTGATGATCCACAAGAAAAAGAAGATCAAGGTTGATGCTGAACTGGCCAAGAAATATCTCGGCGTGCAGAAATATAAGCATGGTGCTGTGGATGGTGTGGACCAAGTTGGTGTTGTAACGGGTCTGGCCTGGACAGAAGTGGGCGGCGAGTTGCTGACCATTGAAGCCTTGATGATGCCAGGCCGTGGCAAGATGACCGTGACGGGCAATCTGAAAGATGTGATGAAAGAGTCCATTTCTGCCGCCTCGTCTTATGTTCGCTCACGCGCACCCTCAATTGGCGTGAAGCCACCAGTGTTTGACAAGAAGGACATCCACGTGCATGTGCCGGAAGGTGCAACGCCGAAAGATGGCCCATCAGCAGGCATTGCAATGGTGACCGCCATTGTATCTGTGATGACGGGCATTCCGGTGCGCAAAGACGTTGCCATGACAGGTGAGATCACCTTGCGTGGACGCGTGTTGCCAATTGGTGGACTGAAAGAAAAGCTTTTGGCGGCTCTGCGCGGTGGCATCAAGACTGTGATGATTCCCGAAGAGAACGTGAAGGACTTGGCTGATATTCCAGACTCCGTGAAGAACGGCATGGAAATCATTCCAGTTGCCATGATGGATGATGTGTTGAAGCACGCTCTTGTGCGCCAACCCGTAGCAATCGTGTGGGATGAAGTGGCCGAGGAAGCCGCAGCCGCCGCACGCGCACTCGCCGATAAAGCAGGCGAGGGTGCAAGGGCGCATTAAACAACGAATAGTTCCTCCCCTAAAATAGGGGAGGAATTTCTGCTCAACTCTTTCCCTGCGTGAGCGCGATCTTCAGCGCGAAAAATGCAAACACTCCAGCAAATGTAAAATCAATGCCGCGCATCACGCGGGGCCGCGCTTTCAGCCAATTCACCAACTTCTCCGCCCCCCAGATCATCACAATTGAAAGTGGGATATTGATCACCACAAAGTAAATACCAAGGAAAAGCATCTTGGCTGTGACGTTGGGATCCGTGGCGCTTACAAACTGGGGCAGGAAGGTGATGAAGAACAGCACCACTTTGGGGTTGGTGAGGTTGACGGTGATGCCCATTACGAAGCTTGACCAAGATGACACGGCCTTGGGTTTGACATCCCCAACATTAAGCGACGAACCATTGCGAATGGCATCCACTGCAAGCCAGAGCAAATAGCCAGCACCGACGATTTTTAGGATAAGAAAGCCTGTATGCGAGGCAGCAACGAGTGCCGAAATGCCAAAAGCGGCCAGAAATGTGTGGATCACGCAGCCCAGATTAGCTCCCATAACCGAGGATATGCCTGCCTTGCGACCAGAAGCCATGGTGCGCGCCAAAAACAAACTCATATCCGGCCCGGGCGTGATGAAGAGAATGACGGAGGCGACCGAATAGGCAAGCAAGGTCGAGGTTTCAGGCAGGAAGTTCATGCTACGAATTAATCGCATTTGTAATTCGCAAGCAACCGAATTCTATTGCGAATCTATGGCACAATCGGACATTCTCAACTCACGGTGACGGGGTCTGTATTAGTTTTGAGTTTAGATCAACCTGAACTTTAACGGAGCACGGGCAACCCAGAACGGTTTTAAGATACTAAATTCAAATCAGCCCTGCGCGCACCCTCAGTAAGTGCCGCAGGGTTTTTTGATGTTTTGGGGAATCGATTCATATATCACCCGTCACCCCAGCGAAGGCTGGGGTCCAGCTAGCAACGAGCACAACTTTTAAAAGGAAAGCGGGATGCCAGTCTTCGCTGGCATGACGGATTTTGGGGGACGTTCTGACATAAACAAACATTCCATTTTTCCAAAAACCACGCTTGCAATCGCCACTAACTCTAGCTATCTAGCCCTCACGCAAGTCATGTCAGTACGGTGACCATGCGGGATTAGCTCAGTTGGTAGAGCGCTTCGTTTACACCGAAGATGTCGGCAGTTCGAGTCTGTCATCCCGCACCATCTTCCCTAAACCTTCTCAAGTGGCTCTAAGTTAATCGATTCAAGGCTGCCACCTTCAATGATTGCTTCAAATGCGCGAAGCCGTTTGAAAATTGAGAGCATTCTGACGATTGAAGGCCATGAATTTATTAAATACTGGAACGAACCTCTCACTTGATCCATTGCATTTGTAATTTGCTGCAGCAACCCGAGAGTTATAGCACCAGCGACTAATGTTGGGACTAAGATGATGTAAGCAAATATATTATCTGTTTGGAGATATAGGAAACGGCCGACATTGAAATATATATAGTGGAAATAAAGTCGGAAATAATTTTTTCTTACGATTAAAAAAAGATCAGAAAGCGTCATTGCATCGGCACGGCTTTCATCATCTTCACCAAGCACCAACTCTTTTCTATAAGCGGCCTCAACACGTTGGTTGCGGAACTCAAGACCTGGAAGTTTAATGCCGATTACTGAAAGAAATACTGTACCAAAAACCGCCCATAATATTGCCGTGACGACGAGTGGATAGGGGACTGCTCCAAAAACTGGAATTTCAGTTACATGTTTGGAATAACTGAGAAGTATCGGAAAAAACGCAATGAGAGTCATGACCGACTCTATGAGGTTCCCGCCCAAATCTTCCAAACCAGTGGAAAAGCGCATGGTGTCATCTTGAACACGTTGTGACGCACCCTCCACTTTCCGCACAGTTGCCCAATGACTTACATAATAATTGTTCATTGCGGTCCGCCAGCGGAACACATAGTGATTTATAAAGAAAAGCATGAAGGCGCGGATAACCACATAGACCAAAGCTATCCCGAGAAACTGTCCAATCCCAAGCCAAAATTCGTTCGCTGTTACAGGTCTTGTCTTGCCTAACGCCGCTTGGACAAGATCATAAAACGGGCCGTACCAATTATTGATCGCCACACCAACTTGAACAGAATAATAGGTTAAAAATATTATGAATGAAGAGCCTATAACGGACCAGTTGAACCAAGGGCTTGGAGAGTAGACCTTCCAAAAACTAGCAAAGATGGCAACGACGATTGCATAGTAAATATAAAACCAAATAAATGGCGCAGACCAAAACACTTGAACGCCGATAATTTGGGGAGTTCCCTCTGCGGGGTTGGGCAAGCCAATTTTTCCGCCAAATTCTCGAGCGACAAAAAACCAGAACAACACTGCTGCCAACGACCATAACGCTGCCGACCAAAAAAACAAACGTGGCGACGGAAAGAATGATTTGAACATCTTATTTGGACTTTCTTCGGTTGGCTCTAGATTCGCGTAAGCTTAGTCTTTACGAGCAAACAAGAACAACAGTTTATGGGATAAATAACTTGTCACTTTCCGTGCTCCCCGGTGATCTCGACCTCGCAATCGCCAATTGGTTGCAAGACCAAGACGGTGCTTTGCTGCGGGCTAATGCCGATCAGCTGACGGAGCGTTACCGGGCGGGGCAGAGTTCGGCGCGTGTTGACTTGGCCGCATATCTCACCACCCGCATGCCAGCCACTTATGCGGCGGTGCGCAACGTGTTGGGCGAGGTGGCGCGGGTTAATCCTGAGTTTGCGCCAACTTCCATCGTGGACGTTGGAGCAGGGCCGGGCACGGCGAGTTGGGCAGCACTTGTGGAGTGGCCTGAGCTTTCAACGGTCACGATGATTGAAACCGATGCCCGTTTTGTGGAATTGGCGGGTGGTTTGGCCAAAAGCTCTGCGTTAGAGGCACTCGCTAAAGCCAACATTATCCGCGCCAAGATGAACGAAGCCAAAGCGAAAGCAGATTTAGTGATTGCTGCTTATGTGTTTGCCGAACTGGCGGAGAAAGACGCTGGCGAGGCGGCGCTTAAACTTTGGGCGCAAACTGAAAACACATTAGTCATCATCGAACCCGGAACGCCCCGCGGCTTTACGCGAATTCATGCGGCGCGACAGATGTTAATCAAAGCAGGTGCACATATCCTCGGCCCATGCACGCACGCAGCCCTATGCCCGATGCGCGGCAACGACTGGTGCCATTTCACTGTGCGATTGGCCCGCAGCCGCGAACATATGCACGCCAAACAAGCCACTGTGCCATTCGAGGATGAGCCATTCAGCTGGATCGCTGTGAGCCGCCAGCCTGTGCCACTGGTCGGCGCGCGGGTGATCAGGCCGCCGGAACATGACAAACATTCAATGACATTTAAAATTTGTAGCGAGCAGGGCTTAGC
The DNA here is from genome assembly GCA_025363755.1 of Hyphomicrobiales bacterium. Taxonomy (GTDB): domain Bacteria; phylum Pseudomonadota; class Alphaproteobacteria; order Rhizobiales; family Aestuariivirgaceae; genus Aestuariivirga. Next base: position 48,384 of record JANYLQ010000034.1, on the reverse strand, counting down.
TGACCGCGTGATTGCGCGGCGCGACAAGGCGGCATACAAGCAACACCGAAAGACCGCGTGGGGAGACGTGGTCTAAACACCCGGAACAGAATATGCCAGATATCAACGCTCTGAAACTTCAAGCCCAACACTATCTCGACGTTCTGGTTGGTTGGCTTTCCAGCCCGCAGTTTTATGCGCAAGTGATTGCTATCATTGCGGCTGTGTTGATCGCTCGCATCGCCGCCAAACAAATGCTCGCCAAGCTTTGGCTGTTCAACACGGAACCCGCTGAGGGCAAACTGCTGCGATATCGCAAACTGCTTTATTCGTGTCGTGATTTGTTGCGGCCTGTTCTCGTTGTGGCGTTTTTGGCTGTGGCGGCTTCGGTCTGTGATGCTGCCATCGGTTCATCTTGGCTGGTGCGTATTGGCGGAACGGTAGCCGTTGTTTCGCTACTTTATGCTGTGATCAACAGGTTCATCTCGAACCCGTTGTTTAATGCCGCCGCGCGTTGGATCGGCATGCCACTGGCGGCGATTTATATGTTTGGCCAGATGGATAATTTGATTGCATGGCTAGAATCCGTGGCCTTGCAAGCGGGCAATATCCGCATTTCGGCTCTGACGCTGATCAAGGCTGGCGTGTTCGGTGCCATGTTCTTCTGGGTCGGGCGGGTGTCCTCCAATGCGGGACAAAAAGTAATCCGCGATCAAGAAACCGTTGATATGCAAACCCGTGAACTGGCGGCAAAAGCCCTGGAACTTGTGGTATTTGGCGTTGCTGCTTTGTTGTTGTTCAATGTGTTGGGCATGGATCTGGGTGCACTGGCCGTGTTTGGTGGCGCACTGGGTGTGGGACTTGGCTTTGGCCTCCAACAAATCGCTTCAAACTTTATTTCCGGCATTATTATTTTGCTCGAACGCTCGCTGAAGATTGGCGATTTCATTGAGCTTGAGGACGGTCGAAGCGGAACCCTTCGCGAGATTCGCATGCGATCCTCCATTTTGACCACCTATGATGGCAAAGATATTATGGTTCCCAATGAGCGGTTTGTGACGACCCGCTTTGTAAACTGGACGCATGATGATCCACGCCAGCGCTATGAAGTGCCATTCACGGTGAGCTATGATACCGACATTCACAAAGTTGCGCCTTTGATAGCAAAGGCCATGGCCAAGCTTCCGGCCCTTTTGCAGGAACCCGAAAAGCCTGAATGCGAGCTGAAAAGCTTTGGCGATAATGGCGTGAAATTTGCCGTGAAGTTTTGGGTGAATGGTATTGACGACGGCAAGAATTCATATTGTTCAGATGTGATGTATGCGGTTTGGGACGCGCTGAAATCAGCAGGGATCGATATGAAGATGCCAGCGCGACAGGTGAACTTGGTCGATACGCCAGGGAAAAAGGAAAAATGATGCGTAAACTTATTTCATCGGGATCAACATTTGAAGCTGACATTGGCTATTCCCGCGCGGTGGTGGCTGGCGAGTGGTGCTTCGTTTCCGGCACTACGGGTTTTGACTATTCCAATATGACAATTTCAGACGACGTGGCGGTGCAAGCTGATCAGACGTTTCGGAATATCGCTTCGGCTTTGGAGAAGGCTGGATTTGCAATGGCAGATGTTGTGCGCGTGCATTATCTTTTCCCCAATGTGGATGATTTTAAACCCTGCTGGCCTGTCATGAAAAAATATCTGGGCGAAGTGCGCCCTGCGGCCACCATGTTTGTGGCAGGGCTTGCTGATCCACGCATGAAAATTGAAATTGAAGTGACGGCAACCAAGCGAGTTTAGAACGAAAAAGGCGGAACCATAAGGCTCCGCCAATTTTGGGTTTCTCTCGTTTAAACTGGCACTCTTAAGGATGCCAGATCGGCGGCAGCTTTAAAGCGCCACTCAATTCTTCCTCCCCGGACCCGGGCAAACAGCCTTCGTCTCAGAGCCGGAGATTAATCAGAAAAATTGTGGTTTGCCAAGTTAAATATAACGAACTTGTGGCAAAACGAAATTCGTTCACCTTGCCTAAATCACCCAATCGCTTAAAAGAGCGCAAAATCAATCTGAATTAAGGATTCTCGATGCGCCTCTCGCAATATTTCATGCCTGTCCTCCGCGATGACCCCAAGGAAGCGGAAATCGTTTCGCACCGCTTGATGCTGCGCGCAGGCATGATCCGCCAGGAAGCGGCAGGCAGCTACTCATGGTTGCCGACTGGGTTTCGGGTTCTCAAAAAGATTGAGCAAATTGTTCGCGAAGAACAAGACCGGGCTGGGGCCATCGAAGTGTTGATGCCTACGTTGCAATCGGCTGACCTGTGGCGCAAGTCTGGTCGCTATGATGACTATGGCAAGGAGATGCTGCGCATCAAGGATCGCCAAGACCGCGACATGTTATTTGGACCCACCAATGAAGAAATGATCACCGATATTTTCCGTTCGGGTATTCAGTCTTACAAAGATGTGCCGCGCAATCTTTACCACATTCAATGGAAGTTCCGCGATGAAGTGCGCCCGCGCTTTGGCGTGATGCGGGGCCGCGAGTTCTTGATGAAGGATGCTTATTCGTTTGATCTGACGGCGGAAGCTGGGCAGCACTCTTACAATAAAATGTTCGTTGCTTACCTGCGCACTTTTGCCAGACTTGGATTGAAAGCCGTACCGATGCGCGCTGATACAGGCCCCATCGGTGGCGACAGCAGCCATGAATTTTTGATTCTGGCTGAAACCGGCGAAAGCGGCGTGTTTTTTGACCGTGACTTCCACGATATGGATTGGTCAGCCTTTGATATTGATTATGATGATGTGGCGGCTGTTGAAAAAGTGGTGACAACGTTCACGTCGAAATATTCGGCCACAGACGAAAAACATGATGCGGTAGAATTTGATTCTCGTGTGCCGAAAGATAAACAGCTTTCAGGTCGTGGTATTGAAGTGGGGCACATTTTCTTCTTTGGCGATAAATATTCAAAGCCACTGGGCTGCGAAGTGCAGGGGGCTGATGGCAAGAAAGTGACGCTGCAGTCAGGTTCATACGGCATCGGTGTTTCGCGCCTCGTTGGCGGTATAATCGAAGCTTCCCACGATAAGGATGGAATCATCTGGCCAGAAGCGGTTGCACCATTTCATGTAGGCCTCATCAATATCAAAGTTGGCGACGCCGAGGCAGATGCGACGTCTGACAAGATTTATAAGGCGCTGCAAGGCAAGGGCGTCGATGTTCTGTATGATGATCGCAATCAGCCAGGTGGTGCTAAGTTTGCGGCCATGGATTTGATTGGCCTACCTTGGCAAATTATCATTGGCCCACGTGGCTTGAAAGAAGGCATCGCCGAAGTGAAAAACCGCAAAACGGGCGCTCGTGAAAATGTGGCGCTTGATCAAATCGTCGGGCGCTTTACAAAATAATGACGCAAGGTCTGCCAGACACAAAACCCTTTGCCGGCTTTGAATGGCAGATTGCTCTGCGCTATCTGCGCGCCCGTAGGCGCGAGGGTTTTATCTCGGTGATCTCACTGCTTTCATTTTTGGGGATTGCCTTGGGCGTGGCGACATTGATCGTCGTGATGTCGATCTTTAACGGATTTCACGAGGAACTTCTGAGCAAAATTTTGGGTTTTTCGGGCCACGCTGCTGTTTTTCGGTCTGATCAAGAGCCGATTGCAAATTATAAAGTAGTGCAGGGAAAGCTTGAAAAAGTGCCCGGTGTCATACGCGTCATTGCGTTGGTCGAAGGTCAAGCCATGGTGTCATCACTGAAGCAAGCAACGGGATCGTTGGTGCGCGGCATTAGCGAAGATGATTTGCTGAAACTCAGTAATTTGAATAACAAGGATTTGCACACTGCAATCCAAACTCCCAATGTTGAAGACGCAACGCCCAGCTTCAAAGGCTTTGACAAATCTGATGGCATAGCAATTGGTGATGGCATGGCGCGCCGCCATCAAGTGGCCCTAGGTTCCACGATAACACTGATTGCGCCCAATGGGCCTGACACTGTGCTGGGCAATACGCCTCGCATCAGAGACTACAAAGTCGTAGCGATTTTTAAAATCGGCATGTCAGATTATGATGATAATGTTGTCTACATGCCGATCGTAGAGGCTCAAGATTTTTTTTCGACGAATGATGGTGCGACCAGCCTTGAAATTATGGTTGATGACCCAGATTCTATTGTCGCCAAACAGCCAGGCCTACTGCAAGCCATGACCCCTGACATGATGTTGCAAACGTGGCAAACCCGCAACGTGGCGTTTTTCAATGCACTCGCTGTTGAACGCAATGTGGTGATTATGGTTGTGTTTCTCGTGGTATTGGTTGCAGCGCTTAATATTATTTCAGGCCTGTTCATGCTGGTGAAAGATAAAAGCAGCAACATAGCTATACTGCGTACGATAGGTGCGACCAGCGGTTCGATTATGCGCATATTTTTCATAACGGGTGCTGCAATTGGAACGATCGGAACCTTTGTTGGATTATTATTGGGCCTTTTGGTTTGTGCTAACGCCAACAATATTCGTGACGTTATTCAATGGTTTTCAGGCGTCGATCCTTTCAATTCTGAAATTTATTATCTGGCGCAGTTGCCCGCAAAAGTTGACGCGAAGCAAACGGTCTATATCGTTATTGCAGCGCTTGTGATTTCATTTCTGGCCACTCTTTACCCAGCATGGAAGGCAGCCAAACTCGACCCTGTTGAGGCATTGCGTTACGAATGAATTTTCGCCCAGCACTTGAATTGCAAAGCATCTCTCGGGTTTACGGCGAGGGTGATAACAGGCTTGAGATTTTCAAAGACTTGTCATTGACCATTATGCCGGGAGAAATCGTGGGCCTTGTTGGCCCATCAGGTGCTGGCAAATCATCGCTGCTTCATATTGCAGGGTTGTTGGAAAAGCCGACAGAAGGGCAAGTGGTTATTGCAGGCCAACGATGCAATCATCTGGATGACGAAGCGCGTACGAGAATAAGACGCATTGGTGTGGGGTTCGTTTATCAGTTCCATCATCTGCTGCCGGAATTCTCTGCGCTAGAAAATGTGGTGATTCCGCAATTGATAGCCGCAACACCAAAGGCCGAAGCTGAAAAGCGCGCCAAGGATTTACTTGGGCGACTTGGCCTCAGCCACCGCATTAGCCACCGCCCATCTGAACTTTCAGGTGGTGAGAAGCAACGTGTGGCCATTGCCCGTGCCATTGCCAATCGACCATTGCTTTTGCTGGCGGATGAACCAACTGGAAATCTCGATCCACCAACTGGCGAATTGGTGCATCATGAGTTTACAAGGCTGATACAAGAAGAAGGTTTGGGTGCGTTGATTGCAACCCACAATATAGATTTTGCCAACCGCATGACCCGAGTGATGAGATTACACAATGGCGCTTTGGTGGAGAGTTAGTTGCCTTGTGGCTTTTTGCGCGATATCTTCACCTGCGTTAGCAGCAACGGTTGACCGCAATGTTTTGGCCGCTTCGATCTGTTCTACGGCAGGTCAAGAAGCAGAAGCCAACAAACTCGATCCCGCCTTTTTTGCAAGGCTGCTTTGGAAAGAAAGCCTGTTTGATCCCAATGTGGTTAGTCCTAAAGGCGCTCAAGGCATCGCCCAATTTATGCCTGAAACCGCCAAGCTTCGCGGTCTTGCGGATCCGTTTGAGCCAATCAGTGCGGTAAAAGCATCTGCTGCTTTTCTCAGTGATCTGCGTGATCAATTTGGCAATTTGGGGCTGGCAGCGGCAGCCTATAACGCAGGTGAAAAACGCGTGGGCGACTGGCAGCAGGGCAGAGGCTCAATGCCCCTTGAGACCCAAGATTATGTTCAATTCATCACCGGCAGGGACGTGAGTGATTGGAAAGAACCCAATGCCAGTTTTGCGATACCAGCAATTGGCAAGGCGGGGGATTTCACCACTGACTGTGTGACGCTGGCTTTACGCAAGACGACGTTGAGTGACACTGCAACCCAGTCTGCGCCGCGCCAGCCCTGGGGTGTGGTTTTAGCAGTGAACTTCAATGAACACGCGGCGCTCAACATATTTCAAAGATTAAAACTTCGATTTCCCAAATTGATCGCCAACCGCCAACCGATGATTACGCGGAAGAAGAACTTATCACGCGGAACACGCCGAATGGTTTTTGTGATGCTGGGTGAAAACACAGCAGCGGCGGCACAGGCCACCTGCGAAAACTTGAGCTCTGCTGGTGCGCCCTGCATTGTGAGACGAAATTAGTGTCTGACAAGTTGGAGTTGATCCATTCACCGACAACTGTCATTCCCGCGAAGGCGGGAATCTCTGTTTTATTCACTACCAAACGCAGATGCCCGCCTTCGCGGGCATGACGATGAAATGTAAGGGGTTCACCTCAAACTGATCAAACTCTTAATGTTCAGGCTAACTGAATCTTATTTTCCAGCTGCTTTCATTTTGGCAACACATTGACCCCAGAACTTTGGCCAAGTTTGACCAGCAGGCACTTTGTTAGATATTTTAATAGCTTTCCATTGATTGCCACATTCGGTGACACGTGCTTGCTGCACGGGATCAACCGTCACCGCAGGTTTTTTCGCTGCAACAACTGCGGGGTTCTTCATGGTTTTTTCAACTGGTTTTACCATGGCGGCATCAGCAGGAGCAGCAGCTTTCTTCATCGTTTTAATTACAGGCTTCTTCACCGCGACGTCTGCCGGAGCTTCTGGCGTTTTCATCGTCGTATCGGCTGGAGCCTCTGGCGTCTTCGTTGCAGCATCAGCTGGTGCCATTATTTTTTTCTTCATCTTCTTTTCTGCTGGTTTCTTCATCGCAACATCAGCAGGAGCCTCTGGTGTATTTACCGTGGTATCAGCTGGAACTTCTGGTTTCTTCATCGCGGCATCAATCGGTGCCATCTTTTTCTTCTTCATTGCAACGGCGGGCTTCTTCATCGTTGGATCGACCGGCTTTTCCAATGTTGGGTCAGCTGGGGCCTCGACCTTTTTCATCGTCGCATCAGCCGGAACAACAGGTTTCTTCGACATTGCCTCAGCTGGCTTCTTCATCTTTTTATCAACAGGTTTTTTCATCGTGGTTTCTGCAGTAGGTTTGCAGGTTTTCAGGAATGTCTCCAACGTCTCGCCCGCAGGCGTCGTTTTATCTACCTCCATCTTTTTCCATTGAGCCGTGCAGTCTTTCATCATCGCATCTGTTGTGGCAAAAGCTGCAGGTGAGGAAAGCATAATGCCAGCAGAAAGCAAAAATGCGGCTGATAACGAAATTGATGTTTTGGTCATGGCGGTCTCCGACAAAGTGGCTTTCGACAAAAGCGAGATGTGATCTGGAAATAAGGCGGTATCAGGACTCAACGCATAAAAACTATTTGATCTTAGCCGCGTCATCCACAGATCGGCAATTCCCAATACATTAATAACAGTTTAGACTCAAATGATGTCCGAACCCAAATTTATCCATTTGCACGTCCACACGGCCTACTCGCTGTCAGAGGGGGCATTGCCAATTAAGAAGCTTGCTGGCATGGCCAAGACGCTAAAAATGCCAGCTTTGGCTGCAACCGACACCAGCAATCTGTTTGGCGCATTGGAGTTTTCTGAGGCGCTTGTTGAAAAGGGAATTCAACCCATCATCGGATTACGGTTGCGCATCGATCTCGCGTCACCGGGCGATTCCAGTAAGTCCGCCCAAACCGGACTAAAACATCATCGCACGATCGTGCTTCTGGCAAAAAACGAGCCGGGCTATAAAAATCTTTTAAAGTTGTCCTCAAGTTCGTTTCTGGAGGTACCAGACAATGCAGAACCGCATGTGACATGGGCGAAGCTAGAAGCCTGCGCCGATGGCCTCATCTGTTTGACGGGTGGCCCTGAAGGCCCTTTGAATGAAAGTCTTGTTCAAAACCAAGTTACCCTGGCAACCCAGCAAGCGCTCCAACTGAAAAATTTGTTCGGAGACCGGCTCTATATTGAACTCCAACGCCACGGCACTGAGGCAGAGCAGGCAGCCGAAACCGGCTTGATTGCAATCGCTTATGAATATGAAATTCCTTTGGTGGCCACCAATCAATGCTACTTCGCAACGCCAGATGATTATGTGGCCCACGACGCGCTGATCTGCATTGCAGCGGGTGAAGTTATCGCTACAGAAGATCGTAGGCGTTTGACACCCGAGCACTATTTCAAATCGCAAGAAGAAATGGCAGCTCTGTTTGCCGACTTGCCGGAGGCACTCGAAAACACCGTCGAGATTGCACGGCGCTGTGCTTTTTGGGTTAAAGGAAGAAAGCCAATTTTGCCGCGTTTTGCTGATGGTGACGAGGCAATGGAATTGCGCAAGCTCGCAGCAAAGGGTTTAGAGCACCGCCTGGCAACGCGCGGGCGCGTGGATGGCTTTGACGAGGAGGCTTATACAAAGCGCCTTGAGTTTGAACTCGATGTTATTATTCGGATGAACTTTCCAGGTTACTTTCTGATCGTTCATGATTTTATAAAATGGTCAAAAGATCATCTCATTCCCGTAGGCCCTGGCCGTGGGTCAGGGGCAGGCTCAATGGTCGCCTATGCGCTACAAATCGTTGATATTGATCCGTTTAGGTTCAATCTTCTGTTTGAGCGGTTTCTCAATCCTGAGCGCGTTTCGATGCCCGATTTTGATATCGATTTTTGTCAAGAACGGCGCGATGAAGTCATCAACTATGTTCAAAGCCGTTTTGGTGAAGACCGCGTAGCGCAGATTATCACCTTTGGTAAACTTCAAGCCCGCATGGTGACCCGCGATGTTGGGCGCGTTTTGCAAATGCCTTACGGGCAAGTTGACCGGCTTTCAAAACTCATCCCCATGAACCCGGCTAATCCCATGACATTGCAGCAGGCAATCGATTCAGAGCCGCGTCTGCAAGAGGAACGTGACCGAGATGTAAATGTCAAAACGTTATTTGATATCGCATTGCGGCTGGAAGGCCTGAACCGCAACGCATCAACGCACGCCGCAGGCATCGTTATTGGTGATAGGCCCCTTGAGCAGTTGGTTCCGCTATACCGCGACCCGCGTTCGACTTTACCCGCAACCCAATTCAACATGAAATATGTTGAGATGGCAGGCTTGGTGAAGTTCGATTTTTTGGGCCTCAAAACGTTAACCGTTTTGGACAAAGCGCAAAAACTCATTCGGGTGCGTCAACCCGAATTTGATCTGGAGAAAATTCCAGATAATGATGTGAAAACTTTCGAAATGCTGGGGCAAGGCGATACGATTGGTATATTCCAGCTGGAAAGTTCAGGCATGCGCGATGTGTTGAAAAAAATGCACGCTAATTGCATTGAGGACATCATCGCAATCGTAGCGCTCTATCGTCCAGGCCCCATGGATAATATTCCACGCTTTATTGCCTGCAAAAAAGGCGATGAGCAGCCTGACTATCTGCACCCCTTGCTTGAGCCGCTTCTCAAAGAAACTTACGGCGTTATGGTTTATCAAGAACAAGTGATGCAAATTGCCCAAGTTCTTTCGGGCTATTCGCTTGGCGAAGCAGACCTACTCCGACGTGCCATGGGTAAGAAAATCAAAAAGGAAATGGACGCTCAAAAGGAAAGGTTTGTTCAAGGCGCAGTTGCTAAGAATATTGAATCTGAAAGAGCTGCTAGCATTTTTGAGCTTGTAGCAAAGTTTGCGGGCTACGGCTTCAACAAATCCCACGCGGCAGGTTATGCTGTTGTGGCCTACCAAACCGCCTATTTGAAAGCCAACTTCCCAGTTGAATTCCTTGCCGCTTCGATGTCTCTTGATTTGGGAAATGCTGATAAGTTGATGTTGTTTAAACGCGATGCACAGCGTTATGGCATCAATGTTGTTCCCCCGTCTGTCAATGCAAGCGGTATTGATTTTGCTGTGAAGGATGGCACCATTCTTTATTCGCTCGCCGCACTGAAAAATGTTGGGCAAGGTGCTGTTGCTCAAATTGTCGAAGCCAGAGAGCGGGGCGGCCAGTTCAAATCACTCGGTGATTTTGCAAGACGTGTTGACCCACGCGCTCTGAACAAGCGCGCTATGGAAAGCATGACAAAAGCCGGAGCGTTTGATAGTCTCAATCCCAACCGCGCCCAAGTGTTTGACGGTATCGATAGTATCGTTGGAATTGCCAATCGCACCGCGTCGGAGGAAGCCGCAGGGCAAAATGATATGTTTGGCGCACTGCAATCACCCAGTGATGATATCGTAATGCCGCGCCGTGATGCGTGGTTGCCAATGGAAAAGCTGGCACAAGAATTTGAGGCTGTCGGCTTTTATCTGTCAGGCCATCCTCTTGATGAATACACCAAGCCGCTGCAGCGCTTAGGTGTCGAAACCTGGGTATCATTCCAAGAGAAAATCATGACCAAGGGTGCTACGGCGGCAAAACTTGCGGGCACGATAACTTACAAACAAGAGCGCCGTTCAAAGACCGGAAACAAATTCGCCTTTGTGGGTTTTTCTGATCCCACGGGCCAATTTGAAACCATCGTATTTTCTGATACCTTAAATGCAGTCAGAGAAATGCTTGAACCGGGCAAAGCCGTTATCGCACGGGTTGAAGCTGATGTGGACGGCGAAGACATTAAGCTGCGCCTTCAAGGGCTCGAGGTTTTGGATAAGGCAGCGGCTGCTATCGTTCAAGGAATTCAGATTTTTGTGCGTGACACATCATCGCTGGACTCAATTTCCAAACGCTTGACACCGGGCGGCAGAGCACCTGTGCGACTGACTCTTCTGCAAGATCATGGCCGTGAAGTTGAGATTGGGTTAGGTTCGAAATTTGCGATCACTCCCCAAATTAAGGGTGCCATCAAAGCAATCAACGGCGTTTTAGATGTTCAAGATTTATAGGGGAGTGTTGGGCTGCACATTACTACGGTCGAGTTGCTTTACAAATTCAATGGCCACACCATGTTCAAGATAGCGCACGACACGGCCACGCATTTTTCCCAACATTAAAAATGTACCAACACTCGGCATCACTTCAGTTTTGATAGCAGCGCCAGAAAGTGAAATATCAATTACTTCGCAATTATAAATTCGTCCATCTGGCAATGAAATTTGTGAGGTTTTCTCAGTGGGCTCATAACGCGCATGGCGGCGGCCATCCGGCTCTTCACCCACTTGACGCTTTTGCAGCCATTCAATGCGTTGTTGCAAGCGCTCCAGTCGTGAACCTGTGAGACTGAACACAACACTGAAACCACCATCTACAGTCCCAGAAGTGATCGCCTCGACGCGTCCAACCTCTTCAAGATAAGCGACAATGGCAAGACCTTTTGCCGGAACAAATTGAGTCAGAAAGGTTGCACCTGTGCCAGTGAGGTCGACGACTTGGCACGGATGCTCCGACATATCAGGCAGCATGAAGCGCCCGAAGATAATTCCGAGTGAATTTACGCTTTCAGTACTTGTCGCGCTTTCGATACTCAACCCGTTCACATTTAACCCCTAAAATTGTGTCACTTCTGTAATTGCCCCGAAGTGCCATGGCCGAATGTAAATCGACCTTGATCCCATCTAAGGACGCTTGGGTAAAGGCAGAGTTAAGAAAATGTCACTTAGACCTGGGTAAGAACAGTTTAATGTGAAGCCAGTCCACCTTGAATGACGCGGAGCATGGGTGTCGCTGTACGACCAACTTGTTCAAGCAAGCTATCGCCGTTCTCATGTTCAGTCCAAATCGTCCGGGTTGAAACCAGTTCCCTGCGCAGCAAATACGCAGGCAAGAAGGTGCGCCCGCCCAGAAGGGGGAAAATGCCAGCAAATAACTGAGTTTTCACTGATTTTTCGTCGTAGAACGGTAAAACCACCATTTCGACTGGCAAAATGGGCGTGCGTTCATAGATCAGTCGCATCCTAACCAAACAAGGCTGAGCGCGATCCTGTGCGATGATTAAAGACTTTGAAACAGCATCTTTTTCAAAATTATCCCAGCCTGCCAAAGCATTTTTGCCCGTTTGGCTGCTGCCCATCAATGTACAAATTTCGGTACCGGCTAATCGGTAAACCCACCGGTTTTGCAAACTATCCGATTCAAGAATGGCAAGATTGGGCATTATTTCAACAATCTGGCGCAGATCGATATCGCTGCGATTGGGGCATGGGCGCTCGGCCCTTAAAGCTTCCCAATAGCGGAAAAGTTTGCGACTTCCGGGGTGCAACATTTGTACACCTGATTGAGAAGCTTCTGAATTATTAGACATCACCATAAGCCAAACTCCGGGAGAGACAGCAATTCCTGTCCCATTCATGAACGTATGGTGGTAAGGTTGCACATCGCGTGCCAGCCGGAGAACAGTGTGACGGACCAACCAGAACTCAACTCAGATGAACAAGTTCCAGCTGAAAAGGCCGAGCCAATTATAAATTTGCCCCCCGCCGTGTGGGGTTTGATCGCCGTTTTGGTCGTAGTACATCTCGGGTTGTGGGTCGCCGGTTCGAATACACAGCTGATTGCGCAAGCCTATCTGGCGTTTGATACGAGGCGATTTGAAGTGATCGTCCGGCCTGATCTGCCTTTTCAAGCCTATTGGACGATGTTAACCTATGCGCTTCTGCATGCAGACGCTTTTCATTTGGGCTCAAACTGTCTGTGGCTGGCCATTTTCTCAAAACCAGTAGCGACTTGGATGGGGTGGTGGCGCTACCTCACCATCTTTTGGGTTTCGGTTATTGCAGGTGCAGTGGCGGGTCTAGCTGTTCATTGGGGAGAGACGGTCATTTTGATTGGTGCCTCAGCCGGCGTTTCCGGCATTTTGGGCGCTGCGATACCAATTATGTATGGCGGTGATAATTACAGCCCCGGTGTGCCAGTTGGCATCATGTCTCGTTTCAGGCCGCTTACTTTTAAACAATTGCTCACCAATAAACGCGCTCTCAGCTTCACGGCGATCTGGCTCGGATTAACCATGCTCACAGCCACCAGCCAGTATATGACGGGCACTGCATTCTTGGAGGAACGCGTGATAGCTTGGGAATCTCACCTCGGCGGTTTTTTTGTTGGACTTATTGCGTTTTATCTTTTGGACAGCAAAAGAGTTTAGGCTTTTCTATTTCTGTGTTAGCCTTGTTCAAAACTGCGGGAGGGTCACATGAGTGTTTCGCATATACTAAAGTCTAAAGGCCGTGACGTGATTACAGCCTCGCCGAAAGATACCCTTGGTTCAATCGCACAAACTCTGGCCGCCAACCGCATTGGTGCCATTGTTGTATTAAGCGAAAGCGGAGAGATCGAAGGCATTGTGTCTGAGCGTGATGTGGTGCGGTGCTTGGCAGCAGAAGGAGCTAAAGCCCTTGATGTTCCAGTTGCAAAAATCATGACCAAAGGTGTTAAAACCTGTTCAGAAGATGATAGCGAGACTGAGCTCATGGCATTGATGACTGAAAATCGTATCCGCCATTTGCCTGTTGTCGACAAGGGTAAACTGACTGGGATGATTTCAATTGGTGACGTGGTGAAGTTCAGGATTGAAGCGATTGAACGCGAGGCGGCTGAAATGAAAGCCTATATTGCAGGTTAATCTTAGTTTTTAAAGACGAGAACTTTGTCTTTGATTTCACGGTAGAAACAACTGCGTCGCCCCGTGTGACAAGCATTGCCTACGCCTTGTGGTTTTACGCGAACCAATAAAACATCTTGATCACAATCGACCAGCATTTCTACTACTTCAAACGTCTCGCCTGACGTTTCACCTTTCATCCACAATTTGGCGCGCGAGCGACTGTAAAAATGAACAACCCCAGTGCGCTGGGTTTCGGCAAAAGCCTCTGCGTTCATAAAAGCAAACATCAAAACGGCGTTATCAGACTGATCGATTATGATAGCCGGAATTAGGCCTTGCGCATCAAAGCGAAGGCCCAATTCTAAAGTTTCATCGTTTGCGTTAGACATGGATTAGATGGTGAATTCCCGGTGAGGTGCGCGCACCATATCCATAAACCGAGCTTGGAGCACAGGATTTGTTTTAAACTCGCCTGTGAACTGCGTCGTTATTGTAGCAACGCCATGTTTCTGAACACCACGCATTGACATGCAAGTGTGCAAGGCTTCAACAAACACCGCAACGCCGCGAGCACCGAGGCCTTCAAACACCGCATTTGCAATTTGAGCGGTCATGGTTTCTTGAGTTTGCAAACGACGAGCATAAATCTCTACAACGCGCGCAAGTTTCGAAATGCCCACGACGCCGCCATTTGGCAAATAAGCGATGTGAACACGCCCGAAAAACGGTGCCATATGATGTTCGCAATGTGACGTAAAGCTTATGTCTCGCAGCATGACCATATCATCATACCCACCAACTTCATCAAATACGCGGTCGAGAACATCAGCAGGGTCTTGTGCATAGCCTGCATAATACTCTTTGAACGCCTTGGTCACACGCTTAGGCGTTTCGAGCAAACCTTCACGGTTAGGATTATCCCCAGCCCAGCTGAGTAGCACACGAACGGCTTCCTGCGCTTCTTCTTCGGTTGGAGTAGGGGCCGGCTTTAGAACTTGCTTGGGATACACTTTGACATCCATGGGGCGAACTCACGTTGAGGGTTTGCACATTACAGTCTTGCATTACGGAGATAGTACGCGGGCGGATTGCATAACATTCCACCCCTTTCAATTTTGTCAGCAACATACCATATTCAGATCACAGCAGACAGACGTGGATATGGACATGATAAACGAGATTTACAACCGAAAGATTTTAGAGTTTGCAGCAGATATTCCATTACTGCAACGTTTAGAGCATCCCGGTGCAACGGCTGTTGCGCATTCAAGGCTTTGCGGCTCAAAGGTAACTGTCGATCTGACCATGAAAGACGGCGTCGTTTCTGAATTCGGACAAGATATAAAAGCCTGCGCCTTGGGTCAGGCCTCATCATCCATTATGGCACGTCATGTTGTGGGTTCAACACCGCATGAGCTGCGCGCATTGCGTGAACAGATGTATAAAATGTTGAAAGAAAATGGCGATGCTCCGACCGGCAAATGGGCCGATTTAGAAGCATTGCTTCCGGTGCGCGACTATAAGGCACGTCATGCTTCAACACTCCTCACATTTGATGCGGTTGTTGATGCTGTAAACCAAATTGAAAAGGTGCCTGCGTGAGTGATCAAAAAAGAGTCTTCAATGTTGTTGAACTGCCAGTGCGTACCGGCTCTGGATATCCTGAACATTATGCCAAAGCGGTAAAGGGCCGTAGCAGTGTGGCACTCGGAACTCCATTTGGCCTCACGCAATTTGGTGCGAATATTATAACACTTGAACCTGGTGCATGGTCATCACAGCGTCACTGGCACTTGAATGAAGATGAGTTGGTTTACGCGCTGGAAGGCGAAATGGTGATTGTGGACGAGGCTGGCCGCCACGCTTTTACGCTCGGCCAATGTGCGGGTTGGAAAGCCAACACGCCAAACGCTCATCATATAATTAACGAAAGCGACAAGGCTGCAAAGTTTTTGGTTGTTGGCACAAGGGCTCCTGTTGAAGAAGCTCATTTTCCTGATGTTGATATGAAATATCGCCGCGATGAAAAAGGCATGCGTTTTACGACGAAGGACGGGAGTGCGTTTTAACGTCGAAGGAGTTGGTTAAAAACCAATAGCCCATGCCGCAGCCGAAAAGGGCCACAAGTAAGGGCACAAAATAGCTGAAGCCAAGATAAACCAAAACAGCCGATACCAAGCAACCTATTGCTGTTCCCAAATCCCAGCCACCTTCCGCCACCACATGATAGCGCAGCGGGCAGGGTGATTGCCGCGCCAGATCATAAATCCTCGAATTGGTGGCCGTCGCATAAATTGGCCAAACAATCACCGCGATCACATTGGCAGCGACAGCACTCCAAACGGCGGCATAACCAAAGGCCCGTGCTAGAATTGCAATTGCGAGTACCATGAAGCCAATTTGCAAAGCGCGTTTGCCCTTGCCAAGATCGACTAATTTGCCAGTCATGAGTCCCATCATTGCGCCAGCAATCCCGGCCAACGACATGGCACCGCCGAACGCCGCAAAGCTGCTGCCCAAGGTGATGAACAAAGCAATCAACCACGTGAAATGAAATGACCCAGCGCGCAAGCCATCGGCAAACATAATACGCCTCGCCTGTCGTCGGGTCTCGGCCGATACGACCGCATCAGGTGAAATAGTGAGGTTGGGTGCATATAAAAGGGGAATGGCCGAACACGCCATAATCACCCCGACAGTGCCAAAAGCCACCAACGGACTAAAGAAAGTGAGCAGTGTGCCAGTCATTATTGGCGCCACAATACCCATCATCATGCCGATAAATTCCATAGCACTTGATTGCTTGCCCCGGTGCTCAGCATCGCCGATCAAAGAAACATAAGCGTGGTAACTGGTCCAATAGAACGAACTACTGATCGCAACAGTGGTGATGTGGATAAACAGCAATGGCCCAACGCCAGTCACTTGCGACAAAATTGGATAGGTGATGGCTTCGAGCAGAATACCAAAGACCAAAGCGTTCCGCAGTCCAAAGCGCTTTGCCAAAGGCAGCACGCCACCTCGAAATAAAATCCGACTGCCAAACATCAGACCAATGACCAGCAAAACAATCCAAGGCGCAATGCCAGCTTTGAGCAGATAGACAAACTCAAAAGCTTCGCCGCCATACATCACGATGGATTGCAAAGCGCTGTGAACATAAATCAGATTGAAATCGCGATTCTTGAAGAAGGCCATGAGTGCTGCACTAGCTGGTTTTAACCGAGCCGCCAATCACCAAGACGGAAAGCTTGACAGGGCAGGGTGGCTCATCTATCCAGCCGATTATTAAATGTGCGGAAGTAGCTCAGTTGGTTAGAGCGTCGCCCTGTCACGGCGAAGGTCGCGGGTTCGAGCCCCGTCTTTCGCGCCATTTATTGCAAGAAAAAAGCCATTCCTTTGGGGATGGCTTTTTCGTTCCAAAAAGCATGGATAGCGACATCTGGAAGCCTTGCGAAGCGTGTTGCACTGCGCTACGAACGCCGTTAATTCGTCACAAGGCGGTCATAGACTTGCCTTGATAAATTGAGGGGCGTTATGCAAGATTTAGCTTTAAGCTACCTGCCAGTTGTGATCTTCATGGGTGTTGCAGCGGCAATCACCCTCATCCTGATGATCACACCTATTTTGATTGCCTATAAGAATCCGACCCCCGAAAAACTTTCGGCTTATGAATGTGGTTTTGATGCATTCGACGATGCACGTATGAAATTCGACGTGCGGTTTTATCTGGTTTCAATTTTGTTTATCATTTTCGATCTTGAAGTTGCCTTCCTGTTTCCGTGGGCAATAAGTCTTGGAAAGATTGGTCTTTTTGGCTTTTGGTCGATGATTGTGTTTTTAGCCGTGCTCACCGTGGGCTTTATTTATGAGTGGCGCAAAGGAGCTTTGGAATGGGATTGATCGAAGCGGCCAAAGCCGACACCAGAGCTTATTTCACAGACATTAATGCCGAGCTTGCTGACAAGGGCTTTCTGGTCACATCAACTGATGACCTAATCAACTGGGCTCGCACCGGTTCGCTGATGTGGATGACCTTCGGCCTTGCATGTTGCGCAGTTG
Organism: Hyphomicrobiales bacterium; assembly: GCA_025363755.1. GTDB lineage: Bacteria > Pseudomonadota > Alphaproteobacteria > Rhizobiales > Aestuariivirgaceae > Aestuariivirga. Next base: position 30,842 of record JANYLQ010000034.1, on the reverse strand, counting down.
AAATGATGCACACATCGATGCCGCGTTATGACGTGGAACGATTCGGTTTTGCACCGCGCGGTTCGCCCCGCCAATCGGATGTGATGATTGTGGCTGGCACGTTGACCAACAAAATGGCCCCAGCGCTGCGCAAGGTTTATGACCAAATGCCAGAGCCGCGTTATGTGATCTCTATGGGTTCTTGCGCCAATGGTGGCGGCTATTATCATTATTCATATTCAGTGGTGCGCGGCTGTGACCGAATTGTTCCTGTAGATATTTACATTCCAGGCTGCCCACCCACCGCTGAGGCTTTGCTTTATGGCATTCTGATGTTGCAGAAGAAAATCCGCCGCACCGGAACGATTGAGCGCTGATCATGAATCTTTCAGAATTAGGGACTTATATTTCAGGCAAACTGAACGTTACCAATGAAACGTCGTTCGGCGAACTCACGCTGCATGCTGAAGCGGCAACAATTATCGAAGTACTGACTTTCTTGCGCGATGACGCCGAATGCAAGTTCGTCTGCTTTATCGATATTTGCGGGGCGGATTATCCCACCCGAGAAATGCGCTTTGACGTGGTCTATCATATGCTCAGCCCTTACAAGAACACCCGCATCCGTGTGAAAGTGCAAGCCGACGAAGAAACCCAAGTGCCATCAGCAATTTCAGTGTTCCCCGCAGCTAATTGGTATGAGCGCGAGACCTTTGATCTTTACGGTATTTTGTTTTCTGGCCATCCTGATTTGCGCCGCATCCTCACAGACTATGGTTTCTCCGGTCATCCGTTGCGCAAAGATTTCCCCGTCACAGGCCATGTTGAAGTGCGCTATGACGATGAAGCCAAACGCGTGGTTTATGAGCCTGTGAAGCTGGTTCAGGAAATGAGACAGTTTGATTATTTATCGCCGTGGGAAGGCACAGAGTATGTATTGCCCGGCGATGAGAAAGCGAAGTTATGACCGAACATTCCACCCGCGACTTTTCGATCAACTTCGGCCCGCAGCACCCCGCTGCACATGGTGTTTTGCGTTTGATTCTTGATCTTGACGGCGAAGTCGTAACTCGCGTCGATCCACATATTGGTCTTCTCCACCGTGGCACAGAAAAGCTGATTGAGCAAAAAACCTATCTTCAAGCCGTGCCTTATTTTGACCGCCTGGACTATGTTGCTCCAATGAACCAAGAGCATGCTTATGCTCTGGCAGTTGAAAAATTGCTTGGGATTACAGTGCCTAAGCGTGGGCAATTAATCCGAATTCTTTACTCCGAAATTGGCCGCATTCTTTCCCATATGCTCAACATCACCACGCAGGCGTTGGATGTGGGTGCGTTAACGCCGCCCGTTTGGGGCTTTGAAGAGCGTGAAAAATTGATGGTGTTTTATGAGCGCGCATCGGGCAGCCGCATGCACGCCGCATACATAAGGCCCGGTGGCGTGCACCAGGATTTGCCGCAAAAACTAATCGATGACATCGGCCATTTCTGCGACACGCATCCAGCGCGTTTGAACGACATTGAAACACTGCTCACCGAAAACCGCATCTTCAAACAACGCAATGTTGATATTGGTGTAGTGTCGCTCGAAGATTGCTTCAAATGGGGCTTCTCCGGCGTAATGGTGCGTGGCTCAGGCGCCGCATGGGATTTGCGCAAGAGCCAGCCTTATGAATGCTATTCCGAAATGGAATTTGATATTCCCATCGGCAAGAATGGCGATAACTATGATCGCTATTTAATCCGCGTTCTGGAAATGCACCAGTCGGTGCGCATCATGAAGCAATGCGTGAACATGCTTTCGTCGAGCGCTGGGCAGGGGCCAATATCGTCTACCGATGGCAAAGTAGTTCCACCAAAGCGTGGCGAAATGAAACGTTCGATGGAAGCCTTGATCCATCATTTCAAACTTTATACTGAGGGCTATAAGGTTCCTGCTGGCGAAGTCTACGCCGCCGTCGAAGCCCCCAAGGGCGAGTTCGGTGTTTATCTGGTGAGCGACGGCAGCAACAAACCCTATCGCTGCAAACTCCGCGCGCCAGGTTTTGCGCACTTACAAGCCATGGACTTTATGTGCCGCGGGCACCAATTGGCCGACGTTTCTGCCGTGTTGGGTTCGCTTGATATTGTGTTTGGTGAGGTTGATCGCTGATGTCCGTCCGTCGTTTAGATCCCGTCCAACCGACTACGCCTTTCAAGTTCAACGCCGAAAATGCGTCTTGGGCCAAGAAGACCATTGCGCAATATCCAAATGGCAAACAGGCATCTGCTGTGATCGCACTCCTCTGGCGTGCGCAGGAGCAGAATGAAGGTTGGGTGTCGCGGCCTGCCATGGAATATGTGGGCGAGATGCTCAATATGGCTTTCATCCGTGTTTATGAAATCGCCACGTTCTATACCATGTTCCAGCTATCTCCGGTCGGTAAAAAAGCGCATATTCAAGTGTGTGGAACAACGCCCTGCATGTTGCGCGGCTCTGAAGAACTGCTCTCGCTCTGCCGCAAGAAAATCCACCCTGAGCCGCATCACCTGAATGCAGATGGTTCGTTGTCTTGGGAGGAGGTCGAATGCTTAGGCGCATGTGTGAATGCGCCGATGGTGCAAGTGTGGAAAGACACGTACGAAGATTTAACCCTTGCCACTTTCGAAAAACTGATTGATGATTTGCAAGCGGGAAGGCCAGTCAAGCCCGGCCCACAAATCGACCGTCAGCAATCCATGGCTGTTGGCGACGCGACTTCGCTCACCGACAAATCACTTTACAGCAAGCCACGCACGTTCAAACGCGTTGAAGCTCCGCCGCCTCCGCCGCCCGCACCTGTTGCCGTGGCTCCGGCTCCAGTGGTGGCAGTTGCTGTGGCTCCAGTGGTGGCAGTTGCTGTTGCTCCAGTGGTAGCAACTGCACCAGCTCCGGTCGCTGCCTCTGTGAATGCTCCAGTCATTTCGCGCGTCGCGAAAATTGAAAAAGCTCCAGCCAAGAAAGCTGTACCTGCTGCCAAACCGGTTGCACCAGAATTGCTGAAGAAGCCACGCGGCAAGGCTGATGATCTAAAACTGATCTGGGGTGTCGGCCCTGCATTTGAAAAACTGTTGAACAAAACTGGCGTGTGGCACTTTGACCAAATCGCATCGTGGTCTGCTGCTGACATCAAACATGTCGACGCCTTGCTGAAAGGCTTCCAAGGCCGCATCGCCCGTGACGAATGGGTGAAGCAAGCCAAAAAGTTGGCCAAAGGCTGGCGACCTGAAAATTCCGTCGGCGATAAGCCGGGGAGAAAGTAAACCATGCTCGCTGATAAAGACCGCATTTTCACAAATCTCTATGGCCTCCACGATTGGGGCCTAGCTGGCGCTAAACAACGAGGCTGCTGGCTTGATACCAAGTTCTTCATCGACAAGGGTCGCGACTGGATTGTGAACGAAGTCAAAGCCTCTGGCCTGCGTGGCCGTGGTGGCGCTGGTTTTCCGACGGGGCTAAAATGGTCCTTCATGCCCAAGGTTGTTGGCGAGCGTCCGCATTACCTCGTGGTCAATGCTGACGAATCCGAACCCGGCACCTGCAAAGACCGTGAGATCATGCGCCATGATCCACATTTGCTGGTCGAAGGCTGCCTGATTGCCTGCATGGGCATGGCATGCAACGTGGCATATATCTACGTGCGCGGCGAATACATCCGTGAACGGGAACATCTGCAAGCCGCCATCGATCAAGCCTATGAAGCAAAGCTCATTGGCAAAAATAACATCCATGGTTGGGATTGCGATATCTACATCGCCCACGGCGCAGGCGCGTATATTTGCGGCGAAGAAACCGCCATGCTTGAAAGCTTGGAAGGCAAAAAAGGTCAGCCGCGCATGAAGCCACCATTCCCTGCCAATGTCGGCCTCTATGGTGCACCCACCACAGTGAACAATGTGGAATCCATCGCCGTCACCGGAACAATTCTCCGCCGTGGCGCAACGTGGTTTAACTCCATGGGTCGCCCAAATAATGTTGGCACAAAATTATTCTGCATCTCCGGCCATGTGAACACGCCGTGCAATGTGGAAGAAGAGCTGGGCATCACCTTCCGCGAATTGATTGACAAACATGCTGGCGGCATTCGTGGCGGTTGGGATAATTTGTTGGCTGTCATTCCCGGCGGTTCGTCGGTGCGCATGGTGCCAGCTGCGCAAATTATCGACACGCCGATGGATTTTGACTCGCTTTCAAAACTCCGCTCCGGCCTTGGCACAGCGGCAGTAATCGTGATGGATAAATCAACTGATCTCATCCGCGCCATCGCTAGGCTTGCCGCTTTCTACAAACATGAATCTTGTGGTCAATGTACGCCGTGCCGCGAAGGCACAGGCTGGATGATGCGCGTGCTCAACCGCATGGTCGAAGGCCGCGCCGAAAAGCGCGAGATTGATATGTTGCTCGACGTGACCAAACAAATCGAAGGCCATACAATTTGCGCATTGGGCGATGCTGCGGCTTGGCCGGTGCAGGGCTTGATCACGCATTTCAGACCCGTGATTGAAGCGCGGATTGACGCATATACCTATCGCTCTGATCCAGACGGCGCCGTGCGCCATGCGGCGGAGTAGGGGTGATGGGTTGGCTCAGCAAAATATTATCCCCTAAGCAAGCAACACCGCAAATTGATTACAATAATTTGTTACGTTCTTATGGCGCAATTCTCGAAGCAACTGCTGGTGAACCAGTAACTAACGCGAATGTTCTCCCTATAGACAAAGAAACTTTAGAGGCAACGATATTGGCAGCATTAAGCCAGTGCACTGATGCTGATCTTTATGAAACGCTGAAAGTTGGGTTTGTTTCATTAGGGAACTTTGTACAGATAACTAACCAAGAGCAGATAGTTTTAGATAAACTAAGCAGTGAATTTAATAACTCTGGAAAATCGGTTGGCCTTGATTCCGTGAATTACATGGCAGAAAATGGGCATATTCAGATTGCACTCATGCAAAAAGCGGAACAGCAGAGAAAATTGCTAATCGCAAAACTCCAAAAATGGGGGTATTTGTAACGATGTTTTCTACAAAAAAATTCGCAGCAGCGAGCGTTAGTGTCTTATTGAAACTTATTGATCAGTACACCTATCGTTCCTACAGCGACGGTGCAATCAGTCAAGTGGGGAAATGAACCATGCACCTCGCTGAACTCAATATTGGCAAATTCAAATATCCGACCACGGATACGCGGATGGCTGGGTTCATGGCCAATCTTGATCGCGTGAATGCTTTGGCAGAACGCAGCGAAGGATTCGTCTGGCGCTTAAAGGGTGACAATAATAACGCTACCGATCTGCGCGTCGGCGATGATTATGCCGTGAACATGTCGGTCTGGACTGATGCAAAATCGCTCGAGAATTACGTTTTCAAAACTGCTCATGCGCAGTTCTATAAACGCAAAGCCGAATGGTTTGACCTGATGGAAAAACCGCACATGGTGTTTTGGCCTGTGCCCGAAAGCCACCAACCGACGCTCACCGAGGCGATGGATCGTTTGGCTGATTATGAAAAAAATGGTGCAACCGAACATGCGTTTGGTTGGGCCGAAGTGATGGACGTGGAGCGCATGCGCTCCCTGAGGTGCGCATAATGCCAAAGCTAAAAATAGACGGCGTGGAAATTGAAGTCGAGAATGGCCTCTCGCTCTTACAGGCTTGTGAGCAAGCTGGCGCTGAAGTGCCGCGCTTTTGTTTCCATGAACGCTTATCAATTGCTGGCAATTGCCGCATGTGCCTTGTTGAAGTGAAGGGCGGCCCGCCAAAGCCCACGGCCTCTTGCGCCATGTCGGTTAATGATCTGCGCCCCGGCCCAAATGGTGAGCCACCAGAAGTGTTCACCACAAGCCCGATGGTCAAAAAAGCCCGCGAAGGCGTGATGGAATTTTTGCTGATCAACCACCCGCTTGATTGCCCGATTTGTGACCAAGGCGGCGAGTGCGATCTGCAAGACCAAGCCATGGCTTATGGTATGGATCACAACCGCTTTGCTGAAAACAAGCGCGCAGTCGAAAACAAATATCTAGGCCCATTGGTCAAGACTGAAATGAACCGTTGCATTCAGTGCACGCGCTGTGTGCGCTTTACAACCGAGGTCGCGGGTGTCGAAGAAATGGGCGCCACGGGCCGCGGCGAAGATATGGAAATCACCACCTATCTCGACAAAGCGATTAGTTCTGAGCTTCAGGGCAACATCATCGATCTTTGCCCCGTAGGTGCACTTACCTCGCTTCCTTACGAATTCAAGGCGCGACCATGGGAACTCCGCAAAACTGAAACCATCGATGTGATGGATGCTGTGGGCTCCAACATTCGCGTGGATGCGCGTGGCCGCGAAGTGATGCGCATTTTGCCGCGCACCCATGAAGACGTGAATGAAGAGTGGATTTCCGATAAAACCCGCTTCGTTTGGGATGGTTTGAAAACCCAGCGCCTCGATCAACCCTTCGTGCGCGACATTGGCAAACTGCGCCCAGCCACATGGGCCGAAGCCTTCTCGCGTATCGCATCGAAAATGAAATCAACCACACCAGACAAGGTCGGCATTTTGCTCGGTGATCTGGTTTCGGCTGAAGAAGCATTCTCGCTCAAAACCTTGGCGATGAATTTAAAGATTAATAATATCGACTGCCGCCAAGATGGCACCCCGCTGGGCGAACATGGTGGCCGCGCAGGTTATTTGTTTAACTCGTCCATCGCTGGTATTGAAGAAGCCGACGCCATCATGCTGATCGGCTGCAATCCACGCCTTGAAGCCCCTGTACTCAACGCCCGCATTCGTAAGCGTGCGCTGAAGGGTGGTTGTTTGATTGGCGTCGTGGGCGAACAAGCCGACCTCACCTATCCCTACAATTATCTCGGCGCTGGCCCTGAAAGCTTGAGCGTGTTCACCGATCATCCACCAGCCAACAAAACCAAACCAATGTTCATCATCGGGCAGGGTGCATTGGCCCGCGCTGACGGTGCCGCAATCTTGGCCATGGCCTATAAAGCTGCCGCCGCACTCGGCGTGGTCAAAGAAGGCTGGAATGGTTTCAACATTCTCCACACTGCGGCTGGCCGCGTGGGTGCGCTTGATGTTTGCGCCTTGCCCGGAGACGGCGGCATGAACACGACCGCGATGCTCAATGCTGCTGCGAACAAATCACTCGACATGCTTTTCCTTGCGGGTGCTGATGAAATTGACACCAAGAATCTCGGCAACGCATTCGTCGTTTACATGGGCAGTCATGGCGACGCGGGCGCTGCACGCGCCGATGTTATTTTGCCGGGCGCTGCCTACACTGAAAAATCCGCAACCTATGTCAACACCGAAGGTCGCGCTCAGATGACAGCCCGCGCTGCGTTTCCACCGGGCGATGCCAAAGAAGATTGGGCCATCATCCGCGCACTCTCGGATTCATTGGGTGCCACTTTAACTTGGAATAATTTGGAAGAATTGCGCGCGGCTATGTACGCAATTGCACCGCAACTCGCCAGCCTCGATCAGGTGCACAAAGCCGATGCGACTGCTCTGGTCGAGCTTCACCAAGGCGGTGGCAAAACCACCTCAGCGCCATTCCAATCTCCCGTGAAAGATTTCTATTTCACCAACCCCATCGCCCGTGCCTCGCGCACCATGGCGGAATGTTCGGCGCTGAAGAACGAACGCAAAATGCAGGCGGCGGAGTAAACTCATGGTTGAATTAGCTCTCTTCCTCGGTTTGATTTTGCTCGAAAGCGTGGCGCTGATTATTGCTGTTCTGATTTCAGTTGCCTTCCTGATTTATTTCGACCGCAAAGTGTGGGCCGCTGTGCAGATGCGCCGTGGCCCCAACGTTGTAGGCCCTTGGGGCATTTTGCAATCATTTGCTGACTTGATAAAATTTGCGTTGAAAGAAGTCATCATCCCCGATGGTGCCAACAAAGGCGTCTTCGTGATTGCGCCCATCGTCACGGCTCTGCTTGCACTTTCAGCATGGGTTGTAATACCGATCAATGAAGGTTGGCGCGTGGCCAACATCAATGTCGGCGTGCTTTATCTTTTCGCCATATCATCACTGATGGTCTACGGCACCATCATGGGTGGCTGGGCCTCGAATTCGAAGTACCCGTTCCTCTCAGCGCTGCGTTCTGCCGCGCAAATGGTGTCTTATGAAGTCTCGATTGGTTTTGTGATCATAACAGTTCTGCTCTGCGCTGGTTCATTGAACTTGACGGATATTGTACACGCTCAACATCACGGTTTGGGAACCAAACTCGGTCTGCCAGCATCGTTCCTCGATTGGTATTTCATCCCGCTCTTCCCAATGTTTGTGATCTTCTTCATCTCAGCATTGGCCGAAACCAATCGGCCTCCATTTGATTTGGTCGAAGCAGAATCCGAACTCGTCGCGGGCTTCATGGTCGAATATTCGTCCACGCCTTATCTGCTTTTCATGCTCGGCGAATATGTGGCCATCACAGCCATGTGTGCGATGACATCAATCTTCTTCCTCGGCGGTTGGTTGCCGCTGATCGACATTCCAGTATTAAACTGGGTGCCGGGTATCATCTGGTTTCTGATCAAGCTGGTCTTCGTGTTCTTCATGTTTGCCATGGTGAAAGCCATCGTACCGCGCTATCGCTATGACCAATTGATGCGCCTCGGCTGGAAAGTGTTTTTGCCAATATCGCTGGCTTGGGTGGTCATCACCTCTGGCGTACTCGTTTATATGGGATGGTTGCCATCATGAAATTATCTCAAACCGCGCGTTCGCTTTTCCTCGCTGAATTCGTGTCAGCCTTTATGCTCGGCATGAAATATTTATTCGCGCCAAAAGCGACGTTGAACTACCCGCACGAGAAAGGGATGCTCTCCCCACGCTTCCGTGGCGAACACGCTTTGCGTCGTTATCCAAATGGTGAAGAGCGCTGCATCGCCTGCAAACTGTGCGAAGCCATTTGCCCCGCCCAAGCCATCACCATCGAAGCTGGCCCACGCCGCAATGTCGGCACACGCCGCACCACACGCTATGATATTGATATGGTGAAATGCATTTACTGCGGCTTCTGCCAAGAGGCTTGCCCGGTTGATGCCATTGTCGAAGGCCCGAATTTTGAATATGCCACCGAAACCCGCGAAGAGCTTCTGTTCAACAAAGAAAAACTGTTGGCCAATGGCGATCGTTGGGAGCGCGAACTGGCCCAAAACATCGCGCTTGATGCGCCATATCGCTAAGGGGCTGGCAACATGGCAATCACATTTTTCTTCTACCTTTTCTCACTGGCGGCCATCGCCTCGGCCATGCTGGTGATCACCGCGCGCAACCCTGTACATTCAGTATTGTTCCTGATCCTGTGCTTTTTCAACGCAGCTGGTTTGTTCGTGCTGTTGGGTGCCGAATTTCTCGCCATGATTTTGGTGGTGGTTTATGTGGGCGCTGTGGCCGTGTTGTTCCTCTTCGTCGTTATGATGCTCGACGTTGATTTTGTAGAACTGCGCGAAGGCTTCCTCGATTATCTGCCCATCGGCGGCGTGATCGGTCTGATCCTGTTGGTTGAAATGATCTTGCTGGTCGGCACATGGACAATTGCACCTGATCTCATTGCGCATACGTCCACACCAACCATTGGCGACATATCTAACACCCAAGCCATCGGCCAAGTGCTTTACACTAAATACGTTTTCTTCTTCCAAATGGCGGGCCTTATTTTGCTCGTCGCCATGATCGGCGCTATCGTGCTCACCATGCGCCACAAGCCCAACCTGAAGCGCCAGGTGATTGCCGATCAAGTAGCGCGTGGGCCAGCCACTGCTGTTGAAATCAAAAATGTAAAATCGGGGGAGGGCCTTCAATGATCGGCCTCACACATTATCTCATCGTCGCCGCCATCATATTCACCATCGGCGTGTTCGGCATATTCCTCAATCGCAAAAACGTTATCATCATCATGATGTCGATTGAGTTGATCTTGCTGTCAGTGAACATCAACCTCGTGGCCTTCTCATCTTATCTGCATGATCTTGTAGGCCAGATTTTCGCACTTCTCATTCTCACTGTTGCTGCAGGTGAAGCCGCCATTGGCCTTGCCATTCTCGTAACCTATTTCCGCAACCGCGGCTCGATTGCGGTTGAGGATATCAACTTGATGAAAGGCTAACCCAGATGGCTCAGGCAATTCTCTTCCTGCCATTGCTGGGCGCTTTAATCGCTGGCCTGTTCGGCACAAAAGCGTTCCAAAATCTGGGGCGCGATATCGATGTGTATGCTGATCATCACGACACACATTCGGGTGACCATGCCCATGATGACCATGCCCATGATGACCATCACGGCCATTATGACGGCCCAGCTTGGCCGATGTATTTGACCACAGGTTTGCTCTGCCTTGGCGCGATCTTTTCATGGATCATCTTTTGGGGCTTCCTCCACGAGGGCCACGACAGCCGCGTAGAACTTTTAAGCTGGATCACATCGGGCACACTGAAGGCCCCATGGGCAATCCGGCTTGATGCGTTAACCGCCGTCATGCTTGTCGTCGTGAACACAGTCTCGGCACTCGTGCATGTCTATTCACTCGGCTACATGAGCCACGACGAGCATCAGCCGCGCTTCTTTGCTTATCTCTCGCTCTTTACTTTCGCGATGTTGATGTTGGTTACATCCGATAATCTCATTCAAATGTTCTTTGGCTGGGAAGGTGTGGGCCTCGCGTCTTATCTTCTGATCGGTTTTTGGTACACCCGCGAAAGCGCCAACGCCGCCGCCATCAAGGCCTTCGTGGTCAACCGCGTGGGTGACTTTGGTTTCGCTTTAGGCATCTTCGGCGTTTATATGGTTTTTGGTTCAGTTGAATTCGAAACCATTTTCATGCACGCGCCAGATGCCGTCGGCAAAACCATGCACTTCCTCGGCCATGATTGGGACACGTTGACGACGCTTTGTCTGCTCCTGTTCATGGGTGCCATGGGCAAATCCGCGCAGTTCCTGCTCCACACATGGTTGCCGGACGCGATGGAAGGCCCAACACCCGTTTCAGCATTGATTCATGCTGCCACCATGGTGACCGCAGGCGTATTCCTCGTCGCCCGCATGTCGCCCTTGTTTGAACTTTCCCCAGATGCCCGCTCGTTGGTCATCATCGTCGGCGGCATCACCGCTTTCTTCGCCGCCACCGTGGGACTCGTGCAAAACGACATCAAGCGCGTGATTGCTTATTCAACCTGTTCGCAGCTCGGCTATATGTTTGTGGCCATGGGAGTAGGGGCTTATGGTGTCGGCATTTTCCATCTCTTCACCCATGCGTTCTTTAAAGCCTTGTTGTTCCTCGGCGCAGGCTCAGTCATCCACGCCATGTCAGGCGAACAGGACATGCGCAAGATGGGCGGTCTTGCTCCGCATATTCGCATCACATGGGCGATGATGCTGATTGGCACATTTGCACTCACAGGTGTTGGCATTCCAGGCATCGGCGGCTTTGCCGGTTTCCATTCGAAGGATGCTATCATCGAGGCGGCATTCGCTTACGGTTCGTCACCGGCTACCTTCGCGTTTTTCTTGCTCGTTATCGCCGCCTTCTGCACGTCGTTCTATTCATGGCGTCTGGCCTTCATGACCTTCAATGGCAACACCAATGCTGATGCAGAAACTGTTTCTCACATTCACGAAAGCCCGCCAGTCATGCTGATCCCGCTTTATGTCTTGGCAGCGGGCGCGATTGTTGCTGGTTTCATTTTCCAACATTGGTTTATGGGCGAAGGCCAAGCTGAATTTTGGGGCAAGGCGCTGGCTCGCAATGAAATCTTGACCAAAATGGAAGAGGTTCCAGTGCTGGTCAAATGGTCAGCCACAATAGCCATGCTCGCCGGCCTCGCACTAGCTTACATATTCTACATCCGCGATAAAACACTGCCAAAGCGCATCGCAGATATGAACCAACCCGCTTATCAATTCCTGCTCAACAAATGGTATTTTGATGAGCTGTATAATTTCCTTTTTGTGCGTCCCGCATTCTGGATCGGCCGCTTGTTCTGGAAGCAAGGTGATGGGGCTGTCATCGATGGTTTCGGGCCTGATGGAGTGGCGGCCAGCGTGGGCGGCATCACCACCCAAGTCGTGCGCCTGCAAACCGGTTATGTTTATCACTATGCCTTCGTCATGTTGATTGGCTTGGCTGCAATCATCTCTTGGTTCTCGTTCGGGGGCGCACACTAAATGTCGAATTGGCCCTTGCTCTCTGTTGTCACCTTCCTGCCGCTTCTTGGCGCAGCATTCATCGTATTGGCCCGTGGCGAAGATGAAGCCGCCGCGCGTTATGCCCGTTGGGCGGCGTTATGGACGACAATTATAACATTCTTGGTTTCATTGTTGATCTTGAAAAATTTCAACGCGACACAAGCGGGATTTCAACTCGTCGAAAACCACGCATGGCTGGGTAACATCGCTGGCTACCGCATGGGCGTTGACGGCATTTCCATGCCCTTCGTCATCCTCACCACATTCCTGATGCCCATCTGCATCGGTGCATCATGGTTCGTGAAATCGCGCGTCCGCGAATATATGATCGCGTTTCTGGTTCTCGAAACCTTGATGATTGGCGTGTTCTGTGCGCTTGACTTGGTGCTGTTCTACCTGTTCTTTGAAGCAGGTCTAATCCCCATGTTCTTGATCATCGGCGTATGGGGCGGCCCGCGCCGCGTCTATGCAAGCTTCAAATTCTTCCTCTACACTTTGCTCGGTTCAGTGCTCATGCTGCTTGCCATCATGGCCATGTATTGGCAATCAGGCACAACAGACATTGCAGAGCTCCTAACCCGTAGCCCCGGCTTTCCTGCACAAATGCAAACATGGCTCTGGCTCGCGTTCTTTGCATCCTTCGCAGTGAAGATGCCAATGTGGCCGGTGCACACATGGTTGCCTGATGCCCACGTCGAAGCGCCAACCGCAGGCTCAGTCATCCTTGCGGCAATCCTTTTGAAAATGGGTGGTTATGGTTTCTTGCGCTTCTCGCTGCCCATGTTTCCAGACGCCAGCCATTATTTCCAACCACTGGTGTTCACGCTCTCAGTCATCGCCATCATTTACACATCGCTGGTGGCGCTGGTGCAGGAAGATATGAAAAAGCTGATTGCTTATTCGTCTGTCGCACATATGGGTTTTGTCACCATGGGCATCTTCACTTTCACCCGTCAGGGTATGGATGGGGCCTTGTTCCAAATGATCAGCCACGGCCTAGTCTCCGGTGCGCTCTTTCTTTGCGTCGGCGTGGTGTATGACCGCATGCACACGCGTGACATCGCAGCTTACGGCGGCCTCGTAAAACGCATGCCGCTTTATGCCTTCATCTTCATGCTCTTCACCATGGCAAACGTCGGTCTGCCCGGCACGTCTGGTTTCGTAGGCGAATTCCTGACACTGCTCGGTTCATTCCAAGCCAACACATGGGTTGCCTTCTTCGCGACCACGGGCGTGATCCTCTCGGCCTGTTATGCCCTGTGGCTTTATCGCCGCGTCGCATTCGGCGTGCTCGACAAACCATCCTTGATGCATCTGCCCGACATAACGCCGCGCGAACTTGCTTTGCTTGGGCCACTAGTCATCCTGACGATTTTCTTCGGCATCTATCCTTCGCCGCTTTTGGATGTGTTCGGCACACCCGTTGAAGCCATACTCAAAACTTTTCACGCGGTGATAAAATGATACCCTTGTTCCAGCAAATCGGCGCAGCCGCCGCACTTCCTGAAATCGTTCTCGCTCTATTGGCAATGATCTTGTTGATGGAAGGCGTGTTCTCGAAATCGATCACGCCGGGTGCCATCCGTGTTGCAGCCATTGCCGCCTTCATCGTTGTTGCGGGCATGATCGTTTGGACATCAGGCACTGGAACTGTCACAGCGTTCGGCGGCGCATTCGTAGCTGATCCGTTTGCACGTTTTATGAAAGTATTGGCGCTGCTCGGTTCCGCCGTAGCTCTCGCCATGTCTGGCCGCTTCCTCGCCCGCACCAAAATGGACTCGAATGAATATCCAGTCCTCATCATGCTGGCCACAGTGGGCATGTTGATCATGATCTCAGCGAATGATTTGATCACACTTTATATGGGCCTCGAAATGCAATCACTGGCCCTGTATGTGGTGGCAGCCATCAACCGCGACAGTGCCAAATCATCCGAAGCAGGCCTCAAATATTTCATCCTTGGCTCGCTTTCATCGGGCATGTTGCTTTATGGCGCGTCACTGGTTTACGGGCTGACAGGGCACACAGGCTTCACCGATATTGGAACAGCATTAGCCGTATCAGGCTCCAACCTCGGCATCATCTTCGGTATTGTATTTATCATCGCTGGCCTTGCATTCAAAGTCAGCGCCGTGCCGTTCCACATGTGGACACCTGATGTTTATGAAGGCGCACCATCGCCCGTCACAGCTTTCTTTGCCGCCGCCCCAAAAATTGCAGCCATAGCACTTTTCTGCCGCGTTATGGTCGGGCCATTCTCCGCCATCAGCCACGATTGGCAGCAGATTGTGGTGTTCGTTTCCATCGCCTCCATGGTGCTCGGCGCATTCGCGGCAATCGGCCAGACCAACATCAAGCGCCTGCTGGCTTATTCATCCATCGCCAATATGGGCTTTGCATTGGTGGGCTTGGCCAGCGGTTCTGTCGAAGGCATTCAGGGCGTCATCGTTTATATGTTGATCTATCTGGTCACCACATTGGGCGTATTTGCCTGCGTCATCGCCATGCGCCGCAAAGGTGTTTACGTCGAAAATATTTCTGATCTCTCTGGCCTTGCCCGTAACAACAAGGGCCATGCTTTCGTGCTGGCCATGTTAATGTTCTCACTCACCGGCATCCCGCCGCTCGCCGGATTCTTCGGGAAATATTTTGTGTTCCTTGCCGCCATTCATTCTGGCCTCTTTGCTCTTGCCGTAATCGGCGTTCTGGCGAGTGTGGTCGGTGCATATTACTATCTGCGCATTATCAAGATCATGTATTTTGATTCACCAGCCGAAGCCTTCGATCAGACTGATACGGAAGTGAACTGGGTAATCTATGCAGCGGGCGCATTCGCACTTCTGTTTGCCGTATTCGCCCAACCCTTATTGCAACTCGCAGCGGGTGCCGCCGCATCATTGTATTAAGTTGATTAAGCCAATCCAAATCCTCCACTACGATACGATTGACAGCACCAACACCGAAGCGCGCAGACTGTATGAGCAGGGTGAGCGCGGGCCGATTTGGATCGTGGCGGATGAACAAAAAGCAGGTAGGGGCCGCATGGGGAGAACATGGCATTCAGAACCCGGCAATCTCTATTCCACTCTGCTGTTTCCATGCTCAGCCCCCCCAACTAAATTGGCGCAGATAAGTTTTGTCGCCGCCTTGGCAGTCCATGACGTCGCAAGCACTTTCATCAAAAATGCGCCCATCCAATTAAAATGGCCAAATGATTGTTTAATTGATGGTGCAAAATTTTGCGGGATTCTTTCAGAAGTCATTGCTCCATCGCAAATTGCTTTAGGCATCGGCATGAACATCGCCCATGCGCCCAAAAACACCCCTTATGCCGCAACCCATCTCAAAGGCACGACAGTTAAAGCAGCACATGAAGTTTTGTCTGCAAGCCTCAAAAACTGGCTTAAAATCTGGAACAACGCCCGAGACTTTGAGACCATAAAATTCGCATGGGAGTCCAAAGCCATGAACCTTGGCAAAGCCGTTTCAGTGGACACTGGCCGCGCAATCAGGCAAGGCACGTTCAAAGGTCTGGATGATGATGGCGCAATGATCCTCATACAATCTGACGACACAGAAATCACAATCCACGCGGGCGATGTCCGCGTAACATTTCAAACAAAAGAGAACCACACGGCATGAACGCCAAAAAGAAACACGAACCTTTAAACGATCTCGTCATCCTGCCACTGGGCGGCACAGGCGAAATTGGCATGAACTGTTATTGCTATGGCGTTGGTCCCGCCAACACCCGCGAGTGGTTGATGGTCGATCTGGGCGTCAAATTCGGCGATGAAAATGAACCTGGTGTTGATGTGATCCTGCCTGACGTCGGCTTCATTTCTAAAAACCGCAAACGCCTTTCCGGCCTCGTCATCACCCACGCCCATGAAGATCATATCGGCGCAGTCGCGCGCCTCTGGCCGCAACTGAAATGTGAAGTGCATTGCACGGCATTCGCTGCTGAATTAATGAAAATGAAGTTCCGTGAGCATGGCATTGAAGATGATGTTCCGGTCATCATCCACAAGCCGCTGAAGCCCTTCACCCTCGGCTCATTCACGCTTGAGTTCGTAAACGTCACCCATTCCATTCCAGAGTCTTGTGCGCTTTATATCGAAACGGAATTCGGCAAAGTGTTGCATTCCGGCGATTGGAAAATAGATCGCACGCCTTTGCTGGGGCCAACAATAAATGAAAAGCGCTTCCGCGAATTGGGCGACAAAGGCATTGACGTTCTGGTTTGCGATTCAACCAATGTGTTGCGCGAAGGCATGTCGCCCTCCGAGAAAGACGTTGCAGCCACATTAACTGACATCATCACCAACGCCACAGGTCGCGTGGCCGTCACCACCTTCGCGTCGCATGTTGAGCGCATCGCATCTGCCGTCAAAGCCGCGCGTTCTGCGGGCCGTGAGATTGTGATTGCGGGCAGGGCCATGCGCAACACCATCGAAGCCGCGCGCATTTGCGGTTACCTGAAAGACGCAGGCAAGTTCCTTGACGAAGATGCATTTGGTTATCTGCCACGTGAAAAAATCATGCTGCTTTGCACGGGCAGCCAAGGCGAACCCCGCGCCGCCATCGCTCGCATCGGTGAAGACTCCCACCCCAATATTGCGCTGGAAGATGGCGATATGGTTATCTTCTCCGCCCGCACCATTCCGGGCAATGAAAAGGTCGTCTCTGCCGTGCATAACAATCTGGCGCAGCTGGATGTGGAAATCATCACGGCCGATGATGCACTGGTTCATTCCTCGGGCCACCCGCGCCAAGGTGAACTCAAACTGATGTATGAATGGGTGCGCCCGCGCATCGTGGTGCCGATGCATGGTGAACCGCGTCACCTCCGCGCCCACGCCGCCTTTGCCAAAGCCCAAGGCATCAAAGAAACCCTGATCCTCGAAGATCTGAAAATTGCGAGGCTCTGCCCAGGCCCCGCCGAGATCATCGACGAAGCCCCCGGTGGCCGTTTGCATGTAGATGGCAAGCTGATTGTGAACAGCGAAGACGGTCCCGCCAAACACCGCCGCAAATTATCCTTCGCAGGCATCGTGTTTGCCACTGTCGTGATTACCGAAAAACTCGAACTGGCCGAAGACATGGTAGTAATCGCCGACGGCGTGCCCGAGGGTTTAGATGAAGACTTCGCAGAAGCCGCCGAAAAAGCCTTCGACTCCATGCCGCGTGCAAAGCGTAAAGATGACTCAACGGTAGAAGAAGTGGTGCGTACTGCGATTAGACGCGAGGCCGATAATATTTGGGGCAAGAAGCCAGTTTGTAAGGTTGTGGTGGTACGGGTTTAGTTCTTGTCTTCTCCCGTGAAACGGGAGAAGAAAGGGGCCCATTTCGCGATAGCGGAACGGGATAGATGAGGGACCGCAGGTTCGGAGTCTGACTGCCCCTCACCTATCCCGCCGCTATGCGGCGGGCCCCTTTCCTCTCCCGCGAAGCGGTAGAGGACATTGAGAGGACGAGACTACCCGAATCCCTCCGCCTGCTATAATCCCCCCCACCATGTCCAAAAAGCCAATCGAACCGCCCCAGCCACCACGCGAAATTGAGGGTGTTGAACTCAAAGACGCTTTAGAACAGCGTTATCTCGCCTATGCATTATCCACCATTATGCACCGTGCTCTCCCCGATGTGCGCGACGGCTTGAAACCCGTACATCGTCGCATAATATACGCGATGCGACTGCTCAAGCTTGAACCGCCAAGTGGATTTAGAAAATCTGCAAAGATCGTAGGCGACGTGATGGGTGACTTTCATCCGCATGGCAACGTGGCGATCTATGATTCCCTTGTGCGCATGGCGCAGGACTTCAGCACACGCTATCCATTAGTCGATGGTCAAGGTAACTTCGGCAATATTGACGGCGACAATGCTGCTGCTGATCGTTATACCGAAGCAAGATTGACTGCGGTATCCGTATTGCTAGCGGACAATCTCGAAGAGGGCACCGTTGATTTCCGTCCGAACTATGACGGTAACAAAAGCGAACCAACAGTTCTGCCCGGCGCATTCCCCAATCTGCTCGCCAATGGTTCAACCGGCATCGCCGTGGGCATGGCCACATCCATCCCGCCCCATAACGCCGCCGAGATTTGTGATGCAGCGCTTTATTTGATCAAGACGCCCAATGCAGGCGTTGAAAAACTAACGCAATTTGTTGTCGGCCCAGATTTTCCAACGGGCGGCATCATCATCAACAAACGCGAAGAAATCGTTCAGGCTTACACCACAGGCCGCGGCAGTTTCAGCATACGCGCGCGCTGGGAGAAAGAAGAGTTACCCAAAGGCGCATGGCAAATCGTCATCACGGAAATTCCATACCTTGTACAAAAAAGCCGCCTCATCGAAAAAATGGCAGAGCTGCTGAACGACAAGAAGCTGACACTGCTTGGTGATGTGCGTGACGAATCTGCTGAAGATGTGCGCGTGGTGCTGGAACCCAAAACTCGCAACATCGATCCTGAAGTGTTGATGGAGCAAATGTTCCGCAACACCGAACTTGAAGCACGTATTCCGCTCAACATGAATGTTTTGAGTAAAGGCAAAGTGCCGCGCGTTATGTCTCTGCGCGATGTGATCCGCGAATGGCTTGATCACCGCAAAGAAGTTCTGCAACGCAAATCAAATTTCCGCCTTGCTGAAATTGCGCGTCGCCTAGAAATCCTTGGCGGCTATCTGATTGCCTATCTTAACTTGGACGAAGTGATCCGCATCATCCGCGAGGAGGACGAGCCAAAGCCTTCACTGATGAAGCGCTTCAAGCTCAACGACACCCAAGCCGAAGCCATCCTCAATATGCGCCTGCGAGCCTTGCGCAAGCTTGAAGAAATGGAAATCCGCACGGAGCATGATAAGCTCACGAAAGAGCAGGGCGAGCTGAACAAGCTTCTGAAGTCAGACGACGAGCAATGGGATGTGGTTTCAACTGAAGTTAAATCAATCAAAGAAACCTTCTCCAAAAAAACCAAACTGGGTGCCCGTCGCACTGACTTTGCCGAAGCCCCAACCATCGATGTTGATCTCGATGAAGCGATGATCGAGAAAGAACCCGTCACAATTGTATATTCCGAAAAAGGCTGGATCCGCGCCATGAAGGGCCATGTGGAGGATGCCTCCACGCTGACATACAAAGATGGTGATAAAGAAAAATTTGTCGTCAAAGCCTCAACCACCGATAAGGTGATGCTGTTCTCGTCCTCAGGCAAATTCTTCACGCTTGACGCCAACAAACTCCCCGGTGGCCGCGGCCATGGTGAACCCGTGCGATTGTTGGCCGAAATCGACGCAGCAGATTCCATTGTCGCACTTTTCATCTATCAGGCCGGAGCCAAGCGCTTACTGGCCTCAACCGATGGCGATGGCTTTGTCGTCGCCGAGGACGAATGCATCGCTAACACGCGCAAAGGCAAACAAGTGTTGAATGTAAAAGCCCCTGTTGAGGCTTTGGTCTGCGCACCTTATCTCGCAAATGCTGATCATGTGGCTACAGTGGGCGACAACCGCAAACTCCTAATTTTCAAATCTGCCGAGCTGCCAGAGATGTCACGCGGCAAAGGCGTGCGCTTGCAGAAGTTTAAAGATGGCGGATTATCCGATGCCGTGTCGTTCAATTTGAAGGAGGGCCTGACCTGGCTTGACAGTTCGGGCCGCAACTGGACGGTGACAGAGCTTGCCGAATGGATCGGCGAACGCGCCCAGGCTGGACGCCTGCCACCCAAAGGGTTTCCAAAGAACAACAAATTTTCATAAACTGCCCCAGTCTTTGTAAACCAAATCTTTGTCATCTTGTGATGAAGCTGTGGATTGAGTGAAACTTTCAGCCGACTATAGAAGTTTGGTTTTTAGACAATTCCTGTATTTTTCGGCAGCAAATGTGAATTAACAATTGTACCTGAAAAAACATGGCTGAATTGTCAAACAAGGCGGCAAGTGATGATTGGGCGGCGATATTGGGTAGATGCGGGTAAAATTGGCAATGTTGCCAATGACGACGCGACTTATTCTCTAATAGAAGAACGCAGGAGGTTTGATTCAGGCCAAGTTCGCCTGACTACAGGTGATCTTGGCACAGAGATCAAATGGCATGTGCAATCACCCTGTCATGCCTCTCTTTATGCTGCGATTGAATGGCTGGCGACCGCTAAAACTCCGTTTGTGTTGCGATTTTATGTTTCTGGCTGGTTTGAAGAATTTCATAAATCCTATATCGAAGTCATGCGTCGACTTGAAGATATTGTGGCACGCGGTGATCGCCATTTTACAACGCGCACACTTGTGCAACAGTTTGAACTTCATGAAAAACCACTACCCGCGTTGATAACAGAGTGTTTGAATAGGCCAAGCTCCGCTTTGGATTACGCTGTTGAGTGTGCATATGAAGAAAGCACAGAGCAGTTTGCTGTCCAAAAAATTGGCCCGAAGTCGGTGATCAATCAAGTTTGGGGCCCGTTCCCGTCCTCTTTCCCTTGCTTGCCCACAAGTCAATATGGTCGGGTTGTCAGCAAGGCTTATCATGAAGTTTCTGAAACGGGTAAGCCGCGGTATGATCATGTTCTGGCGGCCATGCGTATGCCGGACAATGTGCTGTTCTGGGTTCCATATCACCGCTTAGTGCTTCCAAAGATCGCCAAGAGCCAAAAGCCGTCCGTGCTTGTAATCTCAGAACTCAGTAAGGTTGATATCAAATTGATATAACAACCATAGAGGGAAATGAATTCCATCTGAGGATTTACCACTTATTCGTAACTTGACTATATACCATTTACCTGTTGCCCAGCACTGAGGCGATATGGAACGTAAAATAGAATGGTACAACAAGAGTTTTGGGTATGCGAGGGCCGCATCGTTCCTCGACCATCGGACGAGCAAGGCGTGATTTGCACCGACCGTAGTCTGCTGCAACAGAAGAATCACGTGAAAATCGAAGCCGACAAGTCGGCAATCACGATTCAATGGTTTATGTCATCGGCCAATTGGGCGTCATTGTTTTTTATCAGCAATTGGATCAGTAATTTTGAAGGCCCGTTCAAATTAGTCTTTTTCAATGCGGGGTGGTTTGAAGAGAGTTACGCATCCGCCAGTAAAGCTGGTCAACGCATTGAGCAGCTTATCGCAAAGAGTGATGTCCGGCTTTCGTCGCGCGTTTTCACGCGTGATTTTCTGGGATCGTCATCACCTGTCGCTATGGAGTTGGTTGAACTGTTGAAACAAGGTCGGCCCGATGAAGATAAAGCCGTGATCTGCGAGGTTAATTCAGATCGCGGAACGGTTGAGGTTCAGCATATCGGTAAGGAATCGGTACTTGCTGGCATTTGGGGCGAGGCCCGCATGTCATACCCGTGCCAAACGGGGCATAGCTACGATAAAATCGTGTCGAAAGCCTATCACCGGGCATTAGCTGAAAACCGCCCGATCTATGATCAGGTGTTGGCGTCGATGGTAAAGCCAAATGGCAACATTCATTGGATAAGCTATCAACGCGTCATATTTCCACGCCAAAACAAATTCACAAAGTCAAACCACGTTACTATAAATTGTGCGTTGGCGCCGGTAGATATTCCGGTATTCTAGAAAGCATTTCATCAACAATATTTTCCAACGCTTTTTGATCCACCAACGCCAGATACTCAACGCTGTCAACATCGCGCGAGGCCCATTGCCAGCGCAAAATACCGCGCTCAATGGTCGTATAACCAATCCGGCCTAAATGCCCATGCCGCGCCATCTGCTCGCTGGTCAGCGCCCAGATAGCATCAGGATTCCACTTAATCACTGAAAGAAATAATCCAAGCCTGGTAAAGCTGTCGAAAACATTGCGTGCCTTAACATGTTTAGCGAGCCATAGTTCACCGTGATAGACTAGATTGCCGCTTAAACTCTCAGCAACACTGCCCATGGGCGCATTTGAGTGGCTAGGTACCATCAGCTCTTGCCTGCGCATATAAACGCCGATCATATAATTGGGCAGCCAATCAGCTAAATTCGTATCAATGTGATCATGCCGAAAAGCTTGCAGACCAACTGATGTGCCTTCGCTGTCTTCCAGTTGCATCCAAAATGCGCGTTCACCGTCAAAATTACAAACCTGCGCATCATGCATTGGCCCAACCCGGTAACCACGGACAGCCTGCTTGGTAATATCCAGTTTGCCCATGTCACTGCTAACTGAAACGGAGTATCCATTTTTACGCAATTCCGCGATCAAATCTGTAACGAGATTTGTGATCCCCAGCGGATTTTTAATACCAAGCTTACTCATCAACGCCCCAAACCCAGTCTTATTCTGTGCGGGCCAATGGATGTTCTGTCAACAATTAACCCTCTAAATTATAGACGAGTATTAATGGGTGTGACACAACCGAGAATGGTATGTCTAAAATTTACTCAACAAGCTGCCAGCCGTCCGGCGTCAATCTTTGTTGCGGCGTAAACCGTGCTTTATATTCCATTTTACGCGAACCATGGACAAAGTAGCCCAGATAAACATAAGGCAGCCCCATTCTCTGGGCACGGGCAATAGCGTCCAGAACCATTAATGTTCCAAGACTACGCACTTCATAGCTGGGTTCATAAAAACTATAGATCATGGAAATGCCGTCACCCAAAACGTCCATCAAAACTGCACAAGCCATTTCGCCAGCGTTCGAACAACTCTCGTCGAAGCGATATTCAACAATCCGGCTATCTGCCACCGTATCATCAACCATCGCTGCAAAATCAAGAACTGACATATCCGCCATGCCCCCTTCGGAATGCCTGGTATCAATGTAACCGCGAAACAACGAGTAATGTTCGCTCGTCGCACGGGCCTTTATGACTTCAGAAATAAGATCTGCATTCCGCCGCAGCACGCGCTTGAAATTTTTCGAAAGCACGAAATCATTAACCGGCACGCGCACCGATGTGCAGGCCTGACAATGATCGCAAGCCGGGCGATAAGCAATATTCTGACTGCGCCTGAACCCACCCTGTGAAAGCATGGTGTTGAGACCCCTTGAATCAGCGCCAACCAAATGCGTAAACACCTTGCGCTCAAACTTGCCAGGCAAGTACGGGCAGGGGGTTGGCGCAGTGATAAAGAACTGCGGAAAGTTGCGGCGCTCGATCGTCAATATCAAATCTCCAAATCACATTATCCAACGCCATGCGCAATCACGCAAGGGCTTCTGGTAATTTAAGGTATGATCAATTAGACCACCGCCAGAACAGGAGATGAGCATGGTTTTGAAAACAGCGTGGATCGGTTTGGGCGTAATGGGCTATCCGATGGCGGGACATTTGCAACGCAAAACTGGCTTGGATATGAAGGTCTATAACCGCACGGCGCAGAAGGCCGAAACTTGGATTGCCAAAGACCAAGGCAAAACCGCAACCACGCCAGCAGCTGCCGCGGCAGACGCCGACTTCGTTTTCGCCTGTGTCGGCAATGATGACGACTTGCGTCAAGTGACCTTGGGAACAGATGGTGCTTTCCAAGCCATGAAGCCCGGTTCAATTTTTGTCGACCACACTACAGCCTCCGCCAACGTGGCGCGCGAACTCCATGCGGAAGCTCAAAAACGAGGGATTGGTTTTGTCGATGCACCCGTATCTGGCGGCCAAGCCGGAGCCGAGAATGGGTTACTGACCGTTATGTGCGGCGGCGGTGAAGCCGACTATGCCAAAGCTGAACCACTGATTATGAACTACGCAAAAATGTGCAAACGCTTAGGTGATGCAGGTTCGGGTCAGCTAGCCAAGATGTGCAATCAAATCGCCATCGCAGGTTTGGTGCAGGGCTTGGCCGAGTCCATTCAGTTTGGCATGAAAGCTGGCCTCGATATGGAACAGGTGGTCGAAGTCATTTCCAAAGGCGCTGCTGGTTCATGGCAAATGGAAAACCGCCACAAGACCATGATCGCCGGAAAATTCGACTTCGGCTTCGCCGCAGATTGGATGCGCAAGGATTTAGGCATCTGCTTAGACGAAGCCCGCAAAAACAAATCTCACTTGCCTGTTACAGCACTTGTCGATCAGTTCTATTCGGAAGTGCAGAAGATGGGCGGGAGCAGGTGGGATACGTCGAGCTTGATTGCGAGACTGATGCGCTAAGCCCGCAAACTCTTCGCCATATCCACCGCAAAATAAGTCAAAATCCCATCAGCCCCCGCGCGCTTGAAGGCGAGCAAACTTTCCGGAATAACCTTCTTCGGATCAAGCCACCCGCGTTCCACCGCAGCCATGATCATCGCGTATTCGCCTGACACCTGATAGGCAAATGTCGGAACGCCAAACTCGCGCTTTACCCGCGAAACAATATCAAGATAAGGCATGCCAGGCTTCACCATGACCATATCGGCACCCTCAACCAAATCCATAGCCACTTCGCGCATTGCTTCATCAGTATTGCCAGGGTCCATCTGATAGGTGCGCTTATCGCCTTTGAGCAATCCACCCGAACCCACCGCCTCACGAAACGGACCATAGAAACCAGAGGCATATTTGGCACTATAGGCCATAATCTGCACATCTTGGTGTCCGGCTTTTTCAAATGCTGAACGAATGGCACCGATCCGCCCATCCATCATATCAGAAGGTGCAATAACATCGCAGCCAGCATCCGCCTGCACCAAGGCTTGTTTGACTAACATCTCAAGTGAAGCATCGTTGACGATACGCTCCCCCTCCATCAACCCGTCTTGGCCATGCGATGTATAAGGATCAAGCGCCACATCACACATCACCCCAATCTCCGGCACACCCGCTTTGATAGCGCGAACCGCACGGCAAATCAGATTGTTGGCATTGATCGCTTCTGAACCCGTTTCATTGCGCAAAGCGGGATCAGTGTTTGGAAACAGCGCCACAAGCGGAATTCCCAAATCAGCAGCCTCGCGAACCCGCTCAACCGCCAAGTCAATCGAACACCGAAAAACGCCCGGCATTGAAGCAACAGCTTCACTTTTATTTTGGCCCTCAATTACAAAGACAGGCCAAATCAAATCAGCAGCAGTCAGCGTGTTTTCAGAAACGAGTGCGCGCGCCCATGGTGATTTGCGGTTACGGCGCAGTCTGGTCGAAGGGTATGAGGATTGGGTCATGTTCGTTCAATAACGCGCTAATCAAAGCTTTGCAAATTGTAGCGTTGCACAATTTGTCACTGTTAAACCCAATCTTGGCAGCTATCCCTAAAATTTTAACAATTTTTTTGGGTCTCGCATGCAAAAACCAGAAGATTCTCAGCGACAGGATTTTTTCAGCCAATGTTTTCGACTTACCGTACTGCCATTCTAACTTCGCTTCTATGCACCACAATTATATTAGCAACGCCATTAACAGCTTCAGCAGAACCAATTGCCGCTGAACAAGCCACCCAACTTTTGGCCCGTTCTCAAGCTGTAGAAGAAAAATGCAAGTTCCTGACCAGCGCGCAGCGCGATGAACTTTCAACGTTTGTGGCCAGAGCCGAAGTGGCCATGGTTGCAAAATCTTCGGTCAAAGCCACAAAGTCTCTCATCAGCAGCGGCAGAGCACAAGCAATAGGTGCCTCATGCAATGACGCTGAACGGATGGATATCCTTGATATTATAAGTGCAGCGCAGCAGGCCACATCTCGCAAAGTTCAAGTCGCTCAAACACCAAGCCCCAATAGGCCAATTGTCGTGGCGGCCCAGGTTGATAATCCAAAATTTAATAAGACAGTTATTGATACAAAATCCAATCCAGTCAAATCTGGCCTCGGCCAATATGCCCAACTCACACAGCGTTACTATCTGGCACACCGCTGCAATTCGATGTCCTATGGATCAATCAACAATCTCTATAAAAATGTGGTTTCAACACACCGCAATGTTGTCGCCAGTTTTGGCGTGCCAGCGGTTCGCGCCGTGATGCAACAGTCCGAACACCAGGCAAGCGCCACGCATTGCAGTTAAAATTTGCGACCATTTATTAACCGCCTTCAGACTCACTTTATTTACATTGGAAAAAAACGAGACATAAACTGTGTTCAAACTCGGTTCAATTTTTCTAAAATATAACGACAAATTTACCGAGACTCTTTAGCTCCTTTTAAACCCCATCGCCTAGGTTGAACCTATCAAGAAGAACGGATCCAATAAGAGGCCGACTTCAAGAAACAGGAAAAAACAGAGGTTAAAAAACATGAATACAGCAGTTGTTTTGGGGGAAACCCGTCAAGCGCCAGTCGATAACAAGCGCGCTGACATTAAAGGTCGTTATTTAGAGTCATTAACGCTGATTGAGCGCCTTCACCGCCGCCTTCTTGACGTGATCAAGGACGATTTTGAACGTTCCGGCGACAAGGAAGTCAATCCAGTTCAAGCCTTGTTGCTGTTCAACATCAGTGATGCTGAACTCACCGCAGGCGAACTCAAAACCCGCGGCCATTATCAAGGTTCAAACGTTTCTTACAATCTCAAGAAATTGGTTGAACAAGGTTTTGTAAAGCACGAACGTTCGAATGCTGATAAGCGTTCAGTCCGCATCAGCCTCACCGAAAAAGGCGATGCCATTCGCGGTCGTGTTGACGCGCTTTATAACCGCCAACTCCACGCCATTGAAGAGGTGGTTGGTTTGTCAACCGATGAATTTGATCGCCTGAACAAAGCTTTGGGCCGTTTGGAACGCTTCTGGACAGACCAAATTCTGTATCGGCTCTAATTCCAGTGCATCCCGCAAAAGTTGAAGACTTTTGCGAAAAGGATTTGCGCATACTAAAAATGCTATACCCTGCAAAAAGCATCCCGTGGCCAGAAATGGCTGCGGGATTGTTTTTTTAAGGGCGGGGGCTTGCCATAGTCCCCCATAATGCTAATTGAGCGGCCAAGACCAGAGTAACGAAGCAACCGAACGGAGAGGTGGCAGAGTGGTCTATTGCGACGGTCTTGAAAACCGTAGGGGGTGCAAGCCCTCCGGGGGTTCGAATCCCTCCCTCTCCGCCACTCATTCCTACGATATGCATAATAGTAATTGAGTGTTCTTAAAACGCGCAAAGCGACCGCCAAATGGGCCTCTTTTTCGACGCCAACCAACATAAAACCCGAAGTGCACCTGAGACAACTCGGTTTGCAGCGCCAAATGAGCGAAGATTCTCAGTTTGCCATTTCGGCGGTGAACTCCTCCTTAGTTATGAATCATGATCTGTTGTAAACCAACATGAAGGATCGGCCGCTAATACTGGCCGTTTATTATTTCGGTTTTGGATCAGGACTGGCGTTTCAGAAACCGAACACAGCTTTTTGGCTTGGCCAATCCATCGGAATGGTTTTGAGGGTTCGGAGCTTAGCAATATTCAGATCAGGTGGCGCAGTCCCATTACCAATTGCGGTAATGATATAAGGTGCAAGAAAGCTCGTTTCAATCAAGCGGCCAACATATGATTTAGCCACTTTCTCTCGTTGGGCGATTTTCAGAATGGAGGAGACCTTGCCGCTGACAATCTCATTGCGCCAGACATAGCCCTTGGCGATTAGTGTAAGCAGAGCCCGATCAATGGGTCTTTGTTGCTGCTTGACAGATTGAAGGATCAGCCGGGTTTCCTGTCCGCGTCGTCCGACGCGTATGGGAACTTTGATCTCATGCTGAGTGTTGGATGTATCTGTAGAGGCTGCGGCATTTTCAATGGGCTTGTTTGTTATGATGCCAACAAACTTATTCACATCGAGCGTCAACTTGATATGCTCCAGGCCGATGACGATGCATGTAATAGCAGAACGTAGTTTCATGAGCTGTGCGTAGGACGCTTGCTGGTTCAGCTGGGCTGCAAATTTATCGGCGGCTGCAAAAAACGCCTTCAACTCGGACGCATTAAGACCTGACACTGGCGCAAGCCCAGATAGTTTCTGTTCGTCGGCCAGGAGATCGTGAATGAGGACACAGACAGCGCTCTCTACTTCGGGTGCTGATATTCTAATGCCGGACGCGGTGCTTGGGTTCTCTATCAGGCAGTTTGAGATGTAATAGCGATATCGCTTACCGGCTTTCACCGCATGGCTCGGCGTTATGCGCTTGTTGTTGTGATCAAACAGAATGCTAGCTAGTGGGCTGGGCTCTGCCGCACTGGGATGATCTCGCTCTCGGGCGGCACCGTCTTTCAGTTTACTTTGAACCGCAAGCCATTGCTTGGCTGAAATGACGGCGTCGTGCAGTCCATCACTCAAAACGCCCTTATGCGAGATCTTGCCCATGTAAATGGGATTGGTTAAAATCCGATAGAGGTGGCCTCGGCTAAAGCTTTTGCCAATGGCATCTGGGTGTTGGACTGCTGTGATGCGTTGCTCATCAATCGTGCATTTGACAGCTTTCACTGTTCCAAGTTCGAGGTAAAGCTCATAAATCATCCGAACCATTTGTGCTTCGCGTTCTTTGATGAACAGTTCGCGCTTGACAGCCTCATAGCCTAGCGGGACGTGTCCTCCCATCCACATGCCCTTCTTTTTGGAGGCAGCGATCTTGTCGCGGATGCGCTCGCCCGTAACCTCACGTTCGAACTGGGCAAATGAGAGGAGAACGTTGAGGGTCAGTCTGCCCATCGACGTGGTGGTGTTAAACTGCTGGGTCACAGAGACAAAGGACACGCCGCCTACATCAAAAATCTCCACGATCTTGGAAAAATCCATCAGGGAGCGTGTTAACCGGTCGATTTTATAGACGACGACAACATCAATCTTTTTCTGTTTGATACGATTTAGAAGCTCATCAAGGGCAGGGCGCTGCAGCGTTCCGCCCGAATAGCCGCCGTCGTTATAAGTGTCGGGCAGTGCTTCCCAGCCCTCGTGCTTCTGGCTTTTGATATAGGCCTCACAAGCTTCACGCTGGGCATCCAGCGAGTTGAACTCTTGCTCCAAGCCTTCTTCTGAGGATTTGCGGGTATAGATGGCACAACGTATGGTTTTTAGAGCATTAGCCATCGACGCGTTCTTCCGAAACAACCCGCTTTGTCTTTGACTTTTTCAATCCAAAGAACACCGGTCCTGACCATGGCGTTCCTGTGATCTCGCGAGCGATGGCAGACAGGCTTTTGCACGGCTTATTCTGCCATTCATACCCATCTTCTGTTACCATCACCTGATGAGTTACCCCTTTCCAGACACGGAGCAGTTTAACGCCGGGGCGCAAGGCAGGACTTTGCATAGTTTCAGTTTGACGCGCTTCTAAACTATTACCACTTCCGAGAGACACAAGCTTTCGGTGCAGTGCTGGTGTCAATCCGCCGAAGGTCTTGGCCTGGAGCTCCCAGGCCAAGACTTGTGTGAGCAGGCCGCGCTTGGCAAAGGGTGGTACATCTATGCCAAGCAGTTCGCGCCATTTGTGTTTGAGCCCTGCAACGGTCATGGTATTGAGACGGCCAATATCATCAAGAACCCGCCGCGCAATCTCGGTCGTTGCGGAAGGAGCACTTGCCTGATGGGACGATTGCTGATCCATCATTGCACCCCTTCAATCCGGTAACGCCGATCTTTGCCATCATCACATGTGCTGCCGATAGCCAATCCATGTCGCTTCTTTAAAGTGCCCGACAGAAAGCCGCGCACGCTATGAGCCTGCCAACCTGCGGCCTTAGCCAGTTCGGGGACAGATGCGCCTTTCGGGCGTTTCAGCAGTGCAATCAGGATTTGGGATTTTGTGGTTGTGACGACCGTTTTAAACTTACCGGACTTGTTTGCCATGCGAGTGGTTCTCTCGATAGGACCAGCCAATCTGGCCCTTGTACCCCCAGAAGCCCGCAGGTTGCGGGCAAGTCATTTAAGTTCGGCGCGGCAATTCTTTTGGCTGTGTTGTTGTAACACCAATGCGTGCTTTGTGTTTGAAGTCCAGTCTATTGTGCCAAGAATGTTTATTGCTGGCTTGTGTAGTAAAAAATGCCAGAATTGTCGCAAGTTGACGCGCCAACCTGCGAATTGTCGAAGCGCAGAGCGTAGCCCCTCGGTGCAACATCTTCGACCTTCACCCCGACAACGTCACAACGTCGCAGTTTGCTATCGATAGACAAATTAAACAAAGGCAGATCACGTTTGCGCCCTTCGATCTGCAACATCGTCCGAATTGACCAGACATGTTTGGCCCGCGGAGGCGGCTTGGCGCCAATCAATTTGACTTTGTTCCAAGGGTGGCGGGGGCTTGCCTTCGACAATTGGAGCTTCTTCATTGATCTCTTCCATAGTCTTTCACTTCATATACCAGCGTGATTGCCCGCATCAAAGTCGATGCAAGTTACATGCTGTGTTTGAAGTCCACTTTGCAAAATTCGTGGAAGCGAAATGTTTGGTTATGCACATCAGGAGTGACGCAGCACTATCGAAAGCAGACAGAACTCGGATATGATAAAACCAACGATCATGACCCTAACCTGACGTCCGATCCCATGAGATCCGCCGATGCGGACCTGTACGAAGAAGGAAAAGCACCAACTTCCTTTGCTTGTCCCACTAATGTATCTATGAACAGAAATATCTACGAACTGAAAGGCCAAACCATGTTTCCTGAAGGTGTCACTATCAATGCGCTCACTGGTGCAGTCACACCGAGCACCGGTGAGTACACCAAGCGGCTGAGTGAATTCCGCCGCATCTATCGCGACATTAAAGCGCTCGATGACTTGATTTCGGCGGGGGACCTTGTGACCTACAAGGTGG
>JANYLQ010000015.1 GCA_025363755.1 Hyphomicrobiales bacterium | reverse complement strand
CGACATATGATAGGCAACCCGAAACGAGCGCGAATTTTATTGTGTAGTTAGAGTATGATTTTTCAGTTTTCTGTAGTCTCGTAATAACCAACATCGAAATGCCTGCCCCCAATGAAATGATGGCAGCCCATAATGCAGGATTGATGCCGTGTGTCAGCGCTAACTTACCAATCGGGAAATTTAATCCAAGCATTACGCCGGTGCCAAGTAGAAGCAGCAATGGTTGGTTCATTTTAGTTGCCTAATTTTAGTCAACAAATCTTCGGCTGCGGGATAGTTGTGCTGTTTTGACCAATCCATTTTTGTATTGGCTCTTTGGTTATCCGTATAGTGCTCGAATGAGCTTCCATGTGCCTCTATCATTAGGTCAATCCAATTTGCAAGTGAGCCTTAGTATGCCAATTCGCCATCACCTCAACGCTATACCCACTCCCATAGATGTCAGAAGCTTCTCTACTACTATTTCCCTGAATGCCATCACTCACGTCCTTCGGACAAACTACCTGCAATTATTGCAAGGTCCAACTTCGGTGCTTATTCACAATCAGTCTTCTAATCCAAGTTAACCCTGAGAAATTTTTGGCGTATTCTGCGTCTGGAGTGACTTGCTGCACTACCAACCCAATTCACTGCCATCATAATTCCAGAATCTACCTGTTGTGGCGAGAGTAAGCTTGTCCATCACTGCTTTGATGCCCATAGCACTTTCAGTAACTGCAATATCAGCCCCAGCCCCGCCCATATTAGTGCGCACCCAGCCCGGGTGAAGCGAGGCCACAGCGATTCCTGCCGATTTCAAATCGGTAGAAAGGCACTGAATAACTTTGTTCGCGGCGGATTTTGAAGCTCGATAGGCGACTTGATCAGACGCGGCATAGCTAAGCGAACCCATCTTGCTTGATACGGTTGCAAGCTTTGGCTGCTTGGCGCGCTTTAATGCCGGTAGCAGTGCCTGAACAATGCGAAGCGGAGCAACTGTGTTGACTTCAAGAGTTTTAAGGAAACCATCAAAATCCATGTCGGTTGTGGATTGTAGATCTGGGCCTATAATGCCGGCGTTGTTAATGAGAACATCAATTGTTTCGCCCTGCATCTGTGCCTGCAGTTTCGCAACCGAAGCTGGTTCAGTGACCTCAAGCTCGATTAGTTCTGCAAATGGCAATATATCTTTGGCCATTGGCACGTCTCGCACAGTGGCAATAACGCGAAATCCTGCTGCTGTATAGGTCCGGCTCAGTTCAAGTCCAATGCCACGCGAGGCACCTGTGATCAAAATTGTTTGCATTAAAATTCCTCCTTTGGTTTCCCATAAGCCAGTTTAGCGGCTACCGCTATTTGCATGTCAAAAGGTCAGGATATTTTTGTTCGGGTGAAAAGGAGAGGATGGTGGCATCATTGGGTGACGCAGAAATTGTGTACAATCCCGAAAACAGATTTAGAAACCACATTTTTAGGCATTTCCTCTCTGAGGTGTCTAAATTGGTGATGCAGTGTTTAAGAGATGGGTACGATCATGACTCAGTCGATCTGCGGGAAAGTTGTAGTCGCGACGGGATCAAGTTCTGGAATATGCCGAGCGGTTGCCAAATGTTTGCAGCGCCTGTCAATGGCGGAGACATTTTCCAGTCCTCCTAAAACAGGATAATGGTATTCTAGCATGTGGACCACCTCTCGGGGCAGTCCATCGCAACGAGGATGATGTTGACAATTTACGTTGAGCCAAGTTTGAAGCATAAGCAAATAACCACGACTTAATAGTCGTCAGATTTATCGAGCCGACAGATCCGCCGCTCTAGGGAAAATGGCAATTTAGTGACTTCAGTCTAAACGGTAATAAATCAGGGGCCAACGCGTTAGGGAACCTCGCTCATTTTGCCAACTTTCGTTGCCAATGAACTATCCTATGTCGCGTCGGGAACCGTTTCCATTCCTGCTTCTGCTTCCAAACGCCAGATAAGCATTTCGATGCGGTCCTGTCCGAAGAACGGTTCGCCTTTGTATACCATTGTCGGGACGCCCCAGTGGCCTGCCGTTCGCAATGCTTGGTCGTTCAACGCCAGAGCTTTCTCGTGGCCCGCAGGATCTGCATTGACCGCTGATTCTAGTTGAACGAGATCAAGCCCGGCGCGCAATGTTGCTTGCGCGAGATGGCCCCCCTCATTCCAACCACTCGTTTGTCCGTCCCAGAGCAGACGCGACACCTCGAGACAGAAAGCAAAGCCACGCCCACGCTCTGTTGCCGCGATGCCCAACCGACCAAGCCGCCTGGCAAGCGGCTGTTCCGGTGCCAAAGCCAATGTGACTGGATCCTGGGTGACGGGATCTGGTAGCGGCCGACGGAATGGCAGGCCGTGGAATGCCGCAGCGCGTGCACTGTCCAGTAGAAAATATGGACGCGCGATTGAGTTCATCGTCCGAAAGTAGTCGGGATTGCGCAGCGCCGCCGGATGCACGATGCGCATATCGAGTGTGACATCGAATTTCTTCGACAGCGCCAAAAGCCGTGGCAAAGCGATGTACGAATAGGGGCTGCGAAAAGACCAGAAAACTGTGACGGGCTCGTTCATCGCCAGCAGCTTTCACGGCCTGGGCTGAAGACTTCGGGTAAAAATACAAACATCAACCTTCCCTTTCAATGATACACAGATAAAAGCGACGGTAGTTCTGCGAGGCTGCGCACATCGTGATCTGGTGTGTTAATAAGCACCGAAGCCGAGCCCTGCAAGAATTTCAAATTATGGCATTAATTTATTGGAGGACCAAGTTTTTTAGCACTGTGAACCTATCTTTTCTTCGTTGGTGAGTGGGAGCAGACTGATTCACTTAACCCCGCGATCATCAATTGGCTGAGCAACATAAAATGGATGGGAGACACAAATGGCTAAAAAAGCAAAATCCACAAAAGCAAAGTCGAAATCGATAAAATTTAAATCGAAAAAGAGGAAGCCTGCAGCTCTCAAGGCGAAAAAGCTCAAATCAGCGAAGGCAAATTCGACGAAGGCTAATGCAAAAAGAGCCACGCCAATAAAGAAGAAATCCGCACAGACCTCGGCAAAAGCCAAAACTGTAAAGTCCAAAGTTTCGAGCAAAAAGCCCACGAAGGTAAAACCATCTCATTCGAAGGAAGTATGGCCGAAGAAGATCCGCGAAATTCACAATCACCAATTGACCCTGCTCCCAGCTGTGCTGGGAGAGGTGCCCAAAGGGCGGAGGCAGAGAAGAGTTAGCCTTTGCGGCCAAACAAGCTTGCAATCGCAGGCACACCAACTCCGGCAAGCACAGCTTTTATCACATCACCGACGATGAAAGGATAAAGCCCCCATGATAATGCCGATGTTGTTGCCGTTGCAGCATCCATGTTCATCGTTTTAGAGGCCCATATCGCTAACCAGATGATCCCTGGCACATAAAGCAAAGCACCACCCACCAGAGCAGCCAAGGCGCTTTTCGGCAAAGATCTCGCCCAGCCGCTTTCAATCAGCTTACCAACCAGCCAAGCAGCCAAAACGAATCCGACCACATAGCCCATCGATCCCGACGGAAACATATAATCAAGCTTGGCATCAAAAAGCCCCGATTTTCCACCAGCAAAAAATGGCAAGCCTACCGCACCTTCAATTGCATAAAGCAAAAGTGTTGCCGCACCCAAACGCGCGCCATAAGCAGCACCTACACCAAGAACGGCCAAAGTCTGCAACGTCATCGGCACCGGATACATCGGAATTGTGACTTGCGCTGCCCCAGCAACCACCAAGCTGCCAATAACCGCCAAGACAATATTGCGCACCAAATTTGAGGATTGTGTTTGTGGCCAGAGCATATTTGCCAATGTTGCGTTCATAGTCCCATTCCTTGTTGTTGTGGTGTCTAAATAATGCAGCAATTGACTTGTGGCAACCAGCTTTAAAATCTTCTGGATAACATGGCCAGCGCAATTTTGTTGAGTTCGCCCGATGGATCAGCCAATGCGTCCACAACTGTGAAATGGTTCGTGTTAGGCAAACTGAGAATTTTGAGGTGCAGCGTTGCCTAAGCTTTTGCTTGTTCTGCCGCTTGCCTGTGGAATGATGAAAAATGAAACCCAAGATGCGCCAGATCCTCCGTTCAATCAGGCCGCAAGAAGTCCATATTTAGGAGTCCATTTTTATCTGACGACGGACATGCGAGACCCACAAGATCGCGCCTGACTTTATCCGGCACACGGTTCCACACATGCCCAGGCAATTGCCGATGATCTTCAAGGGCATCAATGCCGCCCAGTCGGTAAAGATCGTACCAGCGGTAGAATGTGGCCCGTGGAATGCCGAGTTTGTCCAGTGTTTGTCGCACTGGCAAATGCGACCTCTCGACAATACGAATGATCTCAAGCTTCTCAGATGCGGGGTATCTCATTCTGCGTCGCCCCCATCCGCAATCATGCTTTTTTTAAGCACACGGTTTTCCAGGGCAAGGCCAGCCACCAGTTCCTTCATGTCGCGCACTTCTCGGCGAAGCTCTTTCACTTCACCTGTGCTGGCAGATTTTTCGGTATCGCCTGCCAGCCTGCGTTTGCCTGCTTCAAGGAACTCTTTCGACCAGCTATAATACAGGCTCTCAGCAATGCCCTCACGCCCGCAAAGCTCAGCGATGCTGTATTCGCCTCTCAAGCCGTCCAGCACGATCCTGATCTTTTCTTCAGCTGAATACTGTTTCCGTGTCGCCCGTCTGATGTCTTTCACAACCTGTTCGGACGACGTCACTTGTGTTACGGATTTCTGTCTCATCTTCGTTCTCCATACGACTACGATGAGCCAGAAATCCTCCGTTCTTCAAGTCATGCATTCTGTCCAATTGTGGCTGAACCCGGACACGGCTTTGATTTGCCCTCCCTTCCCAAGAGATAGATAGATTGGTCCCAGCGTTATGCCGGAGCTTACCATCCAATTTTCTGTTGCCCTGACGGGATAGTGCTTGGTGCGCCCATCAGGAATACCAATCTTGCGCCTTGCGCCCTCCTGGTCAGTCTTGCTGTGACGCAATGTGATAATCATGCCTTGACGGACGAACGATAGATCTTCCACGTCGAGACCATCAAGCTCGGAACGACGAAATCCTCCCGCGAAGCCGACAAGCAAAATGGAACGGTGACGAGCGTCTTTGATCGAGGAACCTATTGCCGCAGAGATATGACTTCCAACCGCATCGCTTGCAGCCTCAAGGTTTAAAATTACCACCACCTCCAGTGTTACCGCCTCCAGTTTTACCATCTCCAGTGCCATTTCTGTTGCCAGCGAAGGGATCGATTGGATCTATGCAAGTTCCATCATTCGCGTAACCCAATTTGCATCTAAAAATGATTGGCTTGTGTTGAGGCCTAGTGTTTTTGGGCGGATGAAATGGTGGCATTTTCCTGATCTTTATAGTTGTATCATGATGTGGTGTGATGATGCCAAGGTCAGTAGGAGCCAGAGGGTGGCAAGCAAAACTAGCCCTTGCGAATAAGTCATTTGCTTTATCAATGTCTTTTTTCACACCTTTGCCTTGTTGATAGGCAATTGCCATGTTGCGCATTGAATTTATGTCATCGCGGGCCAAACCAGCCTCAAAAAAGCGCACACCCCGTTGCGGGTTAATCTTAACACCTTCGCCATCGTAGTACATTGAACCCAACGCGTTCATGGCATCGGTGTGACCCATTTCAACTGACTTGTTGAGAAGTCCGATGCCTCTTTCGAGGTCTTTGGCAACACCTCGGCCTTGCGAAAGATTTCGCCCATATGCCAACATGCCATATGGGTCTCCTTGTTCAGCAGCAGTTTTGAAAAGCCCGTTGGCCTCAGATAGATCCTGGCTCCTGCCAAGACCGCGCTGAGCCATATAGCCCAATTGATAGAATGCCCGCTTATATCCTTTGTCCGCTGCTTCCTTGAATAAGGAGAGTGCTACGGTTGTATCTTTTGCAGCCAATTTGGCACGGCCCAACTCAAACTTATAGCGCACAACGGTTGGAAATTTGACCACCGCATCCATG
>JANYLQ010000008.1 GCA_025363755.1 Hyphomicrobiales bacterium | reverse complement strand
GCATCTGGATGCGCGGCTCGTCTTCGACCGCCGCCATCAAGCCTTCGTTGATCCGCAGCCCGGTGCGGTCGTCGCAGTGCACGATGCGGGGCAGCGAATGGGCGCCCTCCTCGGTGACGTCCAGTTCCCCGTCCTCGCGCCGGTTGAAGGGCACGCCCAGCGAGAATTTGTCGAGCATGAGCTTCAGGATCAGCTCATCGGTGAACTTGCCATTGGCATCCATCTTGGCGTCGGGCTTCTATCGGCGATCGTCAATGCCACACTCGGTGCACTGGTGCTTCTCGCACTTATTAAGTTGGTTCGCGGTGGTAGCCGAGGGAGTTGGAGGA
The DNA here is from genome assembly GCA_025363755.1 of Hyphomicrobiales bacterium. Taxonomy (GTDB): domain Bacteria; phylum Pseudomonadota; class Alphaproteobacteria; order Rhizobiales; family Aestuariivirgaceae; genus Aestuariivirga. The sequence continues at coordinate 1,887 of JANYLQ010000008.1, read as the reverse complement.
GGTAGCCGATTGTCAAACTGACTCAGAACGGGGAATAGGCACCCAACCGGGACCTTGAAAGAACTCCAGCTATTGGCATGAATTTATTAGAGTATCAACTATTTTGACGGGGGTATTACCGGTGCCGATTTGGAATCCGACGTTAATGAGAAAGTTAATTGGAGTTCCCACTTCGATGGATTACAGACCTGACATAGTGAGGCATTGAGGGAGAGCGTTTTGCGAGAGCAACGTGGATGGAAAGGTTGTGAAGTGCAGAAGATAATTGCTATCGACTCACACGATTGGCTACAGCTCGGCCCTTAATCTATCTGCCATTTGGAAAATCAGCGCCAGTGCCAGTGCCCAGTGACCTTGCCCCAAACTTCTATCCAGCTTTGAGTTCGCTCCGGCGGTTATTGACCTGCTCCCCATCTTTAGGCCACGCGGAACTGGAATCTTCCGGGGTTAGGGGTCATTCGGGATTTGAAGATCCCGGATGGTTGATCAGCGATATCGGAGTTTTATTGCCGATAGAGCTGTGCGGTCGGACTTCATTATAGTCCTTGAGCCAATCTTCCATTTTTCGACGCGCGTCGTCAAGGCTCATGAACCAGTGGGCGTTCAAACATTCGGTTCTGAACTTGCCATTGAAGCTTTCAATGAAGGCGTTGTCAGTCGGTTTGCCTGGCCGTGAGAAGTCCAAGACCACGTTGCGGTGATAGGCCCAGAGGTCGAGATCACGTGAGATAAACTCCGAACCTTGGTCAACACGGATAGTTTTCGGATAACCTGTTTTCTTGCACACCCTTTCCAAGGTTTGCACGACATCTTCACCGCGATAATTAAATCGTGGATCAACGACAGGCGAGAACTTTGAGAAGATGTCGACAACCGTCAATACCCTCAGCTTCTTTCCCGTGGCCAACTGGTCGTGAACAAAGTCCATCGCCCATGTGTCATTGGGCCTCGTGGCATCAATGCGACCCTCACGCAACTTGGCCTTCACTCGCCTCTTAGGCGGTTTATACCGCAATTGCAGGCCTAACTCACGATAGAGGCGGTAGACACGTTTGACATTCACATGCCGTCCTTCACGCAGCAACAGCACATGGATGCGACGGTAACCGTATCGCACCCGCGTCTCTGCAATCTGCTTTATCCTAAGAGTGAGATCGGCCTGTCCGCCACGTTTGGACTTGTAAACATAAAGCGCTCGGTTGATCTGCAAAGCTTCACAAGCCCGTCTTATCGAAACTTTCCAATCAGTCCGAACCTTGTCTACAAGCTCTCGCTTGCGGGCAGGCCTTAGAGTTTTTTTGATAGCACATCCTGCAACATGGCCTTATCAAGCGAAAGGTCAGCGACGATCCGCTTCAGCTTGCCATTCTCTTCCTCAAGTTGCCGCAGCCGACGCATCTCAGATGGCAACAGCCCCGAATACTTCTTGCGCCAATTGTAGAAGGTCGCATCCGAAATACCCGCCTTGCGACACACCTCAGAAATCGCTGTGCCGTCCTCTGCCTGCTTCAAAATAAAGACGATCTGCGACTCGGTAAAATTGCTCTTCTTCATCGAATTCTCCTTCTCATTCCATCAGGAACATTATTGGAAAATTCTAATTCTGAATGGTCTAATCATCTGGGGGCAGAGCAATTATGCCCTGTTGGGCTGGTTGTGCAATTGCATTAGGCACGTAGACATCAAGGTACGCAGCGTCCATGGCCTTTGCTTGCGCAGACGTTGCTTTTGCCTTGGCACAAAGTCGTCAACAGGTTCAGTTTGTGCAATTCTCTAACTGTCGAGTTACTCTATTGATGGGTTTTTGCTGTCAGAAATCGAAGTTTCCATCTGATCAGTTTTTATTCTCTGCCAATTCATCTGTGAGGTTGGAAATGTCGCTTGAAA
>JANYLQ010000051.1 GCA_025363755.1 Hyphomicrobiales bacterium | reverse complement strand
GGCTTACGCCGCCCAGATATGAGTGGCGTAAGCCCCTTGGCTTTCGAAGCAAAGGTGGCATAATGCAAGAGAAGTAACCGGAACCAAACCGTTACAAGTCCACACCACATCATGATACAACTATAAAGATCAGGAAAACGCCACCATTTCATCCGCCCAAAAACACTAGGCCTCAACACAAGCCAATCATTTTTAGATGCAAATTGGGTTACGCGAGTGATGGAACTTGCATAGATCCAATCGATCCCTTCGCTGGCAACAGAAATGGCACTGGAGATGGTAAAACTGGAGTCGGCAACACTGGAGGCGGTGGTAATTTTAAACCTTGAGTTTAAAATCTAGGCGGTGGAATTATAAAATCTGAGCCACAATCGAACGGCGACTCGTTTTGCGAAAGCCAGATAGGCTGGGGCATGGCGATCATTTCGCGTTGCGATGTGTCGGAATTGTTTGAGCTTGTTGAAGCAGCGCGCGACGAGATTGCGCTTTTTGTATTGCTTCTTGCTGTCATAGATGAAGTCGCGTCTGTTTGATTTTGGCGGAACGACAGGCTTGGATATGTGGCTGTAGATCGACGCCCTGATCCAATCGGCATCATAGCCGCGATCCGCAAGCAAGCTTGTTCCTTCGGGCAAAGCCTTGAGCAGGCTTGCGGCAAGCGCCGCGTCGTGGGCATCCATCAACCTGTCCCACACTCCCGCCTTGCGCCAGCGATTGAAGCGATTGAAGACTGTGGTCCGAGGCCCTTAACGCTCAAGCAAATCAATCTAGGGCGAGCCAGAACGCAAGTGATGAACAATACCATTGAGAACACGCCGGTCATAAACGTGGGGCACGCCGCGCGGCTTCTTCGGAAGCAGCGGCTGGATGGTCTTTCACTCAAACTCAGTCAGGTCATAGCGTCCATGAGCCTATCTCCTCCCCCGGAGATTGAATCATTCGCCACCTGCTTTGCCTAGCCTTTAATGAGTATGCGACCTAGTATTTCTTCATCATTTTCATCTTGTGGCCGTGCATCATCTGGCATTTGCCGTGGCTGCTATGCATCATGCATTTGCCATTATGGCCCTTCATCTTTGCTTCAGCCGAACCAACATAACTGACACTGCCGACTAAAAGAGCCAAAACTGCGGGCAAGATTTTCAAAGCGTTCTTCATGGGGCTTCCTTTCGAAAAGTGAAGCGATTATCTCAACCACCCGCACAACGGTGTCTCTTGGCGGTTAAACATCACTTGTAGCTGACGTAAGCGTAAAACACAGCTTTTGTAAAGGCGGGAGCAGCTTGGCTTGGACCATCAAAATCGTTAGCTAATGGAGATATGGATATGCGCAAGATCAGCAGGCGACCTAGCAACCTCGGAATGAAAGAACCCCCATTCACTGTGGACCGAAGGTTGGCCGCAATGATTTTTTCGCAGCGCGTTTGATGAAGCTTCAATACGTCAATACCAAAGTATGGAGCTGGGCAAAATCAAGAAGGTAGAAGGGGTCTGTAATCTGTTTGGCAAACCACTGAGAGCAAAAATGGCTTGATGGGGGGACTGTCGTCGTCGAGATCAAAACAAAGAAACGCAAATAATTGCGCATTCGGGTATGAGTAGTGGTTTTGCCTCATCCAGCATTGCCAACATCCCGCCGAATGTAAGAATTATAAAGTTACTTGTTGGAAAGGGTCGGGTCCAGGCGGCTGGGCGGGCGCAAAGCATTTTGGGCCAGCCTGAAATGAAAAACCCTTCCCTCCTTTCGGAGAGAAGGGCCAAATATATGAATATCACGTCGTTACTGGATCGTCTTGCCTGCGAGTAGGTTATCAAGAGCAGTTTTTGTAGCGGCATCGACCGGTGTCTTGTTGGCGGCAGTATCAAGCGTCGTGGTTGCAGCCGCGTCAAGCGTGGCCGCAGATGCCTGATCGGCGGCGAGCGAAGCGGTAGCTGCATCGGCCGCTGGTTGATCTATGGCAATGTTGGCATTGATCCCATCAATGACGAGTTGGTCAGCCGCGAGTGTATTGGTATCCGCGGGAGGGGTAGAGGTCTGGTCTGCAGTTAGCTTGTCCGTCGCGACCTGCAAAGCTGTATTGTCGGCGGTAAGTTTATCAATGGCGGCCAGGTCCGCTGTCACCTTCTTGTCGGCAGCGCTGGCCGCCGCGTTAGCTAGATAATAAGCCTTGATCTTGCCGACCCGCGAATTGGCTGAAGCGTGGGCAAAGGCATGGCTCGAAGCATGGGCTGCGTTCAAAGCGCCAAGTCGGCTGGTCTGTTTGCCAAAACTGGACCCTCCCCCGCCGCCAGTATTGCCGTGGGTGGTGGAAGCGGAATTGGCGTGTGAACTGCCGCCACCATTCCCATTGCCGCCGCCATTGCCCCCTGCGTTGCCTCCGCCTGAGGTAGCGTGGCCGCTACCGCCGCCATTCCCGCCGCCGTTGCCATTTCCGGCGACGGCACTGTCCACACTAGCCAAACCAATGGTCAAGGCCGATGCGACAATAAATACGCGGCTCCGCAGTGCAACACGCAATAATCTTGTGACTGTTTTCGACATACCAAATTCTCCAGTGGCTAGATTTATGTTTACATCATGTCCAAACCGATGGGACGTTGATGATATTAACAACACCTTAACGGGGGCAGATTGACAAACGGTTTACCAAATCGCCTCAATTTGAGGCAATAATCCAGCCCATACTTTCTGCAGGGAAGTTTATGGCGGCGGGCCTGTTCCGGCACTTGATAAACAGTGGCTCGCACTCCAGAGGTCGGAAGTGGTTTTCATTACACAGTATGAACTTCAGTAAGAGCCGTTCCCTGCCACCCAGATACAATAGGAGAGGCGTAAAGCGCTTTTCTCAAACTTTTGGCATTGGACAGCCTGAATCCGCGAAATCGAATCCTTGCTGGCATGGAACTACGCCGTCAAAATGTGAGCGGGATATCGCTTACGTTTTGTGCGCCGCAATAACTGGTGTACCGCTGTTGGCGAGTGCAGCAAGACCCCTGCCTGAACAGGTCCGTCACTCTGGGGTGTTGGACTCAAGATGACTTCAGCCGTTTCAGGGTCCGACGCCTTTGGAAGCATATCTGGCGGGTACGTTATCTGTGTTCGACTCATTCTCACCAACCTGTTAAATGGGTGCTTCACGGATTGGGGCAGGATTCAGATGGCCGCTGAGCAGTACTTCATCGTACAGGACAACAATGAATGGAAGATTAGCTTCAAGGGCAAGCATTACGGTCCCTATGATACCCAGCAGGCGGCAATTGAGGCTGCAACAGATGCGGCCTATGCCATGGGCGAAATTGGGATTGACGCTGAGGTTTTAGTTCAGGATACCGACAAAAAACTTAGGACTGCATGGTCCCACGGCCACATGTTTTACAGATAAGGGCGGAAAAGACGGCGGACTCGCCCAATAGTTTCTATGCCGTTCAAGCGACTTCATCGGAAGCCAAGCATATCAGCTGGCCCATGGGTCTGTCATATATTCCATGCAATTTATTATTGGGTCACTCAAAGTTGGTGACCAGATTGTCGAAAATGTGTGCGTTAGCATTGGCGGTGAAAAAGGCAGTCTGCTGCTGGGGCAAAGCTTCTTGGAGAAATTCAAATCGTGGTCAATGGACAATGCCAGCCATGAATTGGTTTTTCAACGAAGTAAGACCGCTTTTGGCTAACCATCCTTTCGCTCACCACGCGCAACTATTTTCAGTGCACCATCGGGCAGCGGTCGCTGAAGTTTCATTGCCTCTGGTGTTGGAGCGGTGAGCCAGGTTTCAATTTCGTCAGGCGTTGCAAATATGACTGGCATGGCCTTTGGATGAATTGCGCCAACCTCCTTATTTGGTTCAGTGGTTAGGAACGCAAATAAGTCATTGGTGGTTTCGCCTTCCTTGACCTTGCGCACCGATTTCCATTGTTGCACCCAAATGCCAGCAAAGAATGCGAGCGGCCTTTCTTCGCTGAGAGCAAACCAAACCGGCGGCTTTGTGCCATCAGGCAAGGTTTCATTCTCACTAAAGCTTGTAAAAGGAACGAGGCAACGATGTTCAATACCCAGCCATCGCCTCCAATGTGCCGAAGCGACGTTGCGCACATTGGCTATTCCACCATCGGAGTTGCGGCCTTTCAACACAAATGCCGGTGACGGCATGCCCCAGCGGGCATTTGCCACCTCTCGAACACCATCAACAATGCGCACAATGGGTGCTTGATAGTCAGGGAAAATGCCAGGCAGCGGCGGTTGATTGCTGGTGAGGTCACGAAGCGCTTTTGCAAAGAACCGCACTTCGTCTCGCGTTCGCACCATGGAATAGAGATTGCACATAATTCAATTACTCATTCATCGCTATTGATTTACGCCATTCCGCCAACAAAGCCACTAGTTTCCCCTTTGCGCACCATTGCAATACGAACGGCACCACGGCAACGCCGCGCCTTGCACACCGTCTCACGCTCCAGTTCATCAAGATAGAGGAAGTCCCTTTCGGGGGCTTGAGCGATGATTTGTTCATGAGTGAGGTAATGCACATGGCCACATGCTTTGCACGTCACCTCAAGTCTTTGCGTGGCATCAAGGTCGAGCACCTGAAGGTTAGTCTTCCAGTTCATTTCACATAAAGTCCTCAGCACTTGGAATGCGAGTGAAAGCAATCTTGCCGCCGACATGGCCACCTTCAGGCGGTTGCCACGGTCCAACACTAATAATTGTTTTGCCGAACCTTGAATTGAGGGCATCGGTTGCCTTGGTCACGGCTTCCCACCTTTTGCGCTCACCATCGTCATTCAAGAGCAAGTCCATTTGCCTTTCAGAGGCAGGCGTAATGTTGGTGAGGGTCACACCAACTCTAAATATCTTTGTGTGCTTTGGCAGTGATTTCACGGCTTGCATCCACACACTGCGAAGAGCATCAAGAATTGCAGCATCGTCATGCACCATCGGCATTGTGAGAGAACGCTGCCAAGTACCGTCCTTAATTGATAACCACACCCACATGCCTGAACAATAATAGCCTGCCCTGCGCAACCGTCTTGCAGCCTTTACAAGCAACAGCCGTGCTATCTCATATGCTTTCGCCAGGGAGCGTGATTCAGGGGGCAACACCCGCCCATGACCAAACATGCCGCGATTGGTTTCAGGGGCTTGAATGTCATAGCCATGCAAAGCATACCAAAGGCGTTCACCTGTCACGTTGCCCCACACCTTGCGCATGTGTTTTGGCTCCATTCTATAGAGGCCTTGCACATCAACGATCCCCATCGCGTTGAGCCTGCGCTTTAAATTGGTGCCAACTCCAGGAATGTCTTCGAGTTCAACCTTGAACAATGGGTCGGGCATCAAGTACGGATGCCATATGGTAACGCCATTCGGTTTGTCTTGCTTGCCGGCAATCTTTGCGAGTTGTCGATTAGCTGCAAAGCCAATGCTGCATGTGATGAACGGCCCAACGTGCTCTGACAATGTGGCCTTGATCTTTGCCGCAAGAGCTTGAGGATCACTACGTTGATGTTCATCAAGCCTGCAGGTGAGTTCATCAATGGACTTCACGGCATCAATGGGAATGACACTTTCAATCTCTGCCAACAAAGCATTGTGCGCTCTTCGGTAGAGGTCAGGCTTTTGCGGCACCAATACAATATCAGGGCAAAGGCGTTTTGCCTCTTCAACCGTCATTACGTTTGAGCAGCCCATGGCCTTGGCTTCACGCGAACACGCAATCACACATGTGCGAACTGTGCCTGTAAACGGAACCACACCAACGGGACGGCCCCGCAAGTTCTTATCGGCTTGCTGCTCAACACTGGCAAAAAAGCCATCGAAATCAAGATAGAGCCGTTCAATAGTTGTAGGCAGGCGCAAGGGTGCAGCCTCCAAAAAGGAAGGTTGTGATGCAATGGGACAAAGGTGAATTAGGGTAGGTTGTGTTCTTACTATGTTCCCGCAATGTGGAAAGAGTCAACCAGCTTATTTGTTGAGGCGGTGAATTTCTATTGCCTGGCCAGGAAAGCGAGCGTCCATGAGCTAGAACTGTATTGGTTGCCCACGTAAACAAAGCGGCATGTAGAAATCATGTGAGCTTGAATTTATGGTCAAGATTTTTTGTTGTTGGTACGTGCGTCTGATGGGCAATCCGATAAATTGACCGACGAGTTGCCCCGCCGGCCAGACGTGCAGGGGGATCGGGGGCAATCCGTACTTGTCCAATTTTCGGTCTATCTGCAAAATGGTCGATAATCAAATACCTTGGATAGCTGAGGTAAACAAATCACTTCAATGCCGCAGGATACCCAGCCGGAACTGACAAGTTAACATTTACAGGCAAATTAGCACCATCCCAGGTAGCTGTCAGGCAGACGCCGTAGCTGCCACCCAAGTTGCTATGGCCTGGGCTCGGAGATAGCTAAGTGTGCAGCGGCTTATGAGATGTCGTTGGACGTTGAAAACGTTGTAGATGGCGGCGTGCGTGGCGAGAAATCTCTGGGCTGAACCTTGCGATTTGAAGCGTTGCTGTTTGCGTTCGCGGCGGCGGATCGGCAGATGAGAGTTCTCAGCACGATTGTTATCTCGAAGCCTGCCAGCGCGATGGCGGCCTCTGCACCCGAGTTGGTTGGCTGCAGCTGGGTA
>JANYLQ010000045.1 GCA_025363755.1 Hyphomicrobiales bacterium | reverse complement strand
TACACAAGAGCCGGAAAGTTCGAATGTAAGGGTTTCAAGGTTGACGCTATTGATACTACGGGTGCAGGTGACGCTTATGCGGCGTCTATATTGTCTGGCGTTCTTCACGGCATTGAGCCGGCGCAAATGGTGCAAGTGGCTTGTGCCGCAGGTGCTTTGGCTGCATCAAAAAAGGGCGCTATGACAAGCCTGCCAAACAAAGCGCAGGTCTACTCATTTCTCCAATTGGCTTCGTAAGTTCGGTGCCGACCTAAACGGTAAAGTTTGGATTGGGAACACACGTCGAGACACCGTCTTTCTCCATCACCAACATCCGCATGCCTTTAGTGACAATCTCTGCATAGTCGTGCCCTGCGTCCTGGTTGCAGCACCACACAAACACCAGCGGCGTTTCCCCCGTATTAATGGAACGGTGGGCCCAGTCCGGTGGGATGAAGGCACAGGTGCCAGGCATCATGTCTATTTCGCGTGTCTCACCATCGCGCGTTTGCAACAACAGGATGCCTTGGCCGGACTGCGTATAATAAATTTCGCCCCGGTCGCGCCGGGCATGATAGTGGCCACGTGTCATAAAATATTCAGCGCCCACGCGACCAGGCATCATGGTGGTGGTGCCGAAGAAAATATCGGAGCCCTCGGCACGATATTCCACCACCTTGTAGGTCACAAGGTCCCCCGCCGAAATCAAGTCATCGAGCGCTTTAATGTCGCGATAGATGCGGCGGAATTCACTCAGCCGCTTGGTGTACTCACCGGTGCTCGGTGTGACTTCACCAGTTAGCGCATTGATAGTGACACCTTCAGGAAACATGGTTTGGCCTTTCAGTTCGTAGATATTTCAGTTTATAGATACAGTAGTAGGACAAGCAAAGGAAGTTGGCGCTTTCCCTTCTTCGTGCAGGTCTGCAACGGCGGACCTCCTGGGATCGGACTTCAGGTAAGGGTCAAACTCGTAGTTTTGACCATGTCCATGCCAAGTCAGCTTACCGCTTGGAAGCTGGCAAACGTTTAAGTTACCGAACAGAAGCAAAGGGCCAGAAGTGGAAGCCGGGTAACGGCGAGGAGCCTCATTCACAGCCACATCAGACCAAGACCTATCGACCAGTTCGAAATCTTCCGATAGCTTGGATTGGAGCATCTGAAATCCTTCTGCTAGACAACTACGAGCGCGGAGTGAAAACATGTTAGAAGAGTGGGCTGGTGGATGCCAATGCGGTGCCGTTCGTTATGCACTATCCGCACGACCGGGAAACCCTTGCATTTGCCATTGCCGCATGTGCCAAAAGCAATTTGGAAATTTCTTCGGCGCGTTTGCTGATGTAGATACTGCTTACTTCAGGCTGACCCGAGGGGAAATCACATACTTCAAGAGTTCCGACGATGCGCTGCGCGGGTTCTGTCGCGGCTGCGGAACGCCCATCGTCTACAAGTTTGTCTCCCAGCCGCGAATTGCGGTTTCGATTGGATCACTTGATCGGCATTCTGAAATGAAACCAGAATTTCAGTACGGGCTTGAATCACGTGAACCGTGGTTGAGTGAGGTGCTATCTCTTCCCGGTACGAAGAGCGGCGAAAGTGACAACGGAGTAGGCGATACGCCCGAAAGATTTGAAAAGATCCGATTGAGTTGCAAACAACACCCAGATCATGACACAGCATTTTGGCCACCTAAGGCGTGCCTGAAATGGTGAAGCACGGAGGGATAGCGTTCTGCGAGCGCAATGCGGATGGAAAGGTTGTGAAGCGCATAATATAATAGCTATCGACTCAGACGATTGACTACAGCTCGGCCCGCAATCTATTAGCCATTTGGAAAATCAGCGCCAGTGCCAGTGCCCAGCCACACCCGATAACTGCAAGAGAATTTACAATTGGTTCACCCAAAGTGGCGGCACCAAGCTTAACGCCGCCCAAATAGCTCAGAGGGCCAAAGACTGCGCCAAGAAGTAGTTGAGGCCATATTCTGCCAGACAACCACTTCAAGCTCCCATGTGGCAACGTGCCGAAAGCAAACCAGAGTGCGATAATCCAAATCGGCGGCAGCGCAGCAATATCGCTAGGTCTGGCGTAGTTCAGCGTACCAAGGGCAATAAACGCGGTTTCAAAAATCGCCCCCAAGGCAGTCACACCTAAGACGAGCATTATCTCCTGCTTCACCTGAGCAAGATTAGATCCAAGGTGGATTGCGACAACAACAATGGCCGGTAACACCCCGAGTATCGGCCAGCCGCGTGCTCCGCCGATGACCGCTGCAAACCAGGCTAGCTGAAACAGGATGAAGTTCGTAATCGCTTTTATCACTTCAAACCAACTAGCATTTTCCGTTAGCACAAGCCACTTCGTCCTATCATCTCGGTCAGTCAGCCTCCGAACCCGCTCGTTTCTCCCGCCCGCCCCTTTGCCAACCGGCACTAGCCACGGCAGCATGGCTGATCCATCCGATCTATCCCAAATTAAGGAATTTCTGAATCTCAAGAAGGCGAAATAATAAAGTTAGACCAGCTGCTGCACTTTTTTAGTCTGCTCTTGGCCCATTTTGTCTCCGCCATTGACACCATTTGCAAATTGTCTGAGTTACATCGGAGAGCAGACTAAATGTTGACGAGGTCTGCTTTCCTTAGAAATTTGGCCGTGATCATTTGCGAAGCGGACGATGTGCGAGCAAACCATAACAATCGTTCATGACCATGATCGGTCATCGCTTCCGTTCGAATTTGGCCTAGGTTGCAATTGGGAGAAACTTGCTCGCTGACAGTCTACGGCAGATCGTGTGGCGACGTCCACCTCATCCAGCCTAACAAACGGTAGTAGACAACGGCCTACTCGGGCAAACCCGCCATACGAAGGCCATCTAGGATATGCTTCCGGTGGAATTCGTACATCCAAGGATATAACCCGTAGATGGAAACTGTTAAGTCCGGCTTTAGCGCCAGAGCTAGGGCAACTTCGCGGCGTGCATTCTCTATATGCCCCGCCCAAGCAAGGGCCGCCGCCAATAGTGCGTGAGTAAAGTAATGTTCGATTGGCATATTTTGAAGTGCGCTGATGGCATCTTCATAGCGTTTAGATTGAAGAAGCGCTGTGCAGCGTACCTCCCAAATCCACGTCGGTGGAAACGGGTTGCGCTGCATCGCCTTGTCCAGATATCTCAAGGCCTCGTCAAAGCGACCCATATAGGTGAGGCAGTTCGCATAGTCGGTAGTAATGTTGACATCATTTGGATTGAGTCTCATCGCACGCTCCAAGTGCGAGCTGGCGAGTGAGTGATTGTTTGCATGAAGTGCAACATAGCCCATTGCATGATGACACCAAGCATCGGCGTCGTCCAATGACAGGGCCTTTTCGGCACAAGCTGCGGCTTCCTGCAATGTCTCCGGCTTCCAGTCGTCCCAGTACTTTACGACCAGCGTAGAGGCGCGCCAAGCATAAGCATGGACATAGTTGGGATCGAGTTCAATTGCCCTTGCCAAAAAGCCATCGGCCTCGTGTATTCTGAAATGATTGCTGAGTTCTCTGGCCTGCAGAAAATAGTCATAAGCAACCCAACTTGTTGTCGGCTTGCTACGCACCCGGGCAGCTCCAGTGGCGGCCAAACGGCTTTCCAAGGTGGAGACGATGGTTTCAACCACTTCGTCTTGGACCGCGAAGACTTCTTCCATGGTCCGGTCATAACGCTCCGCCCAGAGTTGGTTTCCGGACTCGGCATCGATTAGCCGAGCGGAAACGCGGACATTGGTACCGGATTTCCGGATGCTGCCATCGACTATGTAGCGGACGCCGAGTACCCTTCGCACCGCAGCCAGATCGACTCCCAGACCTCGAAATTGAAACGACGAATTGCGGGCGATAACGGACAAAGAATGAAAGCGGGCAAGTTCCGTGCTTATGTCTTCTGTTATGCCGTCACTAAAATAATCTTGGGTAGAATCGCCGCTTAGATTGATGAAAGGCAGGACGGCGATGGATAGCCGCATGGTATCTCTCGGAACAGATGGAATACTTTCCGTCGATTGGACGCTTGCCTCGAAAACTTCTACTTTTTCAGCAATCTTCTGTTTGATCTCCTGTGTCTGACGTGCCGGTTCGACGCCCAATTCTGATTTCAGAAGTTCTTGACAGATTTCGTACTGCCTAAGCGCAAGACCATTTTCGCCAATTTTATGATAAGCGTCCATGAGCGTGCGATGGGAAGATTCGCGCAATGGGTCCAGTTCAACCAGACGCTTAGCTGTTGAAATACGATCTTGTCCCGTCTCAAATTCGGTGAGCTTCTCAAGTACACTGATTGCGTGATCTTCCAACCGCCGTCGTTCGGCAGCCAGCCAGTCCTCAAATGGTTGGTCCTTTACTGATGTGTCGGCAAGAAGTTCACCGGAATAGATCTCCGATGCATGCCGAAGTGATGCAGAATCTGAAGCCTTGGAGAGCTTCAAGAATTCAATCGTGTCAACACTAACTTCGGATGTTCTCAGCATAATGATATCTTCGCGAGTATGAAGCAATAATGGCTCGGCTTCTCCGAGTTCTTTTCGCATTACGGCAAGCGATTGCCGCAGACTGCTGCGCGCCTGCTCGTCACCCCTATCACCCCATAGCAATTCGCAGAGGCGATCTCGTTTGGCTTGTCCGCCCGGCGAAATGGCAAGTATAGCAAGAAGCGCCCGATTCTTCTTGCTCGTGATCTGCAATTCACGGTCGATGGGCAGAATCAGGCTGAATGTCCCAAAAAGTCGAAGCCGGATTGGAACCAAAACATCTGCAGGGCTGGAAAAATCCTGATTTTTGACCTGATCGATCATTTTTTATGAACTCTTACGGCAATCTTACGCTGGGCAACCGGGCAAATCGCGCCGTCCGGCTAGTTTCTCCCTATTAGCCTGAAGCCAACCACAACGGTAGGCCAGGCGCAACCAGAGGAAAACCACAATGCATGCATATCTGGCAGATGCCAAGCACTTCCAATCTTCAGAACACGTCCGGTCTATGCCAGTACTGAGCTGGCTCAAGCAAATGCTTGAAGCACGTCAGCAAAAACAGGTTGCCAAACGGCAAATCGCCTATTTGGGGACGCTAGATCACCACTTCCTTAAAGACATGGGCGTAGACTTGGCAGCCCTTGGGGAGGCCCATCCTTCGCTGGCACGTTTTGCTCATCCCATAAGCACGGCGAGTGAATCCAAGAATTTTTTCTACTTGCCAGTGAATATGAGCATCCGCTGAGGCCTAGACTAAATTCGTGACCCAACCATGACTCCATGACGTTAGATTTATGCGCTTACCATTCGGGGGGCTTGCTCCCCCGAAATGCTATCATTTGTAACCTATCCCGCATTGGCCGTCCCAATTTTTTGTTCCAGACATTATGAGATCTTCTCTGTCGTAGGAGATCATCAATAACGTCTGATCAGTTCACTCACTGCTAATGTCAGGTCTTGGCCCGAAGTTTCCGATTGTTCAGTTCTGCATGTGGCCTGCTCTCAAGTGGTAAGCTGACTTGGTATGCACATGGCCAAACCTACGAGTTTGACCCTGAGCGGATATTTAGAAGTAATGCATATGTGACATTTGACAAATCAGTTGACCAAAAGAGATCATGCTCGGAGTTGAAAATTCGGGGAGTGCTCTAATCTGCCAACCTAGCAATGAAGGAACATTATTCACCGAGCAAGGTATTGATCACATAATCACTACAACGTGCTTCTGGTCCAAGACCAGCAACATCGGGATTGAGCTCCTGGTTGTTGTCCATCAACGCATATGCACGCTGTCGTCTGGATTCTGCCCTTTCTCCCATAGAAAAATGCAGCGTGGCGTTCAGCCGTTCGGCGCGGCGAAGACGTTGAAAAAAGTAGTCGTGATCGGCGGCATAGGCATCTGCTGCTCTTGACCAGTCCTTAAGCTTGAGAAGCCAATCACGCAATATTCTCACGTCGCGTAGAGTTCGCGACAGCCCATTCCCCCATACTGGATCACTTGCAGAAGCAGCATCGCCGATCAGCACGCAGTTGCCGCGTGTGGGGTTTGTTATCCAACGGTGGGCGCCATCAAATGTTGCAAATATGCCGTGCGGTGTCAGTCGTTCCAACCAAGCCTTGGGAATTCCTATCTCAGCGAAGTGTTTCATCACTGCAGTAAGATCACGCTCGCCGGATAGACGTCTCGGCAGGGCATCCTTGTGGTGCAGCAGATAGGCGCGAAAATTCCCCGGTTTGTTTTGGATGAGAATACTTCCCCGCCCAGTAATGGCGTCGAGGAAGAAGTACAAGGCATGTTCAATCTCAATATCACCCGTCAGTTGTAGTCCGCCCGTGAATAGTTCGGTCGGGTCAATGGTACGGGCTAATCCTAAGAGTGTTGCAATCTGCGATTCTCTCCCATCTGCTCCGACGACCAGTCGGGCGCTGACAGTCGTGGTTTGGCCATCGTAGATAATTTCAGCTTCCGGCATCAAACCAATACGGAGCTCCGCAAGTATTGCACCACGCCAGACCTCTGCTCCAGCTTGGGCAGCATGGTTAAGCAGGACTTCCTGCATCTCCGGATGATGGAAAGAAAGAACGCAAGTGCATTTTGGCGTCGTGGTTCGAAAGTCACGTGGCTCTGATGCCTTGCCTGAATAGAAGAAATGTTCTCTGGCTGCTTCTTTGGCGCAGCTTGCCAAAAGGATGTCGTAGATGCCCAATTCCTTGGCTTCTACGGTTCCCCAAGGGAGCAGTACTTCACCGCGAACGCGATCTTTAAATTTGGTTTCCTTTTCGATGACCAAGACTTTAAAACCTTCAAGTGCGATGGCCCTCGCCAGCACCGAACCAGCGAGGCCGCCACCCACGATAAGAAGATCATAGTTTTTCCTAAACGCTGTCATATGGTGAACCTTTCATCATCTTCCAGCAAAAGCAAATTCAAAGAATCTCATTGCAGATGAACTCAGTTCATCTAGAATACTTTCATGCGCCGCCTACCGCCATTGATTGAACTTCGTGCTTTTGAAGCTGCGGCCCGGCACTTAAGCTTCAAACTAGCTGCCAATGAACTCGGTGTCACGCCAACAGCAGTTAGCCATCAAATCCGCCTTCTTGAGCAATATTGTGGCCAACGCCTGTTTCGACGCCAACCGCGCCCACTTTCACTCACGGCTGCTGGCAAGCAACTCTTTCCGACAATTCGTGATGGTTTCAATGGAATTGCCGAAGCTTTGGCCGACGTTGGCGCGGTCCAAATTGTTCATGGCCTGCGCGTAACAACTACAAACGCCATTGCCGCTCGCTGGTTATTACCGAAGCTTACCCATTGGCGGCGAACGCATCCCGATATTTCGCTGGATATTATAAGTACCTTTGACGTGCTTGACCTCAGCGCAGGCGATGCGGACGTAGCAATCCGCTATGCACGCAACCAGCCTATTGATGGTATTGCACGCGAACTATTCCGCGATACCTTCCATGTCGTCGGCAGCCCCTCACTTGTCGGAGCACCTGCCAGAATGCATACACCTTTTGAGCTCGCGGATTTTCCGCGTATTGAAACCGGCTGGCCGCCCATGGATGTAGAAGCGCCCACATGGCAGCGGTGGGAAAGGGAAGCAAGGGCAACTTACCTTAAGGTACCCCGCCTTGCAGACACAGTGAGCCTTCGTTTCGAAGAAGAACTCCATGCCATTGATTCCGTTGTTGCGGGACAGGGTATTGCTATTTGCAGTGACATACTGATCCGTGACGAGCTTGCCACTGGAAAGCTGCGACGACTTTCGGAAGTGACACTTCCCGGCTATGGATTTTATGTGGTTCATCGAGTCCATCATCCAAAGGGAGTATCTATCGTCGCCTTCTGCGACTGGGCATTCCAAATGGCCTAAGTGATTTGTATCATCACACTCAAATCTCACCGACATCCGTATAACTTTACAAGGCAACCTCGTTTGCCAATGTCAGCATCTGGCCCATAGCCGTCCACAATAAGTCGAAATTTCTTGTCTGCCTAGGAGTGGACTGGAGACATTTAGCGCCTGCCAGTGACTCATATATTGTTTGAAATTCAACCTAACCTACTGCTCCCGTAACGCTCACGAATCAATGCAAACAGCGCCCGCATGCCCTGTGCTTCGCCACCCTTAGGTCGACCAGCCTTAGCATTAGGCACCCACCCATAAATATCAAAATGCACATAGGCTTTTGCCTTCTCAACAAAGCGTTTCAGAAACAAAGCCGCCGTGATCGAACCCGCAAACCCCCCTGCGCCGGCATTGTTCAAATCCGCAATCGGCGTTTCAATCATGCTGTAATATGGCTTCCAAAGAGGCAGTTGCCACAACGGATCGTTTTCAGTGGCGGCATGTTTGGTCAATCCCATCGCCACTGCGGCATCATCAGTATAAAATGGTGGAAGATCTGGCCCCAGCGCCACCCGCGCCGCACCTGTAAGCGTCGCCATATCAATCAACAGATCGGGCGACTCTTCGTCGGCCAAGGCAAGCGCCTCGCATAAAATCAACCGCCCTTCGGCATCGGTGTTGCCAATTTCGACCGTCAGACCTTTGCGCGTTTTAAAAACATCGCTCGACCTGAAGGCTTCACCCGAAATCGAATTTTCAACGGCGGGGATCAGCACGCGCAACCGAATGGGAAGCTTGGCTTGCATAATCAGTTTGGCCAGCCCCAAAACATTCGCCGCTCCGCCCATATCCTTTTTCATGAGGATCATGCCTGACGATGGCTTGATGTCGAGACCGCCCGTATCGTAACATACGCCCTTGCCGACAAGGGTTACCATTGGCGCAGTGGATTTCCCCCACGAAAAATCAATCAGCCGTGGTGCGCGCGTGCTGGCCGCCCCCACCACATGAATAAGTGGAAACTCTTTTGCCAACACTTTGCCGCGAACAACTTTGATCGCAGCTTTAAAATTTTTGGCCAGCTTTTGCGCCTCTGCCTCAAGCTCATCAGGCCCAAACAAATTTGCAGGCGTATTGATCATGTCACGCACCCAAAAACTGGCATTGGCCGCTTCAATCACCGCCCCAAGGTCAACTTTGTCCGGGCACTCCAACGTAACGGACCGCACCTCCGCCTTGCGAAACGGATCATATTTATAAAGCTCCAAGCACCAACCCAGCGTTACCAGATGTGCCTCCCTGATGGGTCCCTGGAACCGATAATGGCCGGGCGGCAATTTGCTGGCCAAGCTTCCAAGGGCAAAGGGATCAGCATCCGCAGCGGGAGCCCCCACCCAAATTTCCGACGTTTCGCCATGCTCGTTCGAGATTAAAGCAAAACTGAGCGCCGAAGCCTCAAACCCCTGACCGCGAACCAATGCCTTAAATCGTGGCGAAGCAGCTTTGAGTTTTAATGACAACTCCATTTTGTTCATAACTACCAAACTCACCGCCGCAGCCCTATCTCGGGGCAAAATAATCTGGCTGGCATCGCGCATTGAAGAATCCTTGAAATTTGACCGATTTGCTTATGGTTAATCGTTTATTGACGAAAAAGCATCATGCTCAATCAGAATATTGTGAATTTTGCAGTCGGAGTATGACATGCCAGCCCTTATCGCCATCGCCCAAATACGGATTTTGCCGTCCACCTTGGTGCTTGTTGCTGCATTGGGACTTGGCGCGTGCGCAACTAAAAACGCTGCGCTGGAAACCGATGCGATGACCACTGGCAGCGTGGGCACTGCAGCACCTGCTGGAACTGAAGCCGTAGGCTCATTCAAACGAACCCAGGAACTGGGCCAGCAATGGAGCGCCAATCAAGGCAATGTGGCCGTCGGCCTCGATTATGCAGCAAACTTACAGAAAATGGGCCAGACCGAACAGCAAATTGAAGTTTTAAAGGCAATTGCAATCGCCCACCCAAATGACGGCCCGTTGCAATCAAAACTGGGCAAACAGCTTTTAAGCGCAGGGCGCTCAGGCGAAGCCACAACGATGCTTGAACGTGCCGCTGCCCAGCCGGGCGTTGATTGGCAAACCCTATCCGCCTTGGGCTCGGCCTATGACCAGCAGGGCAACTACGCTGGGGCGCGTGTCAAATATCAACAAGCGCTTGCCCTAAAGCCAAACCAACTTTCAGTCGAAAACAATATGGCCATGTCATATGCCCTGGAAGGCAAACTGCCGGATGCCGAAAAGTTGCTGCGCAGCGCCATGACCCAACCCGGCGTTGATGCCCAACCGCGCGTGCGCCAAAACTTGGCTCTTGTCGTTGGATTGCAAGGTCGTTTCGACGAAGCCCGCCAAATCGCCAGCGCCGATCTGCCGCCCGATCAAGTCGAAGCCAATCTCCATTACCTACAACAGATGTTGGCCCAACCAAACACATGGCAACAATTAAAGAAGCAAGATCAAGGCTAAGGTCCGCAGCTAAGCTTCCAACCGAAGTGTTATGCTTCCACTTTTTTAATTTTCTTAAACGCCTCAAGCGCCCTGTCCCTTGCCACACCATGATCAACAATTCGCTTGGCATATGATTTTGGCGGAACAGCCATGTCCCAGGGGTGGTGGATAAACTCAGCAGCCACACTCTGAAGTTCCGGCACCCATTTTTTCACATAAGCCCCCTCAGGGTCAAACTTCTCGCCCTGCAGCACGGGATTGAAGATGCGGTAATAGGGTGAGGCATCGGCCCCACATCCAGCCACCCACTGCCATGAGGCCGAGTTAGCCCCAATATCAGCATCCACCAGCGTATCCCAAAACCAGCGTTCACCATCCTGCCACGGGATCAACAAATCCTTGATCAAAAACGAAGCCACAATCATGCGCACACGGTTATGCATTATGCCAGTGTGCCAAAGCTCGCGCATGCCTGCATCAACGATGGGATAACCCGTCTGCCCCTTTTGCCAAATCTTCAAGGCTTGCGGGTTTTCTGCCCACGGAAAATCGGCGTATTCGGGCTTGAAAGGCAGGTCGGGAAAATGTGGAAAGTGATGCAGCAGATGATAAGAAAACTCGCGCCAAAGAACTTCCTTCAAAAACTTCTCTCCGCTGCGGTCAAGCCCGCCACCAGCCTTGGCCATAGCACTGCGCGTTGCATGCCAGATTTGATGGGGCGAGATTTCACCAAAATGCAGGTAGGCGGAAAGGCGTGACGTAAATGGTTTGTCCGGTCGGTCACGTCCTTCAGCATAATCAGCCAGACCCTCATCCAAAAATTGATACAACAGAGCGTGGGCGTTTTCTTCACCTGGCTTCCAGGATTCAGCAAGGCCAGTTGACCAATCTGGTTTGGTTGGAAGCAAATCCCAATCCGCTAGGTGATCACTTTTTGCAGTTGGATAAATTTTAAATTGAGGGACAGCTTTAAGGGCGCGGGGTTCACCAGAAGCAAAACAGGCGCGCGAGTAGGGCGTGTAAACTTTATAAGGCTCGCCTGATCCGTTGCGTATGGATTCAGGTTCATGCAACAGAAATCCGCCATGGCGATGGCACGAAGCGCCAGCTTTATCGCAAACATCCTTAACCCGCTTTTCCAATGCCCCAGACCAAGGCGCATAGTCGCGTGTGAAATATACGGCACTGGCTTTTGTCTCTGCGATCAAATCCGCAATCACTACATCCGCCCGCCCGCGGCGAAACACCAAAGGAATTTTGGTATTCAGATTTTCGAGACTTTTATGCAACCACCAGCGCGAAGCTGCCCCCATCTTCCAAGTTGCTGGCGTTTCATCATCCAAGATATATAGTGGAATAATCGGCCCGTTGGCGGCGGCTGCGCAAAGTGCCGCATGATCGCTGATGCGCAAATCTTGTCGAAACCAGATGATTGTGGGATGGGTCATGAAATCTCTTTTTGAATCATAACCGTATACGCAGCATGGTAAATCCAGATCAATCGTTAATCGTCATTTTAGGCGACCAAGTCTCGCAAAACATTTCGTCGCTTCGGCAAGCAAATAAATCATGTGACGTGGTATTCATGGCCGAAGTGATGGCCGAAGCAACTTATGCGCGCCACCACAAAAAGAAATTTGCCCTGGTA
Source organism: Hyphomicrobiales bacterium (assembly GCA_025363755.1). Taxonomy (GTDB): domain Bacteria; phylum Pseudomonadota; class Alphaproteobacteria; order Rhizobiales; family Aestuariivirgaceae; genus Aestuariivirga. The sequence continues at coordinate 176,525 of JANYLQ010000045.1, read as the reverse complement.
TTTTCAGCTATGCGTCACTTTGCCGAAGAACTTCGTACACTTGGCTGGCGGGTCGATTATGTGAAACTGAAAGACGAAGGCAATACAGGCTCATTGAGAAGCGAAATCACGCGTGCGCAAGCCCGCCTTAACATCACCAATGTTGTAATAACTGAAGCAGCCGAATGGCGTTTACAGCAAGAGCTTTCTATTTTCAGTCCAATAGAGGACACGCGCTTCGTCTGTTCTCACGCCGCGTTTAACAATTGGGCAAAGGATCGCAAGCAGTTGCGCATGGAATTTTTCTACCGCGACATGCGCCGCGCCACCGGACTTTTAATGAATGGCGATGAACCAGAAGGCGGTAAATGGAATTTTGATTCTGAAAATCGAAAGCCAGCCAAATCGGGTTTCTTCTCCCGACAGCCACCTCGATTTGAACATGATAAGATAACGCAAGATGTGATTGCCTTGGTGATGAAAAACTTCCCAAACAATTTTGGCGATCTTGAACCCTTTTGGTTTGCCGTCACAGCAGCGCAAGCAGAGCAGGCGCTCGAGCACTTCTTGAATTATAAGCTCGCCCACTTCGGCGAAACCCAAGATGCGATGGTTGAAGGCGAGTACTTCATGCATCATTGTATCTTATCACCTTACATCAATATCGGATTGCTGGATCCCCTTGATGTCTGCCGCAGGGCTGAGGCATGTTACAAGAATGGAACCGCCCCCATCGAAGCTGTCGAAGGTTTCATTCGCCAGATCATCGGCTGGCGCGAATACATCCGCGGCATCTACCAATTAAAAATGCCAGATTATGTGAACGTCAATGCTCTGAACGCCACGCGGCCCCTGCCTGATTTTTATTGGACGGGTGACACAAAAATGAATTGCGTGGCGCAAGTGGTGAAACAAACCAAACAGGAAGCTTATGCCCACCACATTCAAAGGCTGATGATCACCGGGAATTTCGCATTGATCGCAGGGCTTGCGCCTCAAGCCGTGCACGAGTGGTATTTGAGCGTTTATGCCGACGCTTATGAATGGGTGGAACTGCCTAACACCATCGGGATGGCGCTTCATGCAGATGGCGGATTGCTGGCGTCAAAACCCTATGCGGCCTCAGGCAATTACATCAACAAAATGTCCAACTACTGTAAGGGCTGCGCCTTTGACGTGAAGAAAAGAACGGGAGTCGACGCCTGTCCATTCAACGCGCTTTACTGGGATTTTATCGCAAGGCACAGAGACCGGTTTTCAAAAAACCCGCGCATGTCGCAAACCTGCTTCACGTATAATAAATTTAGTGAAACAGATAGATCCGCAATTGAAAAACAGGCGCAGGGATTTTTGAATGGCCTTGTTAGTTCGGGAAATTATTAGTGCGGTTTATTGATTTATTACTTGTGTCGTCACCCCGGCGGAGGCCGGGGCCGGGCTTACTACCCTATTAAAGCCCAATCCCGTCCTTCGCCGGGATGACGGGTTAGGAGGAGGTTGAACTCATCAAGCCGCAGCAGGCTTAACCTTGCGTTTATCAAGTAATTTCGTCAACCAATCAGGATCCATCTCTGGCACGGACGATAATAACAATTCCGTATAAGCCGGATAGGGCGGGTTCAGAACTTTGGATTTCAAGCCTTGCTGAACAACCTTGCCCTTATTCATCACCACAATCTCATCAGCAATCGCGCGCACAGTGGCGATGTCATGGGTGATAAAAAGATAAGTCACATTGGTGTCGCGCTGCAATTTCATCAGCAACTGCAAAATTCCCTCTTGCACGATCTGGTCGAGTGCTGATGTCACTTCATCGCAGATGATCACATCAGGTTCGGCCGCCAAGGCACGCGCAATTGAAATCCGTTGCTTTTGCCCGCCTGACATTTCCGATGGATAGCGATCAATAAAGCTTTCATCGAGTTCGATGGATTCAAGTAGCTTCACAACGCGCTTGTCATTGTCTGCACCTTTAAGGCCGAGATAAAACTCAAGCGGCCGACCAATAATATCGCGCACCGTTTGGCGCGGATTAAGTGCCGTGTCTGCCGACTGATAAATCATCTGAATGCGCCGCAACTGATCGCGGTCGCGGTCTTTCAGCTTGGCGGTCAGCGCCTTGCCATTGAAAGAAATAGTACCTTTGCTGATCGGCAACAATCCTGTGATGGCCCGCGCTAATGTCGATTTGCCGGAACCTGATTCACCCACCACGGCCACTGTGCGTCCGCGCGGCACGCTCACCGTCACATCATCCAAAACTTTAACGCCGTTGCCATAACTGGCCTCAACATTTTGAATTTGCAGAACTATATCCTCACCTTGCGATTCCGGTTTAACCAGCTTGCGCACCGCCCAAAGGGACTTAGTGTAATCCTGCGTTGGCTCTTTCAGCATGGCGCGTGTTGGCGCTTCTTCAACCAGATTGCCATAACGCAACACCATAATCCGGTGTGCCATCTGCGCCACGACGGCCAGATCATGCGTAATATAAATTGCTGCAGTATTGAACTGCTCCACGATATTGCGCATCGCCGCCAACACTTCAACTTGGGTGGTCACATCCAGCGCTGTTGTTGGCTCGTCAAAAATAATCAAGTCAGGCCGGCACGACATGGCCATCGCCGTCATCGCACGCTGCAACTGCCCGCCGGAAACTTGATGCGGATAACGCGCACCTATGGTGTTTGGATTAGGGAGTTGCAAGCGGCCATAAAGATCACGGGCATCGGCTTCAGCCTTTTCGCGTTCCATCACACCATGATTAATAGCCGTCTCAACCGTCTGTTCAATGATCCGGTGCGCCGGATTAAACCCAGCGGCCGCACTCTGCGCCACATAGGCAATGCGCGAACCCCAAAGGGCGCGCTTTTCTGCAGCAGACGCATTCACCAAATCAATGCCATCAAATGTAATTGTGCCAGCTGAAATCCGGCAGCCCGGACGCGCAAAACCCATGCCAGCCAGACCAAGCGTGGATTTACCAGCGCCTGATTCACCAATCAGCCCCAACACTTCTCCGCGCTTCAAGCTGAGATCAATCCCCTTAACAATTGGGTGCCAGGCATCACCACTATAGCCTTCAATCTTGAGGCCCTTCATCTCCAAAAGAGCTTCGCCTTTAACGCGCTTTGCTTCACTTTTCATCACGAAGTCCACTTGTCTGGTAAAGGAACCAATCAACCACGAAATTCACGGCCACGGTTAAAAGCGCGATAGCACCAGCCGGAATCAGGGGTTGAATGCGGCCATAAGTGATCAGTGATTTGCTTTCGGCCACCATCGAACCCCAATCTGCAGTTGGCGGTTGGATACCGACGCCTAAGAACGAGAGTGCGGCAATGGTGAGGAATACGAAACAAAACCGCAAACCAAACTCAGCAATCAGTGGCGGCAAAATATTTGGAACCACTTCGCGCAATACAATCCACGCCATGCCTTCGCCGCGAAGCTTTGCAGCTTCCACATAGTCCATTACCACCACATTAAGCGCGGTGTTGCGCGCCAAACGAAAGACCCGTGTGGAATCAAGTAAAGCCAAGATGAAAATTAAGTTCAGCGGAAAATTGCCCAACAGCTCCGGATAAGGATTGCTCTTGCCAAACACGGCCAGCAACATGAGCGCAAAAATCAAAACTGGAATAGACATCAGCGCATCAACAAACCGACTGATAATCTGGTCGCCCCAGCCTCTTGTGAGTGCTGAATAAACCCCCAGTGTGCCACCAATTGAAAATGAAATCAAAACTGTAATCAGCGCTATGCCAATCGTATTGCGCCCACCATAAAGAACGCGCGAGAAAGTATCGCGACCAATTTGGTCAGTGCCAAACCAGTTGGCCCAATTGATGGGGCCATAAGCGCCTTTGGTTACAATTTCACCTTCACCGTAAGGTGCCAACCAAGGCGCAAAGAGCGCACAAAATGCATAAATAAAAATCACAATCATGCCGAACCATGCGCTGATTGGCGCAGTCTGTAAAAACCGCCAAGTATTTTCAGACCACGTGCGGCGGGCTTTGATGTTACGAATATTGGTGGAGGGCACGCTCATTTCGGATGCAAGAGCCTTGGGTTGGTGACAATTGAAATTATGTCGGCCAACAGATTGAGCAAAATATAGGTTGCAGCAAATATCAAAGCGCAAGCCTGAACGACAGGCATATCGCGAGTAGAAACGGAGTCGACCATCAATTGACCGATGCCGGGATACACAAACACCACTTCAACAACCACAACACCAACGACGAGATAAGCGAGGTTAAACGCAATAACGGTGGCAATCGGCGCCCATGCATTTGGTAGAGCGTGGCGTAAAATCACCTGCCGCGGTGTCAGGCCTTTGAGTTGCGCCATTTCAATATAAGGCGCTGAAAGCAAGCTTATGACGGAGGCTCTGGTCATGCGCATCATGTGGGCGATGATGACGAGCGTCATCGTCAGCGCCGGAAGAGCCGCTTTATAGATATGCGTCAAAAACGGTGTATTCGCATCGACAGTGGAAAGCGGCGAGAACCAATGCAGCTTTGCGGCCAAGAAAAACACGAGCACATAGGCCACGAAAAATTCTGGTGATGCAATTGTCGTCAACGTCACAGCATTCACAACACGGTCAAACCAACTGTTGCGGTAAAGTGCAGCCAGCAATCCAAGTGCTAATGCCAGAGGCACAGCAACCACAGCTGCCATCGCGGCAAGGAAGAACGTGTTAAAAAGGCGCGGTGCAATCAGTGCAGTAACGGGGCGTCTGATGGCGCCTGCCAAACCAGAGTAAGAACTACCAAAATCTCCGTGAAAAAGTATATTTGTGATCCACTCAAAAAACCGCACATAGGCTGGACGGTCCAACCCCAAGGCATGATTGAAGCTGGCAACAGTCTCAGGCGTAGCGCCTTGGCCCAAAATATTTTGCGCATAACCACCGGGCAAAAACGAGAGCGTTGAAAAAATAATAATCGCCACTGCTAACAATGTGAGCAGCCCGAACCCCAATCTTTGCAACACCGTTTTTAAAACCGGATGCATATCGACACGTCCCCAAATCCCAATTTATTGCTCGCTCTAGCGGCGGCTTTTGAAAACACTAGCAGAGGGGGGTATGAAAGCAATAAAAAAAACCCCGCCATTTCTGACGGGGTTCGTTTCGCAATTAAAAGCAAAAAGCTTATGCTTTCCACCAACGCTCATACATGTAACCGCCATCGTGGTCGAAGTCGGAGTTAAATGTGTTGTGGCCAACGCCAGTGCTCAATGCACCAACATAGTTGTTGTACATGAGAACAACTTGGCCACCATCATCATGCACCAGCTGTTGAGCTTCGGCATATTGGGCAGCGCGCTTGGTATCATCGGTCTCGGCACGTGCAGCAAGCAACAGCTCGTTGAAGCGTGGGTTCTTCCAATGTGTGTCGTTCCAAGCTGCATCAGCAGCAAGCGAAATAGACAAGAACATATCGGCCACAGGACGTCCGCCCCAATAGCACAAGCACCAATCCTTCTTGAGCCAAACGTTATCCCAATAAGAATCGTTTGGTTCTTTAACAACGTTAATGTTGATGCCAGCCTTCTTGGCTTGTTCAGCCATGAGGAGAGCAGCATCTACACCACCAGCAAATGCAGCATCCGAAGCAGACAGATCAACCGTCTTGCCTTCCATGCCAGCCTTTTTCCACAATGCAGCAGCCTTGTCTGGGTCATATGAGTAAACCGGAGCGGGGTTCACAGCAAACTTCATGGAAGCTGAGATTGGGTTGTCATTGCCTGGTGAACCATAACCAAACAAGATCTTGTCGACGAGTTCTTGGCGGTTGATGGCATATTTAATGGCCTGACGCACTTCAAGGCTATCAAATGGCTTCCGGTCAACCATCATTGGCGCTGTGTAGTGAGCAAAGCCCGATACGTTATAAAGCTCAGTGTTTGGCGCACCCTTCAACATATCAATAGTCTTCAAGTCGGCGCGGTCGATGAAGTCCACTTCGCCAGCAAGATAAGCATTGGTACGTGCTGCAACGTCAACGATTGACAACATTTCGATTGAGTCGAAATATGAAGTGCCGAAGAAGTTTTCGTTGCGTTCACCCACCAGCTTGATGCCGGGTTCAAAACTCTTGAGCTTATAAGGGCCAGCGCCGATGCCTGCAGCAAAGTCAATCTTGCCATCTTTAGATGGGTAAATTGAGAGGTGGTAATCTGTGAGCAAGAACGGGAAGTCAGCATTGCCGCCCTTAAGTTCAAACACAACAGTATCAGCGCCATCTGCTTTAACTGAGGTGACCGAAGACAAAACCGACTTGGCCGGTGACTTTGAATCAGCTGCAATATGATAGTTGATCGTGTTTACAACATCATCTGCAGTCAGTGAACGACCATCATGGAATGTGATGCCCTTGCGGATTTTGAAAACCCACTTTTGAGCACCATTCGATGGCTCGAAGCTTTCAGCCACATGTGGCACAGCGACGTTCTTATCGTTCACCTGCACAAGTGGCGCACCCATTACAGATTTACCAAATGCAAACGTAAAGCCGTTTGACCAAGTTGCTGGATCAAGCGAGTCAGTGGTTTGGCCATGGCCAATACCAGCCTTAAACGTGCCGCCCTTTTTTGCTTCTGCCCGAGCAGCAGACGCAAACATCATTTGCGAAGCCGCCAGCGTCATGCCAGACGCCATTGTGAATGCCATGAAATCGCGGCGGGATAATTTGCCCAGACCCACAGCTTTCTTTGCCATTGCAAGTTTCATTTCAAATTCGGTCATTGTTATCTCTCCTCGATAGACCTTGAACGTTAAACCGGTTTCGGGGGTTAGAGAAAATCAGAAATATGCTGGCGAACCCTGTGCCGCATAAGTTTCTTTTATCTTGAGCCACCCGTTATTCTTGTTTTTGTTTCAGCTTGCCCGTCAGAGCAAGTTATTGACCCATGGTTGCACGGGTTTGCCAGCCCGTCAATTTCTATTTCCGTGATCAGTAGGTGAATTGATCTAACATGTGTCGCTTTCTAACACTCTATCGAAGCCCTTGAATCTTTTATTAAACCGCCGCAATATTCAAAGAAAAACGGTTGGAGTGTAAAGCATGAGCGATGGCATTATAGGCAAGCTGATAATATCTGCAGCAAAGCGGCTTTTGCCTCAGGATTTCAAGGGTTCTTTAGAGCTCACGCTGCCCTCTGGCCAGATGATTATGGTTGGTGGACAAAACCCAGGCGAAAAAGCTGACTTAAAGTTGAAAAATTTCAAAGTGGTCTGGGCTGGCATGCGCCGTGCGCAACTGGGCTTTTTTGAGCGCTACTTGGCAGGTGATGTTGAAAGCCGAAACCCCACAGCCTTTTTCCGCTTTTACCTCCAAAATCGTTCGGGGATAGACGGCGCAGGACGTGGTATTTTCAATGCCAGTCTTTTAGACAAGCTCTGGCACAAAAAGCGCGACAACAACAAAGATCGCTCGAAAGACAATATTTCTGTCCATTATGATTTGGGCAATGCCTTCTACAAACTCTGGCTGGATGATACGATGACATATTCATCGGCGATTTTTGACAGCAAAACGAACAGCCTCGAAGCAGCCCAACGCCTGAAATATGCCCGTGTGCTGGATGCGGCAGAAGTGAAAAAGGGTTCTAAAGTTCTTGAGATCGGCTGCGGCTGGGGCGGCTTTGCCGAAGAAGCAGCCAAGCGTGGGGCAGAAGTGCACGGCATTACGCTTTCAAAGGAACAACTGGCATTTGCTAATCAACGCCTCATTGACGCAAAGTTGGACGATAAAGCCAAAATGCATTTCGAAGATTACCGTGACACAAAAGGCACTTTTGATGCCATTGCGTCGATTGAAATGATTGAAGCCGTTGGCGAACCTCATTGGCCGACCTATTTCAAAACGCTCTTCAACCGCTTGAAGCCAGGTGGCGCTGCGGCGATTCAAGGTATCACGATTTTGGAAAGTAATTATGATGGTTATCGTAATGGCGTGGATTTTATCCAGCGCTATGTGTTCCCCGGGGGCATGTTGCTGACCAAAGATATTATGCGCGAGCAATCAGCCAAGGCAGGGCTTCTGCTCGAAAAAATCGAATGTTTTGGACTTAGTTATGCTGAAACCTTGCGCCAATGGCGGTTACGCTTTGAAGCTACTTGGCCCAAAATCATGCCGCTGGGTTTTGATGAGCGCTTCCGTAAACTATGGACGCTCTATCTCTGTTATTGCGAAGCTGGCTTTGCTGAGGGCTTGATTGACGTTGGGATTTATAAGATCAGGAAACCCGCTTGAGCGGTTTGACTTTTTTTGAAAGTCAAAAGCGCTGCTAAATTCAGCTTCGACGTTTCGCCACGCGCTCCACTTTGCCGCCTGAAACATTATAAATCCGGTCAGCAATCAATTTCCATGCAGGCTTATGGGTGATCGCCACAATCGTAAACTGGCCAGAGAGCATCTCTATGTTTGCGCAAATCTCAGCCTCGCTAGCATCATCAAGCGCACTGGTTACTTCATCGAGCAACAATAGTTTCGGTTTTAACACCAAAGCTCTGGCCAGAGACAAGCGCTGCCTTTGACCACCCGAAAGCTTGGCACCCATCGTCCCGATATCGCTGTTAATCCCGCCTGGAAGCGCTTGCACAAAAGACAATGCCCCAGCAAGGCGCAACGCTTCCAAGATTTCTGCATCACTGACTGCCGTTTCACCGAGCCTAATATTGTCAGCAATTGAGCCACGTAACATCGTCAACTCCTGCGGCACGTAACCAATTTTTGATCGCCAAGCAGAAAGCTTCACATCACGCATGTCAACACCGTCAATCAACAACCGACCCTTTTGCGGCAGATAAAATCCAATGATCAAATCGACCATTGTCGTCTTCCCTGCGCCAGATGGACCGATGAGCACCGTAATTTCGTTGGCCACACATTCGAGTTTAACATGCGAAAGCACTACTTTTTTGCCGTAAGCAAAACTCACATCTTCAAATATGATGGAGTCATTTAGCGATGGCTCGGTCGTTCCCTGGTCCACTTCAGCTTCGGCCTCAGCGCGTATCGCAGTGTCCATTACGCCATAATAAGACTGCGCTGTAACAGTAGAAGTTTGCAAGTTCAGTTGCATGCGTTTGACGAGATCAACCACCTGATAAAAAATGATGCCGACAGCCAGCATTTCGGAAAGCGGCGTGCGCAGCACCACCACGCTGACATAGACGCCAATCAACAGCATCAACGCGCCCAATATATCTTGACCATGAAAAACACCGTGCTGGCTCACCATGACGCGGATCAGGGCTTGTCGAAGATTCAGGATGTTGCCCGCGAATTTTTCGACGAAGTGGTTTTGCCGCGCCATTGATTTCAAGGGTTTCATATTACCCATCACGTCTTGCACGCCTGATGTGAGTTCCTTTGAAACCTCAAATTGCTGCCTGCCACTTTCCCGCGCCAACTTCAAAATGAAATTCAGCGGAAAAGCCAATGCAACAATTGCAATAATTGAAACCATGACGAGCTTGAATGAAATAACCGAGGCGGCAATCAACAACCCCAGACCTGAAATTGCATTCGTGACAAGATACGCAATTGAAAGAAATGCCTCACCAGCCGCATTGGCTTGCGTGGCGACCATGGCTGAAACTTCACCCGGGCGGTGATTGACGAAATATGACCAACGGGCATTAGTGGTGGCGTTCAGCAAACGCATTCTGAGTTTCGTCGTAACGTCAGCGCCTGAAATAGCTACATATCGCATCGCCAGAAAAGCAATAATTGATTTTGAAATAAGTGCGGCGCCGAGAAGAAAAAGCAAATTGGTGAAACTATATTCTACACCAAATATACCAAAGGCACTTTTCAGAATTTGTGTGACCGTCGAATTTGCCCCGCCATCACCGGCATTGGCTTGCGAAACCAATGGCACAATTGCACCCATACCCAACATTTCACAAACGCTGGCCAACAACATCGACAGCACCACTGAAATAGGCCTGCCGCCCGGCGCGTTCCAAAATATATAGATCATTTTTTTCAAGCAGAATTACTTTCGCGCTGAATGGCCTTTTGCAATTGCATTTCAAGCCGCTCCACTTTAACGCCCGCAAAAGATTGGACACCGAGAGCGACAATTGTATCACCGAGATCAGAACAAAATGCTTCAAGCGCCGCATCATCCATCGCACCGCGGTGCCAAACAGTCTTACACAATGTATGATGCTCAAGTTTCAGATGCGAGCGGTTATTCAAAATATGATCAATGAACAAGCCGTAGATCGAGTATTCGGATAGAAAAATCTCACGACCTAAACTCACGCGCCAATCGCGGCTCGAAACTTTCGAGATATGCGCGCACATCGCCCGAACAGTTGGGCTATGCCAGACGACGAGATTATCAACATAAGTTGGACTGGGAAAAGGATTTTCCTTAATGCCCAAGAGCCGCGCCGAAACTGTTGTGTATTTGGGATTGGGGATCACCTTTTCTTCATAGCGATCTGCGGTACTGAAATATCGATAACGCTCATCTTTGCACAAGCTCGAAATATCAAATGGCCGGACGAAAAACACGTCAGAATCGCAATACAGCAATCCCTGCTCTTGTAGTTGGAAGGCCATTTCCATTTTGATCAGCTGCTGCACATGCCAGCCCGCCATGAACCTTGTGCCCCATGAAAACCAAAGGCTGCGATTGTTAATGAGGGGGATGCGGGTGAGATGATGAAACGTGGAAGGAAGCAGTGCTTCCATTTCCAAAATAGTCCGGCGCGGGCCTGCCAGTGTTTTGAACAGTTCAAGGTCTACTGTTTCAACAATGATGTAATGGTGCCAAACGCCAGTGACAAATGCATCCAAGCTGCGGCACAGCAAACGGCAGCGTTCAAAATCACCCCGGTAACTGGGCGTGATAACCGCCCAATTATTGTTATTTAAATTGACGTCCAAATGACGAGCCTCGTTCAAGCAATCGCTTGTGCGCGGTTATGCGCTGCTGTCGTAATCACTTCTTCCAAAGTGAAATAAACCACCATCACATATCCTGCTGCGAAATAACCATAGACTGACAACAACAAAAAATGCCCAAACCACAAACTGTGAAGCGCTAATCCGACAAACAAGAACATCGACAAAAGTTCAAGAACAAAGCCAAACGTTAAAAACTTTAAAGTATAGGCGCGGTTCGTTGTTAACTTATGATCGTCAGCTAAAATATTCAGCTTTGGCGTACGCACAAACGCTGTCTTGTAACCAAGCAATCCTTGCATCACGGCGATGGCATTGTGCAAGCTTAGGCCGCTGGTCAAAAACATAAACATAAACGCGCCATAAATGGCATGAATGAAATTACTGTCACGATGTTTGAAATGGCCATGCGTCTGTGCGGTGGCATAAGCAAACACCACGCTGATGGTGCCCAGCAAAAGCATGATGCCAATCGGCATGAAAGCAGCTTCAGCGCCTTGGCCCATCAAAAATGGAAATGCCGCAATCAGAAAACTGAACACGCACACACTTGGAAAAATCCAACTGTTTAACATATGAAACGAGCCAACGACTTTGCGCGACAATGGCTCTTTTGAAGACCAAAGTAGGGGCAGTATTTTGCGGCCCACTTCAGCAGCACCTTTGGTCCAACGGAACTGTTGTGAACGAATAGCGCTCATCTCAACGGGGAGTTCAGATGGTGTTGAAATGCTTTCAACAAACAAAAATTTCCAGCCCATCAATTGCGAACGGAAGCTTAAATCCAAATCTTCGGTCAAGCAATCGCTACTCCAACCCCCAGCTTCATCAATGGTCTTGCGCCGCCACATGCCCGCTGTTCCGTTGAAATTGATGAAGCTATCGCTGGCTTGCCGCCCGCCTTGTTCCATCGAAAAATGCGCATCGATACCGAATGACAAAATTTTGGTCAGCGTCGAATAGTTTGCGTTCAAATGATCCCAGCGTGTCTGCACCATGCCGACTTTTGGATCACTGAAGTAAACAATAATGCGCTTGATGAAATCAGGTTGCGGGATAAAATCGGCATCAAAAATTGCGATGAACTCGCTATCATCTAATTTCAAGCCTGCCTGCAAAGCACCCGCTTTAAAACCGCCGCGGTCTTTGCGTCTGATATGTTGAATGTTCACGCCGGTTTTTACCAACTCGGCAATCACCCTAGCAGCAATGTCTGTGGTCTCGTCAGTTGAATCGTCGAGGAGTTGAATGGTAAGCTTGTCATGTGGATAATCTTGCAAGGCCACAGCGCGCAACAAACGCTCAACAACATAGCGTTCATTATAGATTGGCAACTGCATCAAGACTTTCGGCAAAGCGCCAGACCAAACTGCATGAGGCTTGGTGACCAAGTTCTTGTCTTTGCTACGCTGGTAATTAAGTGCAAGCCAAGCTTGCGACAGCCCAAACAACACAATGCCCAGCGCCATTGCTCCAGTGATAATTTCGAGTAAACCGATCATCAAACTTCCAAAAATAGGGCCTTAACTACCCAGCCCAAATCAGCTGGAAGTCGTTGGCCATTGTCTGGTGGGCTTTAAGCATCCCCACCCGGGCTTTACAATATGGTTATAAACGCCGAAATATCCTGTAATCAAATGTGAGAATACCGATGCAAGCGCGGCGAGTTCATGGGCTAGGCTTTTTTATGCTGGCCAGTAAATATGTTTTTGGAAATAGCTTTGGCCCAATGCGCAACACATTTTTTTATGTCGTGTTGTTGCTTGAATCTGTGAAGCTCAAACTGGTGTGGAACATTGCAATCCACCAACCCGATCCCTTTTACGCAATTGTAAAATATCTCGGACAATGGCTTCCACTTTATTCAGGTTTAGCGTTGCAAGTGGCTTTGGCTGTGGGAGTTATGTTGGGAATATCAAAGATCAGCCGCTCGCGGGAGTTGGATGCTATGCATGCGCTAGGGTTCAGCATGATGCAATTGATGGCGCCGATAATGGCGCTGACACTTTTAATCAGTTCGATTTGTTTTGGTATCTTCGGCTGGCTGCAACCCTTGGCTTTGCATGATTCAACGGCGTTTCTGCATGAAGTACAAGCCACGGCCAGCTTGGTGACAGATGGCAAAAACCTGTTTCGCGCAGAAGGTAACAAGACAATTTTGGTTGACGACATTGCGCGCGATGGCAGATCATTTTCAAAAGTGTTCATGTATGAAACTTACCCCGACGGTCACAGCGTGACGACAGCAGGTTCGACCGGTCAATTGATTGGTGTTGGAACACTTTCGGAACAATCTTACATCGTCAAAGGCCTCGATGTTGTCGAAGTGAAAGGTGATGGGGCTGCGCCACTTGCAACCAGCAAAGCCACTACTACAGCTTCGCGCCTCGCCAATGTGCAAGGGCCAATCAAAGTCATTGAAGAGAAAGTATATGGCGCACGGGGTAACAGCGAATATGAGTGGACGATCACTGAGCTGCTCACCAATGGCGCAGATCTACCGTTCAAGGTGGAGCCACGAAGGATCAGCGCCGAGTTCAATTATCGTTTAGCCCAACTAGCCTTCATTTGGCTATTGCCGTTCATCGCTGTGGCCACAATTATCGAGCCGCGCCGTAACCCTGGACCCTTTCGTTTTTTTATTGGCCTCTTCATCGTGCTGGGTTTCAACCAATATCTGAGCATAGGCACAAATATATCTAGAGATAGCAATTGGCCACCGAGTTTAACGGTTTGGTTGCCGCTGGTCATTGTGGCCGTGTTGGTGTTCCGGCGTTTTTGGAAAGTGAGCTATCAACCGGCGTTTAAAACGGCCCGGTGAAATATCTCTGGAGCGGGCGATGGGAATCGAACCCACGTAACTTGCTTGGGAAGCAAGTGTTCTACCATTGAACTACGCCCGCGCAACTTGCATCATAGAGAGGCCGCTATTCAATTCAAGAGCGATAAGCCCCATCGTAAGTTTTAAAATGTTTCGACAGTTTCAAACCTTGCTTTTGATAATTGCTGCCAAGGCCAGAACCATAGACCATTTGTGGTGGCTCAGTTAGGGGTTCGTAAATCAGGCGACCGATGATTTGGGCGTCTTCCAGGATGAACGGCACTTCATGGCTGCGTACTTCGAGTACGGCGCGGGCCCCTTCGCCATGTCCTGAACTATGGCCGAAGCCCGGATCAAAGAAACCCGCATAGTGTACGCGGAATTCACCGACCAGCGGATTATAGGGCACCATCTCAGCGGCATGCGTCGGTGGGATGCGCACCGCTTCGCGCGAGGCTAGAATGTAAAATTGATCGGGGTCCAAAATGAGCGAACCCTTTTGCCAAATCGGTTCCCAATAATCCAGAACATCAAGCGCAGCCTTTTTATCGACATCAACCAAGGCAGAGTGGCGCTTAGCGCGGAAACCGACAGGGCCTTGCAGCTTGCCACCTGTGAGATCAACCGACAAAGCCAAACCGCCATCAATGTTCACCTCGCCTTCGGTGATCAAAGCCTCAACTGAATTAAGTTCGTGGATCAAGGCATCTGTGGCAAGCGATGCTCCAGAACGGAAGCGGATTTGGCTGAGACGCGACCCTTCGCGGGCGAGGATTGAAAACGTGCGCGGAGAAATTTCGGCATAAAGCGGGCCTTCGTAAGCTTCTGGCACTTTGTCGAACTCTTGTGCGTAATCTGTAATCACCCGGGTAAAAATATCGAGGCGGCCTGTTGAGCTTTTTGGGTTGGCAGCAGCGGAGATGCCCTTTGGCAGCGCGAGAGATTCTTGCAGGGGCACAATATAAACGCAGCCGGTTTCCAGAACGGCGCCCTCTTCCAAACTCATTTCGTGGAGCACCAGATTTTTCAATTTATCAGCCACAGTCGTTTTGGGGCCGGGCAGGAATGAGGCGCGGACGCGGTATGCGACTTTACCTAAACGCAAATCAAGGCTGGCTGGCTGAATCTGGTCATCATCTGGCTTGCGGGCCAGTTTGATCGTTCCGTTTTCGCAATAAGCGGCGATGCGGCTGGCGGGAAGGATTCCGTGGGGTTTGGTCATGGCTTCCTTTTGGCGGGAATTGCAGCGTTTTCCAAGCGCTACAAAATGCCAGTGGAAAACTGAGGCGAAGCGACTAGATTAGGGGCATGTATGAAGAAACCACCAGGCTCATTAGCGTTTCGGTTGAACCGCATTTTTTAGAAAATCAGTCTCAACCTGATGAAGCCAAATTCGTTTGGGCTTATACAATCACCGTGCGTAATACCGGGTGGGAAACAGTGAAGCTGATGACGCGCCATTGGATTATTACTGATGGTTTGGGGAGAACCCAAGAGATAAAAGGCGACGGCGTTGTGGGCGAGCAACCAACTTTAAAACCGGGTGATAGTTTTCAATATACATCAGGTTGCCCGCTCAACACTTCATCAGGCATGATGCGTGGCAGCTACCAGATGATCAATGAGATGATGCAGGTGTTTGATGTTATTATTCCCGCCTTTTCGCTCGATAGCCCTTACGACAAACACAGCGTGAATTGAATGACCTCCATTGAAATGTTGGCCAAATTGATTGGCTTTGATACGACGACAAGACTGAGCAATATTCCGCTGATTGAATTTGTAGAACGCTATCTGGATGACCACGGTATTCCGTATATTCGTGTGGATTATGAAACAGGCAAAACCAATCTCTATGCCACCATTGGGCCTGATATAGCAGGCGGGATTGTTTTATCGGGGCATACCGATGTTGTGCCAGTTGACGGGCAAGATTGGGCGAGTGATCCATTTGTGATGGAAGAACGGGGCGGAAATCTTTATGGCCGCGGCACTGCAGATATGAAGGGGTTTATTGCGTGTGCATTAGCGCTGGTGCCGAAATTCAAAGCGATGAATTTGGTGAGGCCTATTCATTTGGCTTTGAGTTGCGATGAGGAAGTGGGCTGCAAAGGTGTTAGGCCTTTGGTGGCGCATATGCGCGATCATTTGAAAAAACCACGCGCGGTTTTTGTGGGTGAGCCGACGTCAATGAAAGTGGTGAATGGCCATAAATCAGCGGTGACGTTTTCGACTGAGGTGAAAGGCAGGGCTGGGCACTCATCACTGACGCACCAAGGCGTGAATGCGATTATGGTGGCTGCTGACATGATCAGCGAGATGAGCCGCATCCGTGCTGACCTGATTGCCGAGGGCGATCCAACAGGGCGTTTTGATCCACCATATTCGACGATACATGTGGGTGTGATCAATGGTGGGACGGCAAAAAATATTATTCCTCAGGATTGCGATTTTCAGTGGGAGACAAGATTGCTGCCACGGGTTAATCCCGGTGCTGTGCCATTGCGGTTAGAGCGATTTGCCCAAACATTGGTACCGGCAATGAAAGCCGTAGCGCCCGAAAGCGGCATTGCCACAACCAAAACCAACGAGGTGCCAGGCTTGGCACCCGAACAGGATTCCGAAGCTGAACACTTGGCACTTCACGCGGCGGGAGCCAATTCCACCCATGCCGTTTCATATTGCACAGAAGCTGGATTGTTTCAGGCGATTGGCATTCCCACGGTAATTTGTGGGCCGGGAAACATCGAGCAGGCACATAAACCAGATGAGTTTGTATCGGTAGCGCAGATTGAGGCGTGCGAGACATTTATGATAAAATTGGCGGAGAGTTGTTTATTGTGAGTCTGGCAGATTAACGGTCTGATTTAAAACGAAAATAAAAATAATCCTATAATCAGAAAAAAACAGTTGACACCGTACGGTCAAACTGCCATACAGATCTAGTCTCCAGAATTGGGTCTGATTGTTTCAACAAGTCTTGCAAGCTGAGTGAAGACGACGTTGGATATAGCCGTCAATTCGAGATACTTTACTTTCCTTGGCTACTCACAATCACTTGGGCGTCGGTCTTCCGCAGACTGACCCATTGCTTGGGATCATGTTGAGATTGACGCTTGAGGAATTTATAGTTGGTTTGATTAGCGGTCAGAATCTCATTGCGGCGATTGTCGAGGATGAGATCAGCGTCCTTCGTCAAAATCGATAGCACAGCATGACCTTCGCCGTGTTCATCGAGTAGGACGGTGATAAGTAACTCATCGGGGTTAAAGCCGAGTTTTACAAGCAGACGCTTCTTAAGCAACACATAGTCTTCGCAGTCGCCAGCTGTGGTTGGGTAAGCCCAATATTCAGTGGTGTGATAAAGGTCGATATCGCTGGCAGGCTGGATCGACGAGTTTACAAATGTGTTAACCTGGTTGATGTCATTCCAGTTTTCAGTGTTGAGGACGAGGCGTTCGGTTTTGCCGTCGGCTTCTTTGCATTCATCGGCACCGCGTTTGCAGAAAAAGACGTAACCAATCGGTGGGCGGGATTTGCCAAATTCAGCAAGAACTTTTTCGTTGGGTGTAGCTGAAGCGGCAGACATGAAAAGTGCCGTTACCAGACAAGCCAAACTGAAAAATTTTGTTACGCAACTTACCATGGCGGCAACGCCCTCGTTAATACTTTATTAACGATGCCAAATTGGTGGAATCTTGTCGAGAGTCAACGGGCCACAAATATGGCAAACTGTGGGATATGGTTAATTTCGGTTAGGGAATCTAGCTCCAGATGGCAGAGCTATCGCTTGCGTCAGCCTCTCCCTCAGTCCTTCGGACAGCTCCCCAGCAAAGCTGGTGGAGCGCGATGAATGATTTAGCGCGGAAAAAACTATATCACCCCCCGCCCAGCTTGCTGGGGGAGGTGCCCCAAGGGCGGAGGGGGCTATCCTTTACTCTTCCGCCAATTTCATTGCCGCATCAGCACGACGTCTGCGGATTTCGTAGATGATGACGCCGATTACTGTGGCGGCGATCAGGAGGAACGCTAGCGCGTTGATCGTGGGGGTGATGCCGGAGCGGATTTTTGAGCCGACGTAAACGGTGAGCGTGTCTGAGTTGCCACGGGTGAAGAGTGTGACGTTGAAGTTTTCCGCCGATTGAAAGAAGCCGATTAATGCGCCTGCAAAAATTGCTGGATAAAGATGCGGTAAAAGGATGCGGCGCATGACTTGGGCGTGTGAAGCGCCAAGATCAAGCGCTGCTTCCTCTAAGCCTGCATCGAAGCTTTGCAGGCGCGCGAGGACGAGGAGCATCACGTAAGCGGCGATGTAGGATACTTGGCCCAGAACTGAGAGGTGAAGGCCTGCTGGCACATTGAATTTATACCAGAAGAGCAAAGTGGAAATGCCAATGACTGCACCCGGTGTGAGGATGGGGGCGACCATGATGCCGTAAATGATGGAACGGGAACGAGCTTGCAGGCTGTTTAACAAGATTGCACCTGCTGTGCCGATCGGAACTGACAAAGCGACGACTGCAATGGCCACAAATACTGTGTTGCGCGCAGCGCCCCACATACGGCCATCAGCCCATAATTCTTGAAACCAATGGGTTGTAAATCCGAACCACGGGTAAATCGAGGGAAAGCGCGTGTCGTTGAACGCAGCACCGCCCATAACAATCAAAGGCAGCAACATGAAGGCGATAAATAATACGACATAAGTGCGAATTGCATAATGTCCGAAGCGATGTGAGTTCATGATTTTTTCCTCACTTCGCAATATCAACAAGACGGACGTTTAAGAGGCGCATGACCAAGCTGACGAAAATGATGCAAAGGGTCAACAACAAGAACGCATAAGCAGCGCCGGTGTTCCAATCCAAGCCTTCAAACATCCATTGTTGGATAATTTCAGTGAACCAGCGCGAACTTGGTGAGGCCAGCGTACTCGGCACGATGACCGAGCCGGCGCAGAGCATGAACACCATGACGCAACCAGATGCGATGCCGGGCTTGGAATGCGGGATGACGACGCGCCAATGGGTGCGCCATAGGGATGCACCCAGATCTTCCGAGGCTTCGATTTGGTTTGTGTCGAGTGAAGAGATCGCATTATAAATTGGAAGCAGCATAAACAGCAGATACGAATAGATAAGGCCGATGATCACAGCATTGAAACCGGAAATCCAGCGAACAGGCTCGAGGCCAATTCCCTGCAGCATGGCATTCAGTGGACCGTTATAGGCCAAGATAATGAACCATGCGAAAGAGCGCAAAATTTCAGACACCCAAAGTGGAATGATGAGCAATAAAAAAATTGAAGGTGCAGTCTTCGGGTCAACCACCTTTGCTAAAAAATAGGCCAGCGGATAACTCATGATCAGGCAGAGGAGTGTGACGGCGCTACTGTATAATACGGTTTGAAAGAAAATCCTGATATGTATGGGGCTGTTGAAAAAAGTCCAATAATTATTCAGTGAATAAAAATCTTTAGGCCCACCCAGTTGATCTACGGGCAAATAGGGCTTGAATGAAAATTCGAACAAAACAAAATTAGGGATCAAAACCAAAACCAAGAGCCAGAAGGCCGTGAACAATATGATGATCCAGGTGAGGGAGGAGCCATATCTGCGGATGAGTTCACTCATTTGGAGCGGCCCCTATTAGCTGCGAGTTTTGGCGTGTGCGAGCAGCACGCCGTGATCAGCATCAAAATTCATTTGCACTTTTGCACTACGTTGCGGAGGTGGGGCACTTGGATCGTTTTGAACCTGCGCCATGTGGGTGTGGCCCGCTTTATCCTTCAAGAACACATTGATGAAGTTGCCCTCGAATGCGGATTCTGTGACTTCAACAGGAATTGAGTTTCCAGATTTAGCCGCTGATTTTGTAAGTGTGCAATGTTCGGGGCGGACATAGAGGCGAACCGGAGTGTCTTTATTTACGCCCGGCCCGATTTTGGCAGCAAAATTGCCGAGACTTGTTTCATATGACGCTTCACCATCTTTGATCGATTTGATCTTGCCATCGAAAATATTATTTTCGCCAACAAATGACGCAACAAAGCCGTTTGAAGGGTTGTTATAAATTTCATTGGGCGTGGCCACTTGTTGGAGCACACCTTGGCTCATAACACCCACACGGTCTGACATCGCCAAGGCTTCGCCTTGATCATGGGTGATGTAAATAAATGTTACGCCCGTGCGTTTTTGGATGGCACGCAGTTCGGCGCGCATATGTTGGCGCAGTTTTAGATCGAGTGCTGACAACGGCTCGTCAAGCAACATCACTTTGGGTTCAACAGCAAGCGCGCGGGCGATGGCCACGCGTTGTTTCTGACCGCCCGACAGCTGGCTTACTTTTTTATCGGCTGATTCATGTAGATCAACCAGCTTCAATAGTTCCTCGGCCTTGGCGCGGCGGGCGACTTTATCAACTCCGCGCACCTCCAAACCGAATGCGATGTTTTCCCAGATCGGCATGAGTGGAAAAAGTGCTAGATTTTGGAAGATAAGTGCGGTGGGGCGCTCATTCGGGCGCGTGCCTGTCATATCCTTGCCGCCGATCAACACTTTGCCTTCCGTCGGATCCATGAAGCCTGAAATCAAACGCAGAATGGTGGTTTTGCCACAGCCCGATGGGCCCAGAAAAGAGAAAAACTCACCAGCCTTGATGGTGATGTCCACCTTATCGACAGCACGAAATTTTCCGAAATCCATTGAAATGTTGGATAGCGTTACGTCTTCACTCATGTTCCTCACCCCGGCCTTATTTTTTGTTTTTGGCCTTAACCCCAGCGTTTTGACTTTTCTTGGAAAAATCAAAATCGCCTCATTTTAGCTTTTCGATCAATTTATCTGAACTTTGACGATGACATCAAAGTTCAGGTTGATCTGCCCTATAAAAGCAGAAAACGATGGGCGTTGCCACCCATCGTTTCAACTTTTATTGCTTAGAAATTAGCCAGCGATGAATTTATCTGCATATTCAGCGCGCAGCTTCAGATAAGAACTGGTCTGAGTTGGCCACCACCAAAGCTTTGTCAAAGCGTCGCCGGGGAATGCAGCGGTGTAGAAAGCAGCAACTTTTGCATCAAGCTTATCCACAGCACCTTTGCCAACTGGATTAGCAGAGTAAACAGTTGCCATGGCAGCGCCGCCTTCTGGCGTTGCTTGGAAGTTCAACCATTCGTAAGCCTGCTCGGTATTCTTGGCATTTTTCATCATCATGTAACCTTGGTTCCATGCGATTGAGCCTTCCTTTGGAGCAATATAGCCATATGGACCTTCTTTGCCCATATTGAAGCCAGTTGAATCCCAGCACTGACCAATCACAGCACCATTGGTGCGGAATGCGGCTTGAGCTTCGTTTTCGCCCTTCCAGAATTGAACGATGTTCTTCTTCTTGGCGAGAGCTTCCTTGAGGATCACATCCCAGTTGGCTTTCATGACATCATCATCTTTGTAGCTGTCCATAAATGGCTTTGGCAATTTGCCTTCAGCATCAAGAACGCGGCCCAAGGATGCGAGCGCTGAGTGAGCACGAACTGTAACTTTGCCTTCAAGGCCTTCGCCCCAGAGGTCAGCCAAGCTGGCCTTGCCATATTCCAATGGCATCTTTTCTTTGTTGAATACGAGGGCTTCTGTTCCCCAAACGGCTGGCACGAAATAACGACCGCCCTTAACGACAGCCATTGTACCGGCTGCGCCATCAACCATGCCTGGCAGATAGCTATCCAAGGTCAGTTTCTTTTCGTCCCATGGTGCAACGAGATCATTTTCAACATATGATACAGTGCGGTCAACAGTTGGTTCAATTGTGTCGAATGCGCCGGTTTGTGCTGCAAGCTTGGCTTGAGCAAAAATCGTATCATTGTCTGGCTGTTCGGTGAGGTTCACCTTGATACCAGTTTTCTTTGTGAAAGCTTCGATGGCAATCTTGTAACCATCATAACCAGCCCAACCCATGTGGTTGAGTTCGCCTGATGATGAGAAAGCGTTCTTTACAAAAAGTGGGCTAGCAAAACCAACTGCGCCGATGGCAACAGCTGACTTCAAAACATTACGGCGCGACATTTGCGCAGCGGCCAAAGTGGCCTGTGTTTGAGTAATTTTAGTCATTAACATTCTCCTCCATGTCGTGACCGAGCACTGTGCTCGGCACAAAGTGACCCATTAAAATACCGGCCGATAGTCTCGGCTCTAAGCGGTATCTGATACGAGTATGACAAGACAGTGACAAACTGGCAATGGCCTTGTGGCCTGGCACTAGGCCATATGGCCGACTGGATTCATTAAATTTGCGACACCTTCTCCGGTTTTGGCCCGCCCGTGGCCCAGTCCAGAAGTTCGACGGTGTGCAGAATCGGTATTTTGGTAGCCGAGCCAATTTGCATCATGCAACCGATATTTCCCGTGGCGATGATTTGGGGATTGGTTGCGTTAATGTTGGCAAGTTTGCGGGCCAGTAATTGCTTGGATATGTCCGGCTGCATCATATTGTAAGTGCCAGCAGACCCGCAGCAGAGATGACCCTCAGGCACTTCACGAACGTCAAATCCAGCGCGCCGCAGCAAGGCCTGGGCTTGGGTTTTAAGTTGTTGGCCGTGCTGCAATGTACAAGGCGCATGATAGGCGACGCGCAAGTTCATCTGCGCTTGAGGGATTTCAATCTGGGCTAGGAACTCGGAAATATCGCGGGCCTTGGCGCTGATCACTTTTGCAAGGTCAGCATAGGCAGGATCAAGCCGCAGCATATGGCCATAGTCTTTGATGGTGACCCCGCAGCCTGATGTGGTGATGATGATGTGATCAACTTCTGCCTCGCTCCACTGGTCGATCATGTGCTTGGCGCTGGCGAGAGCTGGGGCTTCTTTGCCCATGTGATGGGTGACGGAACCGCAGCAGGCGTTGTTGTCTGTCACCACGACTTCATAACCAAGCCGTGTGAGCAAGCGGATGGTGGCGGCGTTGATGTTGGGATCGAGAACCGATTGCACACAGCCGCGCAACAGGGCAACGCGGCCTTTTTGCTTTTGCGCCGCGGGATATATGCCCGCTCTTCCGAATGCCATTGGGGCTTCAAGTTTTTGCGGAAGAATGTTCAGCATGGCCGTGAAGCGCTTGCCACCTAAGGCTTCGATGACTGATTTGAATGGCGATGCCAATTTTGCGGCAACGAGTGCAAGTCTGAACAGCACGGGGCGCGGCATGATGGCGGCAAGCACGTTGCGCTGCATACGGTCAATCAAGGGGCGCTTATAGGTTTGTTCAATATGGGTGCGGGCATGATCGACCAGATGCATATAGTTCACGCCCGATGGACAGGTGGTCATGCAGGCCAAGCACGACAGGCAGCGATCAATATGTTTGACCGTTTCTGGTGTCGCAGCCTCGCCCTTTTCCAGCATGTTCTTGATCAGATAAATGCGTCCACGCGGACTGTCATTCTCATCGCCACCCAGCACATAAGTGGGGCAGGTGGCGGTGCAGAAACCGCAATGCACACATTTGCGCAGGATGCCGTTCGCGTGGTCGATGTGTGGATCTTTGAGTTGAAAATCTGAGAAATGTGTTTGCATTAGCGATCTCGAACCATGCGACCGGGGTTGAAAATATTTTTGGGGTCGAAAGAATTTTTGACCCGTTGTGAAAGCGCAGCGAGGGCTGGGAGCTGCGGATGGAAAATATCTTGAGCGGATTTACTTGTGCTGCGGATCAAGGTGGCGTGGCCCGATGTGAAGGCGCTGCGGATCAACGCACCATCTGTGCCGAGCGGCACTTCAAGCCAGATGAGGCCACCTGCCCAATCGAGGAAATACCGCTTTTCAATTTTCAGATTAGCGATGAATATCGGTGCTTCTGACGGAGCAACTGATATGCGCCATATGTCCTTGGCTTGATCCTCGGCGAATATCGAAACGTCTCGAATGTCTTTCCAGACTTGGTTCGATTCTGATTTGAGAGTTTCAGTTTTGCAATTGAGCAATTTTAAAAGCTTGTCACGGCGATAATCAATGGAAGGCTGAATGCCTTCGAGTCGCAAATATGTGCCTTGGTCTGGTACATATGCGGCAGCTGAAACTTCAGCTGATGATTGCATGGCTTTGCTCATCGCATAAGCAGCCTCTGCATCTGTGAGCCTCTTGATCAAAATCGTTTCTTCCGCCTCGGGCTTGGGCAGCGTTTTGATGATGACCGATGTGAAGGCTGCAAGCGTTCCATAAGAACCAGCGATCAGCTTCGGCACATCATAGCCCGTCACATTCTTGACGACGCGCGCGCCCGCTTTGAAAGTTTCGCCGCGCCCTGAAACAGCACTGAGACCAAGAATATGATCACGCATCGCGCCCGCTTTCAGGCGGCGCGGACCAGAAAGATTGCAGGCCACCATGCCACCGATTGTGCCAGAATGCTTGGCACCGAGCAGTTTTGAATAATCTGGCGGTTCGAAGGCGAGATATTGGTTATTTTTGCTGAGAAGCTTTTCGATGTCGGCAAGCTTGGCACCGGCACCGACATCTAGGATAAGCTCTTCGGGTTCATAGGCGAGGATTTGGTTGAATGATGAGAGATCAAGAATTGCACCGTCTACGGAGTATCCAATTGCGCGTTTGGTGCCCGTGCCGATAATTTCGAAGGGCGTTGACGCATCGCGGACGCATTCAGCCAGTTCGGTTTCAGATCGGGGTTTCACCTTCAGAACCGTGGCAAATCTGGGTGGACCATTTTGCCACCAGTCACATGAACGCGGCCCATCTCGGCGCAACGATGCAACTGCGGAAAGACTTTGCCGGGGTTTAACAATCCGCGATCATCAAAGGCGCATTTGAGCCGCAACTGTTGATCAAGATCAACCTTTGTAAACATCTCGGGCATTAAATCGCGTTTCTCGACGCCCACGCCATGTTCACCGGTCAACACGCCACCGACCTTCACACAGAGCCGCAAGATATCTGCGCCAAATTGCTCGGCGCGGTCGAGCTCGCCAGCTTTATTTGCATCAAACAAAATGAGGGGATGCAAGTTACCATCGCCCGCGTGAAACACATTCGCCACGGCGAGATCATATTTCTTGGAAAGCTTAGCCATGCCGCTTAAAACCTCGGGCAGTTTTTTGCGCGGGATAGTGCCGTCCATGCACATGTAATCTGGCGAGATGCGGCCTACAGCGGGAAACGCTGCTTTACGCCCGGCCCAGAATAACACGCGCTCTGCTTCGGAATTTGAAACCCGCAAATTCATCGATTTGTTTTTGCGGGCGATAGCAGAAACGCGCTCAATCAAGTGATCGACTTCCACTTGCGGCCCATCAAGCTCGACGATGAGAAGCGCTTCAACATCTAATGGATAATCGGCATGCACAAATTCTTCGACCGCATGAATGGCAGGACGATCCATCATCTCCATGCCGCCCGGAATTATGCCTGCGGAAATAATATCAGCCACGCATTGGCCAGCGGTTTCGTTTGATGGAAACCCAACCAACACCGCACGTGCGGTTTCAGGCTTTTGTAAAATGCGCACGGTCACTTCAGTGACGACACCGAGCAGACCTTCAGATCCCGTCATCAGACCCAGCAAATCATAGCCTTCACTATCGAGATGCTTACCACCGAGGCGAACGATTTCGCCAGTGATTAAAACCATTTCAATGCCCAAAACATTATTCGCCGTGAGGCCGTATTTCAAACAATGCACACCGCCCGAGTTCTCTGCCACATTGCCGCCGATGGTGCAGGCAATTTGCGACGAAGGGTCTGGCGCGTAATAAAAGCCTTTATGTTCGACGGCTTTGGTGATGCCCAGATTTGTCACACCAGGCTGAACGACAGCGCAGCGATTTTCATAATCAATCTCGATGATGCGGTTGAACTTCGCCATGCCGAGAAGAATTCCATCTTCCAAAGGAAGTGCACCGCCGGAAAGTGATGTGCCGGCCCCACGCGGAACGATTTTGATATTGTTGTTGTGGCCATAAAGCAGCACAGCCGAAACCTGCGCCACTGTTTCAGGCAACACTACGACCATGGGCGTTTGCTTGTAAGCCGTGAGACCGTCTGATTCATAGACGCTCATTTGCCGCGCAGCATCAATGACACCCTCGCCGGGCACGATTGCTTTGAGTGCCGCTACGATCTCATAACGACGCGCGAGGATTGCTTCATCTGGCTTTGGCATCATCAACATGGGCGCCTATACTCCATGGACTTTTTTACCCGCAACATAAGTTGCTTGGACCGCGCGATCATCACCTAAAATGGCGAGCGCGAACAACACGTCTTCGATCGAATTTGAAAGCGGATGCCGCGCCGCCAAAACATCTGTGGCGCTTGGATCAAGCACCACAATATCGGCAAATTTTCCGATTGCTAGACTTCCCGTTTCATCATCAATGCGCAAGCGTTTGGCATTGCCCAATGTCGCCATGTGGAAAAGTTCCGTGGCCTTCAGTTTGCGACCGCTGAGCATTTGCACTTTGTAGGTTTCACCCAGCGTTTGCAGCATAGAGAAACTCGTACCGCCGCCAATATCAGTGGCAAGGCCAAGAGAAACCGGACGATTATCTTTCAAAAGATGGTTCATCGACATGAGGCCTGAACCTAGAAAGTTATTTGAGGTTGGGCAATGCACGACAGTTGACCCCGCATCGTGCAAACGCTGTGCTTCACTTTCTGAAAGATGTACGCCATGCGCAAACAAACTGTGATCAGTCACCAAGCCAAAGTGCTCATAAACAGCCGTATAATCGCGGTCATTCGGGAAAAGCGTTTTTATCCATTCAATTTCAGACTTGCTTTCTGAAATATGCGTTTGCATCAATGCCCCCTTGCAAAGTTGCAAGAGTTCGCCCGCCGATTTGAGCTGCGCTTCGGTTGAGGTGATGGCAAAACGCGGTGACACCGCATGACGCAAACGGTCTTTGTTATGATAGGCCTCGTGCAGGGACAATGTTTCGAGCGCCCCTTGCTCGACAGTGTCTTGCACAGCCGCAATGGCATTGCGGTCCATCAAGGTTTTGCCGGTGATCAAGGCCATGTTGTTTTTGAGTGCGGCTTCGAACAAGGCTTCTGCGCCGACTTTGTGCGATGAACAAAATGCCATCGCTGACGTAGTTCCGTTCTTGAACAATCGCGACAGAAATATATCTGCGGCTTTTGCAGCATGTTCGGCATCTGCATAAAGCGCTTCTTCTGGCCAAGTATAGCGCGTCAACCAATCGAGAAGATCGGTGGCTGCTGCGGCCAACATACGGTATTGTGGGAAGTGGATATGCGGATCAATAAATCCCGCCATTAAAAGGGAAAGGCCATAATCTTCGCGTGGCGTGAGATCAAAAGCGCGAGGCAAAAGCGGCAACGGCCCGCGCCAGAGAATACGCCCGTCATCACCGATCACAATCGCTCCACGCGTTTCATGCGTGAGGTCTTGCGGCGTATCGCCGAAAACAACGAGTTGTCCGAGGAGAAGTTTCGTCATTGCGTAACCATGGCTTCGAGACGGAAACTGATGATGCGGCAGACTTGCAAGATGGCAGTATCAAACTCCAAGTCTTTGTTGTTTTTCACACGCGCTTCGAAGGCCGCTAAAATCTGATGTTTAGTGGCACCTTTGACAGCGAAGATGAACGGGAAGCCATTGCGAGACTTATAGAGCTCATTCAACCGCGTGAAATTTGCAAACTCTTCGACACTTAATGTATCAAGGCCTGCGCCTTTTTGCTCATTGGTTGAATCGGTCGTGAGCTTTGCTTTGGTGGCAAGATCAGGATGGGCGCGGAGCAATGCGAGTTGTTGGTCTTGTGGAGCGTCTGAAACAGCGTCAATAAAGGCGCTGCGCATATCGGGAAATGTGGCATAGGGGCGATCAAGCGTTGCGTCTTCGGCGACCCAGGCTGAGTGTTCTGCAATTTCACCAAATTGCGCAACGAAAGCTTCATCGGTCATTTGATTGATTTCGGCGAGTGTGATCATTGGGCTGCAATCCACGCGCCCAGTTTGGCGCGTTCTTCGGGCAGCATATGAGTTTTGTTACCCATTGGCATCGCATTATTGCGCACGGCCTGAGTTTCGATCTGCTTGGTATATTTTTTCATGTCGTCGATTGAAGAGAACATGATGCCTTTGGGTGCTGCTTTTATTTTATCATCCGTCGGATTTGCGGCATGGCATGAACTACACCGATTTTGCACAATTTTGAAAGCTTCTTCGTCGCTCACTTTTGGGCCGGCATATGTAACAGTTTGCGGTTGCGTGAGCATGACCACGCCCACAAGACATAAGGCTATCACAGGTATAGTCCAAGCGATTTCGCTCATCTCATCACCCACCTCATGTCGCAACAGAAAATAGCGCGCAACCCCGCCCAATAAAACAATGATGCCCACAATCGCCCAAGCCTGAGGGTGGCCCGTGATGATGGCATAGTGATTGCTCGTCATCATGAAGATGACAGGCAAAGTGAGATAAGTATTGTGTGTTGAGCGTTGCTTGCCAATGATACCGTAAATGGGATCGGGTTTTTCACCTTTAAGAAGTGTGGCTGTGATCTTGCCTTGATTGGGGATGATCACCGCAAAAACATTGGCCGCCATCATGGTGCCCACAAATGCGCCGACATGAATGAAGGCACCGCGCCCGGAGAATATATGCGAATAGAAATAGGCGGCCGCCAAAATGAGGAGATAAACACAAAGCGCAAGCCAACTGGTATTTTTGCCAATGGGTGAACGGCAGAGCGTGTCATAGATTATCCAACCTGCAAAAAGCGAGGCAACCGAGATGCCGATGGCTTGCCAAGATGTAAGCGCCATTACGGATGGATCAATCAGATAAACATCAGCCGCAATGTAGTATTGAATGATGAGCAGCAGAAACCCCGTGATCCAAGTGAGATAGGCTTCCCACTTAAACCAAATGAGATGTGGTGGAAGTTCAGCTGGGGCCGAGAGATATTTGCGAACATGATAAAACCCGCCGCCATGCACCTCCCACGCTTCGCCTGAAACACCTTCGGGCATCCCGCTGGCTTTGCGCAATGAGAGGTCAAGGGCGACGAAATAGAATGATGTTCCGATCCAGGAAATGCCAGCCAGCACATGGCTCCAGCGCACGAGGATGTTGAGCCATTCGGCGAGGAAGGGATCCATTAGTTGTTGGCCCTCTGTTGCGCGGGAATGATGGCGTTCCGAATTTCATTTTGCTCTAAGAGCTGCACAGCCACCCCAGATGCTATTGCAGCTGGTAATTTTGATTTTACCGTGGCCGCACCAATAGGGCAGGTGAGACGACCGATTGAAGCTGCGTCGTGCCCCGCCCCGCGCAGTCGGTTGACGAAGCGGGTGCGTTTAGTCTGGCTGCCGATCAACCCGACGAATGAGAATGCGGGATTGCGCAATGCGTAATCCACAATTTCAAAATCCAATGCGTGGCTGTGGCTCATGACCAATACGAAGGCATCGTCTTCCATGTGGTTTGGATTGCCCGTGCGGCAGGTGACGTTTTGCGGAACGGCATTGGGAAACGCATTTGTGCGCGCGTCCCACCATGAAATCTGAAATGGCAAAGGTGCTAATGCCATTACCAAAGCACGACCCACATGGCCTGCCCCCCACAAATGAATGTGTTGCAAACCTTCTTTAAAGTTTGACGCCTGATCGCGGAGCTGAGAAAGTGATTCACGATCAAAACTCTCAATGCGCAAATCAACACGACCGCCACAGCATTGACCGAGATCAGGTCCGAGATTCTTGCGGATCATTTTATAAGTCGCGGGCTTGCCAAGCAGGGCCTGCGCCTCTGCCATGGCGTGCCATTCCAATGTGCCGCCGCCGATTGAGCCGTGATAGCCTTGAGGTGTCACCACCATCCAAGCACCTTGCTCGCGCGGGGTTGAACCTTCGGCATTAGTCACTGTAACTAAAGCGCATGTGCCGTGGGCTTCAACTGCGGTGATGATTTTGCCCCACTGGTTCATAGCGATTGCACCGCACGCAAAATGTTTTCAGGCGTCGCTGGCGCATTGAGTTTTGGAACCACGCCGGGTTTGATCGAAGACACCGCATCCATCACCGCGCACCACACTGATATAGGCAACATCAGGGGCGGCTCGCCGACCGCCTTAGAGCGATAGATTGTATCCATCACATTGCCTTTGGATTTATAAAGCGCCACGCGAAAATCTTCCGGCACATCTGAGGCGCAGGGAATTTTATAGGTTGATGGCGCATGCGTGCGCAGAACGCCTTTTGCGTCATAAACCAATTCTTCCGTGGTGAGCCAACCCAGACCCTGCACAAAGCCGCCCTCAATCTGGCCAATGTCGATTGCGGGGTTCAACGAACGCCCCACATCATGAAGGATATCAACACGTGTGACTTTCATTTCGCCTGTCATCGTATCGATCAGCACTTCGGAACAGGATGCGCCATAAGCGAAATAGTAAAATGGCATGCCCGTGCCCGTGGCGCGATCCCAATGAATTTCTGGCGTGAAATAAAAGCCAGTGGATGAAAGCGAGATTTTAGATTCCTTGGTGGCTTTGGCGAGTTCGGCAAAGCTCATGGATTTGCGACCGGCCTTCACTTTGCCATTTGCGAAAACGATTTTTGATTTGGCCACGTTCCAAATTTTTGCAGCGTGTGCGGCCATACGGTCTTTGATTATTTTAGCAGCGTTCGCAGCCGCCATCCCGTTAAGGTCAGTACCTGATGAAGCGGCAGTGGGCGACGTGTTGGGCACTTTGCCTGTAGTCGTTGCGGTGATGGCCACATGTTCCAGTGCGATGCCAAAAACTTGCGCGACCACTTGAGCCACTTTCACATAAAGTCCTTGGCCCATTTCTGTACCGCCGTGATTGAGATGCACGGAACCATCGGCATAAACATGCACTAATGCGCCAGCTTGGTTCATCTGTGTGAAAGTAAATGAGATGCCGAATTTAACCGGCGTGAGTGCCAGACCTTTTTTTAGAATTTTGCTGGTGTTATTATAGGAGGCGATTTCTTTGCGACGTTTGGCATAAGACGAGGTTTTTTCGAGTTGGGCGATGACATCGGCGCTGATATTGTCGCGCAGCTTTTGTCCATATGGCGTTACATCACGACCGCGTGCGTAGAGATTGCGCTTGCGAACCTCTAGTGCATCTATCCCCGTTCGAATGGCGATGGCTTGCATCATTTGTTCCGCAAACAAAATGCCTTGCGGCCCACCAAAACCACGGAACGCTGTGTTTGAAACGGTATTGGTTTTCAGGCGGCGGGTGGCGATGTTATAGGCCGGATAGAAATAAGTATTGTCTGCGTGGAACATGGCACGGTCGCAGATGGCGTTGCTGAGATCGGCTGAATATCCGCAGCGGGCCATGAGGTTCACATCAACTGCTGTGATGCGTGCGGTTTTGTCGAACGCGGCTGCATATTCCACATGGAAATCATGGCGCTTGCCAGTCATTATCATATCGTCGTCACGGTCCAATCGGCATTTGGCCGGGCGGCCTGTTTTATGTGCGGCGAGTGCTGCAAGACAGGCCCATTGCGTGGCTTGAGATTCCTTGCCACCAAAGCCACCGCCCATGCGGCGGCATTCAGCAGTAATTTTGGCATCATCAACGCCAAGCATGGCTGCAACTGAATGTTGAATTTCAGTGGGGTGCTGCGTTGATGAATGAACCAACATTGCGCCTTGCTCGCCGGGGATCGCAAAAGCAATTTGGCCTTCAAGATAGAAATGTTCTTGCCCACCGATATCGAAAGAGCCAGAGATCCTATGGGTCGATGATTTTATCGTTTTGGCGACATTGCCTTTCTTGAACGCATAGGGGGTAAGTAGATCAGGCTTTGCCTCTTTCAACGCATCATGCACGGTGACTGCAGGGGTTTCTTGCGCAATTTCGATTGTGGCCAATAGTGCTGCGCGGCGGGCAATGTCGCGGGTTTTGGCGACAACGGCAAAAATGACTTGCCCATGAAATTGAATTTCGCTTTCGGCAAAAATCGGATCATCGCCGAGTGTTGGGCTGCAATCATTTTTGGCTGGAATATCTTTGGCCGTCAGCACTGCAATAACGCCAGCAGAATTGCGAACAGCCGATAAATCTAGCTTGGTGATTTTGCCGCGTGCACCAAGTTTGGCATAACTAGGCGCAACATGAACCGTCCCATCTGGCTCACGCATATCGTCGATGTAAGTCGCATTGCCTTGGACGTGCAGTTCAGCACTATCATGGGCAACCGCTTTGCCAATGGTTTCGAGCGTCATATATGCACCTGCAAATCGGTTTCGCCCGCTGCTTGCATCAAAGCCTTGTGAAGCAGAGCATTGGCGACGGTGGAGCGATATTCTGCACTGGCGCGCATATCACTCAATGGCTCGAAATCATCAAGGACGATGTGCATTGCCTCTTGCGGAGTTTTGCCAATGAGTGCGGCTTCAGTTTTGGTTGCACGTTTTGGCGTGCCCGCCATGCCACCATAGGCGATGCGAGCAGCGACAATTTTTTCATTCTCGATTGTAAATAGAAATGCACCCATCACTGCTGAAATGTCATCGTCACGACGCTTGGTAATTTTTGCGCAATTGAAAATCTGATTAGATTTGGCCTTGGGAACATCGATGCGCCAAACTAATTCACCGGGCTTCCGGTCTTGTTTGCCATAAGCAATGAAAAAATCTTCCAGCTTCATCGCGCGTTCGGATTTCCCATGTCGCAAATAAAGCGTCGCACCCAAGGCGATGAGAGCAGGGGGCATGTCTCCAATGGGGGAACCATTGGCAATGTTGCCGCCGATTGTTCCCGACGCGCGAACTTGGCGTGCGCCAATGCGTCTCAGAAGGCCGCTTAAATCAGGACTGATTTTGCCGAATGCCTCAAAAGCATCTTCATACGTTGCACCCGCGCCGATTGAGAGATGGTCGCCGTGATCAACAATTTGCGCAAAGTCTTGGGCGGCGCCAGTATAAATAATTTTTGGTTGCGCGCGCATCTGCTTATTGATCCACAAGCCAACATCAGTGCAGCCAGAAACGATTGTCGCTTCGGGATAAGTGGCGCATAAATCGGCGAGTGCCTCAGATGTGGACGGTGCTGCAAAAAACGAATGCGCATCACCTACAAATAGATCACCTTGAATGGCTCTTAACTTGGTGCACATTTCAGCTTGCGCCTTATGCCAATGGTCGTCGGCTGAATCACAAGCCGCCAGTCCTGCATCAATGATCGGACGATAGCCTGTGCAGCGGCAGAGGTTACCTGCAATCTGCTCCACCACATCTTGGCGTGTTATTTTACGATTTTCATGCGCCAGCGAGAACAGCGACATCACAAAGCCTGGCGTACAAAAACCGCATTGCGAAGCATGAGCATCAACCATCGCTTGCTGCACCGGATGCAAGATACCACCACGTGCGAGATCATCGACAGTGATCAACTCTTTGCCATGAATTTGGCTCAACAAAAGAATGCAAGCGTTGACCGCTTGATAGCGCACGCGGCCGTTATCAGGTGTTCCCAGCACCACCGTGCAAGCACCGCAATCGCCTTCATTGCAGCCTTCCTTTGTGCCCTTGGATTTTTCGGTGAGGCGCAGATATTCCAGCAGCATTGTATCAGGTGCGAATTTTTCAATCCGCACCAGTTCGCCACGCCGCATAAATTCAAGTGCGTTCATCAACTGCCCCGGTAAGTCGAATAGCCAAAAGGCGAAAGCAAAAGCGGCACATGAAAATGTTGTGAGGCATCAGCTATGCCAAAGCGAATGGGAATCACGTCGAGAAAGAGTGGCTCGGCCAGTTGAGAACCCTGCGCTCGCAAATAATCCCCTGCAAAAAACCGCAGCTCATATAAGCCATTTGTGAACGCAGCTCCTTCTAAGAGAGGCCCGTCAGCGCGACCGTCGGCATTGGTCACCACAGTTTTAAGCAACTGCTCCTGCCAAATCTCAATACGCAAACCAGCGGCTGGTTTCCCCAAAGCCGTATCCAAAACATGCGTCGTTAATTTGCCCATCGAACACCCTCTCTCCTGAGTGTAGGATGATCATGGTTTTTCGGCAATAACAAGCGAGGCGCAGAAATGTCACAGCGCTTGATTTTGCCACCATTCCGGTTCAAAGGAGGCGGCAATTGCTAATTTAACAAGGAATCTAATGGCTAAAGAAGAATTGCTGGAGTTTGAGGGCACGGTTGCCGAACTTCTGCCGAATGCGACTTTTCGTGTGAAGCTTGACCATAACGCCCACGAAATTATTGCTCACACCTCTGGAAAAATGCGTAAAAACCGCATCCGCGTTCTGGCGGGTGACCGGGTTATGGTTGAAATGACGCCCTATGATTTGACCAAGGGCCGCATCAATTATCGGTTTAAATAATGGCCGTGGCCTATGCCAAACTCGTTCTGGCCAGCGCCTCACCGCGCCGCCTGAGCTTGCTTGACCGCATTGGTCTGACACCTGATCTGCTCAATCCATCTGATGTTGATGAAACGCCTTTAAAGCGTGAAACACCGCGCCGCTTGTCGATCCGCTTGGCCGATGCCAAGGCCGACAAGGCTAGGGATATGCCGATGGTGAAGGGTTTGGGCGATAATGTTTTTGTTCTGGCCGCTGATACTGTGGTGGGTATTGGTCGGCGCATTTTGCCCAAGGCTGAAACTTATCAAGAGGCCAAAGACTGTTTGAATTTGCTCTCTGGCCGTTCGCATTGGGTTTACTCTTCGGTCACTGTGATTGCCCCCGGCGGCAAAAAATCTTCGCGCTGTGTTGAAACCAAAATCCGCTTCAAGCGATTTTCGCGCGATGATATTGAAAGCTATTTGAAATCAGAGGAATGGCGCGGCATGGCGGGCGGCTATGCCATTCAGGGCAGGGCTGAGGCGTTCGTTCGCTACATGGCGGGTTCTCATTCGGCTGTGATTGGTCTGCCACTCTATGAAACTGTGTTGCTCTTGGAAGGCGCTGGTTTTCCAGTGCAACATAGGTGGATGACAGGGCCAATCAGCGAGTTGTGATGGCTGAAATTATTCCCCTCAGACCGCGCAAGCCTTGCCCGATCTGCAAGAAGCCGTCCTCACAAAAATTCCATCCATTCTGTTCCAACCGCTGCGCCAATGAAGATTTGAATTCTTGGTTGGGCGGTAAATATTCCATCCCTGTTGTCGAGGATGAAGACGAAGACGGCCAAGACGGTTTAGCCTAATTAGATTTGACACCACTGAGAAGTCGGTCGACTTTGCGGGGTCACTGGTCTATGACGCTGAGCTTAGCGGATGAGATAAAAGACTACACAAGAGCTAAACCTCATTCGATAAATCATACACGCTTCAGGGAGGAAGCTTTATAATGTCGAATGTATCAACGATGCCTTCAAAAGGCATGACCAAGGACGAGAAATTCGTTATCTTGGCGTCATCCACGGGAACTGTTTTCGAGTGGTATGATTTCTATCTCTACGCAACACTCACCCCATTTTTCGCGGCTTTCTTTTTTCCGCCAGATAACCCCACCTGGGCCCTGCTGGGTGCACTCGGTGCTTATGCTGCGGGCTTTCTCGTGCGCCCGTTTGGTGCCTTGTTCTTTGGCCGGTTAGGCGATCTCGTTGGTCGTAAATACACATTCCTTATCACCATCATGGTGATGGGCATTTCAACATTCTTGGTGGGCTGTTTGCCGTCTTACGCAAGCATTGGTGGCTTGGCACCTGTTCTGCTGCTGATCATCCGCTTGACACAAGGTTTGGCCTTGGGTGGTGAATATGGTGGTGCGGCAACTTATGTGGCTGAACACGCGCAAAATGGTCGCCGTGGTTATGCAACGAGCTGGATTCAAACCACTGCAACCATCGGTTTTTTCTTGTCGCTGATTGTCATCGGTGGCCTGCGTTGGTATTCTGATCCTGCTTGGTTTAAAGACGGCACAGGCGGCATTATCGCTGGCTGGCGCATTCCGTTCTTGGCTTCAATCGTTCTCTTGGCCTTCTCGGTGTGGATTCGATTGAAGTTAAACGAGTCACCCGTGTTCCAAAAGATGAAGGCTGAGGGCCGTGGCTCCAAAACCCCGATCCATGATTCA
This sequence comes from Hyphomicrobiales bacterium, assembly GCA_025363755.1. Lineage (GTDB taxonomy): Bacteria > Pseudomonadota > Alphaproteobacteria > Rhizobiales > Aestuariivirgaceae > Aestuariivirga. The sequence goes on along the minus strand of JANYLQ010000045.1, from coordinate 140,738 downwards.
TTTTTCAAATACCCAAATAACAAATATGCTTTACTTGCTTTGCTGGGTGCCACCATGGGCCAAGGCGTTGTGTGGTATACGGCACAATTCTATGCGCTCTTTTTTATTAATGGCCCGCTGAAGGCTGATTGGTGGGTTGGATACATCGTCGTCGGCGTTGCTGTGCTGCTTGCAACGCCGCTGTTTGTTTTCTTTGGTAAGCTCTCTGACAAGATTGGTCGCTTGAAGATTATTTTGGCAGGCTGTGCCTTGGCTGCAATTTGCTATTTGCCAATCACTGGCATGTCGCTGTTCCACATGCTGGCGCGCGCGGTGAACCCTGAACTGGCGGCCTTTAACGACACCAGTCCCGCAAAGCTGATTGTTACTGCTGATCCGGCGCAATGCCACTTCACCATCTTCCCAATCAAGGGTTGGACGACGGAGGGTGATTGCGACAAGGGCAAAGCGATCCTGACATCAAACGGTATTTCGTTCACATCTGTGGATGGTGCTGCGGGTTCCAAGGTAACTTTCCAAGCAGGCGATGCCAAGGTGGAAGGTACATCACCATATGCTTGGCAGAAGGCTTTGGCAGATTCAGGCTATCCGCATTTCAAATTGGCCGAAGCCGATGTGACGCTGACCAAGGAACAATCTGATGCTTTGGTCAAAGCACAAGCTGATAAAAAGACTGCGACTGAAGCTAAGGATGCTGCGGCAACCAAGGCAGCAAATACAGCCGTTGAGGCCGTTGTTAATGGCTTGCGCAAAGCAGCTGATCCTGCAGCCAAACCGATCGGAACGGTCAACTCCATTGCCGCCCCTGTGGTGGCAGCAGATGGAACTGCGACGGTACATGTGGGTGAAATCAAAACCACCACGGCCAAGCCTTTGAGCTTTGCGCAATATGTGCAATCGATCCTCATCGTGTTTGTAATGATGGTTTTCACCACCATGGTTTATGGCCCGATTGCCGCATTCTTGGTGGAAATGTTCCCATCCAAAGTCCGCTATACCTCCATGTCATTGCCCTATCACATCGGCAATGGCTGGTTCGGCGGCATGTTGCCATTGTTCGCCACGGCCTATGTGGCCTACACAGGCAACATCTATGCTGGCCTTTGGTATCCGGTGGTTTTTGCAGCAATCACGGCTGTTGTAGGTTTCTTGTTCCTGAAAGAAACCAAAGACGTGGATATCGCCAAAACCTGATTAAGACTCTGACTGAAACCCCGCTTTTGAGCGGGGTTTCTTTTTGTGTGAAAGTTGGTTGCAACAGCTGAATTGATCACCTATACAGCCTCGATCAAACGCGCATTCCGATAAAGTTACAGACTTTATCGAAAAGAATTCGCGGGTTGAGTGGAGTGCCCGAGTAGCTCAGTTGGTAGAGCAGCGGATTGAAAATCCGCGTGTCACTGGTTCGATTCCGGTCTCGGGCACCATTTTTATCCTTGATTTCGCTGATCGGTTTCAATTTTAATTCCTTGCATGATTCCGAGGGTTGACACTTTTTCAAACGGGTTTGACAAGTTTTGTTCGACGCTTGTTCAATTCGACATCAAAGTTATCAATAATGAAGCATCGTTTTCTTGTGCATCGCCTTTCAAGCCATTAATCCAACTGTCGAGGTCGCGGATATCGTGTAGTTGCGATCCGTTGGGCATTTGCATTTTCGGAAAACTACATTGCGTAGAAAAATAACGAACCGGAATGCCGTAATATTCAGCGGCATCGAGCGACGTGAGCATTCTTCGAGGTGAAGTTCTAATATTGGCTATTGCAGAAGTCATGACTCACCCTCGTGAGACTTCAGAACCTCGTGCTCAATTTCCTCGCTGAAACTATTCAAATGAAAAACAATAGACATTAACGGCCTGTCACCAGTCGGCACTCCATCGACCCACATAGAGTAGGCATTCTTGCCAAGGTCTATCCAGATTTCCTTTGTTCGCGGATTATCTTCGAAAACTTCGCGCGCACTCATTGCGCTGCCAGTAGCGAGAGCTGGTGACTGGCGCAGTAAGCTATGGGTCATGATCAAACTATAGGGTCTTATTTTGGTAGCAAGATGCCCCGTGGCCAGTCCGTCCACCAAGTCAAACGGATGATTGGCCACAAACAGAACGGGCCCCTTGAGAGGAACTGCGGCAAGAGCTGCTTTATCATATTCCAACTGGATACTGAGCAGGCGAATACCTGTTGAAAAAATATTCTCGCCATTGCGCCAGCCAGTGGCCCAGTCCTGATGGAGCTTCTCGAGACGAGGTTAACCTGTAAGATATTCGATGCCGCGGATCACCCGGCGCCTAAATAAAACCCGTGCCCTGGCCTTGTATAAGTAAAATTCGCTTCGTCTTTAAAGCTAAAATCAAGAAACGGAAACTCATGGGATTTTGATATGGTGTGAAAAATTCTCATCATAACGTGTGACCGTTCTGCGAGGCTTTCGTGAAAGCTATAAGAAGGATTGATTCGGGCGTTTAGTCCCAGCTACTTAGCAGCTGTCCTGAGAGCAAATTTGATGCAAAGTGACGCCTACAAAATCTTCACGTGCTCATTCTAATTTGCAACTTCACATCTGTCGGGCGGCCTTCGACGGCGCGGTCGAAGGCTTTAATACTATCTTCAAAACTAAATGTCTCAGAAATCAGTGGCTTTAAATTGACCTTTCCTGAGGCGATTAAATCAATGGCGCGGTCATAGACATTGGCATAGCGAAACACTGTTTCAATTCGAACTTCTTTGACCACTGCTGCAGGAATATTAAAATCAACTGGATCGACTGGAAGACCCACAATCACCACAGTGCCCCCGGGGCGCACATGATCAAACATCGTAGGATAGACTCTTGGGCTGCCACTGGCCTCAAACAAGATATCAACGCCCCAGCCATCAGTTGCGGCAAGAACGGCGTCGGCTAGTTTTTGTTCAAGGATGTTGACGGGGATAATACCTGGGTACTGAGCAGCTATTTTAAGCTTTGGCGCTGAGACATCCGATATTAAAACCTTCGAACAACCACCTGATAGAGCAGCAAGCGCAACCATAATTCCAATTGGCCCGCAGCCCGTGACCAACGCTACGTCTCCGGGTGTAATGTGCGCGCGCGTAGCGGCTTGCATGCCCACTGCGAAAGGTTCAACCATAGCGCCTTCAGCGAAGGAAACATTTTCTGGAAGCTTGTAAGTGAAGGCAGCCGGATGCACCACTTCTGGCGTCAAGCAGCCGTGATCAGGTGGAGTGGCCCAAAATGTCAAGTCGCCGTCTAAATTATAGATGCCAAGCTTTGTAGCGCGCGAGTTCATGTTGGGTACTCCGGGCTCCATGCAAACACGGTCACCAACTTTGAAATTTTTGACGTCTGAGCCAAGTTCAACCACAGTACCAGCAGCCTCGTGTCCCAATACCATCGGTGCATTGACGACGAACTTCCCAATGGCACCATGGGTGTAATAATGAACGTCGCTGCCGCAAACGCCAACTGTATGGATGGCAATTTTTACGTCGTTGGGACCAACATGCGAGGGGAGATCAATTTCCCTCAGAGCTAAGACACCTTTTTTCTCAAGTACCAGCGCTTTCATCAAAGCCTCCTCAATCTTGGCAGTTTCGTCAATTTGCGGTTAATACAGGCAATTGGTAGAATTATCTATGTTTTGAATTTCAGCATGCTGGTTGCGGACTGTTCGTCTGTAACCAACACATTTGCAAAACCAGCAGAGAGAGCACCATGCAAAACGGGCACTTTGTGAATTCCACCTGAAGCGAGTATCACGCACGGAATATTCTTAAGTCGGTTTAGAGGTAAGGCAATGACGCGCCTGTTAATTGGGTGATCAATTGCCTTTCCTCTTTTGTCAATCCAATGGCCGCAAATATCTCCCACGGCGCCTGCCTTCGAAAGACTCTGTGCCTCCGCCGTTGAGATCAGACCAAGCTGTGTCATAGTGTTTGGCGCAGTAAGTTCGCCAGCCGAAAGCAAAGCAACCTCCACTTTAGCACCTTGTTCAAACACATCCCGCACCATAGATTGCTTAACGAGAATATCGCGTGTGGCTTCAGAGTCAGTGAGAGCTGGCGCCGCAACATAATAGCACTTGGCACCAACGATATCAGCCAGATGTGAAGCCGTTTCATGGGGATTTACCAGTGACGCTTGCGTCAAACCCCCCATTAGTGAAACGACAGACAGTGAATTATAAGTGCGGCGCGGGACTGAACGCAGCGAGTACCTCAAAGTTTTGCCCCATCCCACACCGACTGACATATTGTCTTTGAGCAACGATCCGAGTTGATACCCGGCTGCGGCGCCGATGACTTGCGCAAGCTGACTTTGGTGAATGGGGGTGGGCACGACAACAGCATGTTTCAGCTTGTAGCGCTCTTTGAGACGTTCTTCCAATGCGATGCATTCAGCCAAGCGCCCGGTAATTTTGATCTGAACCAAGCCTTGCTCGCGTGCCAAAGCGAGCAACCGATTAATCCGAATTCGATTGAGCCCCAGTTTTTTGCCAATTTCAGCTTGCGTATAGCTCCCGACAAAATAGAGCCATGCTGCGCGCGTAGCTAACTGTTCCTCAGGGTCGAAATTTCTTATCTCATCAAAGACTGGCATATCCATTTAGAAAGCCTTTATCATAAACATTCAGTTGGTCTGATGAAAATCTTTCCACGGCATATCCAGCGAAGTTTCCGTTGATAGCGCTGACAATAGAGATAACGTCAAAGGTATAGAGCGTTTCGTCAAAGTACCATCGGCAATCATCGCCTTTATAGCATGAGCCGCAGCACGACCAAGATCAGCGCCTTCGATCGTATCACCTTTCATCGGACCTTCCCGAACTTGGCTGTAGGTCAAACCTCGCCCTAAGTTAGTACCTAATTTCGAATTGCGGCCTGCCTGGCAAGTAACATAGAGGTCGCCAACTCCGGCCATACCCCACACGTTTTCGATCTGACCTCCGAGGGCTTTTGTCAGAGATATCAGTTCGTGCACTGCTTGATCAAAGATAATAGCTGCAGCGTTATTATTTTTCGCCTTATTTTCAGCTGTTGGGATTTGTTCCAAATATCCATTGGCCCAGCCGACAGCGATTGCAAAAAAGTTTTTAAACGCCGCACATGTTTCAACACCAATCATGTCGATGGATGGGCGCGGATGATAATAGTCTGTTTCCAGGTCTTGGCAGAGTTGGCGTGCGAAACCTTGATCATGCGAAACAATGATCGTGCCCGTCTGACGTCTCACGGCAAGTTCGCCTGCAATGCAAGGACCTGCTATGGCCGCAATTTTTACGCTTGAGCCAAACTTCTCTGTGAGTGAATTTGAAACGACGTCAGGTAACGTGACAAGTGAATTGATCTCCGCATGCATGCCTTTAGTAATCATCAATATTGGGATCGGCTGCTGCATAAACTGAGATAACTGGTCTAGCGCCCAAGATATGCCTGCTGACGAAACGCCAAGCAGGATCAAGTCCGTATCACTGCCAAGTGCAGCTACTAATTCACCATGCGCGTATGCCTGAACATTTGCTGGTAAGGTGACATTCAGCTTTGGATGAAAATGTTTCGTCTTGATACTGGCGATGATTTCAGAGTCGAGATGGGTACCGACCAAACGCACGTCATAGCCGCGATCCGAAAATGGCAATGCCATCGCAGATCCCATGACGCCCGCACCAATAATGGTAACAGTCTTCACTTGATCGCCATTGAAGTTTTTGCATCAAACAAATGCACCTTATCCAAACGCGGTGCAAACTCCACCATGCTGTCACGTTTGAAAACTTGACGGTCTCGTACGATAGCGCAGATTTCGATGTCATTGAGTTCAGAGTAAACATGAATTTCGGGGCCAGTTGGTTCGGTCACGGTTATTTTTGCTTTAAAACCTTTGCCTAACTCCAGATCTTCGGGGCGAATTCCGTACACAACGTGCTGACCCACACTGGCTTTATGATTTTTTGGCAATGGCAGTTTTGCGCCTGCTGCTGTTGTGACGTGAGTTTTATCAGCGATGCCCTTGATTAAATTCATCGAAGGCGAACCTATAAATTGTGCAACGAAAAGGTTTGCAGGAGAGTCATAAACGTCCAAAGGTGTCCCCTGTTGCTCAATTATCCCATCACGCAAAATGACGATTTTATCGGCCATCGTCATAGCTTCGATCTGGTCATGTGTCACATAAACGGTCGTCGTTTTAAGACGTTCATGGAGATCCTTTATTTCAGTGCGCATTTGCACACGTAATTTTGCATCAAGGTTCGAAAGCGGCTCATCAAACAAAAATACTGCCGGATCACGAACAATAGCGCGGCCCATGGCGACGCGCTGGCGTTGACCACCGGAAAGCTCACGCGGAAAACGCCCAAGGTAAGGTTCAAGATTTAGGATTTTGGCGGCCCATCCGGTCTTTTCATCAATCTCGCTTTGCGGGCGCTTTGCCAACGTCATCGAAAACGCCATATTATCTTTCACCGTCATATGCGCGTAGAGCGCATAGTTCTGGAACACCATAGCGATGTTACGATCCTTCGGGTGTTTCTGGTTCACGCGCTGACCAGCGATTTCAACATCGCCGCCCGTGACCGACTCCAGCCCGGCAATCATGCGCAACAGAGTTGATTTGCCACAACCAGAAGGCCCCAACAGAACGACAAAGCTTCCATCATCAATGGTGAGGTCGACACCATGGACAACTTCAACATCGCCATATTTTTTTACGATCTTCTTGAGTTCTACAGATGCCATTTTATGCCTGTTTCATTTTAAGTTGTTTGGAGTGATTGAAGTTTTTTGTTCCATTGCGAAATGGTCGGCCAAAGGTCACGGTAGACATCGAGAATTTGACCATATTTTTTATTTTGCTTCGTTCTGGGGTGGAAAGTTTTCGAAGGTTTGCCTGTCATTTTGGCTGCGGCTTCTGGAATAGTCTTAAACCAATCCGCACCTTTGGCTGCAGCACAAGCTGCACCTAATGACGATGCCTCCACCGTTTCAAGGCGCTTCACATCACGGCTGGAAGCATCTGCCAGTATTTGGCACCAAAGATCTGACTTTGCTCCACCGCCAATTGCTACATAATGGTCAATCGTTTCTGTGACTGCTTCCACTTTCTGTGTGGCTACCACTTGTTCCATTGTCAGACCTTCAATAATTGCGCGGTAAATATCGCCACGATTATGTGATGGACCTATGCCCGCGATAACACCGCGCGCCGATGTATCCCAATAAGGTGTCATAACACCTGACCAATAGGGCACCAACATCAAGCCCTTGGCACCTATGGGTGATTGCGTGGCGGCTTTTTCAAGCTGTTCGAATATTTTAGGGTTCGACCTTGTATCAACGCGAAACAGGTTCTCGACAGCCCAATTCAAAAGAAAAGTGCCAGATCTCAAACAGGTCTCATAGATATATCCGTCTTCTGCAATCGCAGACATAGTGCGAAAGGCACGATTATGAGCATAATTTTTTCCGTAATTACCTGAAACCACTGCAGTGCCGAGATTGACATAAGCACGGCCTTTAACGAACACATTGGTTCCAGTTCCCGCGCACTGGCCATCACCACCACCGGCCACAATCAATGTCCCAGCCTTAAGCCCTGTGATCTTTGCTGCATTTGATGTCACTTCGCCGATAATTTCACCCGGGCGCGAAAGCTTTGGCAATTGCTCTTCTTTCAAACCCACTGATGATAAAAGCTTCTCCGACCACTGCATCTTGGCCATATCAAGCATGCCCATGGGATCAGCAGAACCAGTTGAGCTGTTCCACTCCCCTGTCAAAAAATGCGCCACAACACCATGCACTTCGGCAGTCTTGTGGACACGCTTCCACATGGCCGGCATGTTTTTTTGGAACCAACAGCAGCGCATCAAACAGGCAATAACATCTAATGGTTTTCCCGAAATGCGGTGAATAGTTTCGGCACCAAGCTTCATTTCCATGTCAGGTAAAATCGAAGTTGCCCGTTCGTCCAGCCACAAAGTTCCGGGCCTCAATGCTTTTTCGTTGCGATCGAATTGAGCGAAGGATTCGCGCTGGCTGGAAATTGCGATGGCCGCAATACGATCAGCCGAAATCTTCTTTGTGAGCTGCCTGAGTGCTTTGGCAGCAGCTCCTGTCCAATCACTCGCTTCTTGTTCATACCAGCCCGGTTTTGGATTGCCGATTGCAATAGCCGCACGACCTTCTGCCACCGCACGACCGCGTCTATCCCAAGCAATGGCTTTTGTTGCCGTTGTGGAAGAATCAAGCCCGATGACAAGGTCTGGTTTCATGTTTAAATTTTAAAAATATGGAGGCAGGCCAAAAACCTGCCTCCACTTTTCTCTTGGTGATTAAAGACCAGCGTCTGCTACAGCTTTGTTGACCTGGGTGGCAATTGCATCCATGCACTTCTTGGCATCGCCACCGAAATCCTGGCCTGTGAGCAACTTGCCCAAGTTCACCGGAATTTCATTGTTCGAGAAGCCAGCCCACAATGGCATATCTGGCTCAGAAGCCATGTCATTGTCGATGATTTCTTTAACAACTGGCAAGTGGCGCGTCGTGCCGGGACCAACAACTTCCTTTGCCTTCACGCGGGGGTCTGAGAAGGATGACAAGCGCATTGGAGCAAAACCACCGCCCAGTGTGCAACGTGTCATGATATCCTTAGAGCACGCCCATTGCATGAATATCCATGCAGCATCGGCATTTTTGGAATACTTGGAAAGTGCCAAGATCGAACCGCCTTGGTGAGCGGCATTTGGAATTTCACCAAAGCCTGCATCTGCAACAGCACGGTAAGGCACCGTGCCACGAACAGGACGCTTGGCTTGCCACAGACCTTTGACCTTAGAGTCAGCAGCATCCCAGCCAGGGAAGAATTCATCCCAGGAATTGACAAGAGCAATTTGGCCCGAGGCGCCCATCTGCCATTGACCATCCCATGTCGAGTTGGTCGATTCTGGTGGCGAAATCTTGAGCAACTCTTGATAATATTGCAGACCCTTGATGCCTGCTTCATCATTGCCAGAGAACTTCTTGTCCTTGGTGAATATTGAGCCACCATGGTTCCACACAACTTGCGTCCAATCGCACTCAAGTGAATAGTGACCAGACTTGGCTTGGAGGCCAGTGCCGAACATGCCGTTGCCTTTTTCGGCTTCAAAGATCGTCTTGGCAGCGGTCATGAATTCGTCGGTGGTGTTTGGCGGTGTCAGCTTGTGCTTGTCGAAAATGTCCTGACGCCACATTGTGGTCATGATCGGAATGTCGAATGGAATGCCGGCCCAGTGACCATCATAAACAGCAAGGCCCTCAACCAATGGCTTGGAGAAGTCTTCCCAATCCATGCCGGGCATTGCGAGGTCTGCCTTGTCCTTGTAGAGCGCAATGGGATCGAACGTGTCTTGCGCAAACGTGGCAACCCATGACTGATCGAGATAGTAGAGGTCATAAGAACCCAACTGGCCCTGCACGTCTTGCGTAGCCTTAGCGAGAACTTGCTCCAATGGAACAATTTCGATTTCCACTTCAATGCCGGTAAGCGCTGTGAATTCACCCTTCAGCTTATCAAGCACAACGGTTGGCGGTGTCGCTTCCGAGGTATAGCGGATCTTGGTGCCCTTAAATTTGCTGCCAACATCTTTGAGCCATTTGTTGACCGCTGGATCACCCATTTCTTCCGCCCATGCAGGTGAGCCAAAAAGACTGCTGCGGTCTTTGCGCAAATTACCCAGTAAGCCCAAGTTGAAGGCTGAGAAGCCCACACCGGCCATTGCCGTTTTCTTCAGAAACGAACGCTTCGAAATGCGCCGTGCCGTGAAGTCATTTGCCGCGTCGATAAGAAAAGTTTTTTTATCATACTCTCTAAAACTCATGGTTTCCTCCAAAGTGTTTTATGTTTATAGTTTAGTTGTAGAGTTCTCGTTCGCTGTCTTCACTCCTTGAGGGAGCCCAAAGTGAGACCGCGAACCAGATGGCGTTGCACCAGCAATATGAAAATGAATCCTGGGATCACTGCTGCTGTGCCCAGCGCTGTGATGAAGCCCCATTCATTACCGGTGGAAGTGACGAAAGTTTGGATTTTGACGGGAACTGTTCGGATGTCGGTTGTTAAAAACAGCGACAGCAAGAATTCCGTCCAAGAAAATATGAAGCACAAAACTGCAGCAGCGGCGACGCCACCCTTTGCCATCGGTAAAACTATTTTGCAGAAAGTTTCCCAGCGCGTGGCACCGTCAATCATTGCAGCTTCATCAACGTCCTTTGGTACATCATCAAAGAAAGATTTGAGCAGCAAGACGGCTATGGGTAAATTCATAAGCGCATAGATCAACATCAGGCCTAACCAGCCCAAATAATAATTATCGGTATCGCGCATACCCAGCCATTTGTAAGTTGTAACTAATGGAAAAATGATGGCAATGGGCGGCATAAAGCGCTGTCCCAAGACCCAATTGAGGAAAGCATTTCGACCACGAAACGCCATCCTTGAAAGGGCGTAGGCCGCAGGGATCGCCACCATCATGGTCACAGCTGTTGCACCAATCGATACCACCGCACTATCGAGGATTGATGAGCGCGAGTCATAAGCCTCGGTCCCAGCGACGCCCATGCCAATACCCGCATCAATTGCAAGCTGCGAGCGCGATTGACCAAGCATCGTGACCGCATAATTAATGGTTGTGGGTATAAAATCGAACCACACAATACGGTCTTTATCAAATACCGCAGAAATTGGCTTGATTGACGTCAATGCCCACCAGAATATGGGGAACATGAAAATCGCTGTTACAAAAGCAGCAAGTGCATCACGGGCAATCTGCCATGGGCGCGAAAGTTCCATTACAGCTTAACCTTGAAAATGCGCATGAAAACTGTCGAAGTAAATATGACAAGAACCAATGTTAAGATCGCAACTGCCGAAGCAAGCGGATAATCCGAATTGCCGAAGTAGATGCGTCCCGCGTAACTCGTCAACGTTTCCGTCGCAGTTCCCGGTCCAGAGTCCGTCATCACTTTGATGTAATCAAAAGCGCGCAAGAGGTCGACACCACGGATCAATACCGCAATGGCGATAACCTTGGACATCATCGGAAGCGTGAGTTTGAAAAAAGCTTGAACTGGCGTTGCACCATCAATGGCTGCGGCTTCGAATGGTTCCTTTGGGAGCGCCCGCAATCCCGCCAACATGATGAGCACCATGAAGGGCGTCCATTGCCAGATTTCAGCAAGCATAACGCCGGGCAGGGCTGTCGCTGAATTACCGAGTATCGAATAGCCAACTGGCAAAAGGCCCGTCGCAATAATTAGACGTGCAATCACCCCAAACGAGCCGTTCAACATCAGCAGAAACATCATTCCCGTCACAGCCGGCGGTATAACCAGTGGCAACGTCATCATGGCCCGCAAAATGCCATAGCCTTTCCGATCTGAATCCAAAAGCAACGCGATCAGCATGCCCAGCACCAGCTGAAACGTTAAAGCTATAAGTGTGTAAGCAAGTGTATGCAAAAGTGCATCCCACATCCGCGGATCTTCAAATATCTTTGTCCAATTATAAAGTGGGTCAAAAATCTCGCGGCGCGTGGCAGCATTTTTGCGGTATAATGTTTTTAGGACTGCTGCAATCAATGGGTATACACCAAATACGACCATTAATGCCGAAGCAGGCAATAACCACGGCAGTGAATGTTCAGACGTCAACCAATTTAGTCTACTGGGTTTTCCCATGTCACTTGCCGTCATAACCGATCGACGCCCCCAACGAAAAGCAAGGCAAGCCCACGATTGAAATTATCAACTGAAATCATATTTCTCCCAACTTTGAACTTATGTTATTTTTTTTTACAAATGTTCAAACGGGATATAAGTACGGATTTTTCAGACTGTCAATGGTTGTGACACAATCTTCAAATGTCAAACCTTTCGCAATTGCGAACGATCAACGAGTTGCTGAAGTATTGTAAATTTGACCGAGACGTTGCTCTGCTTAACCCACTTTATGAAATCGGCTGCACGTCTTTCAATTTTGAGCTGGTGGTTTTGGGCTATGTCGCTGAGCAGGTGGTTAAGAAATGGATTTTGAAACCGCGTAATCGTCTTATCAACATAAGCCGTTGCTTCTTCGGTCATATTATAACAGCCAAAGCCCGGAATAACTTCTTCTGAATAGAGTGCCATCAATCGCGCCTTAATTTCATCGACACTCAGAATTTCTCGCACCGTCTCTTTGCTTGGCCGGTTTTCCGATTGCCAAATTTCAGCAAGGAAACTATGGCCCAGATTGAGGATGTGAAGTTTTAGCCGCACAAAGGGCGTGAGGTCATCCGTCAAAACGATAGCCGGATGCGAGAATGGAAAATTCAAATTTGACACACGTTTAATCGCCCAAAGCGCGTAGGGCTCAGCCACTGCACCAATAGGGTCAATCGCTTCAGACACAATTCTGTCAACCAACGTGTCACAGATTATAATTTTCGTTGTCAACCAGGCCTTGAAAGCGTCGTCTAAGTGCCACCGATCAGATAATTGGTCTAAAAGCCCGCGCAAGACTTTGCCATTTTCCGATATCAGTTCGCATGGCAAGATTAACATAGGTTTGCCGTTCGAATTAAATCGAGCTACGAGCAGACTCAGCAGTTTTGCTGGAAATCCTACGGGAATCTGCCCCCATTGTGATGGGCCTGTTTCGTCTGCAACAGGAATGGCGTAACCGCTCTCGCCAACGTTAGAAATTACAATATCGGCTTGATTTGAAAATAATTGATGTACTTCGGGCCAATCGTTGTCCGCCACTAATCCTTGGTCTACACTTTTGACGAAAATCTTTTCATCCAATACTTTAACACCATCAAGACCACGAATAATGACGGGAAATCCTTTGCCAGAATCAAAAGCGGAAACTCTCCCAGAACGTTCAGCTCCTTTGGTCGTTTTAATAACGGTGATCGGCCCTATATCTTGACCGAGAAGACGCGCCTCGTGAACAAATAGATCAGCATGAGCCTGTAAAAATCGGCTCGTACCAAACTGAATAATGCGGCTGGTCATGTTACGCTAATTTCCACGATTGCTTTAATGAGCCCCTCTTTGTTGGACGACCAGCGCGGTAGATCAGTTGAAACATGCTCAAGTGAAGTGCGGTGAGTCAGAAGCTTTGAAATTGGAACCACACCCGACTTGATAGATGCAATGACATGCTCAAAATCGGTGTTTGTTGCGTTACGGCTTGCCTTAAGAGTCATCTCGCGCTTATGAAATTCAGGGTCAGAAAACTTAACATCATCTTTTACCAAACCAACTAAAACATAACTGCCCCCATGAGCAACATACGAAAAACTCTGCTCCATAGAAGAACGATTGCCAGTTGCATCAAAAACAAAATCAAATCCGTCACCGTTTGAATAATCATTCAAGCTTTGCGAAACGCTCTCGTCGGCTGCATATCGACTTTGGATACCAACTACAGAACTGGCGAGTTCAAGCCGGGCAACGTCACGGTCAATGAGGGTGACTTTTGCTCCTGCTACTTGAGCAAAGATTGCAACGCCAATACCAATTGGCCCGGCACCCACCACAAGCGCATTTTGACTTTGCCCGATTCCAGATCTCCGCACGGCATGAGCGCCAATCGCCAGAAACTCTACTGAGGCGGCCTCGTCCAAGCTCATGCTACCAGCAGATATCAAGTTGCACGGTGGTAAGCTGATAAATTCGCACATACCGCCGTCTCGGTGCACCCCGAGCACTGCAATATTCATGCAACAATTTGGTTTGTCTGACTTGCAGGCATGACAGAGGCCACACGCTATATAGGGGTTCACGACTACACTTTGACCGACATCAAAGTTAGACTTAAAATCTGTCTCCCAGACGGTAGCAGAAAGCTCGTGGCCTATCACCCTCGGATACTTTAGAAAAGGGTGCAGCCCCTCGTATATATGGTAGTCTGTCCCACAAACACCAGCTCGATTGATTTGGACCAGAACTTCACCTGATGCTCGCAATGCCATAGGCCGCTGCTCAATTGCAATTGCATGTGGTGAAGAACAAACAACTGCTCTCATTGAACAAATCTCCTGCAAAATTTAACAGTCACCAGCTTTTCAAAGGTTTAATAAATATTGGGTGAAGGCCATAGTCAAACTGTTTTTTATATGCAAAAATACAAATAAGAAGCGTAAAGACAATTCTGTGGATGGATGAGCATAATGAAGGGCGAAGCAGTTTATAAGCGAACTTACAATCGCTTGATTGACTATCTGAATGAGCTAAAAATCGGCGATCCGTTGGATTCAGAAAACGTTCTAAAATCTAAACTAAATGCGAGCCGCACAACGATACGAAAAGTGTTGCGGGATCTTGAGTTAAAAAAGCTCATTTCTATCGCGAGTACTAAAAAGATTCTCTGTCGAAGGCCCAAAGCTAAGGACAGTTTTCCAAGAGCAGAGACTCTTTCAAATGCGGCTCGGATCGAAAAGAAATTTCTGGAATGGATGTTGCGGGCAGATCCAAAATCTGGCGACATTATCAATGAGTTGGAACTTGCACGCCAGTTTGGTGTTTCGACAAGTGGCATTCGCGAATTCCTAAATAGATTTAGTCGGTTCAAACTGATTGAAAGACGGCCAAATTCGGGTTGGTGCTTTCAAGGATTTACCGAAGACTTCGCACTAGAGTTATTTGAAGTGCGAGAGCTTTTTGAGATGCGTTCGGCGGCGGCATTTGCAACATTGCCGGACGACGCGGTTGCTTGGAAGGAACTTAAAGCTTTAGAGGCCGATCATAAAATTCTTTTGCGAAATATAAAAAAGGACTTTCATGATTTTTCAGATATTGATGAAAGATTTCATCAGCTTATAAATAACGCTTCCATGAATCGTTTTATCGTTGATTTTTATGATCTCATTTCGCTGATATTTCACTATCACTATCAGTGGAACAAAGTTGATGAAAGAAAACGCAATCGAGCAGCGATTCTAGAGCATTTAGAATATATCGAAGCACTTTTTAGCCGTGATCCAATGCGGATTGAGTTTGCTTGTAGGAAACATTTTATATCAGCGCGAAATACTTTAGTTTCCTCAATTAAAGAACAGCTCACTGTGTCTTAGCATCACGTCACTGTTGAAATTGGAAATTTATTCTCGTTTTCAAATAGTCAGATAAAATGGCAGCCTTATTAACTATCTTTCTGCACAGCCAATTAAAACTATTCCTGTATCACTCTCCAAAATTTAGGAAATTGCTACATTGCGTAGACCTCCAAATCGATATTTTGCGTTTAAGTTGGCGGCTGCTTTATTGTTAGTCACCAGCAGCTATGTAAATGCTGCCACTCGCTCTAGAAATTTCAATGTACGAATTAACATCGTAAAAGCTTGTCGCGTTAGTGCGACCGCGATGAATTTTGGAAATATGAGCAAGGTTCTGGGAACTGAAACTTCGACGTCCACACTCAGCGTTATTTGCTCGAGAGGAACTCCATATAATGTTTCATTGCGAGCCGGCGGCGCTTTAACGATTTTGAATGTCAACCTAACGAACCCTGCTGGCAACATAATTCGGACGGGTCTAACTTTAGGTGCCACTGCAGGTACGACCTCGGGAAGCCATATCCTAACAGGCAAACTTGTTGCCAATGCCAATCCCGCACTTGGTCTCTATCAGCGTACACAAACAGTTTATGTAAATTATTGACGTCCGTGACTTTGTAAACAAGTAGATTGAATTCATTTTCTGACGATCCAAAGATTGAATCTTTCGCATCACAGCCGATGTTTTTTTGAATTCTTCAATGCTCCAACACGAAGAGTCAATTTGGGACACTTTGACTCGATCGTTTAACCAATAAAAAATTGGCCTTGCGGTCTAAACAGACAGTACGCTGAGATCGCTCTTGTCCATTCCGCATGAGCTTATTGAACAGGTAAATCCCAGCTATCCTTAATCATCACTGAATCACAGGATTTTCCGACATTTTATCGACAATATGCAAAGTATTGAAGTGACTCAACAATCTCCCAAAAAATATCGCAGTGCGAACGGAGTTGATTCAAATCGGAACAAATTTGGAGCTTCAAGTTAACCAGCCTTCTGAACCCCAGTTTAAGATGCGGGCGCTAATGGTGAAGTAGGGAAAACCCGGGGGCACTCTGTAAGTTTCTTGCGGCGGCAACGGTTAAAATCCCAAGGTGCAAAATAGATTTTAACAAACAAAGGTAATGTCATGCGTAAATATCTTCTGCCACTCATAGCTACTGCTGGTCTTGCCAGCGCTTCTTCAGCATTCGCTGCAACCGCTTCGGGCACATTCAACGTGCAAGTTACAATCGTCAAGGCCTGCTCTGTGGCTGCCACTGCTATAAACTTCGGCAACCTGTCCACAATCCTTGGCACAGAATCAGCAAACTCGACTGTCAGTGTTGTTTGCAACGCCGGCACACCATATAACCTGTCCTTCATTTCCGGCAACAATGCCGCAATCACAGCATCAGGCAACTTGCTCAATGGCGCAAACACAATTCCAGTAAATTATGCCTTCGCTAACGCTGCGGCTGCTGCGGGTACCGGCACTGCAACAAACACGATCGCTGTGACGTTGCCAACTGCAACACCATATCCGGCTACTGGCCTCTATCAACAAACTCAGACTGTTTACGTGAACTACTAAGATTTGTTGGGGCTGCATAGCCCAGCCTCACAAACTGAAAATACAGGCTGCCTCGAGATGAATAATCTCGGGGCGGTTCCGCTGAAACTTAACCAAAATTAGGGGTATGATGATGAAGACGAAGGGTGGGACCTTAGTTCGTAGTCTGGCATTGACAAGCATTTTACTTGGCGTGCCTTTTTCTGTTTCTGCAGCAACTTTGCAGGTAAGTCCGATCAACATTGAAGTGATTGGCCCGGCAACAACGGCAACTGAAACCCTGTCGAATATTGACGGCAAGGGCGTGCTCAATTGTCAGGTGCGCGTTTACAAATGGACGCAAGTCAATGGTGTTGAAAAATTGGAGCCCACAAAAGATGTAGTCGCTAGCCCTCCTGCCTTGACCATCAAGGAAGGGGCTAACGCCACTGTGCGCATCGTGCGGCTGAATAAGTCACCCATTGTCGCTGAGGAAACATATCGTCTTTTGGTTGACGAAATTCCATCTGCTCCCACCAAAGGAACTGAGGCTGTGGCCTTCGCCGTGCGCCACAACATTCCAGTGTTTTTTGCCCCCGCAGGTTTGAACACCAAGATCGATTGGTCGGCACAGGCTGTAAAAGGTGGTATTCGCGTCATCGCCACCAATTCTGGTCAGCGCCATATCCGCGTTGCGTCTTTGCAGATGACCGGCAATGGCGAAACCGATGTATATAACAACGGTCTTGCGGGCTATGCATTGTCAGGCTCCAGCAATGGTTGGCTTGTCAAATCAAAGACCATCAAATCCGGTAGCACGATCAAGATTACCGCCAAGGTCAACGATGCGCCCATCACAGCAACAGTCCAGGTCCAATAAGGAACTTCGGTTCCTTATTACGATCCTCGTCGCATTCTTCTTCTTTGTGCCTTTTGCTTCATCACAAGGAACATCTGCACCGGGGGGCGCACAACATAAGCGAGTTACAGCAAAGAAAGCTGTAACTGTACCTGCTGCTGTGCCCTTAGTTGACAATGTTCCGGGTGCTGGTCACCTCCACGATCCCATAGAACCAGCACAAACTGCCGCCTCCACTGATTCCGTTCCCCCAACCAGCCAAATAAATGACGAAGCAGTCCAAGCCCAAATAGATACCCAATCTGATGGCGTTCCCGGCGCAGGTCATTTGATTGATAATCCTGCCAAAGGCAATTTGGATCAAGTGGTGGTGGACACTTTGCCTTCTGGAAGCTTGCAACTTGATGTCCTGATTAACGGTTATGCAATTGATTTGATCGCTGCTTTTGTGCAGCTGCCGGGTGGTGGTTTTTCATCTGCAAGATCAGAGTTGCAGCAGCTTGGCTTAAAAGTTTCGGGCAAGGGCAACGACAGTGAGCAAATCAACCTAGCTTCAATCGAGGGTTTAAATTATGAATACGATCAAGACAAGCAAACGATTAATCTGAAAATTTCTGATGCCGGGCGTGAGACGAGATCGATAGCAATAACTCCACCAAGAGAGATTCTTCAAGCTGAAAGCGATCTTGGTGTCGTCTTGAACTACACCGGTTATGGTGCGGCAAATTATGATCTGGGTCTTGGTGCAAGCCATTTCAATGGCGCTTCTGTTACACTTGATGCACGAGCTTTTTCAAAATTCGGAGTTGTTCAACAAAGTGGTATTCTCGGAACAACAACATTTTCGGACTTCACGGCCACTAGACTTGATACCAATTGGACATATGCCAACCAAGAACGGGCTGAAACCTACACGGTGGGTGATATCATCTCCGGTAGTTTGAATTGGACAAGGCCTGTGCGTTTTGGTGGTGGTCAAGTGCAACGCAATTTTGGCGTAAGACCGGATTTAATCACACGGCCACTGCCCAGTCTTGAGGGCAGTGCTGCTGTGCCATCAACGGTTGATGTTTATGTGAATGGAGCCAAAACTTATTCTTCCGATATTAGCCCTGGGCCGTTCAGCATAGACCATTTGCCACTCATTACGGGTCACGGAACGGCGAGGGTTGTTTTGACGGATACGACGGGAAAGCAAACTGAAAGTGAAACCCAGATTTACACGTCGGCTTCATTGCTGGCTCCACATTTATTTGATTATTCGCTCGACCTAGGTTTGCCTCGGCGTGGTTATGGCACGAACAATTTTGACTATGACAATCAGCTAATGGCTATCGCAAGTGCCAGATATGGCATCAGCAATGAAATCACTGCCGAAGCCCATGCTGAAGCGCGGCTCGATATGTTTGAGGGCGGCCTTGGCACAAGTTTTGTGGCTGGGCCATTTGGCGTTTTTAACGCTGCCGCCGCAGCCAGTTACTATCAAGGCGATCTGGGCTTTTATGGCTTTGGCTCTTGGGATTTTGAATACAAAAATCTTCTCGTTCGGGCATCTGCGGCCAGAACCTTTGGAAATTTTGTCGATCTTGCAGCCGTAACCGAAATTCCAATCAAAGGCATTCTTCACAACGGAGTGCCGCAAGCCCTTGATCAGCTGACAGTCTCATATGGTTTTCCGGACTGGAATTTGGGAACGGGCCTCAGCTTGATTCATATCAACACCCATGAAGGCGTAGACTCGATGATCGTCGGCGCAAATGTGACCAAATCTTTCAGAGGTGACATTTCGGCCTACGCAAACGCCTATATTGATCTCGATAATGGCACAGACTATGGCGCGTTTGTTGGCCTGACAGTGCCATTTGGTAAAAACATCAACAGTTCATCCGGTGCCAGCATTGTCAAAAATAACTGGGAGGCAACGACTGAAGTTGCAAAACCATTAGACACGAGTTATGGCTCATATGGCTGGCGGGTTTCTGCCTCGGCTCAGGATACCTATAAAAGACTCGCCGCCGAAGGAAGCTATCGCAGCGATAAAGCCATCCTGTCTGGCCGTGTCTCAGGCGAGAACGACAGGGCCAGCGCCAGCGCGACAATCGAAGGGTCTTTAGTGGCCACCAAGTCTGGTCTTTTTATGGGCAACCCAATCGCAGATTCGTTTGCCATCGTTGATGCGGGTGTCGAAGGTATAGATGTGAGTTATGAAAATCGTTTCGTCGGTAAAACCAGAAAGGACGGTAAATTGTTGATCAGCGAATTGCGTTCTTACCAACGTAATAAAATTTCTATCGATCCCGAAAAATTACCACTGAATGCCAGCGTTTCCGAAACCGATAAATATATCGCACCGCGTACCAAAAGCGGCGTGTTGGTCGATTTTGGTGTGAAGAAAGATGGAAACGGACTAATCGTGGTACTGACCGATGCAAAGGGCGCATTCATACCACCTGGAACAACAATCTCTGTGGCTGGGAAAAGCGAGCCATTCTTGATGGGTTATGATGGCGAGGTTTATTTAACAGATATTGATACGCATGTCAGCTTGACGGCTGAGAGTGCAAATATCTCTTGCTCGGCCAATTTTGATTTCCAAGCCGAAAAGGAAACTCAAACTTCGATTGGGCCGCTGCAATGCTTGTAAGACTCTTTTTCATTCTCATTTCTTTAGCGTGGCTTAACGTCAGTGCAGCACTTTCTCAATCTTGTAATTTTTCGATGACTGACATTAACTTCGGTAGCGTCAACCTCAGTTTGGGTGGCACGCCGATAACCGCTGGAACTCTTACTGCCAGTTGCACTGGCACACCCGGTGCCACAATTACAATCTGCCCCAACATTGGCGATGGCACGGGCGGATCGACTTCGGGCAATCCTCGTTTGTTGGGGAATGGGCCTCGAACCGCGCCTTACAATCTCTACCAGCCGTCGGGCCAAATCTGGGGTTCATATGTTTGGCCTTACGCGCCACTCCCACCTATTTTAACGCTACCACTCAACAGCACGGGGTCAGGCTCATTCTCACAAACCATCAATGCGCAAATCACTGGAACTTTGGCCTTAGCACCGGCCGGTACCTACCAATCGGTTTATAGTGCGGGCCACACATTGTTTGATTATGGCTACGCGCCCGCACAAACTTGTAGCGTTCAATCGACGCGCGCTGCGCGTGTTGCTTTCACGGTGCGTGCGACCAACAATAACAGTTGCAATATTTCAACGACGCCGCTTAGTTTTGGAACGCGCAGCAGCTTGAATTCAGCCCAAACCGCCAGCAACCAAATTTCCGTCACCTGCACCAATGGTGTGAAATATACTGTGGGTCTAAGTAATGGCTCGAATGGCGGCACCAGTCCGGTCAACAGGCTATTGGCAAATCCGGCAACCGGCCAAAAAATCTCTTATGGCCTCTATCAAAATGCCGGATTGAGCCAGCAATGGGGTTCAACAGTGGGTTCGGACACGGCTGCCGGAACGGCCACGGGTCTCACCCAAGTCTATAATGTCTACGGTCAAATTCCAGTTCAAGCAACACCGCCCGGTGGGTCTTATTCCGATGTAGTTGTGATCACTCTGAGTTATTAGTGCTGAAGGCATTGCCAAGCGCTTCATCAAACCCCAACCGACCCGGTCGACCCCCTCACAATTAAATCAACACTCCACAACTCATGCGGCTGTTCTGCATCTGCATCGGTGATGATGTTGAGCAACAGTTCGGCCACCCGCGAACCAGCGGCACGGATGGACGAGCGGGTGGTTGTCAGTGACGGCACCAAGCCTTCGGCATTGAGAAACGGCAGACCGTCATCATGGGCAATTACGGAAATATCTTTGCCGATGTGCAACCCCATTTCATTGATGGCGCGCATGGCTCCAGACACCAACAACATGCTCGACAACAGCAACGCAGTTGGTCGATTGGTAATTTGCAAGATACGTTTGCTCTGCCGATAGCCATTTTCTTCGGTCATCAATCCGCTTGAAGTAATCATCGGATCAATGCCAATACCTTTGTCACGCAATGCACTTTCATAGCCCTGTTTGCGGTGCAGTGCGAAGGTCATGTCTTCCAAACCATTGATGATGCCGATGCGGCGGTGACCAAGATCAGTGAGCAGCTTTGTGGCTTTTTGAAATGCGCCGCGATTATCAATATCAAGCCAAGCATAACTGTCTTCATGTTCATCAAGACGACCGTGAACGATAAAGGGCAGTTTTAATTTATTGAGCACGGCAATGCGCGGATCATTCACGCGTGGGCCTAACACCACAACGCCGTCAACAGCACCCCCTTGCGCATAACGACGGTAAACCGAAATCTCGTCTTCTGAACCACCGGCATGCAACATCACTTCAAAGCCATGTACCGCATAAATTTCAGCAGCACCCGCCACGAAATCAGAAAACAGCGGATCTATCATCAAAGAACGATCGGTTGGAAACACATGGCCGATGGCGTGAGAGCGGCCCGTGGCCAAGCGCCTGGCATGCGGGTTGGGCTGATAGCCCAAGCGCTGAGCTTCCGCGTCCACACGGCGTTTGGTTTCGGCACCAACCTCGGGATAGCCGTTCAAAGCGCGGCTGACCGTCGTGGGCGAGAGATTGAGGTACTTGGCCAGTTCTTTGAGATTCATGGAATATGACTGACACATTTCCAAAGCGCTTTCAATAATTGTCGCAACTGCGAAATTCGATTTGGTGCGTTGCAACACATAAAACATAAAAATTTGCTTGACGATTTTGATTATTGAAGTCATGAATTGCCTCTCAAAGCGCTTTGGAAAAAACCTAAAATCAAGCCAGTGCGCCTTCTGCAGTCCTAAAATTAAGACTTTAAATGGGAGGAATATCACGTGAAGAAAGTTCTATTTATCAGCGCAGCTTTCGCTGCACTTAGCCTGGCAACACCGGCATTGGCCGAACTCAAGTATAAGCCAGGCGAAGATGCCAAGTTCACTTGGGCAAATCTTGATGCTTTGAAAAAAGTTGATCTCAAGGGTGAAACGCTGACAATTTTTGGTCCATGGCGCGGCGATGACGAAAAGCACGTGCAAGTCGTTCTCGACTATTTCCGCGAAGCCACTGGCGCTGACGTGAAATATTCCTCTTCAGAAAATTATGAGCAGCAGGTTGTGATCGATACATCTGCGGGCAGCCCTGCCAATATCTCAGTTTTGCCCCAACCTGGTTTGATTGCTGACCTTGCTGGCAAAGGCTTGCTTGCTCCGCTGACAGCTGATGATGCCAAGTGGATGGTGGAGAATTATGGTGCCGGCCAATCATGGGTTGATCTCGGCACATCCAAGGGCAAAGACGGTGCCAAGAACTTCTACGGTTTTTCTTACAAGACCGACGTGAAGAGCTTGGTTTGGTATAGCCCAGAAAACTTCAAGGATGCAGGCTATGCCGTTCCAAAGACCATGGAAGAATTGATTGCTTTGTCTGACAAGATTGTGAAAGACGGCGGCAAGCCATGGTGCATTGGTCTGGGTTCAGGCGGTGCAACAGGCTGGCCAGCAACCGACTGGGTTGAAGACATTATGCTGCGCACACAAAAGCCTGAAGTTTATGATGGCTGGGTGAACAACACTGTGAAGTTCACTGATCCCGCAGTAATCAATGCCTTGGACATTTTTGGTTCATTTGCCAAGAATGATGCCTATGTTGATGGCGGTCATGCTGGTGTTGCCTCAATCGATTTCCGCGATAGCCCGAAGGGCCTCTTCTCAACGCCGCCAAAGTGCTACATGCACCATCAGGCGTCGTTTATTCCGTCCTTCTTTCCTGAGGGCAAAAAGGTTGGAACAGATGTAGACTTCTTCTACTTCCCAACATTTGCGGCCAAGGCTGATCTGGGCACGCCTGTTCTCGGTGCTGGAACGCTCTTTACCATTACCAAGGATTCAAAAGCAGCGCGCGCTTTCATCGATTATTTGAAGTTGCCGTTGGCTCACGAACTCTGGATGGCTGATGGTGGCTTCTTGACACCGCTCAAAAGCGCAAACCCTGCTGCCTATGCCAATGATGCCGCCCGCAAAGAGGGTGCCATGATGGCCTCAGCAACAACCTTCCGCTTCGACGGATCAGACATGATGCCAGGCAAGATCGGCGCTGGTGCATTCTGGACTGGCATGGTGGATTTTGTTGGCGGCAAATCATCAGCTGATACAGCTGCTGAAATCCAAAAGGCATGGGACGCTCTCAAGTAATCTAGGTTTCCTCCTAGTGCTAGCGACGAAAAAGTTCCGGACCACAAACACCGGTTCGGAGCTTTTTGTTTCCGATTTTAAACTTCGGCGGGGTTGGTTCAAATGGCAGAACAAATTATCTACGCATTCTTCACCGTGATCATTGGTGTTGGCGGATGTTTCGGCTATTTCTATGGATCAAATTGGCTGCTCGATCGAATTTTTCCGGCCAATGCCAATAATGATTCCAGCGCCGTGCGCAATTTAAAAATGCAATCCACAATCCGCCCTTGGCTGTTTTTAGGCCCGGCGTTGCTTCTTCTCAGCGTCTATCTGCTTTTCCCAGTTATCGAAACCTTTTGGCTTTCGTTTCATGATCGTGCTGGCGATAAATTTGTGGGCTTGGCCAATTATGTTTGGGCCTTTAATGACGACCAATTCCGCCTTTCGATTTTCAATAATATTTTATGGCTCGCTGTTGTTCCCGCACTCTGCACGCTGATGGGTCTTGTCATTGCGGTGCTGACAGACCGTTTGTGGTGGGGCAACCTCGCCAAGAGTTTGATCTTCATGCCGCTGGCCATTTCATTTGTGGGCGCCAGTGTGATCTGGAAATTTGTTTATGATTACCGCGGCGAGGGCCAAGACCAGATTGGCATCATCAACGCGATTGTCACCTATTTTGGCGGTTCGCCTCAGGTGTGGATAGCACTTCCATTCTGGAATAATTTTTTCCTGATGGCCATTCTGGTTTGGATACAAACAGGTTTTGCGACTGTTATTTTGGCCGCAGCCCTGCGCGGCATTCCCGAAGACACGCTTGAAGCTGCGACCATCGATGGCGCTGGCCCATTTAAAATTTTCTTCCGTATTATGGTGCCGCAAATTTATGGTACAATTCTTGTGGTGTGGACGACGATTACAGTACTCGTTCTCAAAATCTTCGACATTGTTTTGACCATGACCAATAGCCAATGGGACACATCCGTATTGGCCAATCTCATGTTTGATTGGATGTTCAGGGGTGGTGGTGACTTTGGTCGGGGTGCGGCCATTGCCATCGTCATTATGGTTGCTGTGTTGCCGATTATGATCTGGAATATTCGCCAAGCCAACAAAGAGCAGAGTGGGCACTGATATGTTAAACCGCCTGAAACTTGAACCTTCGCGCATTCTGCTCAATCTCGCAGTTATATTTATCATCGCGTTATGGACTTTCCCAACAGCGGGTTTGCTCATCAGCTCGCTGCGCGACAAGAACGACATTGCCGCGTCCGGTTGGTGGACAGCGCTCTCAAGCGCTGATCGCAAACAAGTGGGTCGCATGAAAGGTTCTGCCGATCAAGTTGAGAAAGACGGAAAATTTGTTATCTTCGGAAATCTCTTTGATGGTGCAGATGCAACTTCGGGCAAGGTTTCGGCATTCGGCACGAAGGTGCAAACACCCGGTGCCAATGCAGCAGGTTCAACGGTTGCACTTGATGCTGGCCAGTCGCTTACTGTAGGTGTGGATGGTTCCTATGTTCTGACGTCACCAACCAAATTTACCGATGAACGCGGCGGTCGCGTGTTTTTCGTATCATCACAACCGCCGCGCTTCACCTTGGATAATTACCAAACCGTGTTATTCTCAGAAGGCATCGGCAGATCATTTATCAATTCACTGACCGTGACGATCCCTGCGACCATCATTCCCATATTGATTGCCGCATTTGCAGCCTATGCCTTGGCGTGGATGAAACTGCCATTCCGCGGCCTTCTCATCGCAATCATTGTTGGGTTGTTGGTTGTGCCCTTGCAGATGTCACTTATCCCGTTACTCAAACTTTATAATGCAGCCGGATATTTCATGGGAGTTCCCTCAAAAACTTATCTTGGCATATGGCTGGCCCATACGGGATTTGGACTACCCTTCGCAATTTATCTGTTGCGCAGCTACATTGCAGGTCTTCCAAAAGATTTGATTGAATCAGCGCAGATTGACGGGGCCAATGATTTCAAGATTTTCCGCCGCATTGTTTTGCCCCTCTGTTTCCCGGCACTAGCTTCTTTTGCAATCTTCCAATTCCTGTGGGTGTGGAATGATTTGCTTGTGGCTATTGTGTTCTTGGGCAGCGGGCCAGATCAACTGGTGCTGACGGGCAAACTCAATGCGCTGCTCGGTTCGCGTGGCGGCAACTGGGAAATTCTCACAGCGTCGGCATTCGTGACGATCATTGTTCCACTCACTGTGTTCTTCTCACTGCAAAGATACTTCGTGCGCGGGCTTCTCGCCGGCTCGGTAAAGGGAGGCTAATTATGGCTAATATCAAGCTCACCAATCTCAACAAGTCTTATGGCACTGTTCACATTCTGAAAGACGTGAACCTCGACATCAAGTCAGGCGAGTTCATCGTTTTCGTAGGCCCCTCGGGCTGCGGCAAGTCAACATTGTTGCGGGCGATTTCGGGGTTGGATCAGGTCAGTTCCGGCACTCTTGAAATCGACGACGCTGTTGTCAATGAGGTGCCACCCTCCAAACGCGGCATCGCGATGGTGTTCCAATCCTACGCGCTTTATCCGCATATGAGCGTGTTTGAAAATATTGGCTTTGCTCTGGAAAATCAGGGCCTCTCCCGCGCAGACATTAAAACCAAAGTTGAAGCTGTGGGTGAGATGCTCCAACTCACCAGCTATCTCACACGTTTACCAAAGGCACTTTCAGGTGGTCAGCGCCAACGTGTTGCCATTGGCCGGGCCATTGTGCGCGGTGCTAAAGTGTTTTTGTTCGACGAACCGCTTTCAAACCTCGATGCGGCCCTTCGCGTTCAGATGCGCATGGAGATTGCCAAGTTGAAGCGCGATCTGCCCAAAACCACCATGGTTTATGTAACGCATGACCAAGTGGAAGCCATGACGATGGCAGACCGCATTGTGGTGTTGCAAGCTGGCAAGGTGATGCAAGTTGGAACACCTATGGAGCTTTACGAAAACCCGAACAGCGTTTTCGTTGCGGGGTTCATCGGTTCGCCGAAAATGAATTTCATCACCGGTGTACCAGCTGAAAAACTCAAAGCCAAAACCATCGGCGTTCGCCCCGAACATTTCGAATTTTCAGATACCAAGACAGATATAGCAGGCACTTTGGACTATACCGAAATTCTGGGCAGCGACAGTTTTCTCTATGTCACCACACCCACAGGCATGCTAACCGTGCGCCAACCTGGACGCACAGAATTTAAAACCGGCCAGAAGTTAAATTTGAAACCAATAGCCCAACATGTCCATCGCTTTGGCGAAAACGAAATGCGACTTGCAAACTAATTAGGATAACGACGATGACTATTCGTACCCTCATTTGGCATGAACACCGCCACGAAAAAACCAATAAGCTGGTCGCCAGCCTTTATCCTGAGGGCATGCACGGCGCATTGAAGAATGCTTATAAGGGCGACAAGGATTTTAGTGTTAGCCACGCGCTGCTAGACGATGATGCCGAGCATGGGCTTTCACAAAAACGCCTCGATGAAACCGATGTGCTGGTCTGGTGGGGCCATGCCGCCCATGGTGATGTGAAGGATGAAATCGTTGAGCGCGTTGCAAAACGCGTTTGGGAAGGCATGGGGCTAATTGTTTTGCATTCAGGCCACTATTCGAAAATCTTCAAGAAATTAATGGGAACGCCTTGCTCACTCAAATGGCGTGAAGCGGGCGAAAAGGAACGCGTTTGGATTATCAACCCAAACCACCCGATTGCCGCTGGTCTGCCTGAAATGATCGAAATTGAAAATGAAGAAATGTATGGCGAGCCATTCTCGATTCCTGAACCGCTTGAAACAGTCATGATCTCGCATTTTGAGGGTGGCGAAGTATTTCGCTCTGGCGTTACTTATCAACGCGGTGCTGGCAAAGTGTTTTATTTCCGCCCCGGCCATGAAGCCTATACAGCCTATCATAATCCTCTAGTTCTAAAGGTGATCAAGAACGCCACGCGCTGGGCCTATAATCCGGCTAAGCCTTGGGTCGGCATTCACCCATCACCAAATGTGCCACATGATAAAGCACCCATTCCACTCGAAGTGAAAGGCCCGACTTTGCATGAGAAAGGCGAAGAAGGTTTCCGGTAATGACTAAAAAAATTCGTTTATTTGTGCTGGGCACAGGCGGCATGGCCGCAGCTCATTGTAAAGCTTTCAATGCTGATCCACGTGTTGAAATTGTGGGCTGTGCGGATATTGAACTTGCCAGGGCTGAAAAATTCTCAAAAGAAAATCATGCTGGCAAAGCCTTTGGCTCGCTCGATGAGGCGATCAAATGGGGCGAGTTTGATGCGGTAACCAACGTCACGCCTGACAGCATCCACCATCCAACCACGATGAAGCTTCTGGCCGCCAAGAAACACATTCTTTGCGAAAAACCTCTGGCTGAAAATTTTGCACTTGCTGATGAAATGGCCACTGCAGCTGAGAAGTTAGGCGTGATCAATATGGTCAACCTCACTTACCGCGGTGTCGCTGGCCTGCAAGCCGCCAAGCGCATTATTGCGTCGGGCGAAATCGGCGAAGTGCGCCATGTTGAATCGTCTTACCGTCAAAGCTGGCTGGTCGGCAATCATTGGGGTGCTTGGGATAAGCTGCCCATGTGGTTGTGGCGCTTATCAGAAAAGCATGGCTCTAAAGGCGTGCTCGGCGATGTGGGCATTCATATTCTGGATTTCACGACTTACGCCATCGGCATGATGCCGACGTCGATTCAAGCGCGCCTCAAAACCTTTCATAAAGCGCCAGACGATAAGATTGGCGAATATACTTTAGATGCCAATGACTCAGCGTCCATGTCCGTCGAGTTTGAAAATGGTGCATTGGGCGTGATCCACGCCAGCCGCTTCATGACAGGCTATGGCAACACGCTGAAGCTTCACGTGTTTGGCACAAAAGGCGGGCTTGAAATCGAGAACGATCACGACCGCACCATTTTGCGCGTGTGTTCAAGTGAAGATGTTCACACCCAAGCTTGGCGCGATATTGTGCGCACTGAAGCTGAGCCTTCAAACTATCACAAGTTCATCTCGGCCATTGTAGAAGGCAAAAACGGCGACCCAAGTTTCCGCCGCGCTGCTGATCTGCAGAAGATCTTAGATGCGTGCTATTCAAGCGAAGCGTCGAATGCAATGAAGCTCTAACGTCCTCGCCCGCATAGCAAGGCCATGGCGTGTAATAATTCACCCTTCCCCTCAACTATCGCTTCAGGCTTCGCCTATTTTCTCTTGGGGGTTGATAAATAAGACAAACAACCCTAGTTTGGACCTAAGGTTGTCTGAACTCCAACAAAACAGTTAGTGTCGGCTAACTGCGTAGAATGGAGATGGTTTGGACCCAGCTCCAATAGCGAGCCCTCAATCGTCATCGGCGGCGTACGCTAAGATTACGTTCGCGATTTTTTGGGCTTCTTTTTTCTTTAGGTCAGCCGGAACGCCAATGAAGCGGATTACAACTCCATCGCGTATAGGTATCTGAACTGTAATTTCTCCAGCGGACTTATTGGCTTGCGATTCGCCGCTTGTACTATTGATGTTGTTGTTTGCCGACTTTCGCGGCATCGGATCATTTTTTTGAGTTGAGTTTCTTGTTCTAGAACTGACGGTCCTAAATGCCGATGGGTTCTCAGTATGCTTTATAAAGTCAGTAACTGCACTTCGCAGTCGTGATTTGTAAGTGACCAGACTTTCGGGAGTGAAATCATTCTTGTTCAAATTAAAGAATCGCTCGGCAATTTCATCCAGATCAATATTGCGCAAATCAGCAGCTTCATTGTCATCCAACACTCCAAGCATCTTGTTCGCCGCTGCTTTCCGAGCGGCAACCGTGTTGGAGTTCATGAGGCCTTTTGTTGCCAAGTAGTCATGAAACTTCAGGAGACCTTCGCGGGAAAAATCTTGAGACATGTTTTCATCCTTTACCTAAACGACATTTAGGTCAAAAACTATTACGCGTCAAGATGTCGGAATTTTAAATTCATCTTTCGTTCTCAGGTAAATTGTAAATTGATTTAATATTATGTTTTAAATCGTTTTTTTTCAATTATTTAATAGATTATATCATTATACATTGATGTCATCAATAAGAGGTCGAATAATATTCTGTAGGTTTCACGTCCATTTTATTGGCGATTAGTTTTCCGCAAGTTGGAGTAAGTCTATGTGCCCGACCGTCGTCGATTCTAGGTCTCCTGAAGTTTCATGACTACTTGGCAACAAAAGGCCTCATGAACTCCAACACGGTTGCCGTTCGGAAAGCAGCGGCGAACAAGATGCTTGGAGTGTTGGGTGACAATGAAGCGCCACATGCAATGAAGCTATAATGTTCTCGCCCGCATAGCGGGGCTGTCGCAAGTGGCAAAGCCCCCTCAGTCCTTCGGACAGCTCCCCCAACAAGTTGGTGGAGCGTGATTGTTAATTTAACGCATGATTTGCATTAATTCGCCCTCCGCCCAGCTCTGCTGGGGGAGGTGCCCGAAGGGCGGAGGGGGAGCCTGCCGTATGCGATAGCCCCCGACGCACAGCGGGCGAATATGACTCAAGCCGCAATCGCTTCTTTTGCCGCAGCCATTGCTTTTAAAACTTCGACAGGCTGTGCGGGTGAGCCGACCCATGATGAATCTGAGGGAAGCTCTTCGCCCTTCATTACCAACGTGAGCGGCCCGATGATGGCGCCGTCGCCCAGATGGGTATCATAAAGGACAGTCGATCCTGCACCGATCGTCACATCTTGCCCAACCCAAATCCGGCCCACCTTCATCAGGCGATCCTCATAGAGATGGGTTTGCAGACAAGCACCTGCATTGATCGAAGCGTGGTCACCAATGGTGACACAATCAAATTCGGTGATGTCGGTTGCATCCATGTAAACACCTTGGCCAATTTTCACACCAAACAGACGTAGTGCCATGGGTAAAAATGGCGTTCCGCGCGCTTGCTCTAAAAACGCTTTGCCAGCCATGCCCCAATACATAACCGCGATGGCTTCAGTGCGCAGCGCCCACCACGACCACATCGGCTTGACGATTGGTTTATAGACCCCCATCGA
Organism: Hyphomicrobiales bacterium; assembly: GCA_025363755.1. Taxonomy (GTDB): domain Bacteria; phylum Pseudomonadota; class Alphaproteobacteria; order Rhizobiales; family Aestuariivirgaceae; genus Aestuariivirga. Next base: position 110,012 of record JANYLQ010000045.1, on the reverse strand, counting down.
AATCCATTTGCAGGCAACAGCGATAAGCAATTGCATAAAATCGACCCAGACCACCACCACCACGCACAAGGCGGCAAGCAACAACCAATTTTCATCTTCAACAGCTTCGTTGAGGGCGAGCATGCCATAAGTTGCCAGTGAGATAAAAATTGCAGTCGGAAGACTGATATTGAAAGCTTCAAAAACCGCGCGCCACAGCTTCATCCGAATGCTTGGTTCAAACGTTGAGGAGGAACTCGAATCAAATTTTTGGCGCACAGGCAGTTTGATTGCAGGTGAACCAAACCAGATTTCCGATTGACCAACCGTACCACCCTCGGGAGGGCGCGACTTCACACCGATCAAGGCACCCGAAGCAACGGTATAATTCATCGGTACCACGGCTTCATTACCAATAAAAACTTTGGAACCTGTGCTGATCGTGCCGAGTGTCATCCAATTGCGGCGCATATGATCATCACCCAATTGAACGTCGTCAGCAATGAAATTGCCTTCACCAATATCGACGAGGTCATAACGACCAGACAGATTTGTTGAAATTTCCGAGCCGCGCCCGATGCGAGCACCCATGAGCCGGTACCAGCCACGCATATAGATCGTGGCGAAAATTGATGATAATGTATCAAGCATCACTTCAGTGCCGAGCGACACAATCCATTTGCGCACATAAATTCCGCTGAAAATCGAGTATCGACCGGGTTTGAGTTTAGGCAATATCGTCCAGCGCAAAGCCACCATGAACAAGGCTGTCAGCAAAACCAGCATTGCAGCCGCAGAAAGCGCCAGAAGCGGCATATACCAAAGGTAATTAATCCCGCCAAATAATGGGTTGACATAATTATCCAGCCATTCCATAAAGCGGAATGCGGGAACCACTGGCAAAAGACCAATGGGTGGCAGAATGATCAAACAAATAGCATAAATGCAAATATGCAAATTGCGCAAAGCTCTGGATGCAGTTGCGGGCTCAGGAATTTCGCTGGCATTCAAGTCCCGCACTTTCCGCGCGGGCGACCCAGTCCACAGTTCATAAGCTGGAACATTGTGATTGGCCTGAATAGAAGTCAGATCATCCAGCTCTGCGCCGTCACCAATGATAACATCGTTTTCAATCACACACGAAGAACCAATCACCACATCATTGCCAATCGTAACTGGACCAATGATAAATAGATCGCGTTCAACGCGCGTGTTAGCGATAATAACTTTGCCGCCCAGCGAAGCGTGGTCACCAATGCTCACAAGATCAATTGCACCAGCATCAATTTCACTGATCAATGCTTCTTTACCAATTTTTGCACCAAACAAACGCAAATAACCACGGATGATCGGTGTGCCTTGCATCCACTTCACGTGGGCCAGGGAAATTAAGCGCTGCACCAACCAAACACGGAAATAATAAACACCCCAGAGCGGATATATGCCAGGCTTCGTGCGCCCGATGAGCAACCATTTTGCAATAGGTGGAAGAACGAAATTGAAAATACTGACGGCCATAAAAGCAAAGAAAATTTGCGCCATGTCAAAGAGGAACGAACTGTCCTCTGCTGAAATCAAAGTATATGAAATAAAGATCGTAAGCCAAGGTGCGGCCTGCAATGTTAAAATAAACGGCAAAGTGAGACCCTGCGCGATGCCACATAGAATCTGGTTGCGCCTGCTGATGCGTCTTGGAACAATGCGCTCAGGCTCAATCGTGTTGCGTTCAACATAAGCGCCGCGTGCTTCTAAAAGCTTTGACATGGCTCTGATGTTTCGCGCCTCATAAACATCTTGCAGCGTGATTGCAGCGCAGCCCCGGGTTTTGCGGACGATAGAAATAAATTGCGCAGCGAGCAGCGAATGGCCGCCAATTTCGGTGAAGAAATCACCTTCAAGCGGAATGGCATTACCCGGAAAAACTTTACGTGCTGCATGCAGCAAAACACCTTCAATCGGTGTGGCCGCTTCTTCCTGCCCAACCAGACCATCATCGGCCTTGGCAAGCGGTAAAAGCTTCAAGGCTTTACGGTCAATCTTACCAGATACCAAACGTGGCACCACATCAATCACTTCAAACCGTGCAGGAACCATGTAGGGCGGCAATCGCTTACGCAAATCTGCACGTAGGGCCGGAACATCTACATTTGCATTTTTTCGCGGCACCATGAAGGCAACCAACTGGTCCATGCCGCTATCATGGCGGAGCACAACAGCCGCGTGATCAACACCTTCAAAATCTCCGACAGCGGTTTCAATTTCACCAAGCTCAACACGAAAACCACGAATTTTCACCTGATCGTCAATACGGCCATGAAATAAAATATCGCCGTCTTCATCAATGCTCACTGCATCACCCGTCCGGTAAAGTACAGGATCAAGCTCAGTGGCCCCGAATGGATTGGCGATGAATTTTTGCGCAGTAAGATCTGGGCGGTCTACATAGCCCGGTGCAACACCGGGCCCTCCAATGAGCAATTCACCTTTGGTGTTGGGCAAAACCAAATTCATCTTCTCATCGACAACATAGGCTGAGTGGTTTGGAATGGGTTTGCCAATGGTGACATCTACACCGGGCTCTAACTCAGCCATGGTTGCAACGACTGTCGTTTCTGTTGGGCCATAGCTGTTAAACAAGCGCCGACCACCCGTCGCAAAACGTGCTACCAACGAAGGTGGGCAGGCTTCGCCACCAACGATAACCGTGCGCAGCGTTGGAACATCACCCATCAATAGAGCGAGTAGCGTGGGTACAGTGTCAATGGCCGTAACGCCAGCCTTGCGCATCAAACCGGGCAGGGCTTCTGTATCGGCCAATGTCTCGCCGTTGACGATCCAAAGTGTTGCACCCACCATCAAGGGAATCCAAATTTCCTCCATCGAGAGATCAAAGGCCACCGAGCAACCTTGGAACATCACGTCGTTGGAGGTGATACCAAACATTGAATTTGAAGCACGCAGATAGTGGCAGATATTGCGGTTGGTAATCGCAATGCCCTTGGGCACACCAGTCGAGCCCGAAGTATAAATCATATAGGCAATACTGTTCGACGAATGACCGCGCTTGCGTGGGTCAGCGAGTTTTGCTTTGCCGGGTTTGGCGATTGAACCTGTATTGGGCCAAATTGGAAATTCAATGCCTTCTACGCGTTTGGCAAATTCAGCCGTCGTCAAAAGCCCTTTGGCCTTCGCATCGCTAAGGCAAACGGCAATCCGGTCCTTTGGTGTTTCAGAATCAAAAGGCAGCCAAGTGGCGCCTGTCTTGGTAATAGCAATCTGCGCCACCAAAAGATCAGCGCCGCGCGGCAGATAAAGCCCAACAACATCACCCGGACCAACACCCTCTGCCTGCAATCCGCGCGCAATCGCGTTTGATTGAAAATCTACGTCTGCGTAGGATAGTTTGCGATCCCCTTCGATCATTGCAATTTTTTTTGGATGGTGAGCAGCTGTCGCAGTAAACATTTCCGCCAAGGTTTCTTCGCGCAGAAAGTCAGGTTCAATGATTCCTCGCAAAGGATTTCCAGCGATGGGTGTTTGAGGGCTAAAACCAGCGCTGTTCTGCGGGACGACGTTCATGTGATTTCCTGTTGCTCTTTGAGAACAGTGCGTTCTCATATGAGTCTGTCAACAATGTGAAGCAGAATTGCTTTGAGGATATTAAATTTTCTTAAGAGTGCGTTCTTGTTTTAAGCGCCATGATTTGCCAACCCGTACCAGCGAAAACGGGGTTTGTCGGAGCAGTTTTCACTATCCTATCACTATAGGGCAGGGCGACACCACATAAGAATTCAGTTTCTGGCCACTTTAAGGCCCTTATTGAAAGCAACGCGACAATCACATCAGGAACAGGTGCACCAGCCAAAGGACTGGGGCCGATTCGGTAGATACCATCTCTAAATGGTGAAACAGTCAAATGTCTCGGATCAATCATAACGTCGCCGGTACATTTCAGGGCAGCCTCCTTGATAACCCAAAGCGCTATCCCCGCATCTCGGTTGAGGCCGGCCAATGACCCTATTGCACTTGCATCCTCAGATGTTGAAATGCTGTCCAGAAAATCCGGATCAGCCGCAGTCTCCGGCCAGACTTCAACATCAATACCCAATTCAGTTTCGTTAGAAATAGCGACCACCCCGAAAATTTGGGGCGCGTTTCGAACACGGCTGAAGTTGCAATGCCATTTGCGCCCATCATCACATTCTAATTTCTGTTTGCCATTAGGTTCGCGCATGAGTTCTACAGTTTCGGCACCGCTTTGACCTGCTGCCAGAAGCAACTCGCGCAGAATCTCAATGCGTCGACTGGCTGTGTCAGGTTGAACAATGCCAATATGCATTGCCTTTACTTCACCCCGTTAGCGGCGCGAGTCAGGAGAGAGGTATTCAATTGTATCGTCTCCAATGTCTGCTGCAATTGAACTGCACCGCCTCTGAGCGTTCCCAGAAGCGGCTTGATGGTGGATTGAACGCGTAATTCCAATTCTTTTGTTGCAAACACATCAGCGAGTTGAATCAGGACCACATCAAGGTCCCCATCTAATCGCTTCAGCAGCCGGTCACTGTCTTGCGCCACCACGTCCCACAGTTGATGCTGGAATTTCTTGTAATCTGCACGCGCATAAAGAAGGTCTGGCACTTCTTGATTGCGCAGTTCCTCTGATAGCAACAAATCTGCGATGAGTTTCGATGATTGATCAGCATGACTGGCCGCTATGCTTTCGAGCCACACTTCGCGATCAGCAAGGCTGAGTCTATTTCTCAATTGAGCAATTGCAAGTTCCAGAAAATCTTCGCCATATAAAATTGCAGCAGCAACTAAAGAGCCTTTTGCAACATCATAAGGCGCAATGTTGTTCTCATGGAGAGAAATGCGTTTCCGTTTGGCCAACCGCATTCCTAACTCTGCAAATTGCAACTGCTTGGCAGGATCAGCACCAGATTTGGCAAATGCCAAAACAAGATCCTCGCGTTGCAGCTGTCTTTGCCATGAAGCGACTGTGTTTCCCTTCAGAGGCGACTTCAGGCTAATTTTTTTAAAGCGCTTGGCGTAGACCGTGTTGAGCGTTTCTTCGACTGCGGTTGTAATTGGACCGTCAGCATCAGCAAAATAATTGAGGCGTTCGAGTGGAAATCCTGCCACCTGCCAGTCTGGATGTTCTGCAATTTTCTCAACGTTGCGCAAATAGAATTCAAAGTCTACGCGACCTGCATAGAACGCGACGTCCAGACTGATTGCAGCAGCAAGCGCTCTCGGTCTTTCCCAAGACATGAAATCAACGAGGCCAGCCTTGCCCTGACGAAAAGATAAGTCCGAAAGCTCATATCGAGGTTTGTGATCAAACTTCGTTTGATCAGAGATAGGTACGCCCGTTTCAGAAATTCCCTTGCGCACCAGTTGGGCTACCGAAATGCCGGCTTTACGTTCCAGAACTTTTAGAAAATCTTCGGTTGTCATTGTTCCATGCGCCCGTTCTTTCAGGAAAAATCGCACAATGGTTTTGAAGGTTTCCTCGCCCATCTCATGTTCGGCCATTGCCAGAATAGCAGCGCCCTTTTGATAGGTAATTTCATCAAACGCGGCGGAAATACTGTCAACACTGTCTACTGGTTCATGAATGCGGCGAACTGATTTGATCTGGTCAATCAGCATGGCTTCATGTGCACCCACCATGACATCTGTTTCGAATTGCCACCCAGGTTGAATCATATGCGCAAATTTCGATTCCATGAATGAAGCAAAGGATTCATTGAGCCACAAATCATCCCACCATTTTGGCGAAACCAAATTACCAAACCAGTGATGGGCTATTTCATGCGCGTGAATTGAAAGAAATTCCCGCCGATCTTCAATGCCCGTGTCTTCAAGCATCAAAACATAATTTTCATCGTAGGTAATAGCACCAGCATTTTCCATGCCGCCAGCGCCAAAATCAGGCACTGCAATGACGTCAAGCTTATCAAATGGATAGGCGATGCCGAAATATTCTTCCTCTGCCAAAACCAATGGCTCTGTATATCGCATTGCAATTTCCAACTGCTCGCCTTTGCCGCGCATGGCTATGCCGCGAAGTGGAATTGGCCTGTCACGCAGCTTGCTTGCACGAACAGGAACACTTTCGACAACATCAAATTGTCCAACCGCAAACACAATGAGATAAGTCGACAGAGGTTTTGTTGTTGCAAACCGATGTGTCGTGAGCCCTGCTTTATCGCTGATTGAATCCAGTTCTATTGTATTGCTGATGGCCTGAAATTGACTGGGTACGATCAATTGAACATCGAACAGAGCCTTAAAGCCGGGTTCATCAAAACATGGAAATGCCCGTCTCGCGGCAATGGCTTCAAACTGTGTGAAGACAGCCGATTGGCCCTCATCAACAACTTTGTAAATTCCTTCAAGGCCCTTTGCGAGCGGCGCGCGATATGAAAACGCAAGAGTGACAAGGCCGGGGCCGATCATGCTGGTTGCATCTACACTGATCGTGCCATCATTATCTAAAGTGCGAACTTGCGCGGAACTGTGCTGGGAGCCATCGAAAATTTCAACACGCTCAAAAATGAGATTTTGCGCGTGTAAGACAACACTATGCGTGTCCTTGCCAAGCAGCACTTCAATCTCAACTTTACCAAAGAAATACTCGGCCTCAGGGTCGATCCGCAATGATAGCCGGTAATGTTTTGGTTTTACCGTTTCGTCGAGACGTATCAATTTCGCCAACTTAGCCACCAAATGCTTTGTTCAGTCCATTGCTTGCCAAACCTAAGAGCGCAAGCACAAGGGCGAGTGACGATTGCGCAATCAAGTCGATGGCTACGATACCATATAATCCGCCTGCTTGTGGAATACCGCCTGCCACATAATTCATGATTCCGCCGACGGTATGGGTTGTCCATTGTCCCGTGGCAACCCAACCCCAAACCTGCCAACCCAGAACGATGATTGCGCCAAGCCAAAACACCAAGGCCAAAAAGCCGAATAAGCCACTGAACATATCTTTCACATTACTCAATTTGGTTTTCCTCATCTTTGTTTGAGTGTGCGCGATTTCCGTCCTCTAATTTAGCCTGATCTTTGCGTTTTTTTATATTGGCCTTCAAAGCCTCGGCCTCGCGCTTTTTACGGTCCAAAGTACGTTTCGGCATAGGTTTATCTGTCATAAGCCAAGATACATCACGAAGGGTTGCGAAACACAAGCGCTTGTGGCATGTGACGACCCGAATGCTGCGGTAGCTCAGTGGTAGAGCACACCATTGGTAATGGTGAGGTCGGGAGTTCAATCCTCCCTCGCAGCACCAGTTTATTCCCGTGTTTTTAGATATTGCATAAATCGAGCTGTAGTTCGAGCCTAGATCACGGCGCTTTATCGAAACAGAAAACCCAATCTAAGGTCAAGATCATGAAACTCACCGGCAGCCAAAACATTCCAGCCCCGCGCGAAACTGTTTGGAAGGGCTTGAATGATCCAAGTATTTTACAACAGTGCATTCCTGGCTGCAGCAAGATTGAAGTGACTGCGCCAAACAATTTCAAAGCAACTGTCACGATTAAAGTTGGCCCTGTGAAAGCTAATTTTGGCGGGCAAGTGACTTTAAGTGAATTGAACCCACCCGAAAGTTACCGCATCTCTGGCAAAGGCGATGGCGGTTTTGCTGGCTTTGCCACGGGAGGAGCCACAGTGAAGCTCACCGCGCTGAGTGCAAACGAAACTCAAATGGACTATGATGTTGATGCGCAAATCGGCGGCAAGCTGGCTATGCTTGGTTCGCGTCTGGTCGATTCAACAGCCACTTCGCTGGCCAATCAGTTTTTCACAAAATTTGGCGGTCTGATGAAGGCCGCAGCCTCCGCCCCTAAAGCCAAGGCTTCGGCAAAAACTAAAGTTGCTGCAAAAAATCCTGTTAAAAAGGCCGCCGTGAAAGCTGCAAAAAAGCCAGCAAAGAAAGCTGCTAAAAAGAAATAACAATTGGCTGTCGCGGAGTCCTCGGTCTTTTGAATTCGTATTGCTGGCGTACAAGCCTTCTGAGTGTTTGCACTTTATTGAGGCAACCATAATTTAACGTGAACATTTTTCAGGCAGCATTGTCTGATTTAATGTCAGAACTAGCCGCATATTTTTATGCAACGCGCTGAAATAAAAAAGAAAATTTGATTTTCATTGGCTTCGTTACACGTGGCACAGGCTTTGCTCCTGCAGACCAATGTGCAATCGGATAATTTGATCAATGAGTTTAGCGTCTTCTGTCGAACTCATAAATGTAACCAAGCAGTTTCAAAACAGTGTTGCTGTGGACGCCATTGACTTGCAAATTGCAGCGGGAACTTATTGCTGTCTGCTTGGACCATCGGGTTGTGGCAAGACGACGACGCTGCGGATGATAGCAGGCCATGAAGCTGCGACCTCCGGCGACATTATTTTGGGTGCGCAAAATGTGACGGACTTGCCGCCAGCTAAACGCGGCACGGCTATGATGTTTCAATCCTACGCGCTCTTTCCGCATCTTACCGTTATCAATAATGTGGCTTTCGCATTGAAGATGCGTGGCGTAGCAAAAAGTGATCGCCTCGAAAAAGCAGCCAAACTTTTGCACTTGGTTGATATGAGTCCCTATGCAGAGCGTTTGCCAGCTCAGCTTTCAGGCGGTCAGCAACAGCGTGTGGCCTTGGCGCGCGCACTCATCACTGAGCCACAAGTTTTGCTCCTTGATGAACCTCTCTCAGCGCTTGATCCATTTCTGCGCATTCGTATGCGCGCTGAGTTGAAGCGCTTGCAACGCGAGTTAGGCATCACTTTTATTCATGTCACCCATGGTCAGGACGAAGCCATGGCTTTGGCCGACAAGATTGTGTTGATGAATAACGGCAAGATCGCTCAAGTCGGTTCCCCACGTGATGTTTATAATGCACCCCGGAGCGAGTTTGTCGCCAGATTTATCGGCGGCCATAACGTGTTGATGTCCGGCACCAAGAATATTGCGGTGCGGTTTGATCAGATGAAACTTTTGGGCAGCAAGGCCAAAACCAAAGGGCCTTCCTTGTCGGGGCATGTTTCTGAAATTGAATATCAAGGCAATGCCTTTCACGTCAGCATGAAAAGTGATGACGGGCAGGAACTGGCTTTGCATCTCGCAGAAGCTGAATTTGATGCAGCTCCGCTCGATGTGGGCTCTTTAATTATCACAACTTGGGATCCTGCATCAGCCCACGCGCTTGGCTGATGTCGGTCTAATTTAGCGCAATGCCCGTGAAACGGCCAATGAAGGGGAAGAAAATGATAAAATCAAAAACAGTTAGTCGTCGAACATTGCTAAAAGGTGCTGCAGGATTCGCCGCTGGTTCTGGCCTGATCACTGGCTTTCCAGCCGTGCATTCAGCTGAACCAAAAGTGCTGCGCTATCTTGGCACGGCCGTAAACCAAGCTGATGAAATTTCAAAGAAGTTGTTTGAAGACACGGGTATCAAGCTTGAATACATATCAGCCACCACTGATGATGTGACAAAGCGCGTTGTGACTCAGCCAAACTCGTTTGACGTTCTCGACACCGAGTATTTCAGCCTCAAGAAGCTCGTGCCATCAGGCAATATTTTGTCACTCGATGCCAAGAAGATTAAAGAATTCGATAATATCACGCCAGTGTTCACCAAGGGCGAGTTGCCATCGGGCAAGAAGATCGGTGATCAGGGCACAGCACCTAAAAAGGTTATGTTCCTCGAAGCTGAGGGCTCAACCACATTCGCAAAAGAAGTGACCCAATGGGTTACTTTGATCCCGACTGTTTATAATGCCGACACATTGGGCATTAGGCCCGATCTTATCAAACGTCCGATTGAATCATGGAAAGAACTATTGAACCCTGAATTCAAAGGCAAAGCTTCGATCCTCAATATTCCATCAATCGGCATTATGGATGCTGCCATGGTGATGGAAGCGTCTGGCGTCATTAAGTATGGCGATAAAGGCAACATGACCAAAGAAGAAATCGATAAGACGATTGCAACCTTGATCGAGGCGAAGAAAGCAGGCCAATTCCGCGCCTTCTGGAAAGACTTCAACGAGTCCGTCAACTTGATGGCGTCTGGCGAAACGGTGATCCAATCCATGTGGTCGCCCGCCGTCACCGCCGTTCGCTCAAAGGGCATTCCGTGCACGTTCCAACCGCTCAAAGAAGGCTACCGCTCATGGGCTTCTGGCTTCTGCGTGTCCAAGGGCGTTTCCGGTGCCAAGCTTGATTATGCCTATGAGTTTGTGAACTGGTTCCTGTCTGGCTTTGCAGGTGGTTACCTCAATCGCCAAGGTTATTATTCAGCCGTTCTTGGCACAGCCAAGGCCAATATGACCGCCGATGAGTGGGGCTATTGGATGGAAGGCAAGGCTGCTGCTGGTGATATCAAGGCACCAGATGGCACCGTTTTGGAAAAAGCCGGCGCAAAACGTGATGGCGGCTCTTATGACGACCGCATGGGTAGCGTTGCGTGCTGGAATGCTGTGATGGACGAAAATGATTACATGGTTCGCAAGTGGAATGAATTTATTGCGGCCTAATTTCTAATTTTGAATAAAATAATTTAAACACACAACGTCGTTCCCGCGAAAGCGGGAATGATAGTTTATCGGGCTGGGCTATTTTTGTTGTTGAACCAAAATAAATCATGGGTTTCATTTTTACAGGCAGCGCCAATGGCACTGGCCTTTACGATCTTCTTTGTCATTCCGTTGGTGTTTGTTATTATTGTCAGCTTTTGGGATTACAATGAATATCAGATGATCCCTGCTTTCGTGTTTCGCGGCTATGTCGAGAGTTTCGAAGGCTGTTACACCAGATTGCCAGAACTCTGCACAATTTTGGCGACCTACCTGAAGACCGTGAAACTGTGCTTTATCGTTTGGCTAATCACCTTGCTGATAGGTTTTACGGTTGCTTACTTCTTGGCTTTTCATGTGAAATCGAAAACTTGGCAGATTGCCCTTTCGCTGTTGTGCACAATTCCGTTTTGGACATCAAACGTGATCCGCATGATCGCCTGGATTCCACTGTTGGGCCGCAATGGCTTGGTTAATAGCGCCTTGATCGATATGGGTTTGGTCACATCGCCGATCGAATGGCTGCTTTATTCTGAATTCTCCATTGTGTTGGCTTTAGTTCATCTTTTCACATTCTTTATGATTGTGCCGATCTTCAATTCCATGATGCGCATTGATAAGCGTTTGATTGAAGCAGCTTATGATGCGGGTGCCACGGGCTGGCAAACTCTGTGGAACGTGATCATTCCACTTTGTAAACCGGGCATCGTGATTGGTTCAATTTTTGTGATCACCATTGTGATGGGGGATTTCATCACCATCGGCGTGATGGGCGGGCAGCAAGTGGCGGCGGCTGGTAAAATTATCGAAGTGCGCTTGAACGCATTGCAATTTCCTGCCGCTGCGGCAAATGCGGTGATCTTGCTGGGTATCACATTCCTGATCATCACCATGCTGAACAAGCTGGTTGATGTGCGCAAGGAGCTTTGATTATGCGCGAAGGAAGATCACGCAGCTTTTACGTTCTCGCATTATTTTTTGCGGCCTACGTTTTATTTCTCTATGGGCCAATGATTGCAATTTTCGTGCTTTCGTTTCAAGGGCCTTCGGGCGGGCTGACGTTCCCGATGAATGGCTTTTCATTCCACTGGTTTGAAAAGCTTTTTGCTGGCAATGGCATTGTTGATTTGGGCGCTGCTTTTCGCAGGTCATTAGCGCTGGGCATTGTGGTGATGATCATCACTGTCGTGCTTTCGGTTTCCGCGGGGCTTGCTTTCCGTAAAAAATTTCGCGGTTCGGGTATTTTGTTTTACATGGCCATTGCTAGTTTGATTGTGCCCTCCATCGTAACATCGCTCGGCATCGCACTTGAATTCCGCGTTTTAGACGATGTTCTGCGAAACTATTTCTTGCCCTCGTGGGAAACCGGCATGGGCCTTTTCACATCAGGCCTCGGTGCGCATTTAACGTGGACATTGCCCTTCGGCCTTCTCATCATGTTCGCAATCTTCAATCGCTTTGATTGCCGGTTGGAAGAAGCCGCGCGTGATCTGGGTGCCACACCGTGGCAGACTTTTTGGCACGTGATCCTACCGATAATTTTGCCATCGGTAATCGGCATTGGCTTGTTTGGCTTTACGCTATCATGGGATGAACTGGCTCGCTCCAGTCAGGCAATCGGCGCGGTCAACACGTTGCCGCTTGAATTGCAGGGGCTCACGACAACAGTGACTAACCCCGATATTTATGCGTTGGGTACTGTCACAACGGCCGTATCCTTCATCGTGATCAGTGTGGCTCTTGGCCTAATCTTGATCCTGCAAAAGAGACAAAAACGTTTTGGCAATGATGCCGGGAAGGGGCTTTAAGATATGCTCATCCATGTCGTAAACCCCAATACAACACAAGCCATGACGGACAAAATTGCCGCTGCCGCAAAAGCTGTCGCAAATCAGGGCGCCGAGATTTTCGCAACCCAACCCGAAATGGGCCCAGTCTCCATTGAAGGTTATTATGATGAAGCATTTTCCGTTCCGGGCATGTTGGCCCGCATCGCTGAAGCCGAAAAACGTGGCGTGGCTGGTCACATCATCGCATGTTTTGACGACACAGGATTAGACGCCGCACGAAGCTTGGCATCAGCTCCCGTCATCGGCATTGGCGAAGCAGCCTTCCACGCTGCAAGCTTGGTTGCCGGAAAATTCTCTGTCATTACGACACTCGGCAGGTCAATCCCGGCCATCGAACATAATCTCGTGCGTTACGGCCTTTCTGCGCGCTGCGCCAAAGTGCGTGCATCTGAAGTTGCGGTGCTTTCCTTGGAAGATCCAAAATCTGATGCGCGCAGCAAAATCTCCGCCGAGATCGAATTAGCCAAAACTCACGACCGCGCTGAAGCTATTGTGCTCGGCTGTGCCGGAATGGCAGATTTGGCAAGGGCACTTTCAGATCAACATGAACTGCCCGTGATTGATGGTGTTGCTGCAGCGGTGGGCCTCATCGAAATGCTTTACCGTATGAATATCAAAACCTCAAAACGAGGCGGCTACGCTTCGCCCCTCCCCAAGGTCTATAGTGGTACGTTTGCTGGGTTTGCACCCAAGAAATAGCCGCTCTATTTCCATCTTTCTGTTGCCTGGTCGTCGCTCAGCTTTGCGTCAACCCAATGTGCATTTCTGCCGTCGTCTTCCAACTTCCAGAAGGGCGCTTTGGTTTTCAGCCAATCCATCAAAAATTCACATGATTGAAACGCGGCTTCGCGGTGCGCTGAACACGTGATCACCAAAACGATATCGTCAGCGGGCAGCAATTTGCCAAAGCGGTGGATGATCAAACAATCAGAAATCGGCCAGCGTTCGCGGGCCTGAGTTTCAATTTCGGCGAGCGCTTTTTCAGTCATGCCGGGATAATGTTCAAGAGTCATCGTAGTAACATTCTGCCCGTCCGACCGATCACGAACGCTGCCAACAAACATCGCAGTGGCACCAATATCAGCCCGGCTCGCCTTCAGCCGCGCATATTCTTGCCCCACATCAAAGGCGTGTTCCTGAACAATAATCATTTATGCAATTTGCGCCGAATTAGGTGCTTGATCAATGCCGCTATTTCACCAATACAAAATGAGGCTTGGCCCATGCCCCATCAATTTTGATCTTCGCAGGATTACCATCAATGCGTCCAAGATTCATGTTCGCAACCAAATTCAAAGCCTGTCTCAAAATATCAAATTCGCCTGTCACTGCGGCCTTAATTCCAGGTGCCGTCAAACTGGCGCTTTCAACGCTTGCCACACCATCATCAACAGTAAACTTGGTTTTGAATGCCATGGGATTGGTCGTTTCCCCCTCCCAACCATCGACAGGCTCTGCCAGCACATGTGCTCCAAACTTGGCTATGTCAACGCCATTTAATGCGGCGGCTTCGGATAGCGCTTCGACATTTCCCTTCAGTGTTCCAATCATAGCAGAGGGGCTTGCACCAATTGCGTTGAGCGTTCCCTTCATGTTGAGTGGCCCCGCCAGCCAGTTCATATGCATTGAACTTGACATGAAGGTCTCGGCCCTTGGCAGAGCCAGAGCAAAATTCAAATCCAGAATGGGTGGTGATTGATGGGCATCTAAGTTCACATCAAAATTACCGATATCCACGTTTGTAATTTTTACATTCAATATGCTGTCTTTCAACTGCCCTTCAATCTCCGCAGGGCCGACCGAGAATGCACCATACTGCAATCTATTCGCGGTCAATCGAAACTGGGCATCAAATGCGTTGATATCAGTGAAGTCAAACGACTTATCATTCCAACTTCCATTCGGCACGATGTTTTCTGCAGCAGGCGCATAGAGATTGGTGTTCAAATCATCAACTTTGAGATCAAGGGTGATATTGGGCCTGACCCCGGCATTCGAAAATGAAACATCGCCTTGCGCTTGCATTCTGGCAAAGCGAATATCTGCTTTCTTGAGTAAGAAAATTGAACTTTCAGATTCAATACCTGCGGCGATCGATAGGGGTAGCTTTGTTTGTATGCCTTTAAGATCAGCACCCAACCACTCGAGTAATCTTGCTGCATCAGCAGTCTCGACAGTTCCTATGCCAGCTAGATCAATACCCCTGGCAGCAACAAGCCGACCCGTAAAACCAAATGACGCGCCCGCACCCTCCAGGTTAAAATCAAAAGGTGAGCCTTCGCCAAAGGCGCGGGGCAGTGATTTCAAATCGCCGGAAAAATGAACACGTTGTTGGGCCAATAGACCAGCCGCCTTGAAGATAATTTCATCTCCTGCATCAACGTCAATCACACCATCCATTGCAGTCAGACTGAAAGCTTGGCCGCTTGCATCATTTTGGTAGTGAATGACGCCTTCTTTCACGGTGACATGAAGTGGTGCAGGCAGCGGCTCATTTGCATTCGTTTTTGCGCCCGAACCAAATTGAGGAAACCCAATTTTTGAACGCCCTTGACCATCCACACCGACATTGAAGAGGGGTTTTTCAAGTTCGAAATTATTTGACGACGACTGCCAACCTAGAATTTGCATGAACGTAATCGGGAATGTCAGCTTTTTTGCAGTGACCACATTTCCCCAACTCACATCATAGAGGGCAATTCCAAAATGTGGTGAAAATTGCAATGAATGGCCCCCTGAAACACTGAGCAAGTTTCCGGTACGATTGAGGATTGCACCTTGTGCTCGCTTTTCCAAAATCATTGGCAAAAACACAAAAAGCCAAATGGCAAAAGTCAAAAAGACCAATACGAAACTGAAGAAGATGTAACTTAAAATGCGGTTCATGCGTGTGCCTTATAATCGAACTTGCGGCATTTTCATGAATCAGTAAATCACAAGTCAACTATTCTGCCAGAACGCGGGTAGTTGGAAATGTAATCTCAATCAGCGTGCCCTGGCCCTGTTCGCTGCTCAGTTCGAATTTTGCGCGGTTGGCTTCCACTAATGCCTTGGTGAGCGGCAGTCCGAGGCCTGTTCCCTGGGTTTCGCGGCCTGCTGTTTCAACGCGCTTAAACGGTTCAAGAGCATCCAAAATTTGGGCGGCATTCATTCCAATGCCCGTGTCTTTGAGTTTCACAGTCAACTCACCCGAAGCTGCAACACTAGCCGAAATTATCACCTGTCCGCCGGGGTCTGTAAACTTGATGGCATTCGATAACAGGTTCAAGAACACTTGGCGCATGGCGCGCAAATCAGCAACCACCCGCGGCAATTTATCAGGGAAAGATTTCCGCACCAAGACCCGCCCGCGTGTTGCTGTTTCTTGCAACAGCTTGATGGCATGGTCGGCACATTCAGCCACATTCACAGCCGTAAAGTTTAGTTCCATCTTTCCAGCTTCAATTTTGGAAAGATCGAGCAGATCATTGATCAATGCCAGCAAGTGGCTGCCACTGGCATGAATATCATTCACATAGCCGCGATATTTGTCATTTTTAATGTCGCCAAATTGGCCAAGTCGCATCACATCCGAAAAGCCCATGATGGCGTTCAAAGGCGTGCGAAGTTCGTGTGAAATACGGGCCAGAAATTCTGATTTTTGTTTAGACGCAGCTTCAGCACTTTCTTTGGCCTCGCGCAATTCCTTCTCGGTGCGCTTCCAATTTGTGATATCGCGCATCACCGCGCAAAACGCAGCCGCAGATTTATGATTTTGCAATTTACCAATTGTTAAAAACAAAGGCACAATCCCGCCCTGCTTGACAACGGCCATCACCTCACGGCCATCATTAAAAACTGCGCCAAGGCCCGGCCCATGCAGCCCTGCAAAATACTGCTGTAAAATTTTGCGACTATCACTTGTGAAATAATCGGCCAGCGGCCTGGCCTTCACTTCGGCACTGCGATAACCAAAAAGAGATTCAGCCCCCGCGCTAAAGTTTAATATTGCTCCACTCTTGTCAAGTGTTACGATTCCGTCTGAAGCGATATCAAGAATACTATTGAGTTCATCTTCGGCAACTTGGCTTGAATGATCAGGGTTGTCAGCCGGAGCAATTTGAACACTTGGAGTAGGTACTGCTTCGACAAAAGCAATTGGCACCTCCGGCACAGAAATTTCATTTACGATCACAGTGGGCGTAATTTTTTCTGCAGGCTTTGCAACACTTAATATGAACTGGCGGGCTGGCCCATTTATCCAAGGGATGCTGCTGGTCGAAACTGCAAAATTCATTTTCTGCATTTCCGGAGTTTCTAATTCAAAAACGCAATTTGACAGATGCGAGTCAAAGATTTTTTTAAGCAAGTTTTTATTTTGAAATAACTCAGACGAAAATTTCAAGCCCAGCAATTGCAAAACCTTCTGCGATGCATAAACGGGCTGTCCGTCTTGAGCAATAATTAAGGCTGCACCTGAACCCTCTAAAGCCTTCACAATGGCGCGCGGCGGCTGGGCTGCAGGAGATAATGGTGTGGTATTGCCTGGTTCAGGCTTCGGTAAAACCGGTTCAGCTTTTGCTTTTTTAAGCGCTGGCCTTTCCTCAGAATTGGCAATGGCATCATTCAGGCTGCGCGCTAAGGCCTCAAAGGCTTGTGTGTCGTTCTGAGCAAGCTTTACGGGCTCTGCCGCACGAGGCACCTCGGTCAGTTGACGTTCCATATTGCGGCGTTCCGTAATGTCATCCATCACCAAAACGGCAAAAGGTTCTTGATCGCCCGCAAGACGGCGCAGCGTGAGGCGAGCCTCACGTTTTCCGTAGAGGCCATCGAATGTTTCTATAGCACTCACCAAATTCGTTGCTTGCAGGCGGCCCAAAATTTTCTCGGCGCGGTCCGCATCGCCCAAAATATCAGCTAAGCTGTGATGTTTAGCCGTATCAAACAACGCTGCGGCCATGGCATTTGCATCTGCAATCATTCCGTCTTTGGAAAGCAAAACTCCCGCAACAGGCAATTGGATAAACAACTCATCCGGTGCAGAATGTCGTTTGCGACGAGCGGGCGAAACGACCAAAAGCCCCGGTCTGCCATCAGCTAACGTATGCAGCCAGCAATGGCATTCGAAGGCTTCCGCACGGCCTGTCGACGGAAATTCAAGCAATGCAGGTTTGATTTCGTCGCGTTTCAGCGTTTTTGTGAGCGTGCCAATCTCAGCAATACCAGCCTCAAGCGGGTCAAACACCCGGTCAATCAAATCAAAAACCGATTGACCATCAAAAGCCGCAATGCCCGCCGTATTGGCCCAAACAAGCCGACCGCGCATGCCGTCCCACAGCCAAGCAGCGTCGGCTGATTTGCGGAGGTCTTCGAGCGTTTGGATCACAAGCCCCGTCAAAGTCTTAAAATCTCTTGTTTACAAATTATAAACCAAACTAATCAATTTTTAGGCTTCGCGTCCACCTTTCCTTAAGGATTTAAGCTGGCAAATTGCTTTAATCTTAATAAAATTTGGTTGCGACGCAACATTTTGCTTAACGACGCCGATTACGAGTTGAATTTCCCAACAGCTGGCGCTAGAGCGGTACTTGGATGCCGCCATAGCTCAGTTGGTTAGAGCGCTAGATTGTGGATCTAGAGGTCCCCCGTTCGAGCCGGGGTGGTGGTACCATCCCGTAGCGGCACAGGATGTTCATAATTTTCCATCGCCCCGTAGCGACCGCCAGCATTGAACGGCTTTTTCCAATTTTATCTACTGCTCAGAAAATCTGAAATTAATCATTTCAACACAAGCAATTAACCAATTTTTAACGGCCCCAGCTTAGTTCTTTTTCTTAACGATTGGTTTAGGTGCTCTTACAGGTTGTGTCTTGGAGTGAGTGTTTTTAGGTCGTTGCAGGTGATTGTTCTGAACCCATAATTTCAGCCCAAATCAAATGCCGTAAATACCGCGTTTTGCGTCAAATTTGTAAAAAATCAGTGGATTAAATTTGAAATGCGACTTTATCGCAGACGGAGATTCGGAGATTAAAACAACCTTAGGTAGAGTTGTTTTATTTGTCATCATTTCGGTGATGATGATTCTTGTTCAAAATTCTGGTGCATTTGCCGCCGCCACATTTTCCGATCTTGCTGACACTTACACTTTCACGCGCTTTAACGCGAATTTTGCCCGTCTCACCTCGCCTTACACGGTGGTCCAACAGGACGTGGATCCTCTCCAATGAGCCGCATCCATAAATTCCAACATGACCGATGGCGAAGGCACCGAAGGCGACCGCGTGCCGGACCTAACATCTTTTGAACCCTAATCAACAATCACTTCAACTGAAATTAACGGAGACTAAAATGGAATATGAAATAGACACTGGCCAAACGCCGAAGAAGCGAAACATTCTAAAGCGGGTAGGCTCGTCAACAATGGCTTTTGGTGTATTGCTTTCGCAAGTTACACCTGCGTTGGCTACCATCGACAACACGGCCCAAGCTTCTGGTACATACAATGCTGCAGGAGTTCTTTCTAACTTTTCGCCAGTCACCGTAACAGTCGCGGCGGCTGCTCCGTCGATACAAGCACTATCAAAGTCGGCGGGCGTGCCAACAACAACATTTGGCCCGAACGGTTTAGTTACGGATGCTGGTGATACGATTACGTTTACTTATGTTGTTAAAAACAATGGTAACGTAACATTGACAAACGTGTTGCCCGTTGACACGGGGCCAACATTTAACGGCACAGCAGGCACATTATCGTTGGGTGCGTTTGTACCAACAACGCCTTCAAATACGCTCCCAATCACCTTGGCACCGGGCGCACAGCAAACTTATACTGCTGTCTATACCTTGTCAGCGCTTGATGCTTACCGTGGTGCCGGTTCATCGCCACTTGTCGCTAACTCTGCCAATGCAACAGGTAAATCACCAAGCAACGCAACGGTCAACTCATCGACGCCAGCAACGGCAACCGCAATCATTGCGCCTGGCCCATCGCTGTCTATCGTCAAGTCATCGAGCACGCCTGGCCCAGTGTCCGTCGGCAACACGGTCACATACACTTACACCGTGACCAACAACGGCAACGTGCCAATCACCGGCGTGAAGATCAGCGATATTCATGAAGGTTCAGCCATCGCACCACAGTCAGCAATGCTCGAACAAGTTGCTCCACTTGGTGGTGCGGGTGGTGGCATAGCAGGCCCGTTGGGTGCTGGTGCTTCAACCGACACGACTGCAGGCGACGGTATTTGGACGACATTGGCACCGGGTGCCACCGTCATCTTCAAATACACACACACGGTCACACAGACCGAGTTCGACGCTGGTTAACGAGATCCAATCTCGCGCGATGTCACAACGTTGCGCGGGAAAATATCAATGATCGCCCCGCACACAACATCGAAGCAAAAACTGCCCGGCAACGCGAGCCGGGCTTCAGCCGTTTTGGCTGCGTTTATACTTGGTGTTGTGCTGCAGGGTAATCTTGCTCACGCAGCAATCGATAACGTTGCGACTGCATCAGGAACTTACGCATCAGCTCCTGTTCTATCGCCATCCTCTTCAGTGAGTGTGACTGTTAACGCAGCTGCACCTTCAATGCTGGTTACAAAAACTGCAAGCCCGACCACAAATCTGAGTGCGGGCCAAATCATTACTTACACCTACACAGTCAAGAACACGGGCAATGTTTCGCTAAAGAATATTAGCCTCGCTGATGTTCACAACGCCATTGGCGCTGCACCAGTGCCGGGCTCTGAAGTGATCACCAGTGATGTTCCGCCTCTGAACGATTCAAGCGATGCGACCTCCGGTGACGGAGTGTGGAGCAGCTTGGCACCGGGCGACACAATCACCTTCACCGCAACTTACACAGTCAAGCAATCAGATGTGGACACGCTGCAATGATTTTCAAACTCAACACACGAAAGACCGGGGATACTGAAATGCGTAATCTGAAGCACGACATAAAGTTGCGTTCAATGCTCAAAAAGTTTTCGACGAGCATTATCGCATTGGCCTTGGCGGCATTCCAAATCGTGCCGGCATTCGCTACGATCGACAACACCGTCACGGCAACAGGCAAAAGCCCGACAAATGTTGATGTTACCGGCACTGATACTGCAAAAGTCGGTGTTGTGCTCGCGGCACCAGCACTTACGGTTGTTAAAACCATTAGCTTCATCACAGATGCTGCCCCCATTGGTCTCGGCGATATAGGTGACAAGTTACTTTATACATTCACTGTCAAAAATACTGGCAACGTGACACTCAATGCAGTGGGCGTGGCAGATGCAAACGATGGTGTGGGTGCCGCAGTCGTTGTGGCTGCTCCAACGGGTGTCACAGTTGTCGGGGGATCAACCGATACAAACCTCGCCGATAACTTATGGGATAAGCTGGCCCCCGGCGATGTAATTCAATTTACGGCAAACTATACCATTGTAGCAGGCGATATTGCATCAGCAGGCGGTGGCACGGCAAATATTCCGCCGATCAGCGCCAGAGGCGTGGCAGAGCCGGATGGCTATCTTGACGATAAAGCTACTGCTTCTGCCACCTATAACAATGTGGGCAAGAGTACGACCACGACGGTGACGGCTAACGACAAGAAGAGCATCCAGCTCAACATCGCACCTAGCATTCAAGTTACAAAGGTGGCCAGCAAAACCACCAATGCCGCTGCAGGTGACGTGATTACCTACACCTACACCGTCAAGAATACAGGCAACACGCCGGTGACCAATATCAACCTTGCTGATACCCATAATGGGACTCCGGGTGCGTTGGTTCCTAGCTTCGTCGCATTCAACGCCGGCAACACATCAAGTCACACCGGCAACACGATCAACAGCCTCTCGGCCGGTGACTCGGCAACTTACACCGCGACTTACACCGTCACGCAGAACGACGTGGATACGCGTCAGTAACACATGATCAACAGGCAACCATATAACAAGGAAAAGGCCAAAAGCCGGAGGCAGCGCAAGCTGTCTGCCGCCTTTGTCGCTGCTTCTTTGTTGTGGTTGCCTGTTAAACCAGCTCTTGCTGCAATCACCGATACAGTTTTGGCAACAGGTTTCAGTGGCACAACACAGCTGACGTCTTCAGCGACAGCAAACGTGACTGTCGTTCCTGCTAATCCGCAACTGTCACTTATCAAAACGCCCACATCAAATTTTGGGCCTGATGGCTCGCCTGATCCTGGCGATACGATTTCCTACACCTTTACAATAGAAAATACGGGCAACATCACTTTACAAAACGTGACCGTTACCGATCCATTTACAACATTGACGGGATCGCCGATTCTAACCTTGGCGCCGGGCGCTATTGACACAACAGCTTATACAGCAGTCCACACAATCACACTTGCGGATTTGGTTGCCGGCCAGTTTGTTAACATAGCGACCGGCACAGCGCATGCAGTGACGGGCAAAGATCTGACGACCGTTGCCACGGTACCTACAGCGCTCACTGTATTATCATCAATGACGCTGGTGAAATCGGGTGTGCTCAATATGGGTAGCAATGGTCGAGCCGATGCAGGTGATACCATCAGCTATCAATTCCTCGTCACCAACACTGGCCCTACAACTTTGCATGACGTGAAAATTTCCGATCCGCTGGTCAATCTCAGCAGCCTCGGCAACAACCCACAAGCCATTGCGATGTTGGAGGGTGCAAAGGAGGCCAGTGATAATCTAACAACAGCTTCGATCGATGCGCCAAAGCAATGCTTTGCCACGAGCGAGATCTCAACTGACGTCAATTCAAAGCTGACCCCCAGAAATCCATTGGAGGCGTTTAATGATGCGAATTTGAATGTTGAGCGCCAAGTTTTGCGCATGTCTGGCACAAGCGAAACCCTAGCCGCTGGTGATAAGATTGGCTTTGTTTACCGCCTGACCAATTCGGGCAACATGCCTTTGACGAGCATTATTGCAGATCAGCCAGATGCTATTGCCTTTAATGCTCGCGTTGAATTGCTTTCCACCAATGAAACTGATCCAGTAGGTCTCATATTCACCCGCGCTGTTACGATCGATGAAATTGCCAAGGGCGAAATTGACGCGCCAGCAACGATCACCGCAAAATCAAAAGCTGGAACATTGAACCTTCAAGTTAATAGCAAGCTGCCCGTGAGTGCAGTAACAAGCTATGACAGCTTCACTACAGCTTCAATTACGCCGACCAACTTGCCAACTCTGAATGCAAACCAGTCCGCCACATTCACGGCAACTTACACGTTAACGCAAATCGATGTAGATAATGGCGTTGTCGACAACACAGCCACTGCAACCGCGCTTAACGTTGCCAATCAAACTCTGACAAAAGTCAGCACCTTCAGCCAAACGCTCGTGCCTGTGCCCGGTATTGCGGCAATTAAGACCGGAACGATTGATTTAGGCCCTGATAATCAGCCATCGATTGGCGATATCATCACCTATCAATTCGCAGTCACCAATACGGGTAATGTGACTTTGGCTCCAGTGACGGTGAATGATACTAAGACAGTCCCTCAAATATCAACCATTGCTACTTTGGCACCCGGCGCCACAGATTCCAGTTTGATCGTGACGCATGCCTTGACTGCCGCTGACATCACTGCAGGCCAAGCGCAAAACCAAGCCACTATCAATGCCAAGACGCCAAAGGGAGTCGCAATTCCACCAGTGCTTTCTGATGACAACGACCTCACCACGCATGATCCAACCATCGTGCAATGGCCGTCAATTGCCCTGATCAAGGCTGTCGATCCCACGACTGGCGTGACCGATGTGAACGGCAACGGCTTCACCGATGCTGGCGATACCATCACTTATGGCTTCAAAGTAATTAATACAGGCAAGTTCACTCTGAATAACATCGTTGTGACTGACCCATTGATGCCAACTGGCATTTTTGGAGCACCACTCAATGGCTTGGCACCTGGTGCATCTGACAGCACGCATTTCACAGGCCTCTACACGATCAAGCAATCTGATGTGAATTTAGGGCATGTCGATAACACGGCAAAAGTTGAAGGCACAGATATTTACGGGACCAAGGTAATTGATTATTCCGATCCCGACGTGCCCACGGCTGATGCGCCAACCATCACGCCAATCCCACCACATCCTGTTTTAACTTTGATCAAAACCCAAAGCTCGATCGATGACAAGAACAACAATGGCTTGAACGATGTTGGCGACATCATTCACTACACGTTTACGATCACTAATGCGGGCAACTTGCCCTTCACAAGTGTGAGCCTGACTGATCTCCTGCCAGGCGCAATCGTGACTGGCTCACCTTTTACGAATTTTGCTCCCAACGCGCAGAACTCATCATACACAGCCACGTACAAAATCACGTCAACAGATATGACGATAGGCAGTGTCAGCAATCAAGCGAGAGTCACAGGTATACTGGCGAACGGCTCCAAGACCACTGATCTTTCAGACAACGCTGATCCCACACTCAACAACCCAACCATTACCCCCATCGTGGTAAAGCCCGCAATCGCGCTGATCAAGCGTGTATTCTCAGTGGTTGACACAAATAACAACGGCATCACCGATGTGAACGATGTCATCAACTATACATTCGATGTTAGAAACACAGGCAATGTGCCGCTCAGCGATGTTTTCATCAATGACTTGCTTCCCGGAACAACCGTAACAGGCGCACACATTGCTAATCTGCCAGCTGGCAACACTGATACAACCACATTCAAAGCCAGTTACGCCTTGACACCAGCCGACATCACGGCTGGCAGGGTGAGCAACACCGCCCGAGCATTTGGTACTTATAATACACAGCTATTCCAGGATGATTCCGACAACGCTCTCTTCACGGCCGATAATCCAACCATCACCACATTGGGTGCGGGCATCGCTATTGTGAAAGTCTTCACGGGATTCACCGATTTCAACAACAATAACATTACAGATGTGGATGACATTGCGAACTATACATTGGAAGTGACTAATCTGGGGTCGGGCGAAATCCAGAACGTGATCGTTACGGATCCAAATGCCAGCATATTTGGCGGCGGCTTGGCGAACGGCGTTTTGGTCAGTCTGCCTGCAGGCGTAACGGACTCAACCTTCTTCACGGCCACTCATAAAGTAACCCCAGCCGATCTAACGGCAGGTGGCATTTACAATACAGCGCATGTGCAAGGCACCTCCGTTTTGACAGGCAATCCTGTCAACGACGATTCTGATCCAGTCAGCAAATATAGCGATAGCCCAACCTATGCGCCGATCTTAGGACAACCAGGTATTGCCCTGATCAAGAAGATGGTGGGCTTCGACGACCTCAATGGCAGTGGCACCATCGATTTTGGCGATGTGCTGCATTATCAGTTTGAAATCTATAATACTGGCAATACCGATCTGACCGATGTCAAAATCATTGACCCGTTGTCTGGCATCTTACTTGCTGGTTCACCCTTGGCCAGCTTGCCCGCAGGCAGCGTCAACACCACCAGTGTGTCAGCAACCTATGATGTGAAACTGTCAGATGCAAAAACTGGACAGGTATCAAACTCTGCAACAGTCCATGCTGATTTAACAACGGGTGGCTTTGTTGAGGACACATCTGACTTTTCCACTGTCAACGGCAACGCGCCCACCGTAACGCCAGTCGTCGTCACCATTCCTGTGCTGACCAAAGTGGCAGATAAGCCAGAAGTAAGGCGTGGCGAAATCATCACTTATACAATCACCGGTTCAAACTTGGTGCCAACACCGTTTGAATTGGTCGATGTGATGCCGCCTGGATTTGCTTATGTGGCGGGCTCAGCAACCATCACCAATAGCGTTGCTCCCAATCCCAAGCCAATTACCCCTGTAATCAATGGCCGTTACCTGAGCTTCCCACCAACGATGCCTGTTGCAGGCAAGTTGATATTGAAGCTCAAATTGATGGCCTCAACCACATTGTCGACAGGCAAGTTCATTAACAACGCGCAAATTATTGATCCATCCGATGGCGAAGTGCTGGCCACAGCACAAGCCGCAGTGTCGATCATCGAAGATGCTACATTCGATTGCAGCGATATCATCGGCCGTGTGTTCGACGACAAGAACGCCAATGGATATATGGATGATGGCGAGCCAGGCTTGCCCGGCGTGCGTGTTGTAACGCTCAGTGGCCTGTTGATCACGACAGATGCTGAGGGTCGATATCACGTGCCATGCGCTGCAATCCCCGATGCGGCCATCGGCTCAAACTTCCTGATGAAGCTCGACGTGCGCACCCTGCCAACGGGTTACAAACTGACGACCGAAAACCCTCGCGATGTGCGTGTCACCCGCGGCAAGGTCGTGAAGCTGAATTTCGGTGCAACGATCAATCATGAAGTGCGTCTTGACATCACAGGCAAAGCCTTTTTAGGCGGTTCAGTTGATCTGACGGAAAAATGGATCGACGGCATCGATAAATTGATTGCGATCTTGGCTTCGCAACGTTCGACTTTGAAAATTGTTTATCATCAAGGCGGCGACGACCTTGATCTCGCCAATGCCCGCGTTTCGGCAATCGAAGAAACCATCGTCACGGCATGGCAGATGAGCCACGGCACATACAAACTTGTCACCACCACAAGTGTGGAGGAGGGCAAATGAAACAGAAATCTATGATGTCCGGGGCCAGTCTTACACCCATTCTCAAACGAGGATTGGCGTTGCTGGCGCTCACCACAGCGCTGGTACTGCCTGCCTATGCCGATGAACTTCCATTCAGCATCAGCGTTGATGGCAATAAACTTGATGGCAGCAAAACAGCGGCTACCGTTACTGATCCAAACCAATCCACCGACGTGCAATTGGAAGGCGTGGACATTCAAGTTAAGTTTGATGGGCTTGGCGTAAAGCCTGTACTCAATGTTTCAACCTTCCCACCGCATGTCAATTATCAAGCGGGTGAAACCATTCGCTTTTTGGCTAGTTTCAACTATGGGGCTTGGATCACCAGAGGCGAAGTGCGCATCTATGACCGCAAAAACAAATTGGGCGACCAGCCCTATCAAGTGATCCCGGTTTCAAAGCTCGGTGCAGCAGAATGGCAGATGCCATCTGATGCGCCAGCCGAAATGGATTATGTGCTTCGGGTTTATGATGAAGCAAATCGTTATGATGAAACCAAGCCCTTGGCCCTTGGCCGCAGCGAAGCAAAATTAGAAACAACTCGTAAAGCTGAAACGGCCGTTGCCCCCGGCTATGGCGAGGATCGCTCAGCCATACGCAACATTCCGGTCTATGGTGGCGCGGTTACAGTTTATGGAAAGAATGTTCCTGAAGGTCATCAAGTGTTGGTGGCGGGCGAGCCTGTTCCCGTGGACAGCAACAACAACTTCGTAATCCAACGCATTTTCCCATCGGGTAAACATGCCATTGATGTCTCGGTTTTAAAAGACGGCTTGGGCCTCGAATTCACGCGTGACATTGAAGTGCCAGAAGATGAATGGTTTTATGTGGCGTTGGCTGATTTCACCTTAGGGCATAATTTTGGCGGCATTGTTGAGCACACAGGCGCTGATGAGTTTGATGGCACGTGGACAAAGGGCCGCTTGGCGTTTTATCTCAAAGGCAAAATCAAGGGTCAATATATTTTAACCGCCGCAGCTGATACAGGTGAAGGCAGCTTGGTCAATATGTTCCAAGGCCTTGATGGTAAAAGCCCGCAAGAAGTTTTGCGTCATATCGATCCGAACACATATTATCCAGTTTATGGCGACGACTCGTCGAGCGTTGATGATGCCCCAACGCGCGGAAAATTCTATTTGCGTTTAGAGCGCGGCCCGAGCTCCATCATGTGGGGCAATTTCAAATCCAACATCACTGGCACGCATTTCCTGCGCAGCGAGCGCTCGCTTTATGGCGCAAATGGAGTTTATCGCTCAGACGAAGTCACTAAAGATGGCGATGCAAAAATCGGCGTTGACGCTTATGCCGCTTTGCCAGGCACTGTGCCACAGAATGATGTGTTTAGAGGAACTGGTGGTTCATCTTATTTCTTGAAACACCAGTTGATCACGGTTGGCTCGGAAACCATCAGCACCGAACAGCGCAACCCAACAACTGGCTTTGTGACCCAGCGCGTCACTCTGGTTTACAAGACCGACTATGATATTGATTACACCAATGGCGTTCTTATTTTGCGCAGCCCGCTGGCATCGGGGAGCAATGGCAACGATAATTACTTGGTGGCTCACTATGAATATGAGCCGGCGGCAGGCAGTATTGACGGCTACGTAACGGGCGGTCGTGCCCAAGCTTGGCTGGGTGATAATGTGCGCGTAGCCGTATCAGGACTGCAGGAAAAAACCGCAGGTGCCGATCAGTTAATTTATGGCGCGGATGTTCGTGTGCAATCTTCAAAAGACACATATGTCGAAGCCGAGGTCGCAAGATCGCAAGGCCCCGGCATTGGCTCGACCTACTCGGTGGATGGTGGTCTGAGCTCGCAAACCAACACCAGCGCAGGCATCCACGGCGTTCCCGCTAATGCATGGCGCGTTGAAACGGGCGCGTCTCTTGATGAGTTAACGCAGGAACATATGAAGGGTCGGATCAGTGGCCGTTATGAACATTACGATGCCGCATTCTCTTCCCTTGATGTGCAAGCGCCACAAGCTAAAAATATCTGGGGTGTCGATGCTGATGTGCAAGTCAGCGAAGATACAAGTGTCAAAGCCAAATACAGCGAACAACAAATCATCGGTGGCGAGCGTGATCGCCAAGGCGATGTTGCTATTGAGCAGAAACTTAACGAGCACTGGATTGTGCAACCCTATGGCCACTATACCGAAGCAACAGGGGTGACCACGCCAAATGCTCGCCAAGGCACCAGAGGCGATGTTGGCGTAAAGCTTACTTATGTTTGGGATGAGGATACGCAAGCCTATGTGTTCGCGCAGGACACTGTCACGCATTCTGGCACGATGTTAGTCGACAACCGTGCCGGCATTGGACTGAAGAAAAAAATCTCTGATCGCATAACGGCCTCAGGTGAAGTCTCGGAAGGCACCCAGGGAATCGATGCCACAGGATCGCTGACATATGCGCCAACTGCCGATGATAAATATTCAATTGGCTACCGCCTGGATTCGGCCCGCAGGTCTTCATCAAGCTATCCTTATACTTTGACGGGCTCTGATTTAGGCACGGTCGTTATCGGCAGCCGTCATCGCTTTAACGAACAATGGCTGGCATATGGCGAGGATAATTTCGATATATTCGGTGAGCGTCGCAGCGTCACCCAGACCTATGGTGTAAACTATAGCCCTACTGAAAGCTGGGCCTTGGAAGCGGCCACTGAAATTGGACATGTTTATGACAACACCATTAACCCGGCAACACTGTTTAAGAACCCGGACATCGACCGCAAGGCCTTCTCCATCGGAGCAACTTACCGCGACGATAATGGTTTAGATGGGCACGCAAAGGCTGAAGTGCGCTTTGACAATGACGGCACCAATGAGTTGACGAGCTTCCTGTTCCAAGAAGCTTTCGGCGCTAAAATTTCGAAAGATTGGCGCGCTTCGGGCAAGCTTGATGCTGTCGTGGCGGACTCAACAGATTCGACGAGAGACGGCACATATCTGAACGCTTCACTGGGCTTTGCTTATCGCGGTTTCGACAGCGATAAGTTTAACATGTTGGCCAAATACAATTTTGTGTTGGATGAACCAGGTAGCAACCAGGTGGCCTATGACGGCACCCTGACCAGCCCATGGCAAAGATCGCATATCCTGTCACTCGATGCGACCTATGACCTGAACCAGAAGCTTTCCATCGGCGCTAAATATGGCATGCGCATCGGCCAGGTTTTGGACCGCACGCCAGGATCAGTCTGGACTGACTCCCAAGCCCATCTCGGAATCTTACGCGCCGACTTCCACATCGTGAATGAATGGGATGCCATGGCCGAGGCCCGCATCCTGTGGTCGCCCACATCACAATCAACCGACTTTGGCTTGGTCGCCGCGATTTATAAACAGCTGGGCGATAATTTCAAATTGGGCGTGGGATACAACTTCGGCGAATTCTCCGACGATCTGGCTGATGTGACCCATGACAACCACGGCATATTTATCAATCTGATTGGGAAGTTCTAACTCGAGCTTTGCATTTTCGCTATCTCGCGCTATTCAATACAAAACAGCGAGAACCCCAATGGAAATTTCCAAAGTCCCCAGCATTGAACATCTGCGCCAAATCTATCAGCGTCGTGCGCCGAAGATGTTCTACGATTATTGCGATACGGGATCATATACCACCAGCACCTATCTCGATAATACAGCAGCGTTTGCAAAATATAAGCTGCGCCAGCGCGTGGCTGTGAACATTGATAATCGTAAATTGAATTCAACCATGGTCGGCCAACCAGTCACCATGCCTGTCGGGCTTTCGCCCATCGGCTCCTGCGGTATGCAACATGCCGATGGTGAAATTCATGCGGCCCGTGCAGCGGAAAAATTTGGCGTGCCATTTTGTTTATCGACCATGAGTATTTGTTCAATTGAAGAAGTGGCCAAACACACCACCAAGCCATTTTGGTTTCAGCTTTATGTAATGAAAGATCGTGGCTTTGCGACCTCATTGGTTGAGCGCGCAAAAGCTGCCAAATGCTCGGCTTTGGTTTTAACGCTTGATCTGCAAGTGCTGGGGCAACGCCATAAGGACGTGGTGAATGGGTTGTCATCACCGCCGAAGTTAACAATCAAGAACATAATGAACATCGCCACCAAGCCGCGTTGGGCTTTGGGAATGCTCGGTACCAAAAATCGCCAATTTGCAAATATTGTGGGTCATGTAAAAAATGTTGGTGACATCGCCTCGCTTAATGAATGGGCGAACCATCAATTTGACCCCACGCTGGATTGGAGCTCGGTTGAATTCATCCGCAAGCAATGGGATGGCAAGCTGATCCTCAAAGGGATCAATGATGTGGAGGACGCCAAGATTGCATCAAAGCTGGGCGCAGATGCGATTGTCGTTTCCAACCATGGCGGCAGACAACTGGACGGCGCATCGGCCACCATCGATATGTTGGGGCCGATTGTTGATGCGGTTGGAAAAAAGTCTGAGATTATTTTAGATTCGGGTATTCGCACCGGAATCGACGTTTTGCGCGCACTGGCTTTAGGCGCTGACAGCACCATGATTGGCCGCGCCTATATTTTTGGACTTGGTGCTGGCGGCGAGGCGGGTGTCACCCGCGCGCTCGAAATCATCCGCAAAGAAATGGATATTACCATGGCACTGTGTGGCGAGACCGATGTCAAGAAATTCGGACGTCATAATCTGCTTGTAAGATGACTCTGCAAAACCGCGTTGATCCCTGGGGGCGGTTACACGCCACGCCAGAGCGCGGGACGATGATGGGCAATCGTGGTGGCAAGTTTCATCGACCAGATCAAACTTTGGGAAAACGCCGTTGGGCCAGCGCCCATTGGATTTGCTGTGATATGTTTTACAAAGACATGAAACACGAAGCGATGGGGCAGGGTTATACTTCGCTGTTTTTTCTCGATGAGGTGACAGCGCTCGCTGCCGGGCACAGGCCGTGTTTCTTTTGTAGAAGGAAAGATGCCAAGGCATTTTTGGGTGATGTGCGTGTGGGCGACTTTGATTTGCGCCTTCATGCTGAAAGGCTTTCGCAGCGCACCACTGGAGAAACTATTGAAGGCGCAATGATCGAGCGTATGGGTCAAGCCTATGCCGTTAAAAATCAAAATCTTTTGCTCTGGTCATTTGGCGGCTACATCTCCGCCATTCCACGCGCGAGCGTTGCAAGCGCAATCACTTTGACTCCGCCCTCAATCATTGCCATCTTGAAAAGCGGATATAAACCGCGCTGGCACGAGTCGGCACATCAGTGGGATTAAAAAATGAAACTTCTGCGCTATGGCAAATTGGGAAAAGAAAAACCGGGTGTTCTGGATTCTGAAGGCCGCATCCGCGATCTCTCGGCGCATGTGAGCGATATCAATGGCGAAACCATTTCGCCAAAATCTTTGGCCAAGTTACGCAAGATCAAGATTGAAACTTTGCCGATTGTGCGTGGAAGCCCGCGCATTGGCGCTTGTGTGCATGGTAGCCAAAAATTTGTGGCCATCGGTCTGAACTATTCTGATCATGCCGCTGAAAGTGGAATGACGGTTCCGCCTGAACCGATTATTTTTACCAAACATATGAACTGCATTTCGGGCCCGAATGATGATGTAACCCTTCCGCCGAAATCAAAGAAAGGCGATTGGGAAGTAGAGCTTGGTGTGATCATCGGCACGAAAGCCAAAAACATTAAACGCGCTGATGCCATGAAACATGTGGCTGGCTATTGCACCATCAATGATTTGTCTGAACGCGAATTTCAAATTGAACGCTCTGGTCAATGGACCAAGGGCAAATCCTACGACACGTTTGGCCCGATTGGCCCTTGGCTGGTAACGGCCGATGAAGTGAAAGATCCTCAGAAGCTGCATTTGTGGTTAGAGCTGAACGGCAAGCGCGTGCAAGACGGCAATACCGCGACCATGGTTTATGGCGTGGAATATCTGGTGGCTTATCTGTCAGAATTCTTCACGCTGATGCCAGGCGATATTATTACGACAGGCACACCGCCCGGCGTTGGCATGGGCATGAAACCACAACGCTTCCTGAAACCCGGCGATAAAATGCGGGTGGGCATTGAGGGGCTGGGCGAGCAGAACCAAGTGGTTGTTCGGGATAAATAAAAAATAAATTCCTAAAATAGCTTGACATGTTCCTGTTTTGTTCTTATATTCCACGTATGAGAATTGAAAAGGACTTTAAGCTATTGGTTTTGTTGACGATCATTTTGGCGGTGTTTTTGGGTTTGGGTTGCCCCACGGTGGCGCTTCCATTAGAAGCGCCTCAACGCTACGAGGATTCCATGCCCCCGACTGACAAACCAAACCGCCCCAAAGCCCGCGTGGCCAAGGGCTTTCGTGACATTTCTGCCGATGAAATTCGCGGCACCAGAGCCATGCTGGCCACCATTCAGCGGGTTTATGAATCCTATGGCTTTGAGCCAATTGAACAGCCCTTCATCGAATATACCGATGCGCTGGGCAAATTTCTGCCTGATCAGGATAGGCCCAATGCCGGTGTGTTTTCGTTTCAGGACGAGGATGAGCAATGGCTTTCGCTGCGTTATGATTTAACTGCACCCTTGGCGCGTTACGTGGCCGAGAATAATCAAAAACTGCCAACCCCGTTCCGCAGCTACCGCCAAGGCTGGGTGTTCCGCAACGAAAAGCCAGGGCCGGGACGGTTCAGACAGTTTATGCAGTTTGATGCCGATACGGTGGGGTCAAGCTCTCCTGCGGCTGATGCCGAAGTGTGCATGATGGCGGCTGATACGATGGAGGCGCTGGGGATTGCGCGGGGATCGTATGTGATGAAGATCAGCAATCGTAAAATAATGGATGGCTTATTGCAGGCAACTGGACTTGATTCGGACGGAAGTACTCAAAAACGCCTCACGGTATTGCGAGCAATTGATAAACTTGATCGACTTGGGCTGAGTGGGGTTAGGTTGTTGCTGGGGCAAGGCAGGAAAGATGAAAGTGGTGATTTCACTAAGGGTGCCGAGTTAAATGAAGATCAGATAAATAGAGTAATCGGTTTTCTTGAAACAGCAATTGGAGATCAATCAAAGGCCGATTCCCAAAAATATTTTGATAAAAATTTTACACCTGGTGCAGACGAAGACTATTATCTCCTCGACGAACTTGAGAGTTCTTTCGCAGATGTATCCAAGATGCAGGAAGGAATTAGAGAGCTTCAAGCTATGCACTCTCTTTTCCGTAAAGCTGGATATGGGCGAGACAGGGTAAAACTTGATTTGGCTGTAGTTCGCGGCCTTGAATACTACACTGGCCCAGTCTTCGAATGCGAACTCCTCATGGAAACCAAGGACGAAGACGGCAAGCCCGTCCGCTTTGGTTCTGTCGGTGGTGGTGGGCGGTATGACGATTTGGTGGCGCGGTTTACCGGGCAGCAGACTCCGGCCACGGGTTTTTCGATTGGCGTGTCCAGGCTTTATGCGGCGCTGAAATTGGTGGGCAAGGCGGAGGAGTCTGATGTTCTCGCGCCTGTCGTTGTGACCGTGATGGATAAAGATCGGCAGGGCGATTATTGGCGCATGGTGCAAAGCTTACGCGCCGCTGGCATTCGCGCGGAAATGAGTTTGGGTGCGGCCAATATGGGCAAGCAGATGAAATATGCCGATAAGCGCGGCAGCCCACTTGTGGTTATTCAGGGCGGTGATGAGAAGGCTTTGGGTCAAGTGACGATAAAAGATTTGCGCCTTGGGTCTGAGCTTGCATCGGGCATTGAGACGCGAGAGGAATATGCGTCGCAACGTTTGGGGCAGAAGACTGTGGCTGAGGCTGATTTGGTGAAGACTGTGCAAGAGATGTTGAAGCAGAAATGAGTGGTGATTTTTTGTATCAATTTTTCCGGCCGTCATCCCTGCGAAGGCAGGGATCCAGCTTCTGGGCAGCTCCACGGAATTTAGAAAGCTGGATGCCAGCCTTCGCTGGCATGACGGAGTTATGAGTGATGTGGCGGCGCTAGGTTTGGGCAATTATGGCTGGTAAAACTTCATCTCACCGCGCAGCGCTTGAGCGCCAGAATGCGGCTATTATGGCGGTGTTTGAGCGGGCAGGGTTTGACCAAATTGCGCCTGATATTATTCAACCTGCTGATATATTCTTGGAGCGCTCTGGCGAAGATATTCGGGCGCGGACGTTTGTGTTTAATGATCCGGCGGGCAATGAGCTTTGTTTGCGGCCTGATTTGACTGTGCCTGCGTGTCGTTATCATTTGAGCCACACCAAGACGCCTGAGGCTGAAACCAAATATTGCTATTTGGGGCCCGCATTTCGGTTTCCTGATGAGCTGTTGTCGCCGCAAGAATTCACGCAAGCGGGACTCGAATGGTTTGGCGATAAGGCTGATATTGCGGCTGAGGCGCGGGTGATTAAACTTGCGGTGAGTGCGTTGGAAGCGGCTGGTCTGACGGGGCTTAAAGTTTCGCTGGGCGATCTTGGATTGTTTAATGCCCTACTTGACGATATGCCGATGCCCGAACGCTGGCGCAGAAGATTGCGTCATCAATTTTGGAGGCCTCAAGCCTTTCGAAATTTGCTTGAGACTTTTGCTAAACCTGCACGCACAATACGCAGCAGCATTTCTGGAAACATTGATGCGCTTGAAGGGCAAGATGCTGTTGCTGAAACATCGTGGATGTTGGCAGATCAGAAACTCAATCTTGTAACACTGAGGAGTGTTGAAGATATTGCAGCGCGGCTTCACGAAAAATTGGCTGATCGATCAGAGCAACCTTTGGCAGAAACCATGGTTGTGGCGATTGAAAGCTATCTGAAAGTATCTGGCGCTCTCACCGAGATATCAAGCCAACTTAAAGCCATCAGCAAGACGCCGCGATTTTTAGGTGCCATTGATAAATTTGAACAGCGCATCGCCGCACTCGAAGATCAAGGCCTCAACCCGCGCCGCTTCCACTTCAGCGCCGATTTTGGTCGTGAGCTTGAATACTATACAGGTCTGGTGTTTCAGATTGATGTTGAGGCGCGCAACGCGCCGCTGTCGGTTGCAGGCGGTGGGCGCTATGACCGCTTGCTGCAAGATTTGGGCGCGGTGATTTCAATCCCCGCTGTGGGTTGCGCCATTCATACTGATCGGTTGTTGGCGGTGATGTCATGACGTTGCTCACCATCGCGATCCCGTCCAAAGGCCGCTTGATGGAACAGGCCAATGAGTTGTTCGAACGCGCTGGGTTGAAGATTGAACGTTACGGAACTGATCGTGGCTATCGGGGGCGACTTATTGGTACCGATAATATCGAGGTTGCGTTTCTGTCTGCATCCGAAATTGCAGCACAATTGCGCGACGGAAAAATTGATGCAGGGATAACGGGTGAAGACCTGCTGCGCGAAACCATTGCGCCGGGCAATGATGTTGCTGATGTAGCACTGCGTCTGAATTTTGGCCCCGCAGATGTTGTGGTTGCGGTTCCTGAATGCTGGCTTGATGTGGCCGTGATGGCGGATTTGGACGATGTGGCAGAGCAGTTTTACGCAACCCATGGACGCAGATTGCGAGTCGCTACAAAATATCTCAACTTAACGCGGCGGTTTTTTGCCGAAAAAGGCATTACCGGATACCGAATCGTTGAAAGTCTGGGCGCAACCGAAGGTGCTCCTGCAACCGGGACGGCAGAATTAATTGTAGATATAACCACAAGTGGTGCAACGCTGAAGGCCAATCAACTGCGTATTTTGGACGATGGTTTGATCTTGGCGTCATGCGCAGTGTTTGCGGTCAATAAACACTCAGCTCAATTGGAAAATATGCGCAACCTGATGGGTCTGCTGGGTCGGGCAGTTGTAGCTTAGTTTTAGCAAATGCAACATACTGTCTTTTTTTTTCAACTAGTTAGTGCATTTTAAATTTTTTATTGTTATTAAAATAGAATAGTTTGACATCAAGCTATTTCGTTGTTTTGGGCTAGCTCTCGTTGAAAAGAAAGATCTGTGCTTGCGCAGTATCGGTATCGCCCCCGGTCCGATACTGCTGCATTTGGGTACGGGTTTGAATTTGACAGAGGGTTGGGGCGGGGACTTGTGGGGCAACTCACAAGTTCCCTGCTGCCCAAAATTTTAGCGCAAAATCTCCGCAGCATAAATTTGACGAACTTAATGAATAGCGCTCCATGGTATTCTGAAGCGAATCAATTGGAGCTGTCTAAATGCGAATGAAAACTTACGCCGCCGCCTTGGCTGCGACGATGTTGGCAACCAGTGTTGCGCAAGCGGCAAGTTGTGGGAACACCGCACAAGGGTTTTCGGGCTTTCTCGCTGGCGTAAAAAAACAAGCTGCTAAAGAAGGCGTGAATGGCCAGGCTTTAGCACAACTCGACACCGTTCAATACGATCCTGCCATCATCAAGCGTGACCGCGCACAAAATGTTTTTGCGCAAAGCTTTTTGCAATTTTCGGGTCGCATGGCCACGGATGGGCGCATCACCAAAGGCCGCGCGTTGATTGCGCAGAACAAAGCCACCTTCGATGCCGTTCAACAAAAATATGGCGTGCCTGCCCCCGTGATCACGGCGTTCTGGGCATTGGAAACGGATTTTGGTGCCGACATTGGCCACTCGCCAACGATACAAGCTTTGGTGACTTTGGGCTGGGATTGTAGGCGACCCGAAAAATTTCGCCCTCAAATTATTCCAGCCTTGAAGCTGGTGCAAAATGGTGATCTTTCGCCAGAGGAAATGCAAGGGGCTTGGGCTGGTGAAATTGGCCAGACGCAATTTATGGCTTATGACTATAATGAGAGTGCTGTCGATTTTGATGGTGACGGCCGTCGCAATTTGCGCGACTCTATTCCCGATGTGATTGCTTCGACGGCCAATCTGTTGAAGAAAGGCGGCTGGCAGGCGGGCCAACCTTGGCTTCAAGAAGTGAAACTGACGGGTGAGTTGCCGTGGGATCAGGCTGATTTGGCCATTCAACATACCAGAGCCGAGTGGGCCAAATGGGGTGTTATGGCGGCCAGTGGCAAGGCCATTAAAGCAGATGCGATGCCTGCCGCCTTGCTGCTTCCGATGGGCAAAGATGGGCCAGCATTTTTGGCCTATCCAAATTTCACAACGGCTTATTTGAAGTGGAATGAGAGTTTGGTTTATTCAACAACGGCCGCTTATTTGGCAACACGTATTGCCGGGGCACCAAAGGTAAGCAATGGCAGGGCCGTGGTGAATGTTGCGAGTTATCAGGAGGTGGTGGCGCTGCAAAACAAGTTGGCGAGCTTAGGCTACGATGTCGGTAAATCTGACGGCAAGATTGGCGCTGGCACCAGAGCTGCTGTGAAGGCTGAGCAAATTAAAATGAATTGGCCTGCTGACTCTTATCCGAGCAAAGAATTCATCGCGCAGTTTTTAGGACAGTAAGGCATCAACACCTGTTGTCGTTTCGAACTTACGCCGAAATTGGACAGGCGTTGTGTTGAAGCGTTTCCGGAAGGCTTCGTAGAATCTTGAGAGCGAGCCAAAGCCGCAATCAAACGCAATGCTTGAAATTGAGTTTTCGGTGGCAATCAACATGGATTGCGCAGCATCCAAGCGGTGGCGGATGATGGCTTGGTTGATACTGAGGCCAACACCGCGTTTAAAAATTGTCATGGCATAGTTAGCGTGGAGACCCACGACCCTTGCCACGTCATCAACAGAAATATCTTCGCCAGCATGTTCACCAATAAAGCGCGCCATCCGTTCAATATGTCTGGCGCCTTCTGAATCGCTGGGTGAAAAATGCGGTGATGCCTCTGCCAAGTCGCGCAAATCCCGCCATCCTTCAAGGTCGATGCGGCGCACGCGTGATTTGAGTTCCTCGCGCACCACTTGCTCAATGTCTTGTCCATTCGACAACAACTCGGTGCGCCAGCGCTTGAATATTTCGGCATCAAATTCTTTGATACTGGTGGCTTCAATGACAGCACCTTTGAACATCGCCTCGCGCAGATCGCTTAATGATGGCAGGCTTAAGAAAACCGACATGGGCACATAGAGGCAGACAAACTTGGTCGGTTTTTCAACCTCTGTGACCTGATGCGGAACCATGCCCCAAAATAAAACCAAACGCCCGGCTGAAACTGAAATGGCGCGACCATCAAACCAATAGGTCATTTTGCCTTCGAGCACGAAATTCAGCTCGATCTGGCTGTGCATATGAGGGCCCGGCATGCAGGCCACATCTAATGTTTTGCCCGCGCAAAACCCATCATTTCCAAATACAACAAGGGGATAACCCGGCGTCATATCTGGAACAGCGGGCACGCTTTCATCGTAAAAATCAGATGGAATGATTCTGCTCATCGCAATCAACCTTACAAAACCGGAATCTCCGGCTCAGATTCCGGTAGTACCTTACGGAAATCATAGCTAAGGTCAAGCTAACGCCATCCCTCAGAGATGGGATGGATAATAAGATATCCGTGAAATCATTGTGATTTTGCGGAACATGGGAGAAGAGCATGAAGTACATGAAGACCCTAGCTGGGCTGGCCCTTGGCCTTGCCCTCTCGGCTTCGACAGCGATGGCTGGCGAAATCGTTTTGAACTCCGACCAAACCGATCCAGCGCCAAAGAAGGCTATGGAAGAACTGATTGCTGGTTTTGAAAAAGCCAATCCAGACGTTAAGGTAAAGTGGAACAACATTGACCACGAAGGTTACAAAGCTGCGATCCGCAACTTTTTGACCGCTGATGCTCCAGACGTTGCGGCTTGGTATGCTGGCAACCGCATGGCTCCGTTTGTTAAAGCAGGTCTTTTCGAAGATGTGTCTGATGTTTGGAAAGACAATGGCCTTGATGAACAATTGAAATCAGCTGCTGCTTCGATGACGATTGATGGAAAAAAATGGGGTGTTCCTTACACCTACTATCAATGGGGTATTTATTACAACAAGGATGTCTACAAGAAGGCAGGCGTTTCGGAACCAAAGAATTGGGCAGAGTTTGTGGCCAACTGCGAAAAATTCAAAGCTGCTGGCATTGATTGCTTGACCACAGGCACGAAGGCATTGTGGCCTGGCGCTGGCATTTTCGATTATATCGATATGCGCACCAATGGTTATGAATTCCACATGGATTTGACCGCTGGCAAAGTAAAGTGGACTGACCCGAAAGTTAAGGCTGCATTTGCTGAATGGGCAAAAATCACCCCATATATTTCAGCCAACGCTGCTGCCATTGACTGGCAAGATGCCGCTGCTCTTTTGAGCCAAGGCAAAGCCGCCAACTATGTCATGGGCAACTTCGCTGTTGATACATTTAAAAAAGGCGGCATGACCAACGACAATCTGGGCTTTATGTTGTTCCCAGAAATCACCGCTGGCATTCCACGCGCTGAAGAAGCACCGACAGATACGTTCCACATTCCGTCAGGTGCTAAGAACAAGGCCGATGCTAAGAAGTTCTTGGCTTACTTAGCTTCTGCTGATGCCCAAACGGCTATGAACAAAACCCTCGGCCAGCTGCCTGTGAACAACAAGGCGA
Organism: Hyphomicrobiales bacterium; assembly: GCA_025363755.1. Classification (GTDB taxonomy): domain Bacteria; phylum Pseudomonadota; class Alphaproteobacteria; order Rhizobiales; family Aestuariivirgaceae; genus Aestuariivirga. Next base: position 70,520 of record JANYLQ010000045.1, on the reverse strand, counting down.
CGGTGGGCGATGATCCGTTCATTCAAGCAGGCTTCAAGGAATTGTCCTCAGCTTATGCTCTGGCTCAGTTCTTTGACCGTGATGCCCCAGCCGATATGGCAAAGGCCGGCATGGAAGGCTTCCAAGAGTTTATGGCCAAGCCAGAAAACATCGATGCGATCTTGGCGCGCCTGCAAAAGGTTGCTGATAAAGTCTACAAGTAATATTTGAGGGCGATTTTGACTTTTCTCTGAAAAGTCAAAACGCTCTAATCCTCCATAACTGGGCCGGTGTTTTCGGATGCGAATTCACCGGCTTCTTTCTCAAAAATCTTGAGGGGTGAGGCATGGCACAGCAAGCTGTCCACAATAGTTTCTGGAAAACCAATCAAAAAGCTCTGGCGCCCTGGTTATTTTTAGCCCCCGGCATGATCATGTTTTTGGTCTATGTGATTTTTCCGATCATCGAATCAATCTATATCAGTTTCTTCAATTGGGATGGCTTGGCCCCTGCGCATATCTCGCAATTGACCTCAAAAGAATATGTAGGTCTCGGCAATTACCGCGATTTGCTCGACGACGATTCATTTTACACCTCGCTATGGAATAATTTGAAGTGGCTGGTGCTTTATATGCTGGCCGTGCCGATCGGTTTGTTCGTGGCACTGTTTCTCAATCAAAAAGTGCCCGGCATCAGACTCTATAAATCACTGTTCTTTTTCCCATTCGTCATCAGCCAAGTTGTTGTGGGTTTGTTATTCAGCTGGTTTTATGCGCCAGGCTTTGGCCCGCTTTATGCTATTATAAAATCAATCACCGGATCAGAAACTGCCATTTTGGCGAGCGATACGATGGCGACTTACGGCATTATTTTGGCGGGTCTTTGGCCGCAGACTGCTTACTGCATGATTTTATATTTGACGGGTCTCAATAACATCAACCCCGAGCAAGTCGAAGCTGCGCGCATGGATGGCGCACGTGGCCTCACACTTTTGTGGAATATTATTTTACCACAACTGCGCCCCGCAACTTTTATCGCGATTGTGGTGACGGTGATTGGCTCGCTGCGTTCCTTCGATCTCGTATCGATTATGACGGGCGGCGGCCCCTATGGTTCAACCCGCGTGCTTTCATATTTCATGTTTGAACAAGCGCTCTCAGAATATGGCACGGCCATGGGTTATGGCGCGGCGATTGCCTTTGTTCTGTTCGCGATCATGATGATCTTCATTTCGTTCTTTATCTACCGGATGTTGCAACAAGAGAGGAACTCATAACATGTTCCCGAAACCAATCGAAAAATCTGCTCCGTGGGTGCAAACGGCTTACAAGCTGACGCTGCCCATTGCGTTGATCTTGTGGTTGTTGCCGTTAATCGGCATTGCCATGACATCAGTTCGCCCTGCGGCTGACTTGGCAGCGGGTAATTATTTCGGCATGCCATCAGGTTTTGCGGGTGTTGAAAATTACAGCGCGGTGTTTAAGAACAGCAATATCGGATATTATATTCTGAATTCGTTCAAGGTGACTTTGCCAACGGTATTTTTTGCTGTGGGTCTGTCTTGTCTCTCAGGTTTTGCCTTGGCGATTTATAAATTTAAAAGCAATTTGATCGTGTTCTTTATGTTTGTGGCGGGTAACTTTGTGCCGTTTCAAATCCTGGCTATTCCGGTTCGTGATCTCAGTGTGCAGCTGGGACTTTATAACACGACGATGGGTTTGGTGATGTTCCATGTCGCTTTCCAAACCGGGTTTTGCACTTTGTTTATGCGCAACTTCATCAAGTCATTGCCCTTTGCATTGGTCGAGTCTGCGCGCGTTGAAGGTGTTTCTGAATTTAAAATCTTCTGGCATATTGTATTGCCTTTGATGCGCCCGGCCATTGCCGCACTCTCAGTGTTGGTTTTCACTTTTATCTGGAATGATTATTTCTGGGCCACGGTTATGGCGCAAGATGCTTCGGTCAAACCCGTGACCGCGGGCATGAACGAACTCAAAGGCCAATATAAAGTGGCTTGGGAGCTAATCTCTGCCGCGTCGATCATCGCTGCTTTGCCGCCAGTGGCCATGTTCTTCCTGATGCAAAAACATTTTATCGCGGGCCTCACCCTCGGAGCCACCAAGGGATGAAACTTGCGCGTCTCAACGACAGACTGACCTTTGCCTTGCCGGATCGTGGTATGCCGATCATTCTCAATTGCTTTGGCTCGCAGGGCCAGAACCTCGAAGGCTGGGAAATTGTTCACCAGCGCTCAAGGCGCGTGAATGGCATGGACGTGCCGCCAGCCGCCGCGCAGTATTTGCCAATGGGCGGCATGGGAAATTTCGGCTGGCCCACCATTCAGGGGCATAGGAACGGCACGCAATTTATTCTGGAGCCGAGCCAGTGGACTGTGGTGAACGGCGAAGACGAGTTGACGCTTGAAGGCATCGACCCGGTTGCTGAAATTAAATTGCGTTTGCATTTCCGCGAATCTGCAACGTTGATCATGCACACAGAGCTGATCAACATCGGCAGCACACCCTATAATTTGGATCGCTGCATGGCAGCCAGCGTTATGGTTCCAGGCGGTGCTGAATCTATCACATCATATCGTGGCAAATGGGGCCAGGAATTTCAGGAAACGACCGAACTCGCTGGCGATGCGCTGTGGCTTCTCGAAAGCCGTAAAGGCCGCACTTCGCATGATCGTTATCCTGCTGTCCTAGTAGCAGGTACTTCGGAGGCCCTTTACGCAATTCATTTAGGGTGGAGCGGCAATCATTGTATCGCTGTTGACCGCTTGGATGATGGCAGCTCGCTGATCCATGCTGGCGAATTATTTGAACCGGGCGAAATGATTTTGGCCGCAGGCGAAACTTATACCTCTCCCAAAGCCTATGCCGCACACGAAGCTTGGGGCGATATTGGTGATCTATCTCCTCTGTTCCATTGGTCTCTACGTGAAGATGTTTTGCGGTGGCCGAATGACAAAATGAAACCACGCCCGGTGTTATTGAACACTTGGGAAGGCAATTATTTTACCCACGATGTGGAGCGCTTGAAACAACAAGCCACTCTTGCTGCCGAAGTGGGTATTGAACGATTTGTTTTGGACGATGGTTGGTTTGGCAAGCGCGACGACGACACGTCAAGCCTTGGCGATTGGTACATCGACAAGCGCAAATATCCAAATGGTTTAAAACCTCTCATCGATCATGTGGTTGGTTTGGGTATGGAGTTTGGCCTGTGGTTTGAGCCGGAAATGGTGAATGTGAATTCTGATTTATTCAGGGCGCATCCGGATTGGACATTACAGGTGAAGGGCAGGCCATTGCTCGACTCGCGCCACCAACAAGTGCTCGATCTGACGCGCAAAGAGGTAAGCGATTATTTGTTTAACTGTATACATGATGTGTTGAAGTCCAACAACATCGGCTACATCAAATGGGACATGAACCGCGATCTGACGCATGCGGGCGGCGCTGATGGCAAAGCCAAGACTCACGCGCAAACTTTGGCAGTTTATGCATTGATGAACCGCATTCGTGTGGCCCATCCAAATGTGGAGATCGAGTCTTGCGCATCAGGCGGCGGGCGCATGGATTATGGTGTGCTGGAACATTCGCACCGTGTGTGGGTTTCTGATTGCACCGATGCTTTAGAGCGCTTGGAAATACAACGGGGAGCAAGGCGGTTTCTCGTTCCTGAAATCATGGGTTGCCATATTTCAGCTTCGCCCAATCACCAGACAGAGCGCATTCACACACTTGCTTTTAGGGCCATCGTTGCCTTCTTTGGTCATATGGGCGTGGAGCTTGATCCATCGAAACTATCACCTGAGAAACTTGAAGAACTGAAAGGTTGGATCGCGCTGCATAAATCTCTACGCAGTATTTTGCATTCGCCAGATTCAACAAGTTTTGACCTGCCAGTCGTCGATGGCCGCTATGTTTTTGGTGTGACGCTGCATGATGAGGATTCTCGCCACGAACATATGATTGTGGCCGTGGCACAAGGCCCGCATCCAAAGCGCGAGCAACCCGCACCGCTGCGCTTGCCGCTTTACAATGGCAGCCATTCATTCATCGTGCGCGAGATTGGCCCGGTGAAATACAAATTTGCACGCAGCATTGCTTCGCAACATGCCATTTTGAACGGTGAACAAAAAATCGCCGGTGATCTGATTTCATCGCACGGCATTCCTCTTCCTATTCTTTATCCTGAATCGGCAATTCTTCTCGAAATTAAATCTGAAAGGACGCTTTGATCATGGCCAATGTGACTTTACACAATGCGCGTAAATCCTTCGGTTCTGTCGACATTATCAAGGGTGTGAACCTTGAGGTGGCCGATGGTGAGTTCTGCGTCTTCGTTGGCCCATCAGGCTGTGGCAAATCCACCTTGCTGCGCATGATCGCAGGGCTTGAGGAATTTACGTCGGGTGATTTGAAAATCGGCGGCATGCCGATGGTAAACGTGCAATCAGCTGATCGCGGCGTGGCTATGGTGTTTCAGTCCTATGCACTTTACCCGCATATGACCGTGGCTCAAAACATTACGTTTGGTTTGAGAATGGCAAAGACGCCAGCAGACGAAATTGCAAAGCAACTGAAACATGCCTCTGATATGTTGCAGCTTGGGCCATTGCTGGAGCGCAAACCTTCGCAACTCTCAGGTGGCCAACGCCAACGCGTCGCCATTGGCCGAGCCATCGTGCGCCAGCCCGAAGTATTTTTGTTCGACGAACCACTGTCAAATTTGGATGCGAACTTACGCGTGCAAATGCGTATTGAAATCACCAAGCTGCATCAAGATCTGAAATCAACGATGATCTATGTGACCCACGATCAAGTGGAGGCCATGACTATGGCTGATAAGATTGTGGTGTTGAATGCAGGCCTTATTGAACAAGTGGGTTCGCCTTTGGAACTTTATCATCGCCCCAATAATATGTTCGTGGCGGGCTTTATCGGTTCACCAAAAATGAACTTCATCAAAGCAACAGCTTCACCAGCCAAGGGAGGCAAAATCAATGTGGCTTTACCCGGCGGAACCAAGATTGTGTTGGATGATCAGGGCAGACAAGTGACTGATGGCCAAGCCGTAACGCTTGGCATCAGGCCTGAACATCTGACCATTGGTGAAAAGAATGATGGCGAGTTGAAAGGCACGTTGCGCATTGCCGAATATTTGGGTTCGGAAACCATGTTCTATGCCAGCTTGGCAGATGGCTCTGATCTCTCGGTGAAAGCTGATGGTTTGACCACAGCGAAACAGGGCAGCGACATTAAGTTTGGTATGCCAGCAAAGGCCTGCCACCTATTTGATGCTGCGGGCAAAACAATTCTGAACGGCGATCTTTCAAAATAATGCTTGGTGTTTGTTATTATCCCGAACATTGGGACGAAAAAATTTGGGCCGATGATGCACGGCGCATGCGCGAGATGGGCATCAGCTTTGTGCGCATTGGCGAATTTGCGTGGTCTCGCTTAGAACCAAAACGCGGCGCTTATGATTTCGGCTGGCTTGACCGCGCGATGGATGTGCTGGGCAAAGCAGGATTAAAAATTGTTCTGGGAACGCCAACCGCCACGCCACCCAAATGGTTGATGGATGAACATCCTGATATTGCGCCCGTCGACGAGCAGGGACGCGCACGTGGTTTTGGTTCGCGCAGACATTATTCATTCTCCTCTGAAACCTATGCGAGGGAAAGTGCCACCATCATTGAAGCTTTGGCCAAACGTTATGGTAATCACAAAGCCTTGGCTGGTTGGCAGACTGATAATGAATATGGTTGCCACCTCACGGTGCTGTCTTGGGGCCTAGAAGATCTAAAAGCTTTCCGAAATTATTTGCGAAAAAAATATCAAACCACAGACCAGCTTAATGAAGCTTGGGGTAATGTATTCTGGTCGATGGAGCTGAATAGTTTTGACGAAGTGAGCTTGCCCAATCTGACTGTGACGGAAACCAATCCGGCAGCACGATTGGATTTCTGGCGCTTCCAATCTGATCAGGTGGCGGCTTACGATAAAATGCAATGCGATATTATTCGCAAACATTCGCCGGGCCGATTCATCACGCATAATTTTATGGGTTTCTTCAATGAGTTTGATCATTGGAAATTGGGCGAAAATCTTGATCTAGCATCATGGGATTCCTACCCGGTTGGGTTTACCGAGCAATTTCCATTTTCTGAAGTAGACCATGTGACATGGGCCGAGACGGCACACCCTGATATTGCTGCATTTCATCACGATCTCTATCGCGGTGTTGGGCGCGGGCGTTTCTGGGTGATGGAGCAAATGCCAGGCCCGGTGAATTGGGCGCCTTGGAACCCGGTGCCAAAACCCGGCATGATCAGATTATGGACATGGGAAGCATTGGCGCATGGCGCTGAGGTGGTGAGCTATTTCCGTTGGCGGCAAGCGCCCTTTGCGCAAGAGCAAAATCATGCTGGCCTTAATATGGCAGGGCTTTCGGAGTTGTCGGTTGGTGGGCAAGAAGCCCAGCAAGTTGGTCAGGAGTTAAAGAAACTCGGAGACTTGCCAAAATCACAACAAGCCCCAGTGGCGATTGTTTATGACTATGAAGCTTCTTGGATCACCCGCATTCAACCGCAGGGCCGAGACTTTCTGTATCACGAACTGGTTTTCCGTTGGTATGAAGCGGTGCGCCGATTAGGGCTGGATGTAGATTTTGTGCCGCCCGGGCATGATTTAAAGGGCTACAAATTGGTGCTGGTTCCAAGCCTTCCGCATGTTTCTGATGCTGCACTCAAGGTGTTTGAGAAAGCGACTGGTGTCGTTCTCTATGGGCCGCGCACCGGTTCAAAGACCAGAAATTTTGCAATTCCTCAAGGCTTGCCCCCTGGGCCTTTGCGCGAATTAATCAGTACACGGATTACTCAGGTGTCGTCCTTACGTCCCGGAGTAGTTGAAGCCGTTAAAGGTAAGGTTGCCGGCAAAGCAGAACGCTGGCGCGAGTATTTGGAAACCAATGCGGAGGTGCTGGCGCAATTTGCCAATAAGGATGCAGCACTGATTGCCAATGCCAATCACCATTATCTGGCATGTTGGGCAGACGAAAATCTTCTTCATGCAACCATTTTGTTGATGAGTAAAAAAGCGAAGTTGAAAACTTATGCTTTGCCGCCGCATATTCGAATCCGGCAGCGAGGCGAATATTCATTTGCGTTTAATTATGGCACGAAGAATTGGGCTTTACCGTCCAAGGCCAAGCCTATACTCGGCAAAAAGAGTTTAGAGCCGCAGGCAATTGCCATCTGGCGTAATTGAAACATGCTCTAGCCGCGTGTTGATTTAAGTGCTTCCGCATCCAGCACTTTTGCAGCATTGGCAAATGAACGCTCAAGATGATTGGCCATCGCTGTGCGGGCTTTTTCGGCATCACCACTATTCAGCGCGCGGATGATTTCACGGTGATGCTCTAGCGTTGCTTCAGCTTCGCCAGCGCGTGGCAACATCATATGCCGACATCGGTCAAGCTGGGCTTTTGAAATCTCGATGGCGCGCCAAAGGCGCGGTAGATTGCTGATCTCAGAAATCGTTCGGTGGAATTTATCATCTGTTGCGATTGCTAAGATGTAATCTTTGTGTTCAATGGCACGGGCGTGGGCCATAAGAATATCCGCCAGTGTATCTGCATGAACAGTCGTCATGTTTTTGACCGCCTGCGCCGCACTTTCCATTTCAAGCGCACGGCGAATAATGAAGGCCTGCTCAACCTCGTGGCGATCAATCAATGCAGCTCTCGTTCCTGATTGTGCCACTACATCTATCAAATGCTCATCACTGAGTTTCTTCACGGCTTCGCGTACGGGTGTTCGTGAAACTTTCAATTGTGCCGCGATCAGTTTCTCATCGACAACATCTCCGGGGCCGATTTTTCCGGTTAATATCAGATTACGGACTAGCTCATAGATCTGGTCACGCAGGGGCCGCTTACGATCCATTTTGGCCTTGGAAAGTTCATTTCTCATAACTGTGATACTAATATATCAGTTGTAGACATCAACAGAAAACTTGCATAGATTGGTGAAAATAAAAAATCAAAGGGAGGGTCAAAGACGTTGGCAAATAATTTTCCTAAGCTTCACAATGCGATGTGGCCTGGCCTCGTCGGCAAAGGAGCAGACTCGGAACCCGGGATTGAACTTGACACATTAATTGATTTGACCGCCAAGGCAAACGTGAATGGCGTGAAATTTGATGGCATTGATATTTTTCATGTTGGCCCACACACAAATATTGACTGCGACGATGACGAAATTAAACGCCTTGCCGAGAAAGTGCAAAAGCGTGGCCTGATGATTGGTTCAATTGTTGCGCCCGTTTGGCCACCCGTTGGCGGTGGTTCGGCTATGGGCTCGCCCGCTGATCGCAAGAAATTCGTCGAGAATGTGAAGAAGTCTTGCAAACTGGGCCATCGCTTGCGTGAACTTGGCGTCCGGCCCTACGGCTTGATCCGCATTGACTCCGCCGCAAGCCCTTCCGATTGGGCTAAAGACCCTGCGGGCAACACCAAAAAAATCGCTAAGACATGGCGCGAGGCTTGCAGTGTTGCAGTGGATTACGGTGAGCGCTTGGCCGCTGAGGGGGAAATCTGCTGGGGCGGCATGCATTCATGGAAAGACATGATCAACACGCTTGAAGAAACAGATCGCCCGCAAACGATCGGCTTCCAAGCCGATATGGCGCATACACTGCTTTATACGATGGGGTATAACGCACCGAAATCTCGGTTACTGCCGGCCAAGTTTGATTGGAAGAGTAAGCCGATACTCGATGCGGCATTAAAAAAGATGACCGATGCCTTGCGGCCATGGACGATTGATTTCCATGTTGCTCAGAATGATGGCACGGTAAAAGGCCTCGGATATCACGATAAAACGGGCCGTCATTGCATGGTGACGGATAAGAACGGCAAGCTTGATATTCCAAAGCACGCTGGCTATTGGCTGCGCGACGCGGGCGGCGAACTGACCAAGGCTTTCAAGCATATTTGTTGGGATGGTTGCATGTTCCCCAATGACGTGATGCTGAAACAACAAACTTGGAACGACATTTTAGCCACCATGATCAAGGTGCGCGATAAACATGGTTGGGCGGCTTGATGGCTAAGAAAAAGCTCAACATCGGCATGGTGGGTTATGGCTTTATGGGCCGTACGCATTCTAATGCATTCTCGCAAGCTGGCCATTTCTTCGATTTGCCATATCAACCCGTGCTCAAAGCTGCATGTGCGCGTGACGCAGCAAAACTCAAGCCCTTTGCCGATCAATGGGGCTATGAATCCATGGAAACCGACTGGCGCAAATTGGTGGAGCGCAAAGACATTGATTTGATCGATATCGCCAGCCCCAATGACACGCATATGGAAATTGCGATTGCGGCCGCCAAGGCAGGCAAAATGGTGATGTGTGAAAAACCACTCGGCCGCAATGCTGCTGAATCCAAAAAGATGGTGGCCGCTGTAGAGAAAGCCGGTGTACCCAACATGGTTTGGTATAATTATCGCCGCGTGCCCGCCGTCACATTGGCCAAGCAATTGATTGAAGAAGGTAAGCTTGGCAAAATTTTCCACTACCGTGCCAAGTTTTTACAAGATTGGACGATTTCTGCTGACCTGCCGCAAGGTGGTCAAGGCTTGTGGCGGCTTGACGTTAAAGTGGCGGGCAGTGGAGTGACGGGTGATCTGCTCGCACATTGTATCGACACAGCTATGTGGTTGAATGGCTCAATTGATAAAGTTGTGGGCCTCACTGAAACATTCATCAAAGAGCGTCAGCACACTTTGACGGGTAAAAAAGAGAAAGTCGGCATTGATGATGCGAGCTTATTTCTTGCCAAATTTGCCAATGGCTCGCTGGCCAATTTTGAAGCCACACGTTACGCGCGTGGGCACAAGGCCCTCTATACTTTGGAGATTAATGGCGAGAAGGCATCAATCGCTTGGGATCTGCATGATCTGCACCGCTTGCAATATTTTGATCACCGCGACGAGGGGCGCACCCGTGGTTGGCGTTCTCTGCACGTCACAGATAGCGATCACCCATATATGAGCAAATGGTGGGTGCCTGGTTTGCAAATTGGTTATGAACACACATTCATCCACCAAGCTGCTGACTTCCTTGAAGGTGTGGGTACGGGCAAATCTGCTGCGCCAACCTTCCGTGAAGCGATGGCAACTGACATCGTGACAGATGCAGTTTTGAAATCCGCCAAATCTGGCAAGTGGGAAAAAGCAAAATAGGCAAAATTAACAATTACCGTCTTGTAATATTTTTTAAGAACGATAGTTTGAATTTATAAGAGAGCTAAAAAAAGCCAAATGGGAGTGCGATGTCTGAAGCGTTAAAATATGCGTTGCGTCTAAATGGGGTTTCTAAATCCTACGACACTGTTCGCGCACTCGCTGGCCTTTCATTCGATGTGATCGAAGGTCGTTTCTTTGCGCTGTTCGGCCCAAGTTCGGTCGGCAAGACCACGGCACTTCGCACGATTGCTGGGTTAGTGAAACCTGATTCAGGCAGCGTTGAAATCAACGGCAATGATGTCACCGATGCACCGATCACGGGGCGTGGCGTGTCTATGGTTTTCCAATCTTTCGCGCTCTATCCACATCTCACAGTTTATGAAAATTTCGCTTACCCTTTGCGTGAAGAAAAAATCGGTCGCGAGGAGATTGATAAACGTGTGAAAGAGACAGCTGCGATGCTGAAACTTTCGCACCGTTTGGAACGCAAGCCGAGCACATTGTCTGGGGGTGAACAACAGCGCGTGGCGCTTGGCCGTTCCTTGATCCGTCGTCCAAAAATTCTTCTTCTCGATGAACCGCTCACCAACCTTGACGCCAAACTACGTCACGATATGCGCGCTGAGTTGAAGCGCTTGCACCGCCAGTTCGGCATGACCATTGTTTACGCGACGCCCGATGAGCTTGAAGCGCTATCAATGGGCGAGGAAATTGCTGTGATGCGCGATGGTGCTGTGGTGCAACGCGGCACACCTGACGAGCTGTTTGAAAATCCGGTTGATATGTATGTCGCTGGGAAAATCGGTTCGCCGCATATGAACATGATTAAAGCCAAAGCGGGCAGCGATAAAACAATTTTCGAAACATCGCTCGGTAAGATTATTTCAAAAGCGAAAATCAAATCTGCTGAATCTGGCGAAGCTGCGATGCTGGGAATTAGGCCAAGCGATATTCGCTTTGCCGTCAAAGGTGAGGCTGGCATTAAATCCACCATTCAAATGCTTGAACCATTAGGTGACGTGACAGTTGTGTCGGTAGATACTGGCTCAGAAACCCTACGCATGGTTGTGCCCGAATCTGCTGCCACGATGATCAAGCCGGGGCAGGTAGCATCCATTTATCTCGATCATAAAAAATTTCACATCTTCCGCGCTTCGAGCGGACAAGCAATGACTTGAAACTCGAGGACCGAAGTAAAAAACGATGACTATAACAGGAGGAAACCTAAGATGACTGCTAGGACCAAATTACAAGGATTAGCAACAGCCGCAGGCTTTGCTTTGGCCTTGTTTGTCGGAGGTGCTACGACCGCTTCCGCCGAAGACGTAACACTCCATATGGCAGGCCCTGATTGGCCACCAATGCGGATTATGAAGGACATGTTCGACAAGGAATACAAGCCAGCGTCAGGCAACAAGGTAACGCTTGATATCGATTTCATTCCCTGGCCCGATTTTTATACGCGTGTAAATGCGTCGCTCACTTCAGGCGAAAAGAAATACAACATGGCCGTTTCAGATTCACAATGGCTTGGCGCCTTTGTGGAGGGCGGCTACTTCCGTAAGATCAACGATCTCATCGACGCTGATCCTGATCTGAAAAAGGCGATGGATGGCATGCATCCAAAGGTTCTCAACGCCTATTCAACCTATCCCAACAGCACGCCGAACTTTTATGGCTTCCCGCAGTTCCCAGATATTCTTGTGAGCTATGCCCGCAAGGACATCTTCTGCAATGATGAAGAACAGAAGAACTTCAAAGCCAAATACAACAAGAAGCTGCCCTGCACCGGCGAAGAATTTGACGACATCGACTGGGATCTTTTTGGCAATATTGGCGAATTCTTCCAGAGGAAGAAGGGCGATATGCTCGCAGGCAAGCCCGCAGACGATGACTTCTATGGCATCGCCTTCCAAGTTGGCAAAGGCTATGACTTCTCCACAACGTCCGTCCACAGTTTTGTGTGGCAGGCCGGTGGCGACATCTGGGATGAAACCAAGGCACCAAGCGGCCATGCTGAAGGTCAGGTCAACTCTGACGTTGCTGTCAAGGCTTTGGATCACATGCTGAGCTTCATCAAATACATGCCGCCAGTTGCCAAGACCGGCACCATGGACATCTTCAAGTCTGATGAACTGTTCCGTGAAGGCAAAGTTGCTCTGAACGTTGACTGGGTTGGTTTGGGTGAAGCTTCGCTTGATCCCAAAACCTCGAAGGTCTCTGACAAGCTGATCTTTGGCAAAGCTCCCGGAACCAAGGGTGCTGATGGCAAGGTCAACCGCTCCAGCCAGATAGGTGGACAACCCTTTGTTCTCACCACCTGGAACACGGACATCATCAATAAGGAAGCCGTTGGTTTCATAAAGTGGTGGCTGTCGAAGGATGTACAGATGGAATACGCTTCAAAGGGCGGTCAGTCTGCCATCACAGAAGTGTACAATGATCCAAAGTACGTCACGTTGCGTCCTTGGAACCGAGCATGGGCTTCACAGCTCGATGACCAAAAAGATATGTGGCACGTGCCGCAGTTCTTTGATCTGCTGACCCAGCAACAGGATCAATATGATCTCGCCATCACTGGTAAACAGGATGCCAAGACAACGTTGGATAATGTTGCCAAATATCAGGAAAAGCTGCTGACTGAAGCTGGTCTCATAAAGTAACCGGTCAACTTAATGTGAGACGCACGAACTGCAATTCGTGCGTCTCTTTTCGCTTAACGAATAGCAGAAGTTATCCAATGACATCGACAACCGCACAAACAATCCCGACAACATTCACAACTGTGGCACCAGACAACTGGAAACTTGCCATTGTGGTTGGGCTTGTCGTTTCATTGCTTGCTTGCCTCATTTTGCCGCCTAATATCTCATTTTGGATTGTGGGCGCGATGGTGGCCATGGTCGCGATGACCTTCGTCGTGAATGCCTATCACCGCCACTACTACGGAGGGCTTCTGGTCTCTCCCGCTATTGCAGTTCTTGTCGTGATGAACATCTTTCCACTCCTGTGGTCTTTGGGGCTTTCGTTCTTTGCTTACCAAAGCAATCAACAAACCATCCGCTTTGTTGGCCTTGCAAACTATGTGAAGATTCTAACGGATGATTTGAAGGCTCCAGAAAATTGGGCAAACCTCACTAACACTGCAATGTTCGTGGTGCTTACGGTGACCGCGCAGATGATTGTCGGATTTCTATTGGCGCTGATGTTTGCAAAACAATTTCCTCTGCGCAAATATTTACTCATTCTGGTGCTCACGCCCATGATGCTTTCGGTCGTTGCGGTCGGTGTTTTCTTTTCAAATTATTATGATCCAACCTTCGGTCTGTTGAGCTATTTCATTCGTCTGTTTACGGGTGAACAATTCATTTTGATGGATAATAAGGCAGGCGCTGTGGCGGGCATTGTATTTGCCGATGCCTGGATGTGGTCACCATTTGTGATGTTGCTGGTGCTTGCGGGCCTTGTCTCGGTGCCCAAATATTTATACGAAGCCGCAGCAATTGACCGGGTATCAGGATGGCGGCGTTTCTGGTCAATCACATTCCCTTATATTCGCGGGCTGTTGATGTTGGCGCTTTTATTTCGCACAATCGAAGCCTTCAAAATGGCTGACTTGGTTATCCTGCTCACCAAGGGTGGTAATGGCACCATGACAATTTCTTATCACTTGATCCGCATCGCCAATGAGCAAAATAAAACCAGCGAAGGGGCTGCTATATCATATGTGATGCTGTTCATCGTGATCGTGCTCACCAATCTCTATCTCTATATCGCCAATCGGCGCACGGAAGGGGCCTGAGTCATGGGCGAAGCGACTTCAATTTGGGAAAAACTGGGCTTTCGCAAAGCCTCTGGTGTGAGCGAAGCGGGTTGGGGGCAAACACTTTTTGCAGGCATCATCAGCCTGATCTATTTCTTGCCGGTGCTGCTGATCATCATCACCAGTTTTAAATTGCAAACCGAAGCTTTATCCATTCCGCCAAAATTCATGCCGACGAATTTGTTTGGCCTGATCCCTGATGCGTATGTGTTTTCACCAACGCTCGAAAATTACACTTCGGTTTTCTCACGCGCCATGACCTCTGGCGGAGCGGCAGAGAACACAGGCTTTGATCGCTATTTCTTCAACTCCATTATGATCGCCAGCGTATCGGTTCTGCTGGCGTTGGTCATTGGCACTCTCGCGGCCTTTGGCTTCTCGCGCTATCCGCTGAAGGGCAATGACACATATCTGTTCGTCATTCTAACCACGCGCATGTTACCCGCCATCGTGGTCATTATTCCGGTGATATTGATGTTCCGCGTCACGGGTCTTTCAGGCTCATACCTTGGCATCATTATGCTTTACACCGCGTTCAATTTGCCATTCACGATTTGGATGATGAAAAGCTTTTTCGACGAGTTGTCGCTTGATGTGGAAGACGCAGCACGCCTTGACGGCTCATCCGGATTGAAAGTGTTTTTCAAAATCTGCTTGCCGCAAGTTCTCGCAGGTCTTGCGGCTACTTTCGTGTTCGGACTTATTTTAACTTGGAACGAGTTCCTCTTCGCACTGCTGCTCACGGGTATTGATACCCGCACTGTTCCTGTTGCCATGAGCCAGGCTGTGGCTGGCGGCGGCATTGGCGTATTGTGGGGGTTGCTGGCCGCAATTGAGACACTGTTCCTCATCCCTGTTTTCTTCGTCACCTTCTTCCTGCAAGATCATTTGCTGCGTGGCGTAACTTTCGGAACGGTAAAGCGCTAATGTCGACGATTGAACTTAAACAAGCGACCAAAAAATATGGTGACTTTGTTGCCGCGCGGGATGTCGATCTCTCGGTGAAGAAAGGCGAGGTGGTGTGCCTTCTTGGGCCTTCAGGCTGTGGCAAGACCACCACTCTGCGCATGATTGCAGGACTTGAACGCATTACGTCGGGCGAAGTTATTGTGGCAGGACAGCGCATGAATGATTTGCCACCCGAAAAGCGCGACATTGCGATGGTGTTCCAATTCTATGCGCTTTATCCAGCACTCACCGTCGGCGAAAACATCGCGATGCCGCTGCATTATGAAAAGATCAGCGCGACAGAAATGAAAGCGCGTGTTGATAAGGTTGCTGAAATTTTGCATCTTGGCGCGGTATTGAACCGCTTGCCTGGCCAAGTTTCCGAAGGTGAAAAGCAACGTGTCGCGGTCGCGCGGGCCATTGTACGTGACCCGAATTGCTTCTTGTTTGACGAACCGCTTTCGCGTCTTGATGTCGAGCTGCGTCATTCCATGCGGGGGCAGATCAAGCAAGTGCTTGCAAATCTTTCCAAGGCCACAGTGATTGTAACCCATGATCAGCTGGAGGCGCTGACGATGGCAGACCGTATTGCGATTATGAAAGACGGCATTATTGAACAAGTGGGCACACCACATGAGGTTTTTGCCAAACCGGCCAATGTGTTTGTGGGAAGCTTCATTGGCACACCACAAATGAATTTGGTAGAAGCAAAATTGAGCAAGTTTGAAAAAGGCAAAGCTTCAATCAATTTTAATGGCCAAGATATTGAGATCACAACCAATGAATTGGTCGGCAAGTTGAACTCCCCCAAAATCACGATTGGCATCCGCCCCCGAGCATTCACGGCGGAGGGAAATGCCAGCACAGAAAATATTCAAGCTGTGGCTGAACTCATTGAACCGATGGGGGCTGAAACGCTGGTGCATGCTCGCACCAAAGGTGGCAATGATATTCGCGTGGTCGTGCCGCGTGAAAAACGTGTGAAAGTGGGCGAGGCACTGCACTTGCGCCCCGACCCGGCACAAACCCATGTGTTTGGCGAAGATGGAAAGGCGGTGCGCCTATGAGCAGTGAACCTGAAAAGGGCATGACATCAAAGCAAGCCTTCAAGATGGAATATTCCATTATTGGACTTGGTCTTTTTGCATTGATTTTGATATTTCAACCTTTCAGCATCGCTCTGTTTTCAATAGGCTGCATGTTGGTGGTGTTGGCTGGTCTGGTGAACAACATTCTGCCGCTGGCACAACCGGGCGTGAAAGTAAGTTCCGTCATCACAACGGCCATGGTTGTGGCAATGATTTTTTGCATTGTGTTGCTCGTCGCAATTTGGGCCGCTTATCTTTATGGCAAGTTCCTTCTCGCTGCTCCGAACCCTGATACCGCTGCCGGTAAAGTCATGTTGGCCGCAACGCCGTTTTACATGCACCCCTTTGTTTGGAGCGTGGCCGCGATAGCTGCGGCGCTCGCGTGTTTAATCTGGTGGCGATCAAAGAAGGCGTAAGTCAGATGCGCTACGATGTTTCGGTTATAGGTCTTTACATCCTCGATGTTTTGGGCCGTCCAGTCTCGCGCATTCCCGATGGCGGCGGAGTTGATTTCATCGAAGAGATCAGACTGACTGTGGCGGGTACAGCAGGCGGTACTATTATTGACACTGCTAAGTTGGGTTTGAAAAGCTTGGCCGTTGGTGCGGTGGGTGACGATGAAAAAGCCGATTGGGTTTTGGGCCGAATGGAAAAGCATGGCATAGATGTTTCCACCATGCAGCGCCTGAAAGGCATTCCAACATCTGCAACAATTCTAAATATACGCCCCAATGGTGAGCGCCCGGCCTTGCATGTGCGCGGAGCGTCTGATCATTTTGATGTGCCGATAGATATGTATGACAAAGTGTTTGATGCGCCCATCGTTCATTTGGGAGGCACAGGGCTTTTGAAAAAACTTGACGGTTCAGCCAGTATCAGACTTTTGAAAGAAGCCAAGAAACGCGGATGCATTGTAACTTTTGATCTTATTGCGGCCAATCCCGAAACGGCGAAAATCGTAAAACCGCTTCTGCCTTTCATCGATTATTTTATGCCTTCAATTGAAGAAGCCAAAGATATGTCTCGCCAGTCGACGGCAGAAGACTGCGCCAAATTCTATTTGGGGCTTGGCGCAAATTGTTGTGTTTTCACACTGGGTGGTGACGGCGCATATTATGCCCACAAAAATGGTACGCGCATCAGCTCTCCTGCCTATGACGTTAAAGTGCAAGACACAACTGGGTGCGGAGATGCGTTCGATGCAGGTTTCATCGCGGCAATTCATCACAGAATGGATGTCGAAACATCTCTGCGTTTTGCCCAAGCCTCTGCTGGGTTGGTTGCAACAGGTTTGGGTTCAGACGCAGGCATTATTTCTTTTGAACATACGCTTCAAACAATGAAGAATTGGAAGATCAAGCAATGAGATTTGCAGGAAAACGGGCAGTCGTGACAGGTGGCTTATCTGGCATAGGTGAAGCTGTGGTAAAGCGCATTGAATCCGAGGGCGGCAAAGTTGCAATCTGGGATATCAATGGTGGAATCAAAACCAATATTGCTGATTTCAATTCAGTAATGAACGCTGCCGAACAAACCATCAGGCAAATTGGCGGTATTGATATTCTGGTGAACAGTGCTGGCATCACAGGCCCAACAGTTCCCGTCACTGAATTTTCGGTTGAAGGTTGGGAACAAACGATTGCGATTAATCTGAATGGAACGTTCTTCACCAACAAAGCCGTTGTGCCCCACATGGTGGCCCAAAATTATGGTCGTATTGTCAATGTCGCATCGATTGCAGGCAAAGAGGGTAACCCCAATGCTTCCGCTTACTCTGCTTCAAAAGCCGGCGTGATCGGCTTTACCAAATCACTCGCCAAGGAATTGGCCAAAACCAACATCACGGTAAACGCAGTGACGCCCGCCGCCGTGAGAACGCCGATCTTCGACCAAATGCCGCAAGCACATATTGATTTCATGCTGGCCAAAATCCCCAAAGCGCGTTTCGGCACTGTGGATGAAGTGGCCAGCCTCATATGCTGGCTGGCCTCGGAAGAATGTTCTTTCTCGACCGGTGCAGTGTTTGATGTGTCGGGCGGACGCGCCACTTACTGAGCAGTAAAGCCAATTATTTTATTGGGCGGTGAATCCGCCATCAATAAGAATGTCTTGGCCCGTTACCAAATCTGAAGCTGAAGACGAAAGATACAAAATCAAATCTGCCACTTCCGTCGTCGTACCGAACCGTCCGAGCGGAATCTTCGCCTTCATCGGGTCACCCTTTTCCGGCTTGCCCCAAACCATCTCACCCATCGGTGTTAAGATCACCGTAGGGCAAACCGTGTTCGATTGAATATTATATTTTGCCCATTCGATCGTCATCACTTTAGTGAGCATGTTGAGCCCGCCTTTGGACGCGCCGTAAGACCCATGATCTGCCAGTGCCATCACACCAGACTGTGAAGACACATTGATGATTTTACCCATGCGTTGTTTGATCATGTTTGGAACCACAGCCTGCGCCAACAAAAATGGTGCGCGGAGGTTTACATTGATCGTCGTGTCCCAACTATCCATGGTTATATCGAGCAGAGGCTGGTTAAGTGCAATGCCTGCATTGTTGACCAAAATATCAATCGTGCCAAATTCTGCCAGCGCCGCCTTGGCAGCAAGGCGTGGCCCTTCAACTGTGCTCATATCGGCCGAAACCGCCAAACATTTGCGCCCGGCTTTTTTGACCGCTGCCGTTACGTCCTTCAGCCCTTGCGCATCACGTCCGACCACTACAAGATCAGCACCCGCATCTGCCAAAACCCTGCAAGCTTCAAAGCCGATACCCTTGGTCGCCCCTGTAACCAATGCGCGCTTGCCCTCAAGGCTAAATCTTTTCAACCATTCTGACATTGCATTCCTCCTGATTTTTCGTGATCATCAACCCAAGAAACACAAAGGTCAATATTCAGGAGCAATCAATGGAAAGAATGTGCCGCATTATTAGGATCAAGTCCGAAATCATTTCGGAGTACAAGCGTATCCACGCGGCTGTGTGGCCAGAAATTCTGAAAGCCATCGCCGACAGCAACGTCAAAAACTATTCGATCTTTTTAAGGGAGCCCGAAAATCTGCTGATTTCCTATTGGGAGTATCATGGCACAAATTATGCCAAGGATATGGAAGACATTAAGGTGGCGCCGCGCATGCAGGAGTGGTGGGACTTGACTGATCCGATGCAAACCCCGTTCGAAACCCGCGCCGCTGGAGAGTGGTGGGCTAGCACGCAAGAGGTGTTTCACACGGATTAAGGCTTCGTTCTTTTCCCAAAAAAGTTCCGTTCCAACTCTGCAAAAGCCCTTTGGTAGACATTCATCTCCGTATTTGGCATCAAAGTTAGATCATCCTGCGGGCTCGCTTCCCAATCGCCCGTCCAAACGGCGAATGTGGTATTGTTTGACGTCACAGGCCACAGCCTTGGGCCCGAAACATAATTAATCCACGGTAGTTCTGATTTTGTAATGCGATATGAAAAAGAGCGATCAATATCATTCATGTGCAGCAGTTCTTCATTCAGATGACCAGCGCCAAAATAGAAATCACGTACACCTGAGACTTTGTCGGAACGATGCTTTTTCAGCATATGCATCTTGGTGATGTCGCTGTGCCATGCGCCCATTCCTGCAAAATCGCGCATGATGTTCCATACGCCATCAACGGGCGCTTTGATGACACGAGATGTCCAAACTTTATTGGGTGAGCCACCCTTCCATCTTGGTGCTTCAATTGGCGCGGGTTTCTTCGCTTTAATTATACTCGCGAGCGATTTCCAGTTTGACGCAAAGACATCGCGTGAAACAATTCGCTCATATTTACCTTCATCACCCGGTGCTTCATCAAATGTCGCCGTCCACTCCGCAAAAGTCTCATTGGTTTGCGTTACGGGATAGAGGCGCAACGTGGCCACATAGTTCTTGACCGGAAAAGCGGGTTTTTCAAAATTATAGATGAATGTATAATTCGCATCATCCAGCGCCAGCAAACGCTCGCGAATATGTCCGCCATCATGGGTGTAAAATGAGCGCACGCAGCCCACCACATCCGCATCTAACCCATTTTCGATTTTTGATTTTGCAATGGCGGGTGCCCAATTCGGCAAGGCATTAAAATCACGCACTAGGTTCCAAACAGTCTGGACCGGAGCTTTTAAAATGATACTGGCATAGGCGCGGGCCATATGGTCACCTCAAAATGAAATAGATTTGAAATTCTTGGTTTGTGCGGTCAGCGCAAGTTCTGTTGGCAATCTCTCCATCGAACTTGCACCATAAAAACCGTGAATGCCTGTGGTGTTTTGCAACATATAAGCGGCATCTTCCGGCGAAGAAATAGGCCCGCCATGGCACAGCACGATCACGTCCTTGCGAATTTTTTTAGCTGCCTCAGCCATTGCACCGACAATAGCGGGGCAGTCTTTAAGCTTTAATGCTGTCTCGGCACCAATAGCCCCACCCGTGGTCAAGCCCATATGCGGTACAATGATATCAGCCCCAGCCTTGGTCATGGCCACGGCTTCTTCAACTGAAAAAACATAAGGCGTGGTCAGCATATCTTTTTCATGTGCGGCTTTGACAAGATCAACTTCAAGGCCGTAACCCATTCCAGTTTCCTCTAAGTTTTTTCGAAACACACCATCAAACAAGCCAACAGTGGGAAAATTTTGAATACCGGAAAAACCAAGAGCTTTGAGTTGATCGAGAAAATGATCACGGATCATAAATGGATCAGTGCCATTAACACCAGCAAGCACCGGCGTGTGATGAACGACAGGTAAAACCTCGCGCGCCATATCGACAACGATTTCGTTGGCATTGCCATAAGCAAGTAAACCCGCCAGCGAACCGCGCCCAGCCATGCGGTATCTTCCAGAGTTATAAATAACAATGAGATCGATGCCGCCTGCCTCTTCGCATTTTGCCGAAAGCCCGGTGCCTGCACCGCCGCCAATAATCGGTTGGCGCTTGGCGATCATGTCGTGAAATTTGGCCAATAGGTTCTTGCGTTCGAAGCGTGGCATCAATCTAGTTCCTTATGTCATGAAATGCGGCCACCACCGCATCAGCAAATGCAGCATCATTGATATGCGCATCAATTTCAATCAGTTTACGATTTGGTGCGGATCGCCAATTATTTCGAATGGCTTCAAACAAGGCTTCGTCTGCAATAGGATTGTGAAACGGTTTACCTTCCGCATCAATTGCCGAGATACCACGCAGGGGCAGCATGAAGCGCACAGGCCCTTGCATTTGGTTCAACCGTTCGACAACCCATTTGCCAATCATCGTATTTTCTTGCGGGGTAGTGCGCATCAATGTCACAAATGCATTATGCACATAGAAATTGCGGCCCACAAATTTCGCTGGCACAGTTTCGCGAGCGCCAAAATTGACCATGTCCAGTGCTCCAACAGATCCAACATAAGGAATTCGTTTGCGAATGATTGATCCAAAGCGATCTTCGGTGCAGGCTAGAATGCCACCTAAAAGATGATCAGCCACTTCAGTGGTTGTCAGATCAATGGCCGCAGAAAGAAAACCTGAATCAATCAACTTCTCAAAACATTGCCCGCCAGTACCCGTGGCATGGAACACAAAGCATTCACTATCGCGCTCGATGCGTTCACGGATTTGGGTGATTGCGGTGGTCGTCACACCAAACATGGTGAGACCAACACTGGGTTTTGATTTTTTTGGGCGAGGCACTTTGTTCAATACCATGCCCGCCGCCGCATGGGCCGCATTGCCAATCACAACGCGGGTGATGTCATTGAGGCCCGCTAAATCAGCAACTGCGTGCATCATCATAATATCGCTGGGCCCAACAAAGGGTGCGACATTGCCGGATGCCAAGGTCGACACCATAATCTTAGGCAAGCCCACGGGCAGGGCGCGCATGGCTGTTGTAACGATTGCAGTGTTTCCAGAACCGCCAAGACCTAAAACACCCCCGACATTTTTTTGAGCCAGCATGAACAAAGTCAAAGCCTCGGCCATCGCCGATACAGCAGCGCCACGGTCTGTTAAGTCCAATACAGCTTTTGTACCTTGGGGATGATGAGCAGCCACCATCTGCGCAGACACATCACATTGTGCAGAACTGGGCGTTGTTGAAACATCGACAGTGATAGCCCTAGCGCCCGCCGCTTTCACGCGACCAGCCGCATAAAAAAGTTCATGGCCCTTGGTGTCAAAAGTGCCAATGACGTAAACAGGTTTTGCCATTTATGCTTTGGCCCAGCCCTGCTTCATATTTTTCAAACCCTCTTTGTAAACTTGCTCTTTGCTCGGAGCAAAATCGCGCCACACGCGCGTCGCAGCAGCAAGGGCCGGCATTGAGCGACCAAAGGCTTCAATTGTCATCCAACCATCATACTTTGCAGCCTTCAAACCTTTGTAGGTTTCAGCCCACGGCACGTGCCCGCGCCCCGGCGTGCCGCGATCATTCTCTGAAATATGCACATGGATCATATGACGCTTGATGGTCTTAATGGCCGCTACCGGATCTTTTTCTTCGATATTGGAATGGAACGTATCATACATGGCTTTGATGGCTGGGTGATCAACCTCGTCGAGATAATCAGCCAGCTGTTCCATTGTATTGAGAAAGTAGACTTCAAAGCGATTGAGAGCTTCTAATGCAAAGCGCATGTTGTGTCTGGCTGCGTAGTCACCTGCAGCGCGGTGAAAAGAAATGCCCCGCTTGCGCTCTAGCGTGGTGGCTGCTGTTCCAGAAAAAGAACCGAGTTCTGAATGCATAGGGCCGGCACCAACCTGTGAACCTAAAGCGGCATTGCAATCTACAAACCATTTTGCGCGGTCTAATGCACTTTTGCGTTGAGCCTTATCGGGTGAAAGTGGATTGTTGCCAGCGCCGAGGACGCTGACGGTTGTGCGCCCCAAGTTCATTTTATCAAGCTCTTCACCCAGCCATTTGTAATGATCTGGTGTTCCTTCAAACATCGGGATTTCAACGCCATCATATCCTGATTTTTTGAGCGCTTTGATGATTGGCAGATGCTCCTTGGTTACATGTGGTGTCCATAGCAAAAGATTGAAGCCAAGTTTCATCAGATTCTCCCAATTTTGTTTTGAATAGATCAATCCGGATTCCACCGATTGTCAATTGCTGATACGTTTTTTGCTGGACGTCTCGATGCAAAAGTTGGAAGCTAAAGAAAATATTTTGGGAGGTTTTTATGAACAAGCCATTTGCACCCGCTGATGCTTCAGCAGCACTTTTGCACAGATTGCAAAATTTGATGTCCACATCGCCTGTGCCTTCAATCTCGACCGAGTTGTTGATCACGGCCGACGGAGAATTGAACCGCGAGCTTTATCATTTTCTCATCGATCCACCATCAAATCCAAATCTCCTGAAAGGCAAACGCATCGCCATCGGTTGTACCAATGGTGTGGAGGAAGTTGAAATTCTTGGTGCGCAGCGCTGGCTGATGGAACATGGCGCAACAGTTCATATCGTGTCACCACGCATTGGAGAATTTCATCCGACATTAGGCCTGCGTTTTCCAGCGCAAACTAAAACCCATGTGCTTGCCATTCGTCTCATGGAAAATGCGGGCTGGTTGAAAATAGATAGATACATGGATGAAGCCAAGGTCGAAGATTACGACGCTGTGATCTTGCCGGGAGGAGCCTGGAACCCTGATGCTTTGCGCATGGATAAACATGCCCAGGACTTCACACGTGACATGCACGCAGCAGGAAAGCCCACTTGCGCCATTTGCCATGGTCAATGGGTGATGGTGAGCGCCAAGATGTTGAAAGGCAAAAAGGCGACTGCTGTTTGGAACATTCAAATCGACCTCGAAAATGCTGGGGCCACGGTGCTTGATGAACCGTGCGTTGTCGATGGTAACTTAATCACCGCGCGTTTCCCCTATGATCTGCCGCGGATGGTTGATGCATTGGTGAAACAATTGGTTGCTGCATCAACTTAGGGTACCGACTAGATGTAAGATTGTGATAACGCCGGAAATTCGCTTCTCCCTTTTATTTTCAAACGAGGCGAACCAGCACCGTTGTGATCTCCAAGAGCTGCGCCATATTGATAGCAACCGACAGAAAATGCGCACGATCGAAGCTCATTTTTTCGCCGCGATCCCGAAAAAACTAATCATCGTCATGAGGATTTGCCTCGCAATCAACCCAACTCCTCCTGCGATCAACGCGGCGCTGAAGTGATCGTTTAGCTATAGAGTTAGTGCTGCAACTCCAGCAGTAGCGATGACAAAAAGACAATAGTTCGGAAAGGTATGCCGCAATAATTTGCCTGCCACATCCATCAGCAGAGCAGAAGATACCAAGTGCGAAAAGCATTCCATTTCCAACATGTTTGCGTTGTGGGCTGTCGAACATGGTGATTGCAGGGCGTAATGCTTGCATAGATAGAAAACTGAACACCCATCAATCTGCTTTCAAAACAAAAGCGACTCCTAATAGATCCGTAGAAATCTATAATTTACCTGAAAAATAGGGCTCTTCAAAAATGGCATGCGATCGGCCGGTTTTGGTTTAGAATTTCTTCTTCCGTCCAGATGGAACCAAAAAGAGAGCATGCCGTTAAAACACTGCATATCTATTTTAATTTTTTGATGAGTCTAGCAAAAGGAAAAAGAATGGTAAAATTACAGCGGGTTACAACGGCTCATACTGGCTTGGCAGCTTTAAGAACACCATCGGGCTTCAGCAGTTCAGACGCTTTATTGATAGCAACGGCGGTTAATGGCTTGGTGGCCGATGCCTTTACGCTTTATCTTAAAACCAAGAATTTTCATTGGCATATGAGCGGCCCTCATTTCCGCGATTACCATCTGCTGCTTGATGAACAAGCTGATCAGATTTTTGCATCAATTGATCCTTTGGCTGAACGTGTGAGAAAAATCGGGCAGGCAACTGTTAAATCTATCAAACATGTTACGCAGTTAAGTAGAATCACTGACAATGACGCAGATTTTGTTTCGGCGGGTGATATGATAAATGAACTCATCGGTGATAACAGATTAATGGCAGAGTCTATGAGGGCTTGCCACTCCATCTGCGATGATAAAGATGATGTGGCCACAGCAAGTTTACTCGAAGTTTATATTGACGAAACGGAACGCAGAACTTGGTTTTTGTTTGAGACATCACGCGCTGCAGATAAGTTGGGTCATTAAATTTCTCAATCAGCGATTGAATCTATCTCTTTATCTAAGTTGGGGGTGGCTCCAACCCCTGTTGCGTCAAAACCTGCTGCGCAATGGAACCAATGTTGTTTGGCGATATTTTAGGATATCAGCGAAAAGTTTTGCAATTAATTCGTTTTAAGGAATGCATAAAGTGCGCCCATTGCCCGCTAAAGTTTTTGCTGAAGAAATTTTTAAACCGAAATCTGGTCAAGGTTTATTGAATGGGTTGATGATTTTTCTGGCGATATGTGCCATTCTTTTTTTTGGACGAGAAATTCTCATTCCGATTATTTTTGCAATCTTCTTGTCAATTTTACTCGGGCCTTGTGTCAGAGCTTTGCAGAAGTTGCGACTACCCAAAACGCTCTCAATATTGGTTGTTGTCTTTTTCACCTTTTCATTTCTATTTGGCGTCACCGCTATTGTGGCTACCACGTTGACAAATTTAGCAGGGCAATTGCCTCAATATGAAAAGAATTTAAGAGATAAGGCTCATAGCTTGCAGTATGCGACCTCAGGCGGTACCACGGTCGAAAAAGCCGCTAATGTGCTCAAAGATCTAAGTGCTGAATTGCAACAGCCGAACCCCGACAAGTCAGTTGAATTAGCCGTACAAAAACCCATTCCTGTCGAACTTCGGTCATCTAATTTGGGACCACTTGATCCAATTTTTTCTGTTGTCTCGATTTTGATCCATCCTCTAACTCAACTTGGGATCGTCATTTTGATGGTCGTACTTTTTCTGTTTAATAAAGAGGATTTACGAAGCAGACTTATCCGTTTGGCAGGCACTTCAGACTTGAACAAGACAACGGAAGCATTAGACGAAGCGGTCGAACGTTTAATGAAAATGTTTACCGCGCAGTTGTTCGTAAATGCCACGACGGGGCTCTTTGTTGGAATAGCGCTGGCTTTGCTGGGCATTCCGGGAGCCATCCTGTGGGGTGTTCTTACATTCGTTCTGCGCTTTATTCCGTATATTGGTTCGGTGATGGCATCAGTTCTGCCCGTTATAATTGCTGCTTCGATAGGTGAGGGTTGGACACTAGCGCTCATAACTGCTGGCATATTAATTGGTATTGAAATTATCGTGGGTCAGATCGTTGAACCGCTATTTATAGGCAAGATGACTGGTTTATCGCCGGTCGCCATCGTTGCTTCCGCTGCGTTTTGGACTGCGTTATGGGGGCCGATCGGTTTGATATTGGCAACTCCGCTGACAATTGGTTTATTGGTCGTCGGCCGTAATATTGAATCGCTTGACTTTTTGGAAGTGGTGCTTGGCAGCGAACCTGTTTTGACGCCAGTTCACGCACTCTATCAAAGATTACTCGCTGCAGATGTTGTTGAAGCGGCGGAATTGGCTGAAACTCATCGTAGTGATAACCGACTCGACTTGTTCTTGAGCGATGTCGCAATTCCAAGCTTGTTGCTCGCCAATTCAGACAGGGAGAGCGGATTGCTTTCGGTAGAACGACAAACCTTAGTCGTCAACACGTTTTCAGAAATGCTTGATGAACTCATCGACGATAGTTCTAATTCAGATGAAAAACCAGCAAGCCTAGTTTTAATTGCGCCACCTGGTGTTTTGAATTTTGCTGCCACGTTGGCCTATTCTGCATTTCTCACTGTAAAAAAGCTGCCTCATAGAATGCTTCCGCAGGACGTCATGGCACCAGGCACTGTCCACCAAATTGACATGGAAAGCGTTAAATTTATTTGCTTTTGCTATCTAGTTTCTCCGAGTCAAGCCAAGCATAACTATGCTCTGCGGAGACTTACAGGATTATTGCCGGATACTAAGGTGGTCAGTGTTGCTTGGTCGAAGGGCGCTGCTGGAATAGATCTACAATCACCCGCAAGCATAAGCTCTATTCTTCCTACGGGCCAATCTACTCCACACGCTGACGAAGATGGTCTTCCGAGTGTGACGCAGGCTAATTCGCTTTCTTAATTCTAAACCTCAAGCCGGCGACTTGCCTTTGCTTTTAGATTAAATCCCCAATGATTTTATCTCAAACGGAGCATTTGATTTAGAGTTGGTTTCCAATTTAAGCAGAACTGACAATCTGGCTCTTGCGCGATTGACGCGACTTTTAACAGTTCCTACTGCAACAGAGCAAATTTCTGCTGCCTCTTCATATGAAAATCCAGATGCGCCGACAAGAATTACCGCTTCTCGTTGATCTTCTGGTAGCTTATCCAGAGCGATACGCAAGTCAGCCATATCCAAGTGGCCGTTTTGTTCAGCTGGCACCATTACTCGGCCTGAGTAGACTCCATCTGCATCTTCGACTTCGCGCTTTCTCTTTCTAAGTTGCGTATAGAACTCATTGCGCAAAATCGTGTACAGCCACGCCTTCATATTTGTACCTGGTTGATAGCTATCATGATGTTTCCAGGCCTTCATGAGGGTTTCTTGAACAAGATCATCGGCTCTATCACCTCGCGCAGTCAGGGACATTCCAAACGCGCGCAATCCCGGAATTGCTGCGATAAGCTGGCTGCGAAACTCTAGTGAAATGGTCATTGTGTTTTTGTCTTTAACCTAACTGTTTGGTGAGACTATTCGGCTTTTTTGACTGTGCTGGCAGCATCAAGCTGATTTAACAAATCCATAAACCGGTCTGGAATTGGTTCACTTGCTACCTCATCGTAAAAATTACGCAGTCGTTGTCCGATTAAATCAGATACCAGTGGCTTGGCAGACGTTTTTATCATTCTCTCATTTTTCTCATTCACGATCGGCGTCTTCTTTGCTTTCTTTTTGTCATCGACCATGGGGAACCTCAAATTGATAGTGATCCTAAGAGCAGGAAAAACATACTTTCGGTTTTGGCTTGACTAATCAATAGAATAAAACACAAACTCCTCAAAATAGTTCCATTTTTGAAAAAACTTTTTTGTATGGGAACCAATTGGGTGAAGCGACGTTTCAGTCCATGGAAAGTGGCTATGCAGCCAATTGATGAAAAATAATAAACAACGGGGATCAGCATGATTGTTGCGGCCAATATTGCTCCACATTTACCCTTTTTGCGACGCTTTTCGCGCGCTTTGACCGGTAATCAGTCTAGCGGTGACGCTTATGTTGCCGCTTTACTCGAAACAATAATATCTGATCCAGCCAAATTTGATGAAGAGCCCAGCTTTCGGATCTCTCTTTACCGAACCTATTGCAAGCTTTGGGAATCTGTGTCGCTGAACCTGTTCCAAGTTGAATCGAGTCGCGAATGGGAAGCGAATGCACAAAAACATCTTTCAAACATTCCTCCAAAGGCAAGGGAAGCATTTTTGTTGCATGCTGTTGAAGGATTTACCAATTTGGAGATTTCTGTGATCCTTTCGGAGACACCCGAAACTGTAAAAACACTTTTGAGTGAAGCTTCCAAGTTGTTGGTTCAACAGGTTGCGAGCGATATTATGATCATTGAAGACGAGCCTATTATAGCTATGGATTTAGAGGCGTTGTTGGAAAGTTTGGGTCACACGGTAACTGGTATTGCGCGCACTGAAAAAGAAGCTCTTCATCTCGCATCTACAAAACGCCCAAAACTAATTCTAGCGGATATTCAGCTTGCTGATGGAAGCTCTGGTATTGATGCCGTCAACAAGATTCTTTTGAATTTTTCAGTTCCCGTAATTTTTATAACTGCATTTCCAGAGCGCCTGCTGACCGGCGAAAAGCCAGAACCAGTCTTTTTAATCACAAAGCCATTTATGCCGGAAATGGTGAAGGCAATGGTGAGCCAAGCATTGTTTTTTGACGTTAAATCAGAAATCGCGGCTTAGTGAAATCATCTCTCAGGCTTTTATATTAGAAAATTTAACGAGCTGATCTCATTCGGTCATGGGATCGGTCGATTAAGCGCCAACTCGAGTGAACACGTTAATCCTTCCTCAGCGAAGTTATTTTTCACTACGGCTTCTGGCAATCCCTTCTCAATAATCGTTATGCCAAAGCCCACTATGACCTTTGAAGTAATTTTGGGGCCGCCGCGCTCTTGCCACGTGATAAAAAGCTTCGAGGGTGTTTGGTCAATTTTCTCGACATGCCAATTAATTTTAACGGTTCCTTTTGGCAAAGACAGTGCGCCATATTTTATGGCATTGGTTGTCAGTTCATTGAATATCAATCCGAGCGGCGAGGCATACTCAGGTGCTAAGCTGATAACCGGGCCAGAAAATTCGACACGTCTATCGTCTGCAAAAAGATGGGCGGCGAGTTGAAGTCTGATTAAAGCGCCAAGTTCGGTGCCCCGCCATTCGTTTGCGGTCAGGACATCTTGCGCTGCGGCCAAGCTGTGTAAACGACTTGAGAAAGCTGCCGCAAAATCTTCTGGATTTTTTGTATTGCGCAGTGTCGAGCGGAGTATACCTTGTAGAATTGCAAACGAGTTTTTGTTGCGGTGAGCCAGTTCTCTCGCCATGAATAATTGTCTTTGCTCCCACTCTTTCCTTTCACTGATGTCATGAATTGCAACCGAGATCGACGTTACTGTTCCATCTGCTGATCGAACTGGGGCCAATGCGACCACAATGTCTACCACACTGCCATCTTTACGCTGCCTGCGCGCTTCGTAAGGCGTTACAACATCACTGGAAAGCGCTCTGGCAAGCAACTGCTGCTGATGTTCCCTTTGATCGGGTCTGGCCAAAATATTGACATTTTTTCCGATTGCTTCAGACGCGCTGTAGCCGAAAAGTTTTTCAGCAGCCGGGTTCCAGGTCTCGATTATGCCTTCGAGGGTCAGACCAAATAATGCATCGTGAGAAGCCATGGCTACCGCGGCAAGACGCGCATTGTAGGAATCTTCAAACCTATGTTCAGAATTATTTTTGGTAACGCCTACAAACCGGATAATTTTACCTGATCGATTTCGGTGAGCGCGTCCTGAATCTATTACGGTTATGTAGTGGCACCACGATGTCGGACGCGATATTCCAAGATATAGTGGTCATTTGGTTGGAGATCATTTGATGATTGTAGAAATTTCAACCGCTCTTCATCTTCTGGATGACGCAAAGAAGTCCAGCCTTCTATATCTTCCGAAATTTCGCCATCTTGCCAGCCTAGCAAACGCGTAAAGCCAGGGCTGCGCCACATCTTATTGCTTACAATGTCCCAATCATAAATTAATCCATCTGCCGCTACCTCAGCAACCTCCAAACGCTCAGTTGCTAATTTTAATTCCAGTTCAAGTGTTTTCTTTTCTGTAATATTTTTTGTTGTACCTGATGCGAAAGCTACCGCTCCATTGGAGTCTCGTTCAAATGTCCCCTTCATGTTCCAAAATAATTTCGACTGGTGTTGATCAAGACCCCAGAACTCTAAAGCGTAGCTATCCCGCTGCCCTCGCTTTTCAGTTTCAAACTCTTCAATAATTCTGAGTCGATCTAAATCAGTTAAGAAGAAGAATCTCTGTGCTGGGTTGTCAGATAACTGATCTTGGACGCAGCTAAGTATGCGCGATGCGTTAGAGCTCCACACCATCTTATCGGTGATAAAATCAATTTCCCACGCAAACATATCGTCGGATTCGGTCGCAGCTCGCAATCGTTCTTCGGAACTTGAAGTCTCAAACTTTGCCAATGGTTTTGTCCGAAATAGCTATCTGTTATAGAAATTCTATGCTTTTTTTTTATGCTGCAGGAGAAAAATTGAACTATCGGAAGGCTCTAAAATCCATTTTGGCGACACTATCTTTGGTGTCTTTCTTTAAATCTGCACCCAAAAGTAATTTCAAACCTGCAAAGATGTTAGAAGCGTTTAACCAAACTTCGCCGTTGGCTAGGTCAAAGCGTAATAGAGCTAGTTTTGGATCGTTCTTTCCGCCTTCATACCAAGCGGCAACAAATCTATTCCAGAGGCGATCGATTGTATCTTTGTCATTATCCAGCGTTAGCTTCCCGTGGACTGTCGCATATAGATCATGTCCTTTGGAAACAAAAGTTCCAACGCCCTTATTGCTTCTACTGATATTTTTAACCAACGCGTTTTCAGTCGAAGTGAAAAACCAAATCGAAATTTTGTCATCATCAATTTGCGCTGTCATCGGCCTTGCGTGACCATTTTCGACGTCTGCAAGAGAAAGCATCATGACCATATCCGAAGACAGGGTTTTCCAAAACTTTGACTTTAAATCTTGTTCGGTGTTCATATCAAAAACTCCAGCTACGCACATGGTGTATAACGTACTGTTGGGGACAAGGTTCCTGAAAAAACATGATTGAAACCAGAGTTCTATTGGAGCAAACTTCGATGAAGGTTGTTTGGCACAACTTTTGGTGATTAAAGAACGAAGAGAGAAATGTAAAAGGGTTCAAAATATTGCCAGGGAAACAATCACCCGGAATTTTGAGTATTTTAGATTAATCACCTTAAAGTTGAGCAGAACGAATGTGAGGCGTAGTGCTGTTGACCGACGAGAACAACATTCCGAAAGAGCCATTTGGCGCTGCGCTTTTTGGTTTGGTTACTGCTGCTCTTGATGGAACCATAATTAGCGTAAATTCAACGTTTTTGAATTGGTCGGGAGCCAAAAGGCAAAGCCTGATTTTGGGTCGAAGATTTGACGATTTGCTCACTGTCGCAAGCTCGAAAGATTTTAACACAAAACTTTTGCCGAAGTTGTTGCGGCAAAGTTATTTTCATGCTGCACCAATGCGCTTGGCGTTGGAGGATGGCGCGCTCGATGTTATAGTGAGTTCAAATGTTGATGCTGATTTCGACGGTAAGGCCGTTGCTATCAATATGGTTTTTTTTACGGGTTCAAAAATTGAACAATAGCGACAACAAAATTTCGCATGTTGAATTTGATGCTACTGAGGCACTTGCGGCTGCAAATATCGCTTTCAAATCCATGTTGGAAAATTCTCCATTCGGGATTTATGCAGTTGATGCAGATTTCAAAATTGCACTTGTGAGCAAGGGCGCACAAAATGTTTTCAAAAACATCCGTCCTCTGATAGGGCGGGATTTCGCTGAGGTTTTGAGATGTATCTGGCCAGAACCAACTGTCGAAAATCTAATTGAAATATTTCGTCACACACTGAAAACGGGTGAACCTTACAACGCTCCAGCTATTACTGAGCGACGCGAAGATATCGATGAAATCCAAACCTATGATTGGAAGGTTGATCGCCTTACTCTTCCCGATGGACGATTAGGTGTCGTCTGCCATTTCTACGATCTCTCGGAACGTGAAAAATATGATGCTATTTTACGGCAGAGTGAAGAAACTTTAAAATTGGGCATATCTGTTGCAGGATTGGGGATCGCTACAATTGATTACTTGACCGATACAATTTCTCTCGACGAAGCAGCGGCTAATTTGTTCCAACTGCCTTCAAACATATCGATCAAGCGCAATCTTTTACATAACCGTTTCCACAGTGACGATGCGCCGGGACTATTGCTTGAAATCGCTGGAGTTATGAGTCCGTTGAGTAACGGTCTTTTGTCTGTAGAACACCGCATTATGCTTCCAGATGGAACTGTTCGCTGGGTGAGTGCGCGGAAACGAATTGCATTCGAAAATCGTGAAGGTACGGTTCGCCCAATTAGCGGTCTTTTGGTGTTGCGCGACATCACGCAAATGAAAGATGTACAAAAACTTCTACAGGAAAGAGAGACCCGCTTCAGGGGAACGTTTGAGAATGCCGCCGTGGGTGTAGCGCATGTTGGTCTTGACGGGGGCTGGCTTATCGTCAACGACAAATTATGTAGTATTCTCGGTTATAGTAGAGAAGAGCTGACGAGCAAAACCTTTCAAGAAGTTACATATGCGGAAGACGTCGCTATTGATCTCGCCCATGTTGGCGAGATGCTTGAGGGCAATATAAAAACCTATTCGATGGACAAACGCTATCTGAGAAAAGATGGTCAACTTATCTGGGCCGGACTAACTGTCTCATTACAGCGCGGTAGTAACGGAGAGCCGCTCTATTTTATTTCGGTTGTGCGTGACATCAGCCAAAGAGTATTGGCGACTGAAGATTTGCGTGAAAGCCGTGCTCACATGCACCATGCAGCGCAAAGCGCTAAACTTTCATACGCTGTTTTAGATTTGGAAAAGAACGAAGTTAAAGCGAGCGACAATCACGACATGGTGATGGGGTTTGCAATAAATGGGATCGTTGAAGGCGCCGCAATTTCTGAAGTGACAAAAGTATTTCTCGATCATGTCGTTGAGGGCGATCGACGCCGCGTGGAGGAAACACTCCTTCAGGAATTGCGAGGATCCATCGTTCCTACTATTGAATATCGCGTTTTGGGAGACGACGGCAAAGAGCGTTGGATCGAGACGAGGTCTAATATTCAGGCGGGTGAACATGGTCGGCACACGAAAATATTCACGACTTATATCGACATCACTGAACAGAGAAAAGCTGAGGAACGTATTCGCCTATTGATGTACGAAGTCAATCACCGTGCCAAAAATCTACTGGCCGTTGTGCAGGCTGTAGCAAGGCAAACGGCAAAATCTGAAGATCCTGAAACATTTGTCGAAAGGTTGTCAGATCGGATTGCCGGCTTGGCTGCCAGCCAAGATCTTTTGGTTTTGAAGGAATGGAAAGGTATTGAAACTGCTGATCTTGTTCGAGCTCAATTAGGTGGTTTTTGGGATCAAATGGGCACGCGTATTTCTTTTGGCGGCCCTGAACTACAACTCTTACCTGCTGCTGCACAGTATATTGGCATGGCTCTGCACGAGCTGGCAACAAATGCTTTAAAATATGGTTCGCTTTCGAATCTAACGGGCACCGTCAAAATCATTTGGGAACTTATGGGCGAGAGTAAGGACATATTCTCCATGTCATGGGTGGAACAGGGTGGTCCTGCCGTCAATCCTCCGACAAGCCACGGGTTTGGACAAAAAGTTATTATTCAAATGGTTCAATCTTCGTTGAACGGGAGCGCTGAGATTGATTATTTGCCATCTGGACTGGTGTGGCGACTTCAATCGCCAACGAGTACGACATTGACTTAGAGGTTTGGCTTGGCTTCAAATACGAATTGTAGTCCGGTAAATTTTGTTGTCTAATGAATACCTGATGAATCTAGAAATGCGAATTGCAATTCGATAGTGTGAACTGCTCCATCATCTTTCATTGCTATATCGAAGGCGGCATGTCCATAGAGTTGAGCTTCTTCGCTGAAACTTTTGGTGTCTTCTTTGCGTGTTACTTTGATATTGTAGCGGGCTGATTTGAATTTAATTGAGACATCAAATTCATTCCACTGCTCTGGAGCGTTATTTTTAATGCGCAAGACACCGCCAATTTTCTCGACACCTAGAATGGCTTCTATTCCGGAACGGTAGAGTACACCAGCAGCACCTGTATACCAAGTCCATCCGCCGCGGCCAATGTGAGGTGCCACTGAATATACATCAGCGGCTATTACATAAGGTTCGACGCGGTACTGTGCTACGTCGTCTGCAGTTAAGGCGTGATTTATAGGGTTGAGAAGGCTGAAAAGTTCCCAAGCTTTTTGAGATTGGCCAATTTCTGCGAATGCAAAAATAGACCAAGCTGAACCATGGGTGTATTGCCCCCCGTTTTCGCGAATGCCCGGCGGGTAGGCTTTAATATATCCAGGGTCTTTCTCGGTTTTGTTGAATGGCGGCGTGAAAAGTAATGCAATTTTTTGTTTGCGAAGGATCAATTGCTTGGTGACTTCAGCCATGGCTGTCTGGGTTCGAGTGGTGTCTCCAGCGCCTGAAATTACGGCCCATGACTGCGCTATGGCGTCTATCGTACACTCGTTGTTGGACGAAGATCCGAGTGGTGATCCATCGTCATAGAAAGCGCGCCGATACCAGGCACCATCCCAACTTTCTTTCTCCATTGCTTCGGTCAGTGTTTTAATTTTTTCATTCCAAATAGCGGTCTTTGTACCATCGCGCTCAGCGGATATTTTTACAAATTCTTTGAGTGTGGCAATCATCATCCAACCGAGCCAAACACTTTCGCCTCGACCACCCGCACCAACGCGGTTCATACCGTCATTCCAGTCTCCCTCACCCATAAGTGGCAGCCCATGTTTGCCTGTCGCTAGGGACTGTTCAAGTGCGCGAACACAATGTTCATAAAGTGTGGCTTCTTCATTGAAAAGAGTTGGCTGGAAAAAGGCGTGTACCTCGTCCTTCTGCAATTTTGGACCGTCGATAAACGGGACAAGCACATCAAGGATCGCATAATCTCCCGTAACGGTGACATAGCGACTTACACAATAGACAAGCCATACGGCGTCGTCGGAAAATCGCGTACGAATACCTGTTCCACTGGAAGGCAACCACCAATGCTGCACATCACCCTCGTGGAATTGGCGAGCCGCCGAACGCAATATATGTTCGCGGGTTATGTCGGGTCTACTCAGCATGAGAGCCAAGGAATCTTGGAGTTGATCGCGGAATCCATAAGCACCGCTGGCCTGATAGAATCCTGATCGCGCCCACATGCGACATGAAAGCGTTTGGTAGAGAAGCCAACCATTGAGCATCAGGTTGAAAGCTGGATCAGGTGTTCTCACTTTAACAGCACCCAAAATCTTCGCCCAATTTTGTTTCACGTCATCAAGGATTTGATCTTCGATTCCAGCGCGGTATTTGGTAATCATTTTTTGCGCCGCGTCTAAATTCGCTGCGACTCCCAATGTGATTGTGACGTCTCTATAGGCCCCCGGTTCGATTTCTAGTTTCAGTTGCATCGCCGCACACGGATCAAGCCCGGCACCGACGCGATTTGATAATTCTCTTCCTGGCGCCAAGCCTTGCGGGTCGGCCAATGTTGAGTATCGACCGACAAACTCTAGTCTATCGGCAGTCCAACTTGATTGTTTGCCTTGCATATCGACATAGACGATTTGATTTTCGAATTGAGGCGTCCATTTGTTTTTTACGACGAGTGCGCCTGTTGCTGAATCAATTTCCGTCGTGATAAATTGAGATGTGGCTGACCGAGAAGTGCCGAGTACCCACTCAGCATAAAAGGTAATGGCCAAGCTTCGAGTGGACGTGCCCCTGTTATAAATTCTCAGCTTTGAAATTTTTACTGAATCCGAAAGCGGCACATATTGCGACAGCTCCATTTTTAATTGGTCGACTTCGCGTTCAAACACCGTGTATCCAAATCCATGGCGTACGACATAATTTCCACTTTGATCTCGGAGAGGCAATTGGGTGGGGCTCGAAAGGGTGCCCGAGTCCATATCGGTCACATAAAATGCTTCGCTCGCCTTGTTTGAAATTGGATCATTACGCCAAGGCGTCAGTTGCATTTCTTTGCTGTTGCCAACCCATGTATAGCCAGCTCCATCGGATGAGGTATGAAAGCCAAATTTGGAGTTGGCGATTACATTTGTCCAAGGCGCAATTGTGGGCTTGTCGGCAGTTGGATAGATAACATATTCTTCGCCATTCTCGCTGAAACCACCTGAGCCGTTATAGAATATTTTGTCGACTCCGTTCACTCTATTACGTGTAACGGATTTCGCTGGACGTATGAATTCCTTTGGCCGTGATACAGTTAGATTAGTTTGGGAGCGTAATCTGCTGAGTTGTACTGCGAGGCTGCCGCGACGGGCGTATATTACAATGCGAGCAGAAGCTGCGAGAACCTTTAAAGCGGTTTGCGGCATAATATCTGCGCGAAGTATAAAAACATCACCCGCGTTAGTACTCAGTTCAGATTGATTTGGCGTTTTCAATTTGCGCACTAAAGCATCTAATGCCAATTGGAGATCCTGGACATATGAAGCTCGCCGATCGTTCAAAATTACAAGGTCGACAGCGAGTCGTTTTGATTTCCAATATTCAAAAGCGCGAACCATCTGACGGATGATTTCTATGTCTTCAATTGTATCAATGCGAAGTAATATAATTGGCCTGTCGCCAGAAATACTCAATGGCCACAGCTCACTTTGCGCACCAATGTCATTTGCCATTACAAAATTTGGAGATCGCATTGATGCGTTTGCATAAATGAGCGAACTGCCAAGTTCTTGAAATAAGTCTGCTTCGTCTGGCTTGATTGAAAGGTGGCGCAGTTGAATCTGACCTTGGGTCCATGCCATCATCAAGGCGCGGTCAAATGCTGCAGATTGGGAATGATGGTCGACAAGATCGAGCACCGCTTCGCGGCTGGATGCCACCAATGTCCAAAATGTAACAGCTGCTTTACGGGCACGTGGCACACGAATTCTACGGCGAAGAGCTAAAATGGGATCCAAGACAGTTCCTGTGGTATTCGAAAGTGGCACGACAGAATCCATCGCTTGCGGATTACAGACATCTCTACATCTTCCGATAAAGCGGCTCCGGTCTGTCTCATATTCAAGCGGGCTAGTATTTTCGCTGTTTGTTAACATGATCTGGGCAACCCAAATGTCCGGATCTGTGGGAGAGCGTTTTCGGCGGGTTGCAACTAGCGCATCGACACCTGCAACAAATTCCGTTTCAATGAATAGCTTGGAGAATGCGGGGTGTGCGGAGTCTGCAGATTGTGTGGACAGGACGAGTTCTGCAAAAGATGTAATTTCAAGATCGCGTGCCGTCAAACCTTTGTTTTCTATGGTGAGTCTTCGTGCTTCTGAATTACTTTCAGGCGAGATAATGCATTCCAATGTTGTTTTCCAAATACCTTCAGTGCGAGCGAACTCAACCTGATGTTCTGAAAAGATTGCCGTTGAGTTATCCGACACTTTCGCGGGCATATGCGTCGCCGACCACCAATTTTTAGCACGCGGTTCGCGCAGATACATGAACTGCCCCCAGCTATCTTCCACCGAATCTTCTTGCCACCGGGTTATGGCAAGGCCGTTCCATGAACTATAACCTGATCCAGCTGCGGTAAGCATAGTCGTAAATTGACCGTTGGAGAGAAGTTGAGTCTGTGGTGAATTGCCAGTGAACGGACTCAGCACGCGAGGCTCGGTCGGTGCAAGATCATTGACCTGAGATACGGCAATCGACTCTTTTTGCGTGGATACCAACACATCGCGCGGAGCTCGTTCTTGCAAAAGCAGCTCCGTAGCGCGCACCCGCGGTTCGTTATGAAACCAGTCTCGCGCCATGCCTGACTTGACAGCATTTAAGATCGCAACGATGGTCATGCCTTGATGATGCGCAAAGTAAGCGCGTATGATTGTGAAATCTTCTCCCGGTTGAAGTCGGGCAGGAGTGTAGTCAACAGCTTCATAATGACCATAAGCGCCCAAAGAACCATTATTTTTTAGATTCTCATAATTGCGTGTGGCAAGTCGCGGCGCCACCATTGTCGCTAGTCCTGTTGCGTAAGGCGCTATGACGAGATTGCTGGAAAGACCTCTTTTGAGACCCAACCCAGGTACACCGAAATTTGAATATTGATAAGTGAAGCCAACATCGCGGGCACTAAAGGCAGATTCAGATATACCCCATGGGATCCCATATCCCTTAGCGTATTCAATCTGGCGCGCAACAATCAATTTCGCGGTTTGGTCGAGCATTCCGTTTGAAGGTCCACGCATGACCAAGGCGGGCATTAAATATTCGAACATAGACCCGGACCACGAAACGAGTGCAGCGCCGCCTCTGATTTCAGTCAATGTACGACCAAGCCTGAACCAATGCCTAGTTGGCAAATCGCCTTTCGAAATGGCAAAAAAACTTGCCAATCGTGCCTCAGAAGCCAACATGTCGTAACAACTTTCGTCTTGCATGCGTTCGTTTACCCGGTACCCGATCGTCAGAAGATTACGTTGTTCGTCAAATAGGAAACCGAACTCCATTCCATAGGCAAGATTTCGAGCGGATGTAGCAATGGCTACCAGTCTTTGGTTAATACTTACAATTTGAGCTGCATTCAAAGAGACGTCTTGAAATTGAGTGTCGACCGTACTTCTCAAAACGTTTGACCAATGGATGATCGAATCTTTTGAATCTCCGGACGTTTCTGCGGCTATGCGGGCGGCTGTCGAAAAGATTTTGTTTGCAAGCAAAGAATGTTCAATCAATCTGACTGAAAATAATTCGGGCTGTGCTCGGGCTTTTTGCAACGTCGCTTTCATCGCCTCAATTTGCTGCAGGAAGCCCTTACGCATGGGGTTTAACACGCTTTTATTCTTGGGGAGATTCTTTACCTCTTCAACAAGAATTTCAAGAATATCATCAAT
The DNA here is from genome assembly GCA_025363755.1 of Hyphomicrobiales bacterium. Lineage (GTDB taxonomy): Bacteria > Pseudomonadota > Alphaproteobacteria > Rhizobiales > Aestuariivirgaceae > Aestuariivirga. The sequence goes on along the minus strand of JANYLQ010000045.1, from coordinate 31,083 downwards.
TCCGAAACTTCTTTCGGCAGCGGTCTCTGCTTCTAGTCCCCAAGCCTCTAAACAATTAGCAAGAGCTATAAGATGGCCCGCAAGATTTCCACTATCGACAGACGAAATATATCGTGGCTCGAGGGGGATCAAACTTTCAGTGTCATACCAATTGAAGAGGTGACCGCGAAATTTTTCCAATTTCTGAATTGAATTGAATGATGATTCAATTTTTTCTACCGCTTGAGCAAGTCCAATCCAACCCAGTTCTCGAGCTGAAGCAGTGGACAAAAGATACAAGCCAATATTGGTTGGCGATGTGCGATGAGCAATAACCGCTTTGGGATCTTCCTGAAAATTATCAGGTGGCAGCATATTTTCTGATGCGGTTACAAATTGCTCGAAATAGCGATATGTTCGGCGCGCTATTACGCGCAAAGAGCGCCGGTCAAATTCTGATGCTGACAATTCATCTTCTAACGCTGTAGAAATGCTTAACCAGTGTGCGATCGCTGGAGCAGCCAGCCACACAATTGCAAAAGGCGTGGCCCAGTACCAATCCTGAATTCCTCGCATGACTATTGTCATCAGAACAATTATGCCAATTGCTGGCGCGCTTGATAGTTGGCTATAGCTTCGCCAAATGCCGGGTTTGACCATCGCCTGCATCTGAGCCGCAGTTGTCCACTCCAAAAGATTTTTTTTGCTGACAATCAGTCGAAACAGCGTCCGCAGAATTGCGTCCGCCATGAGTATTGCCTGATTAACGAGCAAAACGAATTGGGCAGCGCCCAGCGCAAAAGCTTGGGTTAGATTATCTTTTACGAACGAAAGATGGAGTCTGGCCGAAGTGCGAGGCGTTATGTGAAAGCCATCCACGAGAGTAGGCATGATAACTGGGATGAAAATTGACAGTAGAATACCGGCAGTCCAGATCGCTGCTGCACTGGGGTTAAGCAATGTCCAGCCCGCGATTAATATGATGAGTTGAGCAATAGGTACCAGGGTTCGCCTCAGATTATCGATCATTTTCCAGCGTCCCAACGGTGGAATATTCCCGGAGTTACGCAAGCCTAATATCCATGGTAAAAGTTGCCAGTCGCCCCGGGCCCAACGATGTTGCCGTGCCGCTGACACTTCATATTGTTCCGGAAAGTCATCAATCACCTCTACGTCAGAGGCAAGGCCCGAACGCACCAACACGCCTTCAAACAGATCGTGACTCAAGACGGCATTATCTGGAATTCTCCCCGCAGTTGCCGATTCGAAAGCGTCAACATCGTAAATTCCTTTGCCCGTGAAAGAGCCCTCGTCAAACAAATCTTGGTAGAGGTCAGAGGCTGCAAAAATATAGGGATCGATGCCACGTGCTGTGGAGAATATACGTTGAAAGTAAGATCCAACATGACCCGTTGGCAATGAAGCCGTAACGCGCGGCTGTAGAATGCCATGGCCTGATACAATGAGCCCTTTTGCTGGATCAAACAGTGGCGTATTCAGCGGGTGCGCCATTTTGCCGATTAACTTTCTTGCGGCATCGCGCGGCAGACGTGTATCGGCGTCTAAGGTAATTACATAACGGACATTCGCTGGCACTATGCCGACTATAGTTCTAAAATTAGTATCAACGGCGCCGCGGAGCAATCGATTGAGTTCATGAAGCTTTCCGCGTTTGCGTTCCCAACCCAACCACTTATTCTGTTTTGGATCAAAACTACGTTGGCGGTGAAGCAAAATAAACTGGCATGTATCATACCGCCGATTGAGATCTTCAATCCCAAATCGAGCCCTTTCGAGCACTGTCAAATCGGTATCAGTCAATTCCGAATTTGAGTCTAACCAATCGGTCACCAGTGCAAAATAAAGTTCACCTGGCCCGCTCGATAAAAAATGAACCTCAAGCCGGTTTAACAACTCTTCCGCGCCTTCTGCCGAAGTCAACAGACAAGGGATAGCAACGAGCGTTCTAAGTTTTTCTGGGACGCCACCTCGAAGAGCGAGGCCCGGCGACATGCGCGTATCCAAAAGGCGGCTGAGTGTTAAATTTACTATTGAAAACGCAATTTCTGAAGCTGGCAGAATTGCTGCCGCAATAAGAAACGACATGGCGCTTGTTGAAATAGAACTAGACTGTGAAAATCGAAAAACCGAAACTTCAATGAGGAACACAAGAATTGCTGCAGCCCCGAGATACCCCGACAGCCCAGCGTTGTTTGTGAAGTTACGTAAGCGCTTCAAAAATGATGGCCTGAAGCCGATTTCTTTTTCCAACTGGTTTCGACCGCTGCCAATCAACCATTGGCCCGCATCGAATGAAGTTTTTTCTGCATGAGAAACTTTATCTATGACGCGTTCTACGATGTTAATTTCGGTTTGGTTAGAACCGCGTGCAAGCTCTTCGACTGCCGTGCGATATAAATTGCGACTCTTAAAATCCATCTCTTCGTACGATGAAACTTTGAGGAGTGATTTTTCAACAATGCTTACCCCATCGAACCATGTTTCCCAATTAATGTCGTCGACTAAGCGCATACTTTGCACAATGTTTCGCACAGTTACATTAGCTGCCGCTTGGCGATGGTGCTCATCGGCCACCGCCGTTTCAATCGTGTGGCCTTGTTCAACAAGTTGACTCTGTAGCCATTTAAGTGCTTGGGAAGAGCTGTCGTCATCCAGATCGCGCATACGCTGCAAAAGTTGGACAGCGAAGGGAATACTGATTGACTCAATTTTTTTAAAAGCCAGAGAAGGATCCCGCTCTAATCCATTATTTAGAAAACTGTCTGCCGCAGCATCCGCCGCTTCGCGTTCCATCCTTGCATTGTTCATGCGCTGAGACAGCCGACGTAAGTTTTCGATTAATATTAGACGAAGCGAAATTGCGGATGCCCAAACTTCACCGATCGTGAAAGGTGCAATGGTTTGATAAGCGTTCAGAAATGCTGAAAAAGTGATCGGGTCGAAGCGGCTGTCAGTGTGTGCTACATAAGCCCAAACTGCTCCAAATATACGTGGATGGCCTTGAAGTGGGCCATCGATCAACTTAGGAAGTTGACGATAAAACCTTTCCGGCAGATCGTCTCTTGTCTGGCTTATTTGTTCTTCGACCAAATAATAGTTGTCTACGAGCCATTCGGCCGCTGGCGTTACTGTTTTCCCTTTTTCGACAGCCTTACCAATATCGCGGTAGATTTGCAGCAACGCAGCGGCATTATCATCAAGTCTGCGTACTACGGAATAAACCGATGTCGCGTTTGAAGTAATAGTTTGAGTTTTTGCAAGACTGTGCGCGTGTTGTTCAAAACGTTCTGGACCAAAAAGTTCCGCACTTATCGGTGATATATTATCCCATATAGTGATGCTGGGGCCTGAGAACATTTTTTATGCCTTTCGAATGAAACTAGAAATTATCTCGAAAAGCGACCACATGGAGCTCGCAATTTTGCCGCCAATAAGTGGGACTATCCCCAATACGGCTCTTTCAATTCCACTTTTGATTTTCTTTCATCAAGATCAGGAATTGGTTTTATAATTTGTGATGATCAAGAATTGGATCAGGAAGTTCCTTGATCAATTCTTCCGATCCCTCGTTGTCGCCCAAAACGTTTTCGCGCAAAACTGTCTCGGCCGCTTTCTGCTTCAGTTTTGGATTAGAGGCTAGTGGTGATGTTTCAGGTGTCGAATTTAAGCCAGTGCGACTCACTTTACCGCCAGTGGAGCGCGCAGACTGCGCAAATTTTGCAATTGCTTCTGGATTTTCTCCACCCGAACCTTGACTACTCTTCTTTGCCAGAGTCATGATTTTTGTTCTCCTCTACTTCCGTTTTGCAATCAACGCATCATTCAAAAATTGGTTCCACACTTTTCATCAAGATTTTGTTTGTGGAGTTCGATCTCTAAAAAACAAGATTGGCCTAGAGTTTTGGATGGAACCTAAACGACAATGTGTCGTTTGAACCCCATCTACAAAACAATAAAGGAGAAATGAAATGGTTACATCGACAAATCAAAAGCCTCGTCCCATGAGTGCAGTGGATCTTTCACTTGACCAAGACGGTTTGAGGAACTCACAACCCGACATTCAAGTACGAAATGATGTTCAGAGCCGAGGCGGCAATACTTTTGCTTTTGTCATTCTGGCGCTGATTTTGTTATTTGGTGGCTATAGGCGTAACGACTGGCGGCGGAGGATTAGCGTTTCCAATCGGCGGACAGCCAGTGCTTGTTATTTTTTGATTGTTACAGTCGGTCTGACCAGTTGATTGCGCCTGTGCCAACTGAGCCGTTACCAAAGCTGCAGAGCTTAACACCAAAGCAGTAAAGACAGTTTTTGTGGTTAGCTTCATTTCATACTCCTTTTAAATATACATGCATCCAACAGACGATTATTCGTTTGTTTGCGGTGGCTGTATATTTTTCAACTCACATAACTGTCTCGCTATGATTTCGTTCCAATGTTGAACAGGCAAAACGTGTCGCGAGCGCTTGCAAGTGAAGATTTCAATGCGAGAAAAATTCAGCATGAGCATGATGCGTTCACTCCGAGTAATGCGGAAATTGTTCGCGATCACAATTATTTTTCAAAATATTCGGAACTTTTCTCAGAATTGCGCGTTGTTCCTGCTCGAGTACTTATTGAAGACTTTTGAGTTGGAGAATTTTCGTGAGTATTTCAAGCATATTGGTCATCTTGCTCATCTTGTTCCTTGTTGGCGCTTTGCCAACCTGGAGACATAGTTCAAATTGGGGTTACTTCCCAAGTGGTGGCATAGGCCTCGTTCTAGTTGTCGTCATCGTGTTAGCGCTTTTGGGTCAGATATAAGCGTATTTTTCTAAAAATTAAACGTCGGATAACACAGATTAAATTTAGAAATGTTTTCAGAAAGGATTGTCATCATGGATAAAGATCGAATTATTGGCGCAGGAAAAACTGTAGCAGGTTCTGTAAAAGAAGCTGTCGGCAAAGTTTTTGGGGACCAAAAAACGGCGGCACAAGGCAAGGCACAAAAGATTGAAGGCAAGGTGCAAAACGCTTTCGGCGGTGCGAAAGATTCTATTCGAAATACTTTCAAAGACAAATAGATTTCAATTACTGCAACAGAAACAGTCAAGGAGATAATAATTATGGCTTCAACACTTAAAGGTAATGGTGAAACTAGCGTGGATATTCAAGCTATTGTCAATGATCTAGCTTCGCTCAGAGATGATATTGCGAAGTTAACCAAACATGTTAGCAATAATGCATACGATGCAAGTAACGCCGCTGCTGATCAAATTGGTGTTGAAGCAACAAAGGTTTATAATAACGTGGCGGCTCAGGGTCAGCGCTCAGCAAAGAAGTTAGGTCAACAAGTTGAAGAACAGCCACTGACCGCATTGCTCATTGCTTTTGCACTTGGTTTTGTTGGCAGTCGCGTATTGTCGCGGTAAGGGTGCGAACATGCTGGGACTGCAAATTGGGAACATATTGAATTCTGTTGTTAGAAGCGGAGCTGAAAATATAGCGGCTCCTGTTCGGTACGGGTTCATTAAAGCAGGTGCTTCACTTGCCGCAGGGCTATTTTTTTTGGCCGCAATAGGATGTGCCACAACTGCAATTTGGATTTATGCAATTCCTTATTGGGGTGAAGCAAGCGCGGCGTTGATTGCTGGTTTTGTTTTGTTTCTAATCGGCATGATGGTTCTTGGAATTGGTACATTGGTGTTAAAACAACCAGTGCGACCGGTTACCGTCCGGCAGTCCGATCAGGTGTCTATCATGATGAATCAGATATTTAAAGACCAGAAAAGTGCAATTCTTTTGGCTGCTCTTATTGCAGGAATGGTTGCTTCTGAGAGCCAAAGAAAGCGATAAGTACAAAGCAGTTTGTGCTTCGATAGAAATATCTATTTCTCCGCTCAGTTTCAATAGAATTTAAGAATAGTGTTTTTGGAATCTACGTTAAATGAATGAAAAGAGGGCTTCTGTTGACTTCACGGATACCGGGTTGAGTTTGATAGATATGCCCCAGCAAAAGCATTCCTCAAACATCAAAAGAAAAGCTCTCAAAATAGACTTACGGCTTCACGGGCTTATTTGATTGCCGGAGGTCGCAACCACTAGAACGTGCGATCATGAAATAACCGTCCAATTGGGGTGGCCGAACTTAATAGTACGGTGGCGCAGTTTAGGGCAATTGCGGTGGTGAGCCCACATTTGAATTTGCTGCTCCACGCAGCTGCATGGCCGTTATATTGCCTTGAGTTAGATTAAATTAAAACACGTCATGTTCGGGTTGGTAAGTTAACAACAATCAGGCCGCCATTATTCTTTGTGATTCAGCTCGCAGTCTGCTTCAACATTTCTTTCAAGAGACTGGCGAAATCTTTCGATGCAAATGTGCGGGCCCTTTCGAGAAGCAAAGGGATTGGGCTTGAAGGCTCTGTGCGTCGATAAAAGCGTTCAATACTCAACATCAGTGAAGTGGCTTGTGCTCGTGTTGCGACATTGAAAGTTTTGGCTTCGCCCTCTCCCTGACTGCCAGGTTCATCTTGCACCAGACTTGAAAGCTGCGCGAAATCCAGGGTGAATGGGGAATCGCCGCCAACACTGATTTTGGCTTCTTGAGCAAGGGCCGGTGCCAGAACTTGCATGGCCTCGATAAAGGATTTGCCGACGAGTTGCAGCGCCTGCTTCGTCATTAAACGCGCCGGACTCGATGGTTCGTGCAACGAGTAATAAGCCAGAATGCTTTCCAATGCGTTGGAAGCCTCCTTGACGGAAACAAGATCTTCTGAAGTTGGAGGCAAAGTGCCGATAGCACTTGGATTGGTAGTAGACGCTTCACTTTGATCATCGTCGGTGGACAGCGCGGCATCTGACGTCGTGTCATTAAGTGTTGTGACACTACCTAGGAAAGCTAGAATTGTGTCCAAGAGTTCTGGCAAACGTACGAAATGTGGGGCTGTCTCGTGGTTTACCTTGTCCACAAAAAGTTGATGAATGTCTGTCAGGGCTGTTTTGACTGACACAATATTATTTTTGAATGCAACTAGTTCGTCAATTTTTTCCGGTCGGTTGAATGCCGAAAGAATAGTGTCGGCATCACCAATTTGCTCGTCAGCTTGGGCCGGAATTTTTTTATTGGCGAGTTGGATGCTGCGCATTGACAGCGGACCCAAGCGCTTGTCAACAATTATAGGCGCATTTTGCAGCGGCAAAACGACAGTCGGAAGATCATCCAAGGTGGCCAAGTAAGCAGAACGGAGCGTGTCACCACCCGCTTGCTCTGACGGGTGGCAATCGACCCATTGTGCTTTGAGCAGTACCAGCATTGCAGTCACAGAATCGGCAAAACCCAATACATTATCTGATAATATGTGCAATTTTGCAGCGAGCGTAAGAAAGCGCAGATCCCTCGATTTAGCAAGGAGTTGTTGGATCTTTTCAAGATTGGGTTTGGCGTCGAATGCCTTTTTGTCGAAACTGCGATAGGTGGCCGGAAGCTGACCTTCTGCCATACCAAGGAAATTCATGACCTCGGGATCGGCATCAGGATCAGGTCCGCATGGAGCTTCGGTCGTTATTGGTTCAGCAATTCCTGAATAAATCGACACACGGGTGTTCATGTTGGTTTTTCACCTTTTCAGCACAATGAAACGAAGATGCTTTTCACGCAATCCCCCAAATGCATGAGGTTGACGACATCAAAAATGATGGACGGGATCAGGAAAGATGGTTACCTTTGAGGTAGTTAATCAGCTTCAAAGAGGCATGAAATGACAAACCTATCGCAAGATAAACGCGTCGCAAAGTTCCAAACAGTGTTGGGAAAAGATAAGCTTGGATTGACAAGTTTTAAGGGACAAGAAGGATTTAGCGAGCTGTTTGAGTTCCGTGTCAATTGTCTGTCAGACGAAAAAAAGCTGATCGATTTTGATAATCTTCTGGGAACAGACTGCCATTTCGAAGTTGCAACAAGGCACGAAGGAGTTTCGCGCTATTTCCACGGCGTCATCGCCGAAGCAAAATTCCAAGATTATGTCGGCGGCCTGCCGACGTATAAAATCGTTATGCGCCCATGGCTCTGGTTGCTCTCGCGCACCCGCAACTGCCGCATCTTCAATGACAAAACGGTACTTGAGATTGTCAAAGAGGTGTTGGGACATTATGGCTATGCGCACTTCGACATCCGAACCGGCGATTATTGGCCGAAGCTGGAATATTGCGTACAATATCGAGAGAGCGATTTTGATTTTGTATCAAGATTGCTGGAAAGCATAGGTTTATACTATTATTTTGAACATAGTGATAATCAACATCTGATGGTCATTAATTTTGGCGCAGGTGGTGATAAACCGAAAGGCGGAGGGCCTGATGTAGTTTTTGATCCGACCGATCAAAGTGCCACACGCAAGGGAGATTTTTTCGATGATTTTCTGCCGAAAGGCCGCTTTTACAATAGCAAAGTATCATTGAACGATTTCGACTACAAAAAACCAAAAGCCGATCTGCTGGTCACCGAAGAACTTCACCCAAAATTCGAAAAGCGAGATCTCGAATTTTATGATTACCCCGGGTGCTACATCGAAACCAGTGACGGCAAGGAATATGCGATAGGAAGACTCAATTCGGTGAATGATCATTTCACAGCAATGGCGACTGGTGACGCGCTTACGTGTTACCCTGGAACAGTTATAAAGCTGAAACAGCACCCCGAAGAATCTTATAACGTTGAACACCTAGTTTGCCGGGTACATCATGACTACAAGTCAGAAAATTTTATGTCAGGCGGCGACAATGCTGATGGCGGGTATCACGGTCGATATGAAATCAATCTGAAGAATTATTTTGCACCCCGGATGAGCACCCCCAAGCCCATAATTCCCGGCCCACAGACCGCGTTCGTTGTCAGCGAAATGGATGATCAGACTAGGCTCAAGGTGTTGTTCCATTGGGAACGTGACAAGAAGCACTCTCGCTATGTTCGCATTGGCCATGGTTGGGCAGGTGCGGGTTGGGGAGATTTCAAAATTCCGCGCATTGGCATGGAAGTGATCGTGGAGTTTCTCAACGGCGATCCCGACTATCCGCTGATCACTGGTTGTGTTTACAACGGTGACAACAAACCGCCGTTTGACACTCCGACAATCTCAGGCACCAAGTCGCAGAATTATCACAATGGCTCCGGCTACAATGAATTTATCTTTGATGACAAAGATGGCGCGCAACTGGTGCGCTTGCACGCCGAAAAAGACATGGAAGGCGTTATCAAGAATAACGAAACACGTTCAGTTGGTTTGAACAGCTCGCTATCAATTGGCATGAATTCCAGCCTAACGGTAGGTAATGCGCTTACCGAAACAATTGGGATCAACTGGACTGTGACATCGGGGACAAATATTTCCTTTGTTTGTGGCGCAAGCTCTATTGTCATGACGCCAGCCGGAATCGTGATCACCTCACCCAACATTGCTGTAAATGCAGCAGCGGCAATGGCGGTAACCACAGGTGGTGCATTTGCACTGACATCGGGAGGTGCAGTTGCCATTACCGCAGCGGCTGCCGTTGCCATAACTGCGGGCGGCCCAGCCCTTTTCCACGGAATTCCGCCGATCGTGGCTTGATTATTTTAAGCTGCATATCGTTTTCGATTTATGAGGATAGTGTGAAGTTATGGCAAATCTCCGTTTTTCCACAGCACAACAAGTTGTTGATGCATTTCCGATATTAAAAGATGACTTCAAGGGAGACGACCTTCAGTCACACCCGGTTGAGTTCGTGAGGCGACTACTTGCGACGGAAAAAGTCCAAGGAGCAGTTGCCCTATGTGCGTTTATGTTGCCGCGTCGTGATGCCGTCCGTTGGTTGTGTGAGAGTTTGCGAAAATATGGAAATGCTTTTCCGGAATCAGAAGAGGCCTACCTTAAGCTTGCCGAAAATTGGGTGCAAAACCCAATTGAAAAAAATCGGAGTGCCAATTTGAATGCGGCAATGACAAGCGGGTTCAAGACGGCTCCGGCATGGGCAGCCGCTGCAGCGGGATGGTCGGGAGGAAATGTTGGAAACGATCCTGAAAAGCCAGTGCCACCGCCGCCTCATTTAACAGGGCAGGCCGTCAAAGTCGGTTTTATCATGAGCTATTGGAACGTCTTTGGCGATACAAGGGAATTGCGGGCCGCTGAAGCCGTGAGGCATGCCTTAGAGTCTTTACAAGTCACCATATGAACAGCGATTCTGAATGGATGTGTCGGAAAATTGCCCGCAAACCAGAGAGTAATCAGAACCTCCATGACAGAGACACCGTTGTAAAAAATTCGATTTTCTCATCCTTTGGGTCGGCACCTCCGACGAGGCGACCAACCGCGCCAGGAATTGCAATTGGACTGCAATTTGCGCAACCGATAGTGACACCCAACTCGCCATTAAAAATACTTCCTGGATTGGCGGCGATCGTTGTAGAATTTGGTTCAACATCTATAAATGCGTTGCCCAAAGCTCTTTCAAATGCGCGGCCAATGCCCGGACCAAGTAGCCCAGCAAGTTCAGGGATTTTAGTTTTGAGTCCCAATTCATCCACTGCGTGAATTCTGGCACGATTGATGTCAACGATTATCTCTCCCTTTTCATTGCGAAATACAAAACCAACATCATCGAGATGGACATTGCATAAGTCCTTTGAAATCGCGAAGTGAAGCGCCTTGGCCTTGAGTTGCGGTCGTGGATCGAACTTGCGGGAAAACGCTGGATCAGTTGAGACTGATGTCGACTTCGGTTGAGTGATCGGTTCAAATACTGCGTCTGACAGCACTTCTCTCAAGCCGTAGCCTTTCGTGGCGGCAAGAGACGCAACCAAAATCGGATCGTTATATTCCTTGCGCATTGGATCATTCGGATCTGCATAATGATACCATGATCCATCTTTTTGCGCCTTTAACGCCTCTATTAACTTACCGATATCGCGAGCAACAAAGTCGACGCCGACTAATGTGTTGGGGCCAATGCGCAATATCTCGGCAACGTAATCATCAAAGTTAAAATCCGATGCTGGCCAATCAGCATGATGGGCGATTTTAGCATAGACTGGATCGTCGCGCGCCGATTTAACCTTGGCCATTCTCATTGCATCCTGCATGAACCGAAAGTTTTTATCCAATATTGATGCCCGGCAGAGCTTTTCACTATCCAGCATGATCTCTAGGCGAATAGGGTTTGGGTGATCTGTCTCGACGTAAACGACAGTGGTATGCCCTTCTCTCACCCAATCAGCAATGGAGGGAGGCGTGGCCCCGATTTCATAGTGTGCCAAACTTGAGCTTCTTTCTGCGGCGTTAAGAATGAGGTCGGTGTTACTGCAAGTGAAATAGAGCGTGGGCGGATATGGATGAAATTTTTTCACACGCCAGGGCAAACCAAACAGCCTCACCCCCGCTTTGGCGAGCCTTTGTACGATGGCGTTGGCTTTGGCGTTTTCTGATGCGTCTGACATGATTGGGTCGCTGCTTTCAAAATTTACCACTGAACTTGCTATTGTAACCAACAATGAATTGACCGTTTAAGGGACTTGATGTGTAAAAGGTCAATGGCCGACTGATGTGCTTTCCCGTGAATTTGAAAACTGATTTGGTTTTTGCGTCGATAAATTTTCCACCATCAAGGTTATAACTGGCGATTTTTGAAGGATCGGGGAACCACGGTTCCATGACCATGACAGTTCCGGCATTATCATCAATGCTGTGGATGACGTTTGCATGCCCGCCAATGGGGCCTGAGCTAAATGCAACAATCATCGGGAACGGCTTTGCTCGAATGTAAGATTCGAGCTTGCTCGCAGTGATGCGGTTTCGGTTGAGGAAGACATTGGGCACCGAAATCGTCATGATTCCGTCCAAAGTTATGCTGCCATCGTCCAGCAGTAAATCCGATTTGGTTCCATTAATGATTGTTTGTTGTGACACCGTGGGCACGTCTGCCTGTGCCCTAGTGTACCAGGACAAACACGCTGCCCAGCATGCAAATGCATCTTGCTGTCCTTCCGGTAAGACGGCATCGAAGCGGGTTTTGTCTTTGGTTGCGGTGAACTGGCCACTACCATAATCAGCTTCGATTTTTCCAGTCTGATTGTCTGGATTGATGGGTATGTCCCAAGCCTCCTTGGTTTGCGATTGCCGCCAGGCGATTGCTACTGTTGCGCCAAAATTCACCCAAGTCCCGGAGCCTGTCCGCCCGCCCCAGGCATCACGCCATTTTACCTCACCAGCTTCGGTGAAGGTATAAATCCATTTGTATTGATTGTAGGAAACCGTCCACGTTCCAACTAGATCTTTCATGACGTCCGACATTTTGCGGCTCCTTCAGGATCGTATTGCAGTGGAATTGTGCAACCAAGACTGTAGTGTTGCCAACTTTAGCAACAATTTGAGGATAGCGCATCCTGTGCTTGGGGGAGCCACGCGTTTGCTGTGCGCTTGTTGAAAGGAGCAGCGGCACACTGAGGAGAGGATGTGTTCCCGTTAAAACACCAAATCGAGCTGGCCTATCACATCATGGGCAAATCGAGCGTATGTATCTGCGTTGCGGAGAGCAAGATCGGTTGAGAGCGTATCGTATTTTTGTCGGTTCTTATGGAAATATGCTTGATCGTCGGCCAAAGGCACGCCAGACTTTCCGCCCGTCACAAAGTGACATAATTCATGGAGCATAGCATAACGAAATCCGTCGTTAGCCATCTTGCGGCCTTTCACCGTTATATAAATCCTGTCGACAGGAATGCCTTTAAAGCGCTCGATTTTGTTGGCGGGAGCCTTACCGCTGTTGAAGCCATCTTCAAAAGTATACATGAATGAATTTTCCTGCAGATTCAAAGGCGCATCGTCCGCAATAATCGTCCCTTGTGTCAAATGCCCGACAGCTGATTTGACTAGGAAGAACACGCGCTGCATGCGTGCCAAAGCCAGTCTGCGCTCATCACTATTTTTTGTGTGATAGTGTCGATCGAGTCTGGTGAAAGCGGTAGCAGCAAACAACGAACCCGGTGTCGAAAGTGCCGATGATGCCAGGCTCATATTGGCTTCGGCCGCCGTTACGATGGCAAGGACGCGAGGAAGTTCGACAATGAACCTCGAAACACTTTCTTGCGGAATGACATCGGGCCCGGCACGCAAATTGTCCATGGTGGCACCTTCAGGATCTACGATTTTATCGGTCTTTTTGAGTTGATTGACTGTTTGAAAATTCAAAATAGAAGCAATGGTTTTAGGACCGACGATGCCGTCAACTTTGAGCAATGCGACAGGCCCTCCGTCACGGTTCGGAAACTGGTTCAGGGTACGTTGTATCTTTTCGACATCTGATTTTATATTGGCGACACGTGGATGCGACCTCTCGCCGACAGGCGCCGAAATAGTGAGTTGTTGTTCAAGATTTACAGTTTCGACTGTATCCACGAATGTGGAATTCATGACAAACATCTTAGTCTTCATCGCAAGTCTCCTGGTCTTTGGCTTCAGCTGCCATAACGCTGGCTTATGCGCTGATCTGTTCAATTGTATGCGCATGGTGCAATCATGCACATCCTCCATAGTAGGGAAGCAATAGATCGTCGGGAAAGATATTGGAAACTCCACCCTTCGTCTGTGCGACAAGATACAACTGAACTAATGGGCACTGCAATTTCATCGGCTGTAATCACAATTTGACTGGTGGGTCAGCAGCGAGGGGCCAAAACATAATCTTCTTAGCTCTCAAAAATGCAGCTTCGCCCTCTCTGGGATGGAGATAGCTATAGGTATTTCCCATTCTGCCCTTGTTCCATAAATCGATGTGTCCGCCCCACATCGACGATCGGCCTTTGACGTCGAAATAGTTCCAGAACAAAATAATCCCTTGGCGTTCTTTAACAAAATTGTAAGCCGCAAGCCCAGGCATTGGCTCAGGCGCATAGATGGGCTTTGCCTCCCAAGTGTAAGCCTTTCCTTTCGCCGGACCCCAGCCGGGAAATTCATAAGGATTCGAAAAATGATGACCATGATCTGCGGCCTTCATCTGGCATGATGTTCCATAGAAGCCATGAAAAGATACTCCACTTCGGTGAAGAGCTTCACACACGCGGACGAAACATTGCATGTGGTGGAGCGGACCATTACCGTCGTTGCAGGGGTAATCTCCGCTTTGACCTGTATTCGGATAGTTTGGGTTGTTCTGGTTTTTTGGATGATTATACCACATCGTCGCGAAACTGCCGACCGACTTGCCTTTGGCAGGCGGTAGAACGAGCAACTTGGCATTTGGCTTAACATTGATTTGCAACGAAGGCGCATAAGGCGTGCCAAGTTTTGCTGATTTCGAAATCCAGTAAAACGCTTCCAGTTCAGTATAGCCGGCAGACTGTCCACAAATCTGAAAATAATACCTGCCACCTACCTCAATGGGCACGTTTCCCGACGCCACTTCATCCATGTCATAATGATCAATATACTTTTTCTTGGTCACGTCGCCAAGATGCACACACTGATCACAGAAAGCGATGTTGGAATTTTTGACGATAACGCCGACCTCGACCAAAGGGAATAAATCATACTTCTTCAACCCCACAATTTTGGTTTCACCAACGGCAAGCTCAATTTGAGAAATGGGCTTGCCATGAGTATCGACAAATGTTTCCATCAAACAATTCTCCGTTTACGTACGCGTTGCTGCGGATTGACAACAATCACTTCAATGTGTGCGCAATAAATCGAGGTCTAATATGGGTAAATCAAAATTGGTCTCAGCGCATCCTTTGTTTAGGTGATATTCTCGACTTTATAGAAGTGGAATTCGCGGCCGGAATTACCGACCAAACATTACCAAGCCCTGGCGAGATAAGGTTATGATCTACTTGCGCCGAATTCTCCTCGACAAAGACCTCCGGCTGCTTTGAATTCTCCTCCATGAATACCGACTCCCGGAATGGAAACGGGCCCAGTATCAAATTTAGTAATTGTCACCAAACCGGAAGGAATAATGCTGTCCGTTTGATGGTGGCTAAAACTAAGAACCGAGAAAAATGTTATATTCTGGGATGGCAGCGGACTGACCGGCACTGTCAGAGAACTAATTCCTCCAACTGGCCCGAAATTTGTTACTTTAATTGCGTTATCGAGATGAAAATTTGAAGGTTTCCCAACGAGGGCAACATTTGCTGGCAGACCAGGATTTGCCAAGCCGCCGCCCCTTAGAAGATACAGGCATTCGAGGCGATTATCCAAATCCTTTATCAGAAATGTAAAAAATGCCGCCTCTAATATTTCTCCAGCTGTCACGCCGACCATCAGTTGAACAGAAAAATTTTTGGAAGTGGGGCAATTTCTTGCAGGCACACATGTATCTTGGTTAGGGCTTCGGGGAAGCGCGCGGGGTGACACGTTTGGTTTTTTCGGAAATGTTTTAGGAATGCTTGGCTTTGGAGGTATGGGTCGACCGGGTTTAAGTACTTCAATAATGACGGAACGAAACAAATCATCTCGAGTGTTGTCCTTGTCACCCGCCCGCTCAGCGTTACTTTCGCCGGTGCCTTCACCAAATCCAACAAAGTCCCAAGCGTATCTTGGTTTTCTTTGCTTTAGGAAGATCGTGATCGCTTCAATTCTGCGATTCGAAAGCGCAACATTATGTGCAGAATCACCGAGACGATCAGCCTGTCCGCCTATCACAACTCGCAACCCATTTGGATTGGCGTTGGCCGCGCTGATAACATTTTGTTCAAGGAACCTCTGGTGCTCCACCTTAAGCTGGGCGCTGTCGACATCAAAATTAAACATTAAAGTGGAACCATCGGGAAGTTTCTGAAGTTTTCCCGGACCTGTGTGTTTATTCTTCTCGGCGGTGACCATTTTCTATTCCTGTTTGACTTGTGACGTTACCCAGTTAGAGCATTCAATAGCCCCGGCTTGCTTTTGAAATATCTAAACTTCGTTCCACACCAAAAGCCACACACTTTAGGAACTACAACAACAGCACATTTAATATTTTCTGTCTTTTTGCCAACTATTTGTATTTCACTACTCAACAGAGAAATTCATGCTGGAAGGTCAAAAACTATTTACACAACCTCGTTGGCCCGCATCTCCCAGCTACCATTTCAGTACGGTCCAGTCGGCGGCCACCAAGCCGCCATACCAAGATCCCTACCACCAAGAGCAAAAGGCAAACCCGCAGCTAAATCGATGCAGAGGCAACTCACGTCGGTGGAACTGCATAAACATTTCACCAAATTCGAACTCATGAACTTCAATTATACTACATTTACTCTATTCACCTCCTCCGTCTGGATGAGGCATTGATTTCCCAAAAAACCTTACACAACGGCATAGATAAACTGGTCGTTCTCAATTCCGACACTTGCCTGTGCAATCTCTTCACCCGAAATTGCTTTGTTCAATATCTGTCGGCTCAGAGCAGGCAGCAATGTGTTGGTGACGATGTTATCAACCATGCGGCCACCAGAGTCCGGGTCATTGCACATGGACACGATCTTCTCCACCACGGCATCATCATAGATAAATTTCGCGTTGTGATTATCTGCAATGCGTTTTCCAATACGGTTCAACTGTAGGCGCACAATGCCGCCCAGCATATCCCCTGAGAGGGGGTAATAGGGAATGGTAACGATGCGGCCAAGCAGGGCAGGGGGAAAAACTTGAAGCAAATCTGGTTTCATGTCCGTCGCAAGTTTTTCTGCGTCCGGCCTTTCGGAACCCTGTGCGGCAGCGTGCATGATCATCTCGGTGCCAGCATTAGTGGTGAGGATGATCAAGGTGTTTTTAAAATCAATGCGGCGGCCTGAACCATCTTCCATCACACCCTTGTCAAAAACCTGAAAGAAAATCTCGTGGACATCCGGGTGGGCCTTTTCCACTTCGTCAAGCAACACCACACTGTAAGGTTTGCGGCGCACAGCCTCGGTGAGGCGGCCACCTTCGCCATATCCGACATAGCCTGGGGGCGCACCCTTCAGCGTTGAAACGGAATGCGCCTCTTGGAATTCAGACATGTTGATGGTGATCATATTCTGCTCGCCACCATAAAGCGCCTCAGCCAAGGCCAGAGCTGTTTCAGTTTTGCCGACACCCGAAGGTCCGGCGAGCATGAACACACCGATTGGCTTATTCGGGTTATCGAGTTTAGCGCGGTTGGTCTCAATACGCTT
Source organism: Hyphomicrobiales bacterium (assembly GCA_025363755.1). GTDB lineage: Bacteria > Pseudomonadota > Alphaproteobacteria > Rhizobiales > Aestuariivirgaceae > Aestuariivirga. The sequence goes on along the minus strand of JANYLQ010000045.1, from coordinate 13,936 downwards.
GGCAATCATAGCGAGACCGTGAGACTGACCAATCACGCGCTTGTTCAGCGTCTCGGCCAGATTGAGAATGGTTTGCACTTCATCCTTAACCATCTTGCCAACAGGAATGCCGGTCCAGTCCGATACTATGGAAGCCACTGACTGCTCGTCGACATAAGGGTAGATCATGCGTTTTTCGGGATCAATCGCTTCGAGTTTGGCAATGATTGATGTCAGTTTGACGCGAGCCTCATCGGCGTTCTCGGCCTTTTCTATAATGGCTTTGCGATGAGCCATGATTTCATCGACAATGATTTTCTCTGCTGCCCAGTCCTTATCGAGTTCTGCCAGTTTATTTTTTGCATCGCTGATGGCTGTCGTGACTTCAGCAATGCGCTTTTCATCTGCGGCACCAATGTCACGTTCGCGTTCAAGTGCTGCGAGTTCCTTCTCACGTGCGGAAATCAACACGCGCGCATCTTCAACAGCAGCTGGTGTCGATGTCTGCGAAACTGCAACACGGGCGGCGGCCGTATCCAGTAAGCTTACGGACTTGTCTGGAAGTTGACGAGAAGGAATATAGCGGCTTGAAAGTTTCACGGCTGCAACAAGCGCCGCATCCGAAATATGAACTTTGTGGTGTTTTTCCATGGGCGCCAAAAGACCCCGCATCATATCGCAGCAGCGATCAATATCTGGCTCACCGATGTTGATTGGTTGGAAACGCCGCGTAAGAGCCGGATCTTTCTCAATGTGCTGGCGATACTCCGACCATGTTGTAGCAGCGATCGTTTTGAGCGTGCCGCGGGCCAATGCAGGTTTCAAAAGATTTGCTGCATCTCCCGTTCCGGCAGCGCCACCCGCACCAATCAAAGTATGCGCCTCATCAATAAATAAAATGATTGGGATCGGTGAAGTCTGTACTTGATCAATGACTGATCTTAGGCGTTGCTCAAATTCACCTTTCATCGACGCGCCGGCTTGCATCAAACCAATATCAAGCGCGTAGAGTTTGTTGCCACGTAGTGGCGGCGGCACGTCGCCCGCTGCGATGCGTTGGGCGAAGCCTTCAACCACCGCCGTTTTACCTACACCCGCTTCACCTGTTAGGATCGGGTTGTTCTGGCGACGGCGCATAAGTACGTCGATGATCTGGCGGATCTCCTCGTCGCGTCCGACAATGGGGTCCATTTCTCCCGAAGCTGCACGTTGGGTTAGATCAATGGCGAACCGATCCAGTGCTGTTGTGCCTTTCGGACCAGCCAGCGCATCAACGCCAGTGCCGGGTGCCACAAGGCCTGAGCCATCCATAGGGCGCATGTTTTCTTCATTCGATTGCTGCCATATCCTTCGATGTTCGGTGGTAAGAAGCTCCGCATCGATCAATTTGAATTGCTTCGAGATGCCGTGCATCGTGCGTGACAGTTTGGGTTCTTTCAGCACTGCAGAAAGAATATGCCCCGTCCGGATCTGGGTTTCGCCGAAAAGCAGCGTTGCGTAGTGCCAGCCGCGGTCTAAGGCATCAATAATGTTTTCCGAAATGCCAGGCATTTCAGTCTTGTTTCCGGCAAATCCTGAAACGACCGCATTGATGTCGATAAGCAACTTGGCAAGATCCAGCTTGAAATGTTCGACGGTCAGCGCGACATCGCTTCCTGGCATCTGCAACATCTTCAACAACCAGTGTTCAAGTTCCAGGTTGCGATTGCCAGCACCTTTGGCCTGACGCAAGGCTTGCATAAAGGTATCGTAGCCGACTTGATTGAGCTTTCCGGTTACCGTTTCAAGACTGACATCTGCCATGATCTTACCTCACCATTCCCCGTTGTTTAGTGTTCTGCCGGATGGAACCTGCAATCCCAACGCTTTGCGGGCAGGCCTGCTTTGGCATTATTCCCCATCCAGCTTGTCCACCCCAGACGGCCAAATCCACCGAGCTGAACCGGCTTGGCTTCGCTTTCCGGTAGGCCGAGCGTGACATCGTAAATCAAAACGCTTCCAAGATAGAATTCCACTGCGTCGGCCAACAGGCGGAAGAATTTTCCGTCGGGCAGGAAAGCTTCAAATTCCGTCAGGTTTTTCACAGCGATCCTGATCCTGAACTTGTCGTTTAAGCTAAAAGCAGATCTGCCAATCAAGCTGTCGACACCAAGCCCGCATTTACCCTTGGACAATGTCGATTGCTCGTGTTTTTCAAGAGGCAACCAAACGCCTGTGAACTGCTCTACTGCCACCGCTACCTTGAACATCCAAGCGATCATGTTTTCAAGTCGCGACGCACTCTTGACGGTCGGAGAAAGCAAGCCGCTTAAGGCCAGCTTAGAAAAATCATGCATGGAATCGCGCGTCTGCGTTGCATTGGTACCGATGCCGATCATAGAGCCGATGTAGACCACAAACTGATTGTCGCGCGGGCGATCGGCCTGTACGATAGGCCTAGCATTGGCCCAGGCACGGTAAAAGAGTTGCAGGAAACGATTGTTGAACAGATCGAGAAAGCGGGCAAAAGCCGGGTCTCGCATATTATTCCAATGTGCCGTTTCATAGCTTGTGTGTAGCGGCAAAGCGCCTTGGGGACCTAGAAGGCCAAGGAAGCGAGATTGCACGAAGGGCTTTCCGTCCTTTGTCTCGGTTACCGAGTTGACGTTTGAACGCGAAAATTCAACATGAGGTTCTTGTCCAAGAAACACGATGTCTTCAGCCCTTGAGCCGCTTGCACCAATACGCGGTTTTTGCGGTTTGGCTCGCTCAAGAGTACGCATGAGGTCTAGAAAATCGGGTGTATCGCTCAAAGCTCAACCTTCTTTCCAAAGCGGACGGGCCAGCGCATTAATGTTCCGCGCTCGGCAGAAATGATTACAGTCTGCACCACACTGTTTATGCCGGCATATTCCGTAAAAAACCGATCAAGCACGGCACCCAGAAGAAAAATACCGCTGCCTTCAAAAGCCTTTTCATCAAAAATTACTGAAATCTCCAGACCGCGTACTACGCCTGCACCATTTTTCTGTCGGATACGACGATTGATCGGTCGACTTTCAACTGCCTTGATGCCGCGAATTCGCCGTTCGGTGGCAGCATCAGCCAAATTTGCAAAGAGGGACAACATTTCCCGCAAGGCACCCGCAGAGTCGGAGGTGCCGCGACCGGTAAGGCCAAGATGGTTGAGGCTGATCATATTGATCAGACGCCACGCGGCGGTGCTTTGTTCGCTCCGCCCATTCTCATTATTTGTTGACATGGTCACAGCGTCTCGCGGTGCGGTAGGACCCTGAATGCAGGAAACTTTAAGGTTGGTTTTTTCTTCAAGAACGAAATCTGCACCTCCTTGGCCAATTGGCAAATGTTCTGTCAGATGCCGATTTGAACAAAGAGCGCGAAGGCTCACTTCCGAAACGCGCGGGCTATTGTCCTGGCTATTGAGGTTTGTGAGCATCAAAAAGGAATCAGTGCCAACATAGGATGACGCTTGACTAAAACTGCGTTCCTCTTGAGACCGACGCCGTGGCAAGCGGCGAAGCGTATAGTAAATGGTATCAGCTTCCGACGCATCAAGCGGTGGACCAGCATAAAGCGGATGCACTTCTTTCTTTACACTGCTGCCGGAAAAATGTGCGCTCGCCTGCAGTATTTTTATCACTTCAAAATCCAGGTGCCGTGATCGGTCTGTGACGATGTGATACTCATTCTCGTTTGCTTTTACGGTAACTCTTGCTGTTGGCATTTCAAATACATTTGCGGCCGGAATGGCATAGAGTGCGAAGGCTTCTGGTTGAATAACAGGAACCAATCTATTGTCAGCCTGGTCAATGGCGATAACAATGTCAAACTTGTTGGTGTTCATACTTCGCAAGGCGGTGCCAAGCCCTCTGACCTTAAAGGCCAGGAATTTTGCCGGAAGTGTGAAAAATTCTCGCAACAGCTCGAAACCAGAAAACATCCGCTGTTCACGCGGGAACAGGCTTTCATTTTCGTCGAAGCCTACCTGCTGCAAGCATTCGACTGGCAATGACGTTATCACGGCATCGCCAAACTCGTTAAAGTGGCGGAGATAGACCGCTGTGCTGTGACCAAATATTTTTTCATATATCCTGACAGCGTCGACTTCAGAACACGTGATGTGAAAGGTGAGCTCTTCTGTGTGGCAATTTGAGATCCAGCATTCTGGCTTTTTTGCCACTTTTTTTTCGCTTGGCTCGTCTTCCCTTTGGGCCACAGTTCGACGTAAGAGTGAAAATCGAAAAGCAGCCTGCACATTTGTTGGAGCCTCAATGCCAAGGCCGTGAAGTGCCGCCTGGGACGGTAGATATGCGGCGGCGGCCAAGTCGAAGGGCCATAATGTTGTGTCATTGGCTAAGCGAAATTTGCAGGCGATACGCCTTTGGCGCTCGACAAAGCGAGCTTCGACATATGAACCAGCCTCAATATGATTTCCGTCCTTCAGGCTCGGATCGGTGAAAATAGGCTCGATTTTCAGGAGTGCCGTCGAAGGTGTTGGAGCAAGATAATCAGGCAGCAACTGTTCAAGCAGATTGCTGGTGAATTGTTCATACTCATGCTTGAGCTTGAGCTGGACGCGCGATGCCAGAAAGGCCGTGCCTTGCAGTAAGCCTTCAATCATGGGGTCCATGTTGTTTTCGAGAAGGCCGCCAAGGCGGTCGGCAACACCGGGGAATTCTTCGGCGAATTCCTTAGCATTCTCTTTCAAAACCCGGAGTTCGCGGTTGTATATCTCGAGGAATTCGCGGTTCATTACTTCAAAACTTTGTAAGCTTTACGTTGCTGCCAAATGGCTCAACGTCTGCAACAAATTCAATCGAAACATCCGAAGGCGTGGCGTACATGTCGGCGGATACATGCAGGGAAAGTTTCGTGTTTAGCTGATCGAATTCTCTATTTGGTATCACACTAACAGTGCCCTGGGCCAGCCTGGCCTCATAGGTTTCAAGAACCTTTCTAATTTTAGCAGGAAAACTTCCCACACTTGCAGAGTCAGCAGAGATCGATGTCAGATCGTCAACACCATAGTTCAATATTGACGATTGAACTTCTTCCATACCCTCAAGGTCAACAGCCGAAGCAAGGTTGACCGTGTTGAGCAAGGCTGCAACATCTTCAGCCAAGTCCTGGCGCAATACGGCTTCGCTTACAACATTACGGGGCGTCGTCCGACGCCCCGCTAATACTCTTTCGCCTCCTTGGCTGCGCACGTCGAGTTTCCTCTCGGAGTCGCGCTCACGGAAAGCCGCACGAAATGCCTGCATGATAGGGGGTACAAAACGATCGTGCTTAGGCTGCTTTTTCATGTTGAAAAGTATCAGGATTAGGCACTGCCCATTTCAGAGCGGTGCCATTACCCCTCAAACATGTTCGCCTTTTTTTACATCGAAGTGGAATGTCTTTTTACCACCCAAGGCACCCTTCGAGTCCTGTTCCTTATAATCAAACTTGAACTTTGAGTAAGCAATGTTGAACTGCTCACCACCGTTGGAACCTGAATAGCCACCGATCAAAATGTCTTCAATTGTGATAACCAGATATTCCTTTTGACCCTCACCTTGTTTGCGGAAGAAAATTTCCGCCTTCGGGATGTGTTTGCCATCGGCACAACGCATTTGAATAAGGTGTGAGGCCGAGTCAAAATTCTTGGTAAAATGTATATCATGGAATTGCGCCTGGCCAGCACCGCCGCCGCCGCCCGAATGAGTGGATGCCATATTTTGCAAACCCCAAGAGCATGATTGGACATCAATTTCCTTTTCGTGCCCTTTCTTCTGCGATTCACCAGGAATGCCGTCAATTTTTAGTATGATGTCGTCAGCCATTTTGGTCTCCGTTTCTTTGATTAAGTGCCACGCTCATTTGCGTAACCAACATATTGTCATAGATCCTCGGATATTTAATCCCTCGTTTGAGGGAGGCTCGTCATTTTATCCCCCCTGTTGGTTGGGCAAGCGAGATACCAAACTCATGCCAATGTCCATGCCTTCAAGTTGATAGTGAGGGCGAAGGAAGAATCGGGCGGCGTAGTACCCTGGGTTTTCCTCATCAGGAAACACCTGCACCTCGGCACCAGCCAGCGGCAGCCTTGCCTTGGTTGCCTCACTGGAATTTTTGGGGTCACCATCTACATATTTTGTAATCCATTCCTGCAGCCATTTCTGCAGTTGCTCCTGTTCCATGGTGGCACCAATCTTGTCGCGCACCATGCATTTCAAATAGTGTGCGAAACGAGATACCGCAAACATATAAGGCAAGCGCGATGACAGGTTTTCCGAGGCAGTCGCCTCATCGCTGTCCATTTTCTTGGGTCTGTAAAGTGACTGTGCACCGATGAAGGCGGCTTTGTCCGTATTCTTCCTGTGGATCAATGGCAGCAAACCTGCTTTGGAAAGCTCTGCTTCGCGCCTGTCACTTATCGCAATTTCGGTGGGGCACTTCAGGTCCACGCCGCCATCATCGGTTGGGAAAGTATGGGTCGGCAGGTTCTCGACTTCACCACCCGATTGTACTCCGCGGATGCGCACCGTCCAACCATATTCCTTATATGCGCGATTGATATTGGCTGCCATTGCATATGCCGCGTTCATCCACGCATATTTTTCACCTTTATGTCCATCCGTATCTTCTTCAAAGGCGAATTCTTCAACGGGTTCGTTCTTGGCACCATAGGGCTGTCGCGCAAGAACACGTGGCATGCACAAACCGAGGTACCGTGAATCTGGTGCATCGCGCAGCGATTTGAAAGCGGCATAGTCCGGTGTATCAAAGATTTTGCCTATGTCACGAGGATTGGTCAGTTCATTCCAACTATCCATTCCCAGCAGGCTGCTTTCCGCTGCAGCAAAAAATGGAGAATGGGCGGCAGCCGCTACTTTGCCAATATCACGCAAAAGCTGAACATCTGTTGGCGAATGATCAAAGTAGTAATCGCCCACGAGGCAACCATAGGGATCACCGCCAAGCTGACCAAATTCAGCTTCGTAAAGTTTTTTGAAAATCGGGCTTTGGTCCCATCGCGCCCCAGGATAAACCTTGAACTCGCGATAGAGTTCTTTCTTTCCGATGTTCATCACCCGGATTTTAAGCGTGGTGTCGGTCTCGGAATTGAACACAAGATAATTCAATCCGCGCCAGGCGCTTTCGAGCTGCTGAAATTCAGGTGCGTGAATAATTTCATTAAGCTGGATTGAGAGCTGCTCGTCCAGTTTTGCAATCATCGAGTCTAGAGTGTCAAGTACATCGTCCTTGACCAGTGTTGTGTCTTGCAGTGCCTGCTGCACAAGTGCTTGTACGGCGTTTTGGACCTCTGCCGCCGCACTGTCATTGCGCGGCTTGAAGCTTTTTTTCAGAAGTGCTTCAAACTGATCGACGTCTTTTGTCTCAGTTGCCGCGCCTTGCTGTTGAGCTGTTTTTTCGGCCATTCGATTTCACTCCTCAGGCATCATAGCCTGTCTTGCCATACTATTATTCTTTGTTGTCTTCGGACTCAGTTTCAGACCTGCGTTCATTCAAAAGTTTCATGAGTTCGGGATCTTTCAGCAGAGCCTTGATTTGGTCTTCAGCTGCCACCTTGCCGTCCATGTAGCGCTGCAAATTTGCGAGTTGCTCTCGGGCCTTCAAAAGCTTTGCCATCGCAGGAACCTGCCGGACAACGGCGGCGGGATTGAAGTCAGCCATTTTTTCAAAGCTTAACTTGACCGACATTTTCTCGCCCTTGGCATCGCCCAACTTGTTCGGGACATTGAAAGCTATTCCTGGCTTTACGGCCTTCATCCGGTCATCAAAATTATCCATATCCATGTCGAGATATTTGCGGTCTGCAATTGCGGGTTTCTCGACGTCTGACGCATTCCCCGAGAGATCTGACATGACACCCATCACAAATGGCAGTTCTACCATTTTTTCGGCGTTATACGGATCTTCATATTGAATTTGCACGCGTGGGGGACGATTGCGTTTAATAAATTTTTGACCACTGTCAGCCATAGCTATTCGCCTCTTCAATAAGTGTTGCGACTTGCCCCAGTGGACAAACCATAAACCAAGGCATCAAGGCTGGCAATGGGAAGCTGTCTACCAGTTAACGCGATGGAGTGAGACTCTCAATAGGTGCTTCTTGCGGAATTCAAATCCCCTAAATGGATGAGATCGAGAATAACTGCTTTAAAACTCGAGCAAAGCACCCTTGGCTAGGCTGTCTATGAGATCGGCAGCGTTTTGCCGCACAAATGATACTGCTTCTTCAGGCGTACTCGCTGTCTTGCCATCTTCATAGAGGATGATCCGACCACAACGGAATTCTTCAATCAAGGTGGCAATCAACTCGCTCTGATCGTGCTCGCCATCCATATGACGCAAGAGAAAGCAGGTCGCAGGTTCAAGTGAAACAGGTTCGTGCTTCAAATTTGTAGTAACGTTTGCCCCCGCTTCAGCATCGGCTTTGGCCATTTTGCCAGCTTTTGGCATGGCAGGAGCAGGGTAAGACGCTCTTACTGACTGGGTTGAAGGCACAACAGCGCCTGCAAGCATGAGGTTTCTAAAGCCACGTTTAACATCCTCTGCATCTGATACAGTTTGTAAAAGGTTCTCCAAGCTACTTGTTGCAGGCAGCCTCGAAATGAACTTCAACAATGCCTTATGCATGGCTTCGGACTTGATCCAAAAGGCCTGTCCATCGACCAAGGTCAATTTTACTTCCTGGCCTTCAACGTCCAGATGCATGCCTACGTCGGCATTCAAATGCAATCCATTCAGACATTCTGGCGCTAAGTCTCGGACTATCTCTTTCGAACGAACGTTATGTACTAAGAGTGTTTGACGGAAAGTTCTTCCACTTACCAAGTCTAAAAGTTGCTCGGTGGCAATAGCATCGCCTGCTGAACGTCGTCGAATTTCATCAGCTACGGAGGTGCCATAATGATCGACAATCATTGTCTGAATTTCGCATTCACTGAGAAAACCCAACCCAAAGCCAGCAGCACGCTCGGCAAAGTCGCGAAAAAGACAGGGATCATTCGTTTCCTCAAGATATTCATGAGCGACATAAGCGACGGAAAATTTTTGAAGTTTCTCCGCCATTGCTGTTAGCGATTGCGTGTAAACGCCATTGGACGGTGAAGCGACACTAAGGAAACTGAGCAATTGTGCAGCTTCTTGCACTCTGGCGGCGCCGATTACTCCGTTCGGCAAAGCGGCAGAGAAAGCATCACGCAGAGGTTGCAGCATGCGCCAGCCTGGCAAGACGTTGTAGCTTATGTAAGCAATTCCTTCGAGTGAGAGATGTTTTTGGCAGAGTTCAAATATGGCATCTTGCAGGGCTCGCGGCACCCAGGAGAATACGCCGTGACATATGATGTAATCAAACTGTCCAGCCTCCGCGCCTAAATCTGAGAAACTTTTGCATTGGAGTTCTAAATTTTTGAGCCCTAATTTTCCAATTCGCTCCAACCCTGCTGCAATTTGTTTGGGCGACACATCAATACCAACGAACTTTGCCTCTGGATAGTTAAGAGCCATTGGAATGAGGTTCCCACCTGAAGCACAACCAAGCTCTAGGACGCGCGCAATGTGGACAGGTTTCACTGTAAGCCCAAAAATTTTTGCGATAGCTGCCAGCCGCGCAGGGTGGCTTTGGGGAATAGCTTTCGACTCATAGGGCAGCAAATTATAGGATTGTGCAGTGCGGGCAATGCTGAGCTCAATTTGTAAGCTGTCTTGCATGAACACGTCCATTGCCTAAAAATTCGGTTAAGAAATCTGATGTCCGTTTGAACTAGCACGACTTTCGTCGATGTTATGCGCAGAGATTACCAAAACGCAAGTACCACATTTGGGACAGTGGACTCTGGCATCAACTCATATCGTCAATCTCCGAACTTAGGTGAAGCAGCCAATAGTCGGTCAGCGGTAAAGATCGCTTCTACAGTAACTGCAACGCTAAACATGGTAGAAGGTTCGCATTGACCATTGCATCAAATTCGATAGAGTTAGCGACCATGGAAAATGCGCCTACTGAAACAATCCGTGTTGCGATCATCGAAGATGATGCTGATGCCCTTGATCGCATCAGGACAGCCCTTGCTGCAGATGGTGGTCTTCCAGTTGTCGCCGTTGCCCACAATGTGGCAGAGGGAAAGGTTTGCATTGATGCAGGTGGATTTGATGTCCTGTTGTGTGATCTTGGATTGCCAGATGGTTCTGGTATTTCGCTCATTCGCTATGCGGCCCAGAAACACAAGAACATCGATATAATCGTGATCACGATTTTTGCTGAACAGTCGAAGGTGCTGGATAGCATTAGGTCGGGTGCTCGAGGATTTATTCTGAAAGACGAACGTTTTGGTGAATGCGCAGAAGGGATACGCGAGGTGAGACGGGGCGGCTCTCCGATTAGTCCGACAATTGCGCGGCAATTGCTGAAAGAATTCCAACCGAAAGACACTGATGCCAAAGCAGCAACGCTGTTGTCGAAAAGAGAGGCCGAAGTTCTCAACCTTCTTGCGCGAGGCTTTTCATTTTTGGAAATTGGCGATTTGCTCAGCATTTCTCGCAGCACTGTTGCCACCTATGTCAAAAACATCTACCAAAAACTGGAAGTTAATTCGCGCTCCGAAGCTGTGTTTGAAGCGTCCAGCCTTGGTATTATCGACATGCCACGGTGAGTTCAACCGCATGACCCGATGTTTGCCTTAAAGATGTCGATGTTATTTGCAATCTTGGCAGGCGCAGGGTTTTCCTTCATTGCCACAATAGCTGCTTTGTTTTGGTTGCGCCAACGCAATCTGCAGAATTCACTTTCCGAAAAAAGCAAGATCAACGCACAGCTTGAGCTACGCATTGAAACAACAAAGGCAAACCTTCTGGTTAGTGAGAGTGCACGTAGAAAGTTGGAAATTGCACATGCTATTACTGATGAGCGTGAACGCATGATGCGTGAAATACACGATGGTATCGGCTCGAGCCTTGTTGCCGCGTTGGCGTCAGCAGAGAAGCAAGGCAAACAGAATTCGACAGCAGTATTTGCACTTAAAAGCGCGTTGTCCGATTTGAGGATAGCGGTTGATTCATTGGAGCCAGTTGAGGGTGATGTGTCGACGCTTCTTGCTAGTTTGAGATACAGACTTGAACCTGAAATGCGAAAGTCAGGTGTATCATTTGACTGGCGGGTGGAAGAGGTGCCGACCATCAAGTGGCTTGACGCGCCAAATGCCATTCATATTCTTCGGATTTTTCAGGAGACTTTAGGAAACATTTTAGGTCATGCAGAAGCCAATCTTATAAGGGTCTCTTGCAAGACAGAGCTCCGACACGGTCGCGCGGGCATTGCGATTGAAGTTTCAGATGACGGGAAGGGTTTTGATCCTTCAGTTCAGACTCTGGGCCATGGTCGTAAGAACATGCATAGCCGAGCAGACGCGCTTGGCGCTAAATTTTTCATTGAAAGTTCTCCGGGCAAAGGAAGCCAAACCTCACTTTGGCTGCCATTAATACGCGAGAACGCGGTCAAATCATAAATTGCGACAATGGCGACTGATGTTATCAGTCTTAACATCTAGCCCCAATGACTACCACCTCCGGAACCACCACCCCCGCCCCCACCTTCTCTTGGTGGAGCAATGGTTTTACGTTTTACTATGCGCTTAGATTTAATGGCAGTCGCTTTGTGGGAAGTCTTTTTGACGAGATGAACCTGTGTCTTTTTCTGTACTTTGTATCGAACAACCTTTTTCTGCGACATCGGAGCGTACTGTTTCTTGACGACAACATTCCTCACCTTGAGTGGGCTGTTTGTTGCAGAAGGGAGTGACTTAACAGAAGTTTTACGATCCACATTGCTACTGATGGGAGGTTTGACGTCCGCAACATTTCCACCAAGTGCTTGGTATTTGGCCAATGCAATATCGTAGAACATGCCATTCGGAAAATTTTTCAAATAGTTCTTGAAACTTCCAACATCGTTGCTGTCCTTGATTCCGTTCCAGAAAGTTAACTCACCTGTTGGAGATTGGTCAGTCACCGACTGACCTTGAGAATCCTGTGCTGCCGCCGGAGATAAGTTACACGCAACTGCCATGATGAGGGTTGCCACCACCACGCGCAGGTGCCTCAAAAAATTATGCATTTAGCTTCTCCTTGCTTTACTCAAATTCGCCAGTCTTGGTTCAGTGCAGGCTTGCAAATATGACCCAAACTCAAACATTTTCTTCGTCACAGCCCAAACAATCAGAACAAATCTAATCGCGGATTGCGGGCGACCCAAGCTTGTTGGGACAACATCACCAGTGTTTTATCAAGGTCTGTATCTGTTTGGGCATTTTCGGCACCAACCTGCCCAATCAACTGTTTAATAACACTGCGCTTGTTTTCCGCTGGCAATGATTTGAGAAAATCCCTGTTCTTGGGTGTTGCATTAAATTTATCAAGAGCAACTGCGAGACCTGCATACTCAACAGCCTTCTCGGCGTCGCGCAACTTAGCAGGTCCCTTTGCAAAGATGAACGCCAGATTAGCTGCCGCCCAATAATCTCCACGTTCGGCACCAATGGCATACCACTTTGCTGCAGCAGCAACATCCTTGGTAACGCCAGCGCCGTTATAATACATCACACCGAGGTCAGTTGGAGCCTGAGGGTGGCCTCCCAAACTGGCCTTAGCAAATAAGTCCTTTGCCTTGTTGATGTCTTTCTTAACGCCTTTGCCTTGTTGATAGGCAATTGCCATGTTGCGCATTGAATAAATGTCATCGCGGGCCAATCCTGCTTCGTAAAATCGCACGCCACGTTGTGGGTTAATCTTCACACCTTCGCCATAGTAATACATCGAACCCAAAGCGTTCATGGCATAAGTGTGTCCCATTTCAACTGACTTGTTGAGAAGTCCGATGCCACTTTCGAGGTCTTTGGCAACACCTCGGCCTTGCGAAAGATTTCCTCCATATGCCAACATGCCGTAGGGGTCTCCTTGTTCGGCAGCAGTTTTGAAAAGCCCGTTAGCCTCAGAAAGATCCTGACTTCTGCCAAGACCGCGCTGAGCCATATAGCCCAATTGGTAGAAGGCCCGTACATGTCCAGTGTCGGCTGCTTCCTTGAACAAGGAAAGTGCGCCTGCTGTATCTTTTGCAGCCAATTTGGCACGTCCCAACTCATACTTGTAGCGCGCCACGGCCGGAAATTTAGCGACCGCATCCAAACAGGCCGCAACAGCGGCGTCCGGATTGATTTCATTCGGCAGCTTGCCCGCCGTCACGCCTTGCAGGTCAAGCGGTTCGCCTGCTTCCTCGTCACACTGAACAACAAATGGTTCTATGTTTCCGGTCACTGTGGTTGCGGTATTGCCGCTCGAGTCGGCAACTTTCATTTCAAACTGCTGAACCTTTTTATTTGAATCAATTGCTGGTTCAAAAGTGATCTTGCGCAGAGATTCTCCATTGAGAACGTCACCTTCGCTCAGGGGGTTGCCATCAAGATAAAGCATTCCTGCCTTTGGCACTGCAGTCACTTCAATTTGGTCAGCACCTGCGGCACGCACAATCGGGAAGTTATCGAGCATGGCGACTTGGCCAACTCCAATTGGCACGCGACGGGGCTTGGAAAGGGCCTGGGACAGTATCTCTGCAATCTGGTTTAGGGGTGCTGTCGCAACAGCTGGAACGTCCTGTGATGGAGCAGCCGCAATTTTTACAGAGGGCTCTTTACTTGCAACGACTGTTTCTGCAGGCGCCAACTTTACAGCTGGGCGTTTAAAAAACACGGCTTGCCCCAAGCTATCACTGGACCAAGGCTTTTGTTTCTGTTCTGTAGCCTTCCAAACATCGTCCGTGACTTGCGCCATAGCAGTCTTGACGTCGATGCCAAGCTTGAAAGTGTGGCTGAGCATCGAAGCCGTAAAGGGCGACTGGTCGCCCTGACCATCAATTGCCACCGCACCTGGTTGAGTTGAAAACGCAATAAGGCTG
>JANYLQ010000042.1 GCA_025363755.1 Hyphomicrobiales bacterium | reverse complement strand
TTGCATGATCTCGCCTGGCACGGGGCGACGTGGCGCTATGGAAGCGTCATCCCCGACAAGGTGCGGGTGGCACTGGAGAAGGAACTAGCCCTCATCACCAAAATGGACATCGCTTCTTATTTCCTGACCGTCCACGACATTGTGAGTTTTGCAAAAGACCAGAACATTCTCTGCCAAGGACGCGGCTCGGCTGCCAATTCTGCCGTTTGCTATGTACTCGGTATCACGGCTGTCGATCCCATGCAGATTGATCTTTTATTTGAGCGTTTCATTAGCGAAGAACGCCGCGAACCGCCCGATATTGACGTTGATTTTGAGCATGAACGGCGCGAGGAAGTGATTCAGAACATATATGCGCGCTATGGTCGCCATCGTGCGGCACTCGCTGCCACTGTCATACGCTATCGCCCGCGCAGTGCCATTCGTGAGGCTGGAAAAGTATTTGGTTTGACAGATGATGTAACAGCTAATCTCTCCAGCAGCGTATGGGGCAGTTGGGGCAGCCAGTTGAAAGACAGTCAAGTTCGACAAGGCAGGCTTGATCCCGCCAATTTGATGATCGCGCGAGCAGTCAAAGCCGCCAATGAGCTAATTGGCTTCCCACGCCATCTCTCGCAGCATGTCGGCGGCTTTGTGCTGACGCAGGATCGTTTGGATGAGTGTGTGCCCGTAGGTCCCGCCACAATGGAAGACCGCTTTTTCATCGAATGGGATAAAGATGATATTGATACCTTATGCATGATGAAGGTGGATGTGCTGGCGTTGGGCATTCTCACCTGTATCCGCAAAGCATTTGATCTTATCCGAGCGCATGAAGGTAAGTCATTTGATCTCGCCACAGTGCCGCGTGAAGATCCAGCGGTTTATGAAATGTTGCAGAAGGCGGACGCCATTGGTGTGTTCCAAGTGGAAAGCCGGGCGCAGATGAACATGCTGCCGCGCCTGAAACCTGCGGTGTTCTACGATCTGGTGATTGAAGTGGCGATCGTGCGCCCCGGCCCCATTCAGGGCGACATGGTTCATCCCTATCTTCGGCGCCGCAGCGGTGTGGAGAAGGTCGAATATCCATCACCAGGACCTGAACATGGAGAGCCGGATGAGTTGTTCAATGTGCTCAGCAAAACCAAAGGTGTTCCACTGTTTCAGGAGCAGGCCATGAAGCTCGCCATTGTGGCTGCAAAGTTTACAGCCGAAGAGGCAAATGGCCTGCGCCACGCCATGGCCACCTTTCGCAATGTTGGCACCATCGATAATTTCAAAAGCATGTTTGTGAGTCGCATGGTGGCGCGCGGATATAAACAGGATTTTGCAGAACGCTGCTTCAAGCAGATTGAGGGATTTGGGTCATATGGTTTCCCCGAAAGTCATGCTGCGAGTTTCGCCCATCTCGTTTATATCTCGGCATGGATCAAAAGATACCATCCGGCAGCGTTTGCTTGTGCGTTATTAAACTCGCAGCCTATGGGATTCTATGCGCCAGCCGAAATCGTGCGTGATGCAAGAGAGCACAATGTTAAAGCCCGCCATGTGGATGTGAACTATAGTAATTGGGACAATACGCTTGAACTTTGCTCCGATGGTGCTTTGGCGTTGCGCCTAGGTTTTCGCCAGGTGAACGGATTTCGTGAAGGTTGGGCGACCGCTCTCGCAACCTGCCGCAGCAATGGCTTTGACACGGTGAATGTGGTGGCAAGGCGCACGAAACTGCCCAAACGTGCACTGATCATTCTGGCGGAAGCCGATAGTTTCCAATCCATTGACAAGGACCGCCGTGAAATTCTCTGGGCGGTACGCCGCATTTCCGATGACAGCGACCTGCCGCTCTTTGCTGCACAATATGTGGAAGAGCAGCCGGACGAAGAAATTGAACTCCTGCCGGTCATGCCGCTCAGTGAACACGTGCTGGCCGATTATCAAATGTTGCGGCTTTCACTTAAAGCCCATCTCATGTATTTTCTACGAGGTATGTTCCGCAGAGAAGGTGTTTTGAGTTGCGCTGAAATTAACACGGCCCGCAATGGCAGCAAGGCAAAATGTGCTGGCATTGTGCTGACGCGCCAGATGCCGGGCGATGCTGGAGTTGTGTTTGCGACGCTCAGTGACGAAGAAAGCGTTGCCAATGTGGTGGTCTGGCCTAAACTGGTTGAAACCTTTCGTCGCGAAATAATGGGCGCACGTTTGATGCTGGTTGAGGGTAAAGTGCAGCGCAGCCCCGATGGTGTTGTGCATCTGGTGGCAGAACGAATCTTTGATCGTTCGTATGAATTGCAGCGCCTTTCTGAAGATGAGGTGCAAACACCGCTTTCGCTCGCCAGTCACAGCCACCCCCGTAATGTGCGCACCGTGCCAAAATCAAGAGATTTTCATTGAGGGAAAGAAGGTTACAACTCCACTTTGCCAGATTGAACAAAATCAAAGAAATTTGTTTACAAAGTGCTTACACGGAAGAGTCGGTGTTGACACAAATCAGCACCTGAAAAACGAACTACCCAAACTCACCGCACTCATCTGTTGTTAAATTTACGCACGGTGGAAGTATGTCAAAACTCACAAAGAAATCAGTCGATGATACGAACACGTTACCAAAGCGCTATCTGCTTTGGGATGGCGAGTTGCGATGCTTTGGGCTGCTAGTTCTGCCCAATGGTGTCAAGACCTACACTTTGCAATATAGAAATAAGGTAGATACGGTTGAAGATCGGCCGGCATGGCTCCCTCACCGTCGGGCAAGACCGCGAGATGGCGCGCGAGGCGGCGGTAGCTGTTGCCAAGGGAAATGAACCTGTTGCCAGCAAGCGGAATTACCGCGAAGCTCTGACCATAACTCAACTTCTGTAGCGCTATCTAAGCGACCACGTTATCCCGCATAATGCAGCATCAACGCAAAAAACATCAGAATTGTCATCGAAAAAAAGCTGAAGCCAGCAGCGGCAAACATGAAGATGAACGATTTGACTTGTGCTGATGTCGCAAAGATTACCGCCGTTAATTAAGCTTGGCAGGACCAGATCATAATTGTGGAACCACTAACGGCCATGACCAATTCTACTTTTTGCGTTCTGATTTTAGCAATTTCGCAGTGGTTAAAACATATTTCATGCAGTCTATTAAGGCACTTTAGCCACAACTGTTCTCGTTGAAGACTTTTGTTTCTCTTCAGGGGGCGGGATTAAACTGTGGCAAGTTCAGTTTCCGTATTCTATTTTTGCGGGTGAGATTGTTTCACCGAGTTAATCGTCAACAATCTCGTGACTTGACGGTGTAAGCATTGGGCAGCTACACGTTATCCAATGTATGAGACCCGCATAACCGCAACCTTGAGGCGCGTTCTTTTTGGAATGATTGCTTTGGCGCTGGTGCTTGCTCCAGTTCAAGTTGTATCGTCTGCCAAGGCTGATGTTGCGATGACAGGTATGGCGATGACAAAAATGACAGCCATGGCCAAGATGGATTGTCCGCAGAAGAAAAACTGCTGTGACAAAGAAAAGTCAGGCTGCCCTTCACCGCAATCCTGCATGGTTCAATGCAGTGCAAGCTTCGCAACATTGAATTCAATTGAAT
>JANYLQ010000049.1 GCA_025363755.1 Hyphomicrobiales bacterium | reverse complement strand
TTATAGCTTTCGGTAGCTTGCCCACACTCCCGCCCCCGACAAGTTGCCATTCTTGCCCCAGCCGCTCCTTGGAGCGCTGGGGCTTCTTTGCTCTAAGCAGCATGTGCCTCGAGCTGCCGATGGCTGTCATAATGATAGCGCGTGACGGTCGCCTCCTTAATGGTGCGGTTCATTCTCTCGATCCCGTATCAAGTACGGGGCAGACTCTGTCCGTTGGTGTGTGGATGTTTGACGTTTGAGAGAGGCTAGATGCAAAGCCATCAAAGTCCGGCTAGCGTGGTTAATCGAGAGAAACGGCAGCATGGCTGCCTTGTTATCTCGTGACCCCAATGTTATTTCAAAATCCCTTGGTCTTCGAAGTGGTCCGGCATTTGTCTGAGACGGACTTGGATCATGCCAATTGCCGTCCGTTGTCCTCCTCTTTGCCCACCGAGGTTATGCAATGCATGAATTTCCAGAAACGTGTACTATTAATATGGGAGAAACAAACATGAGAGGGATTACATTTTTCACACTGAGTATTCTCGCGATTAGCATTCCTGCGGTTCATTTAGCGCGAGCCGACGATGCCGAAATAATAAAAAACGCGCAAGCAGCAGCTCCTGCGGCTGTTGGGGCCGACGCTACGATTTATGCCCCGCAAGCTGATGGTTCAATGAAGACCTTGCGCGAAGGAAAAAACGGTTTCTGGTGCATGCCTGACGACCCTAACACCCCGAGCAACGATCCAATGTGCGGTGACGCTAATTCTCTGGAATGGGCGATGGCTTGGATGAGCAAAAAGGATCCGCCTAAGGGTAAGGTTGGCCTCATCTATATGCTTGCTGGCGGCTCTGATGCGAGCAACACCGACCCCTTTGCCACCAAGCCAACTGAGGCCAACAACTGGGTCAAGACAGGCCGACATGTCATGATCATGAACGCCATGGATATGATGACGGGTTATCCAAAGGATGCAAAGCCTGACACGAGCCGGCCCTATGTGATGTGGGCCGGCACTCAGTATCAGCACCTTATGGTGCCAGTGGAATAAATTTGATCAAGTGGAAGGACGGCGCAGTGTCCTTCCACTCCACGGTTATTTAAGCTCAACTGCGCGCGCCCGTAGGCTCAGTTCCTCAGCCTAGCTCCGCTGGTAATTCTTGAACGTCTGAAGCGCAACTGAGATCACTATGATTTTCAGCCTCCGCACCGTCGCGCAACGCACCGGCACTAGCAAATCGACAATTATAAACAGCGGAGATAATGTGTACCACTTAACCGGGGGATTATGGCGCGCGAAGGCGGCGTAAAAGTTTACCGGTCTGGTTGATTAAACCAGACAGGCGGTTTTGTGCCATCTGGAAAAGATTCATTCTCCGAAAAACTGATGAACGGCACAAGGCAACGGTTCTCAAATATTGGGTCCAATATTTTGGTCACTTTAATACTGGGAACCATTAGAATTAATGGAGTTTATTCTGTCTTTAGCGGGTCAAATGACGTGAGCAATACCAAATTTACCCGACCAATAAAATGGTTTTCTAGTGTTCAAAGTAATTACAATGCAACATTCTTTCTCAACAATTTGTCAGGTAAATGTTTCTAGATCTGAGTTCATCAAATCCGATACTTAGTACATAAAAAATTAAAGAGGTGTCTCAATGCGTATTTCAGTGTCCATGTTTACTCTGCTTCTTGCCTTGGGTGTCTTCAGTGCTGGTCCGTTGGTAAAGTTTGGCCCCCTAACTGCCACTGCTGCTTATGCTGATGATGATGATGGCGGCAGTTCGGATAATTCCGGCTCCAGCGAGCACGGCGGAAGTGGATCCAGCACTTCAGGTCATGAAGTTAATAACGATAATGATAGCAGCGGCGTTTCTGGCCACGATGACACTAACGACGACATGGATGATGATAGCACAGCATCCAGCACGACATCTACGCCCCCTGCTTCAAAAATGGCAAGTTCTGGGTGCGCAAATCTGGCGTGCTTGTTCACAAAAAAGAAATAAGACAACTTAACACTGAAAGCCGCTTGGCCTGCCCTGGCAAATCAAGCATGTCCATCGTCAGATAATTATGGACTTTGTGCAACCTGATTGAGCGGATGATCTGGCGCGTTTGGTTTCTCAATTTAAGCGGCTTGCTTGCGGTGATGCAAGCGTCAGCATTTCAGTGTCTGATGTTTGATCTTCTCCCTTTCTAACAAGATGGTTTGACCGTGCCCGAAGTACACATCGGCAGGCATCATGTTAGCGCTGGGAAGAGCCGTCAGTCGAGCGTTATCGCTTCATAGCATAAGAAGGAAGGCGGTTGATTTGCTTAGCATTTACAACGCTGCGGCTGTACTCGCATCACGCAGTTTGCTGAATTAATTTCCTGCTCAAAAATGAAGATGCTTAAGCAAGACGGCTAATATTCAGACGAAAGTAGAGCACCACTTCGGGAGAATTGTAGCAGTGGTTGCAATGCCGGCATTAAAACCAACCTTTTCGTTCGCCGTCTTTCCAAAGTGCAATTGCATAATCTTCCGGAATGGTATCGTTTTTATTACTTTTGCTAGGCACAATGCCGTCACGTTCGGCTCTAGCATAGGATGCACAAACTGCTCCACGATTTCGGCCTAAATCTTTGATTAACATACGCATGTAATCAACTTGTCTGTAAGTTCGCTTTTCCGCATATGCGTTCAGTAGTGTTGGATACGATTTCCGACGCAGTGGCATCGGCAGCTGTCGCCGTTACTGGTGGAATTATTCTTGCAGCAAAAGGATTTTATTGGCTAGATTCTATGGTCGCTCTCATAATTGGATTGGTTATCGGTTATCAAGCTGTAAAGCTTCTCAAAGACGTTATTAAAGAATTGCGAGAAAAAACATAAAAACAACAACCCTTACAAAACAAAATTTAGAGAAACCAATTAAAGAAATGAAAGAGGCTGTTTTGATCGTGAACACCCATTTACCCAAAGGTCCAGGCCGATGACGGATCAGACCGCGAGATCACTTTTGGTGTCTTGCCATCGGGTGTGATTAAGCACCTAAGTCGGACCATCAGTTAACTTTCTCACAAACGACTAATTTCAAATAACAAGTAATGATCTTAGAGGGGGTCCCTATCCGCGCCGGTCATGCCCGCTTCAAAACAATTGGTTCTCCAATAAATTCATGCCATTAACTTCAATTGTTGCAGGGTCAAACTTCGGTGCTTATTTACATGCGTATGTTAGCTTCGTTACGCGCGGCAGAAAGGGTCGTAGGCACAGATTTACTCGCACATGCGATAATCACCCCGCCTATGTTCTAGGTCGATGTGGAAATGTTCCGCATGGGCAGCGTTTGTGCCAGGTCCAAGAACGGTGTTAAAATCCAGGCACGCCGCCGCCCGCACATCACGCAAAAATGCAAAATGTGGCGACTGCGTGTTCAACGCATCTTTCACCAGTATCTGCGCTTTATTTGCTAACTTTATATAGACAATATCAACCGCATCCCCGATGGCATGCTCGCTCATCTTGGCTGAAGAATCTCCGTTGCGACCTCTGCAATCAAATCCTGGACCCGTGCCCATTGCAATAATCGAGCTCCCCGCTTCTTGCTGGGCCAGGCTTTGGGCTCGGGTATCAACCCAGGTCGAAAGCTTTAGCGCAAAGGCGCAATTGACAGTCGGATGATCTGGCAATTTCACAGGCCCCGCTTTTGACGCAATGCTGAACAGCCGTACGGGTGTTTGAACCTGGCATGAGGCTGAGCTACTGGGCTGTGCCACCGGCGCGAAGCTTGTACCAGACGCAGAAAGTGCTGCAAGGCAACCATTGTCCCCGGCCATTAGCGGGGCTTGTATGGGCGGCACAGCTATAGCGGGTGCAACTGGTGAGGTTACGGCTGGCGGCAGCGGCGCCGCGTGCGCTGCCGGCGGTTTTGGTAGAGTTGCTGGAGGCACCACGACGGCAGCAGATGCTAAGGGCGAAAATCCAGTCGCAGTCTTACTCCCCGCAGTGGCCGATGGACTCTGGATTGGCGCAGGTGGTGGCACTGTCACATCAGTGTGGGGAAGATTTGCAGAAGGCTTTGCCGGATCTAGCGCTATGTCACCTCTGACTTTCAAGTTGCTCGGCCGAGGACGAGGCATAGGCGGGACAGGCTGGATCCGAGAAGCAGGTACTGAAGCAATCTCAGGTTTCTTTTCAGGGGTCACTTCAGTAGGCACATTTTCCACGGGCCTTCTGTCATCAGCCACGGCACCAGGGACAATCTGCTGTTCAACTTTAGGCGCACTGTTATGGACTTGTTTTGTAACGTGACCTTTTTTGGGCGCTGGTTTCCTCTGTGCCCGTTTGCATTTTGGCGACGGCAATTCTGAACACAGCTTGCGCTCAAACTTTTTCATGCTGCGCTCAATGTCGCCCACCAAAGACGATGAAAGCGCCAACGACGAGCCAGTGAGAGTTAGAATGCACAGTGTAACTATCATCATAGTCAATCGCTTCATGCAAAATTCTCCATGGCGTTTCGATCTCCGTGTACCCGTTGCGAAGTCAAACCAGGTAAGTTTGATTGAATCGTGTGCCACTTTAAGTGTTTTGCCCCGGTACATCAAAAATACCAAATTAATTATAAGAGGTCTGAAGAAGCGTGGTTTGTAATTGATTGGAAGCATCTGACCATGAAAAATACGGGTGCTGCCGGCGCGTTGCCTGGGATCAACGGCAAATCACCCAACCCGCACAGCGCGTAATGCCGCATTGGTTGGTATGGTTTTGGAAACTTCTTTTACTCTCCGCAAACTGCGCAGTAAGACATAAAAAAGCCCGTTAAATCTAACGGGCCTTTATATTTTAGCCATTAAAATTTGTCGATGACATCCTTAACACGGCTTTTGGCATCGCCAACTTTTTCTTGAACTTGGCCTCGCGCTTTTTGACCAGCGCCTTCAGCTTCCATCTTTCTATTGCCCGTAGATTTGCCGACCGCTTGCTTTATAGAGCCGACAGCTTTGTTGCCGGCTGCGGCGATTTTAACAGAGGTAGCGCCCATTTTTCTTCTCCTTGGATCTCATTGAAGTAGAAGTTGTTACAACGTATGGCCGACAAGTCAGTTCCGGATTGGATTTGTAAAAAAATGACAGCTAAAAAGCTGCCGTTTTAGTTTCGATAAGCCCGAACTTCTAAGTTCGACGAACGAGTTTTAAGATGAACAGTAGAATTACCGCGCCATTTGTTGAACCGATAATTGCGCCCCCTATTCCAGGCACACCCACTACATATGATCCAAAAATCCAACCGCCTATATGCGCCCGGCTAGTCGGTCACGAGTTGCGCCGTCATCGTGGCGCTCATTGACAAATCCGCTTTGGAATTTTCACTGGAAGCCCGTCTCAATGCCGAGGCACTTTGGACTTATCCCCAATTAATTCCGCATCCTATTCTCATTTAGGCCGATAACCGACGAACGAAGTTCGCGGCTAATCGTTCGAACTTGATTGGTGATGTGCCTCCTATGGCTGAGTGTTTGCGTCGGGTGTTGTAGAAGCAGTTGATGTATTGAAAGAGGGCTTTGGTAACGTGCTGGCGTGTCGCCCAAGTGTGCCGCCAGATCAGTTCGGCTTTGAGGGTTTTGAAGAATGTCTCGACAGCTGCATTGTCATAGCAATTGCCTCTGCCACTCATCGATACTTTGAAGCCCAAGTCACGCAAGCGCTTTTGATAATCATTGGAACAGTATTGGCTGCCTCTGTCGGTGTGGTGAAGACAATCTTGTGGTGGGTTTCGAAAGGCCACGGCATTGTTCAGAGCCTGCAATGCCAGATCGCGGTTCACGCGATTGCTGGTTGCCCATCCCACGCCACGGCGTGAATGCAGATCAATCATCACTGCCAAGTATAACCAGCCCTCAGCTGTCCAGATATAGGTGATGTCACCTGCCCACTTTACGTTTGGCTGATCGGAATGGAAGTTCCGGTCTAACCAGTTGGGAGCAATGTTGAAGTGGTGATTGCTGTCAGTGGTCGCCTTGTATTTGCAGGTTCTGACAATACTAAAGCCATTGCTACGCATCAAACGGCCCACACGTCGATGCCCAACAGCTAGGCCAATCTCTTTCAACTCCTGGGTCATTCGTGGCCTGCCGTAACTACCAAGGCTCAAGTATTGCTGTTCACGGATATGGGCCAGCAGCACCATGTCGTAGCGTTGACGCTGACTAATCGGACGGCCACGCCAAGACCTGAAGCCTCGCGATGTGACCCGCAGCATGCGGCATAGGCGTTCGACAGGAACCCGCTTGGAATGTTCTTCGACAAAGGCAAATCTCATTTGCTTAGCCCCGCGAAGAACACCGTTGCTTTTTTTAGAAGTTCCCTCTCCTCCGTGAGTAACCGGTTCTCTTTGCGAAGCCGCTCAGTCTCTTTCGCCAAATCAATATCAGCAGCAGGTGGCAAGTCACTTGGACGCGATCTCTGTATCCATTTTGCCAGCGTCGAAAAACCAACGCCCAGATCGGCAGCCACCTGCCGCCTTGGTTGCCCACTCGTCAGTGCAATGCGCACCGCCTCACGCTTAAACTCATCATTGTGTATCTTTGCCATAACTGTTCTCCTTGATGGCTCGTGCTTCTCATCAAGGACGCGGAATCAAACCGTGGCAAGTCCACTTCAAGTTCTTTCCGCTGCCCAAGTACCAAAAGTTTCAGAAACGCTCTATACGTTTGTCGAGGCAATTTATAGACATCGACTAGGCGGTTTATTGGCTCATCATCCAACTGCCTTTTGCTGATTGGCTTTGAGTAATATTACGTCAGTAAAGTGTAGTTTGAGCTTCCACGAATATGACCTTCACCCCTGGCTTGACTAACTTGGCCAGTTCGGCAGCGTCCCAGTTGGTGAGCCTGATACAGCCATGCGATGACGTTTTCGAAATTTGCGCAGGTTCAGGCGTACCATGAATGCCGTAGGTGGGTTCTGTAAGATCAATCCACGTCGAGCCTACAGGCCCATTTGGTCCAGGTGGAATA
>JANYLQ010000023.1 GCA_025363755.1 Hyphomicrobiales bacterium | reverse complement strand
CGGAAGATCTGATGCAAAAACCTGATGGTAAAAAAGCCATGATACGATTGACCCGAGAAAAATAACCAAGCCGTCAACCAACATAAATGCAACCATCACGCTAGGGTCGGTCAACGCAAATTTTTTTGTGCTCGACGCTTGATCTCGCTCGCCCAAACCGCCTGCAAACGGAGCGCGCCTCAGATGATCACTTGCCTGAAATAGCGATTCTGGCTCACCAACCAAAAACTCGCCAGAGCTCTCTGGAATAACTGCTAAACGAGTAGTACTAGACTTTCTATCAAACAAAATTGAAAAACTCCCTGCCGTCCCGCGTTCAAATTACAGGTGGAAGTTAGCAAATTGTTCAAGTTAAATTATGCGTCAGTTTAAACATAAATCACCTCATATTTTTATTTTTTTTGACAGAAAAAATAATCTACATTTTACATAAAAACTTTTGACGATGTTTTTGAAGCTCAATGTTTAGATATCAAACTTGCCTTATCGACAATCCAAAATACATGTCATTTAAATATGTCAAAAATAATTCATTCACAATCCGCGCCACAACTTTGCAGCAATTTTATCTTCAATGTTTGCTGACGGCATCAGGAGGGATAAAGATGCGAACAGAACTGCTTGGTGTACCCGTAGACATCTTAACGATGAGCGCGACACTTCATGAAATTGAATCTGCAATCATTTCACGAATTCGGCTGCAACACGTAGCGCTCAATGTAGCCAAGCTTGTTTCTCTGCGAGAGAACGACGAGCTTAAGGAGGATGTCAAATCCGCCGACATCGTTGGTATCGATGGCATGGGTATCGTCTTGGCCCTGCGGATGATCGGTTGTAAAAATATTCCGCGTGTTGCAGGTGTGGATTTGATGAGCAATGTGCTCGATCTTTGTGCATCTAAGGGCTTTCGACCTTACTTCTTGGGAGCCAAACCGGAAATCGTGCAGCAAGCCGTGAATGTTGCAATACTAAGATATCCCAACTTGAAGTTCGCCGGGTATCGAGATGGATATTTTTCCGATGACGATGAGCAGGACGTAATGGAACAGATCATGCTGTCAGGGGCTGATTGCCTGTTCATCGGCATGCCAACACCACGAAAGGAACGCATATTGCGAGTGTGGCGCGATAAACTGGGTGTGCCATTTATCATGGGGGTTGGCGGATCAATTGATGTTCTTGCGGGAATCACAAAGCGGGCACCGCAATGGATGCAAAGCACAGGATTGGAATGGGGTTACCGTATCTACCAAGAGCCTGGCCGAATGTGGTGGCGCTACGTGAGCACAAACACGAAATTTGCTTTTTTATTGGTCGGCTTAATTGCAACCAAATTTGGCAAGCAGAATAATCTTGTAAACTAAAATGCTTCCCACTTTTGGTTCGGCCTATAATTCGCCGCAATCATATGATTGATTTTACCACGGACGGTTAAAGTGTAAAGTCTCTCTATATGAGTTGACGCGCTATGGAGTGGGAGATGACACAATCTTGTTGGTTGTGCTTACGACGTCTAAAGATACTAGGTTTTGTTTTGAAAGGTGTTTCTCGCTTATCCTACAAGGCGGGAAGCAATATTGTTTATTTTTTTAATCGAACACCGCCGAGTATTGAAACAAATACCGTTGCCGCATGATCAAGTTCATGAATAGTTGCGATAGCCACTATGATTGTGGCTCTACGTTGATTTTGATTAGATGGAAGGAGCATGCACATTGTCAGCTAAATAGGCACGAAACAGTTTCATAAAATTTGCGTAAATAGAGTATTGGTGGCGGCAGGGGAGTTTGTTGAGTTGAAATGTGTATTTGTCCTTACAACCCTGTCGGTTGTACTATCTGCATGTGCAGAATTGCCGTCGAGTGGGCCAACAGCCAAACAGATCATATCTGCTTCAGCGCCAGCTGATGAACCTTCACAATATGAAGTCATTGACATCAATGTAGAAGTGGCAGAGATTTTGAGAAAATCTGTTCGCAGAGCATCGGGTTCTGGATTTTCAGAACTGCCACTATCTCCTGCACGCGGAATTGGGATAGGAGATTCTTTATCTGTCACTGTATTCGAGTCATCGTCAAGAGGACTCTTTAGTGCCAAATCGCAAAGTGACGGAACCTCAAACGGGACACCAAATGTGGTTTTCCCTCCACAGACAGTTGACCGAACTGGAACAATCACGGTGCCTTATGCGGGAAATATCTCAGTTGTTGGTCTTTCACCCCAACAGGTCCAGACGAAGATTGAAAGTCGATTGTCCAAGCGAGCAATTGAACCCCAGGCCATTGTAACCATTGTAGGTAATGAGAGCCGACTTGTTACCGTGTCAGGCGACGTTACCAAAGGCGGGCGAGTGCCACTGAATGCTGGCAATGAGAGGCTGTTGGATGCGCTTGCGGTTGCAGGCGGGCCGAAAGGAACTGCACAAGACACCTACATAAAGCTCACGCGCGGAAAAAGCTCAGGAGACATGCTGTTGGAAAGGTTAATCAATTCACCGCAAGAAAACGTCCCGCTTCAGCCTAGAGATCAAATCTTTGTTTATTCTAAGCCGCAAAAATTTGTGGCTCTTGGTGCGAACTTAACAAATGCAGAAGTCAAATTCGAATCTGCAAGCCTGACACTTGCTGAGGCATTGGGGCGGGCGGGCGGGCTAAACGATGAACGTGCCGATCCGGCAGGTGTATTTGTGTTTCGCTATGAAAGTGTCGATGTTTATCATTCAATTGGTGGTAGGGCTGCAACAGGCGACAGAGAAATTCCGATCGTATATCGGCTGGACCTTAAAAGGCCGGGCGGGTTCTTAGCGGCGCAACGCTTCCCCATAATAGATAAAGATGTTGTTTATTTTGCAAATTCGCCTTCAACGGAACTTTCTAAATTCTTCTTGCTCATTGGTCGTGGCTTTACTGCAAGTTATGGCGGCGTATCAACAGTTACGAAGTTAAATCCATAAAGCCTTTCAGGTCACTGCGAATTACCAACTGGCATATCAATAACAATCTGCATGGCGAGCGCCAACCATATCTGCGTCCACCTGGGATATTCAATGGCATTTATAAACTTTCGCGAGCGTTGATAGGCAAAATAGCTTCTTTTCTCTAACCACAAATTTTGCACAGCAGCTTTCATGACGTTCAAAGCAATGTCAGAATAGTCTTTGGGCAACTGCAAAGTGTCGAGCGTGATTATGGCTTGAGCAGCCGCATTAGCATCAATCGGGTAACGGTTATTAGAATAATATTTTGCCGTGCCATCGGCTTCCACCAAATTGTTGAGATAATAATCAAGGCCTGAACTGATATGTGCTTTGACTGCTGGATTGGTAAAAACCCGATCCATGCGATGTAAGGCTTCCAGCACATAGCCTGTGTGAAATCCGTCGGTAAATTGATGGTGGGAAGCCTCACCATATGCCCATGATCCATCTTGGCGTTGCGCGGCCAAAGAGAATTGTGTCGCGTCTTGCGCAAGTTCGAGCCAAGCGGGATTATCCGCCATAGCGCCTCCTATTGTCAGACTATGTGCGCCCCACAAATTTGCATTGTGAACCATTGCATCAGAGTTTCTGACATAGGCAATATAGTACCCTTTGCCTGAAACATGGCGCGAAAAATTTTGGGCGATATACGCGCAAGATCGCAAGATCGCATCCTGCACAGCGGGCACTTGTTTCCAGTTGGAGAGTTCGCGCAACGCGTAAGCCGTCGCGATAATATTGGGTTCATACTTCTCGACATAAAATGCTTTGGCCTGCCAAGCGAAGGGATAGCCCCAGCCGAAAGTAGTATCACCAGAAACCGTAGCCATAGAAAGTAGTCTTTCGATAAGCGCTAGCGCGCCAACGACATCACCTTGCCGCCGCTTAATCTCAGCTGCCAGTGCAATTGTGACAGGATTTGCGGTTTTAGGCACGAGGGCCATAAAGCGCAAGTTCAGTGGCATGCGTTTAAAAGCTTGGGTCCAAGCAAGGCGCGCCATTGGCCAAGCAGAAAGGGGGGTTGCCGCGAACAGATTGCTGTTAAGTCCGTCAAAAGGATCCCATCCAGCATAGTCCGCTTTCTCCAACTTTTGTGTAACGATGTTCAATATCCGTTCGAAATTCTCAGCGGCCGTGGAGTAAGTCATAAATTCCATGCGCATTGCCTTATTGTTGCAACAATAAAAAGGTCACTTCACCATACGGCACTCCAACTGAGCAAGAGAGAACAACATGCCGCTACAAATTTCACAAAATTATCGTAATGGAAAAGTGGCCCTGAATGAAGTGGGT